>NZ_CP038437.2:611908-1223817 GCF_008329985.2 Halomonas binhaiensis
CGGTGACGAAGGGCGAGCTCAATGACCTGAGCTATGTGGACATTCTCTCTTCTGCTGAAGCGGGGGTACCGGGTTTCCGTTTCAGTGATTATCAGTCACAGCTTGAGGAAACCGGCGCCTATGGCAAGGTAATATTGCGTCCTCTCGAGTCGCTGGCTCTGATTGCCGGTGCCCGTGTCAGTCATTTCGATGTGCACTACAACGATAGGGCGGGGAACAGCCAGGCATCCATGGATGACACGGCTGTCACTCCCTATGCGGGGCTGGTCTATGATCTGGACTGGAATCACTCGCTGTATGGCAGTTACTCCAAAGTGTTCAAACCTCAGACTCAGATCGATGCCAGTGGTAATCTCATTGATCCGCGCGAAGGTGATCAATACGAGCTGGGCATCAAGGGCGTTTACCTGGATGGTGACCTGAATGCTCGTATCAGTGCTTTTAGCCTGACTGACAGTCATCGCGCTGCATCGTCCTCGGACCCTGGTGCCGACTACTACATCGATAGCGGCGAGGTCGAGGTTACTGGCGCCGAACTGGAAGTGACTGGCAGCATCACGCCCCAGTGGGATCTAATCTTCGGTTACACCTACATGGATATCGAAGTGAAGAAAGAGACGCCTGATGACATCACTTTCTCGTTGATGCCGGAGAATCAGGTCAATCTGTGGACCAAGTATTCCTTCGAAGGCGGTGCTCTGGATGGTTTGCATGTTGGTGGTGGCATGACGGCAGTCAGCGACTTCAGTACCAGCAGTGGTATCGAAGCGCCAGGTTATGCGGTGTTTGATGCCATGCTTGGCTATGACTTCACTCGCCAGTTGAGTGGCCAGCTCAACGTCTACAACATTTTCGATCGCGACTACTACACCCGTGTCGGTGCTGCCAACACCTTCAACTTCCCCGGGGCCCCCGCCAGTGCCGTTGCCACATTGCGTTATGACTTCTGAAGATACGCTGGATCAGCGTCTGCTACCTTCAGGACTTTTTATTACAGCGCTAGGGATTGTGCTGATGACTATGATGACTCCAGCAAATGGACAAGAAGTAGCTTCCTCGGAGCCTGAAGCGGTTGTTCTGCCGTACAGCGAAGCCTTCGACTTGGAGAGCAGCAGCAAGCCGGGCAGGAGCTATCACATTGAAGTAGCCTTGCCTTCCGCGCCGGCACCAGAAGAAGGTTATTCGGTACTTTATGTACTGGATGGAAACGCGCGCTTCCCTCTGCTGAGGGAAGCGCGTGAAACGCTGACTCGGGATGGGCCGAGTGGCAATGCTCTACCGTTGTTGATTGTAGGCATTGGCTATCCCGGAGTAGAGCGTTTCGCCCTTGAGCAGCGAGCTCTCGACTACACTCCTCCAGGGGACGGTATTGGTGATGGCCAAGGTGGAGCCAAGGATTTCCTGCGCTTCATCATGGATACCCTGCGACCGACAATTGCCGAGCGTTATGCGGTAAATGATGAACGTACGGCCTTGCTGGGGCACTCATATGGCGCCTTGTTCGCCCTTCATGTGCTGCAGACTTGTCCAGAGTGTTTCCGTGACTACATCGCGATCAGCCCTTCTCTATGGTGGAACCAGGGCAAATTGCTCACGGAGTTTCATAAACTGGTTCAGGGTGCCGAATGGTGTGAAGCGCTGCGTGGGCATCGTCTGCTGTTGGGTGTCGGAGGTAATGAACAGAAGCCCCGGCCTGACGAGGATGAAACGCTCTCCAGCCTGCGTGAGCAACGGGCTATGGTCGACAACACCATTGCGCTTGGCCAGTTGCTCGACGCGCATTGCTCACAACTGACCAATGAACAGATGGTGTTCGCAGGAGAAGATCATGGCAGTGTGATGTGGCCTGCCGCTCGTCAGGTCATGAAGTTCCTGGCAATTGGCGAATGAAGGCATCGATTGCTGCCTGTCGATCACGCAATGCTGTCCGGGCTTTTTGCTGCTCATCTTCGAGCTGGGCAATGCGATTCTCTTGGTTTTCCAGCATATTGAGATAGCGTTGTCCTAGCTCGCTGTCAGGTGGTACTGCTGCAAGGTTGTCACGAACACGGGCCTGGCTGCTCTCGGACTGCTTGATCTGGGCAGTGATTTCATCCACTTCTCGCTGGGCTTGGCTGGCCTGGCGTTTCAGCTCAGCGAGATCGGACAGGCGCTTGGCGGTATTGGCATCCACAGCATTGCCCGACCAGGCAAAGAGACTTCCCGCATCAATATCTGCCAAGGCAATGACTTCCGTGTCATGTCGTTCCAGAGTGGCCACAACGTCGCGTTCACGGCCTGCTTCGACATCCACGCGTAACCGGTAATGTGTCGGAGTGGTGATGTCGAGTTCTGGTGAAGAGAAGTCCCAGCCATTCTGGCGAGGGTGCTCGATAATGACGGTACGAGGTGCGTCTTCTGCCCCCTTGATGGTATAGGTCGTGACCCTGCGCGATGTGTGGATGGCATGCAGGGTGTCGTCGACGATGGTGATCTGGGTCTGGTCCTCGGGTATGCTCCGGGTGCTGATCTCTACCTTATGGTCAGCGGCAAAACTGACCATTCGGCTCTCACCATCGGGCAACTCCCTGAGCTGGGCATCACCAATATAACCATTGTCCCGATCATAGACGGTCAGGATGCCGGCGGGCAGGCTTGTGCCGGTATCGTTGACCAGTTGCAGGCTCGCGATAGGGTGGGTTCTGCCACCTTCTGGCTGAAACACGGAAACCTGTTGAGCGGGTATTTCTCCGTCGATAAAGGGCACGGCCAGGGTCTGACCTGAGGCAAGGTCGATAGCATGAGGAAGGCGATAGTTGGCTTGGGTTGTCCCTTCACTGGTGTCGGCACTCTGATTCGAGTTTGCGATTGAGCGGGGCGAAGGTGCTGCCTCGGCAACCGCCATATCTGCTGCCATCCTGGCTTGAGAAAAGCGCTGTAGCTGGGGGGGACTTGCGCCCATGGCGACTTGCTTGGTGTCGTCAGGTTCTGGGGCCGCCGAGGCGCCAACCATCACCGGGACCTCTTCACGCTGGTGCCAGTAGCGTTGATGCAAGCGCTGAGTGAGTGTCACAGGGGCTCCGGAAGACAACGTCAGCGAGATGTCATTCCAATCTTCGCCACTGGCATTTTCGATCACTCCCCAGGCTTGCAGTCTGGCCTGGGAGCCCTGCTCATCCATGACCAGGCGATAAGCGCTCTTCCAGACCGGGGCCGGTACGACATAGGAGAGTGTGACCTCGCGCTCGCTGTCGCCGGCAAGAGCGATGGTAATTTCGCGTACCTGGTCAGTATTCCCTCTTCCACTGGCCCGTGCGGCATCGGTGATTCGCTCGCGCATGGTAGCGTCGAGGATTTCGATGGCAGTATCGGTGCCCAGCCGCATGACTTCCATTTGCCCATCTGCATTCATCAGTGACAGCACGGGTTCACTGACAAGCTGGCCGTCCTGAACTGCCATTGGACGCTCGGTCACGCCCAGAACCGTCCCCTGCAGGGTACGGCCCTGAGAACTGGCACGAATCTGTATACCTTGAAGCGTGGCCACCAGTTCAGGCAAGGAGCTGAGCTGCTCGGAGTTGAAGGGCAGGCGGCGAAAGGTTTCTTCAACGGCAGCCAGGCCGTCCAGACTCATGCCCTGGACACTACCCTGTGGATCCTGCACCACCAGGCTCTTGAGAATATCGTTGACCTGTGCCAGAGGGACTTCCAGGCGTAGTTTGCTGTCGGCACTTACGCGGGTACTGCGCTGTATTTCGGCCAAGCCGCCGCGGGAGAGCGTGATGCTATCGATATGCGAGTCGACAAGTGTATCTGCCGCCCATGCGGGCGGCAGTAGAACAGAGGCAGGTAAGGTCACGGTCATGATCGCAAGCGTCTTGCGCCAGTTGCCACAAGGTGTGGGCTTGTGCTGCTTGGTCCTGCCTGTCCCGACCGTGCCTGAACTGGACTTGATTGTCCGAGCCCGAACGTCCGACTTTTCCATTGTCCACCTGCCTTGCCCTGAATGCCTGCATGGTTCACAGGTTAGCCGAGGAAGGCGGTGGACGAACAGTTTATGGCATCAGGCCACGTTTTCGAGCATAGCTGCGGCCAGCAGGCGCTTGGTGTAGTCGGTCTGAGGGTTGGCAAAGAGTCCTTCGGCATCACCTCGCTCCACGACAACACCGTCCTTCATCACCAGCACCGTGTCGGAAAGTGCCCGCACTACAGCGAGGTCATGGCTGATGAACAGGTACGTCAGTCCGTGCTTTTTCTGCAGATCGCGCAACAAGTCGATGACGGTGACTTGCACAGAGCGGTCCAAGGCGGAGGTCGGCTCGTCCAGCAGGAGAAATTCTGGCTTCAGCACCAGGGCTCGAGCGATAGCGATGCGCTGACGCTGGCCTCCTGAGAATTCGTGGGGGTAGCGGTTGCGCATGGCCGGATCCAGGCTGACCTCTTGGAGGGCGCTGGTGACCTGAGCATCCCGTTCAGCCCTGGACAGGTGCGGCGCATGAACCTTGAGCCCTTCGCCAATGATCTCGCCTACCGTCATGCGTGGAGAGAGGGAGCCGAAGGGATCCTGGAAGACCACTTGCAGGCGTGAACGAATGGGGCGCATGGCGCTTTTGTCCAGGTCATCAAGGCGAGTATCAGCAAAGCGGATTTCGCCTTCGCTATCGAGCAAGCGCAACAACGCACGCCCTAGCGTGGACTTTCCAGAGCCGGATTCACCGACGATTCCCACGGTCTGGCCGCGACGAATACTAAGGTCGATGCCACGTACCGCATCGAAGACATCGCTCTTGCCCAGCCAGCGTTTCTTGATGGTAAAGCGCACACGCACCTCCTTGGCCTGCAATAACACCGGTTGTGTTTCGTCTACCGGATCCTTGCAGCCATGGGGCTCGGCATCGATCAGCATGCGGGTATAGGGATGCTGAGGGTTGGCGAACAGCGCTTGGGTCCGACCTTGTTCAACCAGTTCGCCACGACGCATCACACAGACCCGGTCAGCGAAGTGGCGCACGATGGTCAAGTCATGGGTGATGAACAGGATGGCCATGCCATAGCGTTGCTGCAGTTCCTTGAGCAATTCGAGAATCTGGGCCTGTACAGTGACATCAAGGGCCGTGGTCGGCTCGTCGGCGATGAGCAGTTCTGGCTCGCCTGCCAAGGCCATGGCAATCATCACTCGCTGGCGCTGTCCACCGGATAGCTCATGGGGAAAGCTGTCGATGCGGCGTTCGGGTTCTGGAATGCCGACCTGTGCCAGCAGCTCCATGGCTCGAGTACGGGCGGCTCGTCCCTTGAGTGCCTTGTGACGATGGAGGACTTCGCCGATCTGATAGCCGATGCGGTGTAGCGGGTTCAATGAGGTCATCGGTTCCTGAAAGATCATGGCGATGTTGCCGCCACGGATACGGCGCATGCGCTTGGGCGTAGCCTGGAGTATGTCTTCTCCCTTGAAGCGGATGGCGCCATGGGCCTTGGCCAACTCCGGCAGCAGGCGCATGGTGGCGGTGGAGGTGACCGACTTTCCGGAGCCGGATTCGCCGACCAGGGCCAGAGTTTCCCCTGGGGAAAGGGTGAAACTGATGTTCTTCACGGCGGTCACCTGGCCATGCGGCAGGTCGAAGTCCACCGATAGTTCATCGACCTCGAGCAGTGGTGTGGCAGAGTGTTGTCGGGGTGTCTCTGTCATGATGGGTCTCCTTGTCGGCTTAGCGGGTCTTCGGGTCGAGGGCATCCCGGAGCCCATCGCCGAGGAAGTTGAGACAGAACAGGGTCAGTGCCAGGAATACCGAAGGGACCAGTAGCATCCAGGGGGAGGTCTGCATCATGTCGGTACCCTCTGAGATCAACACACCCCAACTGGTCAGTGGCTCCTGTACGCCGAGGCCGAGGAACGACAGAAAGCTTTCCAGCAGGATGACCTTGGGCACGGTCAGGGTGACATAGACGATTACTGGGCCGATGGCGTTGGGAATAAGGTGGCGGGTGACAACCTTACCGTCCTTGACGCCCAGAGCATGGGCGGCCTCGACAAACTCTCGCTGCTTAAGGGAAAGCGTCTGGCCACGTACGATACGGGCCATGTCAAGCCATTCCACTGCGCCAATGGCCGCGTAGATCAGGAAGATGTTGCGCCCGAATACCACCATCAGCAGGATCACCAGGAACATGAATGGCAGCGAGTACATGATGTCGACGAAGCGCATCATCAAACTGTCGACGCGGCCGCCGACATAACCGGAAATGGCGCCGTAGAGTACCCCGATGATCAAGCTGACGAAGGTGGCCACCAGTGCCACGGACAGTGAGACCTGGCCTCCGTAGAGTGTGCGTGTAAGCAGATCGCGGCCGTTGGCGTCGGTGCCAAGTAGATGAAAACCTTCCAGAGTTGGTCCGACATCGAAGGCGTTCCAGTCGACATCGGCCAGACCCCAGGGAAGTAGCCAGGGGCCGACGATACAGGTCACGGTGATCAGACAGAGCAATGCCAGGCTGACCATGGCGGCCTTGTTCTTGGTCAGGCGACGCCAGGCATCGCGGCCCAGGCTGTCAGAGGGTGTGCTTGAGCTGGCCGATACGGGATGATCGGTTGTCATGGATGGAGTGGTCATGTCGTTGTCCTGCGTTGGCTATCCGACTTCAGTCGTCGTAGCGAATCTGTGGGTCCAGGGCGGAGTAGATCAGGTCGACGATCAGGTTCATCAATACGATCAGTGCGCCGTAGAACACCACGGTCCCCATTACCAGGGTGTAGTCGCGATTGAGGGCGCCCTGAACGAAGTAGCGGCCGATACCGGGGATGCCAAAGATCTGTTCGATGACCACGGAGCCTGTGATGATCCCGGCAATGGCAGGGCCCAGGTAGGAAGTTACGGGCAGCAGGGCGTGGCGAAGCGCGTGGCGCCAGACCACTTCACGCTCGCTTAATCCCTTGGCGCGGGCAGTACGAATGTAGTGGCTGCTCATCACCTCGATCATGCTGGCGCGCATCATGCGGGCAATGTAGGCGATCTGCTGAATCGACAGAGCCACTATCGGCAGGATCATGTTGGGTATGGCCCCGCCATCCCAGCCGCCAGCGGGCAACCAGCCAAGCAGTACCCCGAAGGTGAGTGCCAGTAGTGGGGCGACGACGAAGTTGGGGACTGCAATTCCGGCCAGGGCGGTGCCCATGACCATGTAATCGATGCTGCTGTTGCGTTTCAGCGCGGCAATGATCCCGAGTGGCAGGCCAATGGCCAGGGCCAACAGCATGGCCAGGCTGCCGATCTGCAGGCTCACCGGGAAGCCCTGCATGATCAGCTCAGTGACACTGAAATCCTTGTACTTGAAGGAAGGGCCGAAGTCGCCCTGGAGCAAGTTGCCCAGGTAGGTGATGTATTGCTGCCATAGCGGCTGATCCAGATGGTAGGCAGCCATCAGGTTGGCTTCAATTTCGGGCGGTAAGGCGCGTTCGCCATCGAAGGGGCCGCCAGGAGCAATCCGCATCAGGAAGAAGGCAATGGTGATCACGATCAGCATTGTCGGGATGGCCTGGGCCAGCCGTTTCAAGGTGTAGCTCAGCATGTCGAGTTCCTCAACAAGGCTCCTCAAAGCTCGAGTGGGACGCGACGTGATACAGGCATGGAGGTAGTGTCCTCACAGCACTGCTCGGTGAGATGTCACGTTCGCGTCACGGTGAAGCCCAGGAGTTTCCCTGGGCCATGCCGTTGCGGCATTACTCTTCGAAGGAAATCCAGCGTGACGGGTGATCGTCGTCAGCGTTGTCTTCCCAGCCTTTGAGCTTGGGGTTCACCAGGTTGCGGGAAACGTAATAGAGCAGGGGGATAACGGCATTGTCCTGCAGAGCCAGGGACTCAGCCTGTTCCATGATGGCCTGGCGTTCATCGGCATCCATGGTATTGGCGGCCTTCTCGTAGAGCGCATCGAATTCCGCGTTGGAGTAAGCGCCATAGTTGTTGCCAACACCGCTGCGTAACAGCGCCAGGTAATTCTCGGCATCGTTGTAGTCAGCGATCCAGCCAGCACGGGCGATATCGAAGTCACCTTGGGCGATGGTCTGGTAATGCACAGTGGCTTCAGCATTGACCAGTTCTACCTCGACTCCCAGCGGGCGCCACATGGCGGATACTGCCACGGCGACCTTCTTGTGCTCGTCGGTGGTGTTGTATCTCAGGCGTAGCTTCAGAGGATGGTCCGGACCGTAGCCGGCATCCTCAAGCAGGGCCTTGGCTCTGGCCATGCGTGCATCCATGTCATGGGTAATGTCGTTGCCGTCGGCATCCTTGAAGATGACATTCTGAGGTTCGTAGTGGCTGATGCCCTGGGGTACCAGAGACAGGGACGGCAGGAAGGTACCACCAAGAATCTGTTGGGAAATGACCTCTCGGCGTACTGCCAGATTGAGTGCCTCGCGCACTCGCGGATCGGTGGTCGGATGGCCATCGCGTTGATTGAAAGCGTAGTAGTAACTGCCCAGGTAGGGCGCCATGTGGGTCGCGTCAGGCAATTCCTTCTTCAACAACGGATACATGCTGGAGGAATACTCGCGCATGATGTCGAGTTCCCCGGCCCGGAAACGTGACACGCCAGCATTGCGGTCTTCGATGGTGTGATAACGCACGCCGTCGAGCTGGACCTGGTCTGCATCATAGTATTCAGGGTTCTTGACCGTGGTGATGGTGGACTGCGAAACCCAGCGAGTGGGAGTGAAAGCGCCATTGGTGACGATATGGTCGAGATCGACAAAGTCCTTGCCGTATTCGTCCCAGGTATGCTTCGGGGCAGGGTAAGCGGTGTAGTGGGTCAGTAGTTCAAGGAAGTAGGGAATCGAGGTTTTCAGGTGAACGACAAAGGTGTGCTCGTCAGTTGCTTCCACGCCGAGTGCTTCCGCTGGTTTCTTGCCGGCATTTACCTCTTCGGCGTTGACCACCGGATACAGCATGTAGGCATACTTGGAAGCACTGACAGGATCAATCAAGTGCTGCCAGCCAAACACGAAGTCTTCAGCCGTGACAGGCTCGCCGTCGGACCATTTCGCACCTTCACGCAGGTGGAATGTCCAGGTCTTGCCATCCTCGGAAACATCCCAGCTGGTTGCCATGCCTGGCAGGATCTCGCCGTCGGGAGATTCCTTCACCAGGCCTTCATAGACATCCATCAACACCTGGGATTCCCACACTCCGCCAGAAACCTTGGAGGTATCGAAGGAGGCCAGTTCTCCGGCCACCCCTATATTCAAGGTCGCGGCGAGGGCTGGATTCAGCGTAAAAGCGGATAGTGACAGGCCGGTGGCCAATGCCAGGCGGCGAGCCCAGCGGGAAGAGGTGACAGTCATTGTCATGGGTTCCTTTGCGTTGCGAGAAACGCTACCCGTATTGCCAGCCCGCAATACCCGCTCCGCAATAAAAGGGGGCTTTGCGATGTCTCGTCTGGCAGTTGGTTGGCGCTTCTTTTGTTCTTGTTGGAGGGGGATGTTCGTTCCACTACACCGCCCCTCGATGCCTCATGACCATCGCGCTGTCAGCACAACCTTGTCCAAATGAAAATTCTCATAATGCATTACGTTTCGTCGATGAACGGCTGGTGGCGGGGGATGAATCGGTGCAGCGGGATGACGAAGCTACGCCTTTTGGCTATAATCTTCGCCCTTTATCGCAGCCTCTTTCGGCTGCAATTTTCCCGCGCGGAAAGGCGATCGCTATGTTGGAAACCAACCCGATTCATAACCTCATCAAGGACCTGTCTGAGCGGACAGATGTCCTGAGGGGGTATCTTTGACTATGCCGAGAAGAAAGACCGGCTAGAAGAAGTCTCTCGCGAGCTTGAAGACCCTGCGGTCTGGAATGATCCAGACAATGCCCAGAAGCTGGGTAAGGAACGCTCTTCCCTGGAGCTTGTCGTTGCTACCATCGACACTCTCGACCAAGGACTGGCGGATTGCAGTGATCTGCTCGAGCTGGCTGAGATGGAAGAAGACGCAGACACGGTTGCTGAGGTCGAGAGCGAACTTGCTTCTTTGAAATCCGACCTGGAGAAACTTGAATTCCGCCGCATGTTCTCGGGTGAGATGGACGAGAACAACGCGTACCTGGATATTCAGGCGGGCTCCGGCGGCACCGAGGCTCAGGATTGGGCCAATATGCTGCTGCGCATGTACTTGCGCTGGGCTGAAGGCCACGGTTTCAAGGCCGAAATCACCGAGCTGTCCGCGGGTGAAGTGGCAGGTATCAAATCGGCCACGGTGCATGTGCAGGGCGACTATGCTTTCGGTTGGTTGCGTACCGAGACAGGCGTGCATCGTCTGGTCCGCAAGAGCCCATTTGATTCTGGTGGCCGTCGTCATACTTCCTTTGCTTCGGTGTTCCTGTCACCTGAAATCGATGACAGCTTCGAAGTTGATATCAATCCGGCGGATTTGCGTGTCGACACCTATCGTTCCAGTGGAGCGGGTGGTCAGCACGTCAACACCACGGACTCGGCGGTACGTATTACCCACGAACCTTCTGGCGTCGTGGTATCGTGCCAGAGCCAGCGTAGCCAGCATGCCAACCGCGACTTCGCCATGAAGCAGTTGAAGGCTAAGCTGTGGGAAGTGGAAATGCAGAAGCGCAATGCTGCCAAGCAGGAAGCCGAGGACGCCAAGGCCGATATTGGCTGGGGCAGCCAAATTCGTTCCTACGTACTGGATGACCAACGTATCAAGGACCTGCGCACCTCGGTTCAGAGCAGCAACTGTGACAAGGTGCTCGACGGCGATCTTGATGGTTTCATCGTCGCCAGCCTCAAGCAAGGGTTGTAATACCGTTTCGACGCTGTCGTTCGGAAGCCGCTGAGTTGCATGCAGTAGCAGCAGGTCAGCGGTTTTCGTCTGGTGGTGTCAGTGATTATCCGCACACTTTCAGAGTCGCTGATCGTCATCAGTGATACGAGACAGGTAGCAGTTAGCCATGGCCAATCAGGACATTCCCACCAACGCCGATATCGCCCAGGAAGAAAACCGACTGATCGCTGAGCGCCGTGCCAAGCTGGCCGCTCGCCGTCAACAGGTTGCCGAGCAGGGCGGTAGCGTCTTTCCCAACGACTTCCGGCGCGACAGCCTGGCTGCCGAGCTGCAGGATGAGTTGGGGGAGAAGGACAAGGAAACGCTGGAAACCCTCGGCCGTGAAGCTGCGGTGGCCGGGCGCATCATGCGCAAGCGCGGCCCCTTCATTGTCATCCAGGATGTCAGTGGCCAGATCCAGCTCTATGTCGACAAGAAAGGGCTGCCGGAAGCTGTGCTGGAAGATATCAAAGGCTGGGATATTGGCGATATCGTTGCCGGGCAAGGCGCGGTTCACAAGTCCGGCAAGGGCGATCTTTACGTGATGATGCGCGAGGCTCGCCTGCTGACCAAGAGTCTGCGTCCGTTGCCGGACAAGTTCCATGGCCTCACTGACATGGAAGCTCGCTATCGTCAGCGCTATCTGGACCTGATCATGAACCCTGAGTCGCGAGGCGTGTTCGCGACCCGGGCCGGGATTGTCAGTGCCATGCGCCGCTTCTTTGAAGAACGTGGCTTCATGGAAGTCGAGACGCCGATGCTACAGCCGATTCCCGGTGGTGCTACTGCGCGTCCGTTTGTCACCCATCATAATGCGCTGGATATCGACATGTACCTGCGCATTGCCCCGGAGCTGTACCTCAAGCGCCTGGTGGTTGGTGGGTTCGAGCGTGTGTTCGAGATCAACCGCAACTTCCGCAACGAAGGTCTGTCAACTCGCCACAACCCCGAGTTCACCATGGTCGAGTTCTACTGGGCCTATGTGGACTACAAGGCGTTGATGGACCTGACCGAGGAAATGTTGCGCGAGATTGCTCAAAAGGTGCTGGGCACGATGACCCTGAACTATCAGGGCTCGACCTATGACCTGGCCAAGCCTTTCGTGCGCATGACCCTGCGTGAAGCTATCCTGGCCCATGCTGAAGATATCAGTGCCTCGGATCTTGATGACCTCGACAGCGCCCGGGCATTGGCAAGCCGTCTGGATATTCAGGTCAAGGAAGGCTGGGGGCTGGGCAAGATCCAGACCGAGATTTTCGAGGAAGTTGCCGAGTCCAAGCTCGACCAGCCGACGTTCATCACGGAATATCCAGCCGAAGTCAGTCCGCTGGCGCGTCGTAATGATGCCAATCCTTTCGTCACCGACCGCTTCGAGTTTTTCGTCGGTGGGCGTGAGATCGCCAATGGCTTCTCTGAGCTCAATGATGCGGAAGATCAGGCTGAGCGTTTCAGTGCTCAGGTGGCAGAAAAGGATGCTGGTGACCTTGAGGCCATGTATTACGACGCTGACTATGTACGGGCCCTGGAAGTTGGGTTACCACCCACCGCAGGTGAGGGCATCGGTATCGATCGCCTGGTGATGCTGTTCACCGATAGTCCGTCAATCCGTGATGTGCTGCTATTCCCGGCCATGCGTCCGGAGAGTGGTTCGGAAAGTAGCTGAGAGAACTGCTAGGAAAAAAGCGTCTGCAAGCGAAGGAGTAAGCTGTTGTCTCGGCTGCTTGTATAGTGGCCGGGATTTGCAGGGGTAGCATGCATGCAGGAATTCTTCGCCTGAAAACGAGGGATTCCTTGGCGTAAGCCGAGAGAGACCCCATAATGGCTGCGTTTCGACGTCGAGGAGACCACGATGAAACTGCTTAACCGTTCCGCCCTGAGCGTTAGACCGACCCAGCACTTCGTCGATTGGATCAATGCGCTTGAGCCTACTGTGGGTGATGACGACTTGACCCTGGGTGACGTCGATCGCGAAAGCACCATCTACCTGATACCGGAGATGGACACGCCCGAGGCGCTGGAAGAGTACGTTCGTGAGCGTTATCTCGAGGTGCTGGAAAATGAACTGCGCGCCTGGGAAGAAGATGAGCGCCAATGGCCGGAAACGCTTGATTGGGCATTGTTCCAGCGTTTTCTCCAGGTCGAGCACAGTTATCTTGCCATAGACCTGGATAATGAGACTGCTCTGGAAGTGTCCGAAGTGGATGATGAGCTATTGGTGGATCTCGACCAGGACTAAGCGACCAGGACTAAGCGACCGGGACTAAGCGACCGGGACTAAGCGACCGGGACTAAGCGACCGGGACTAAGCGACCGGGACTAAGCGACCGGGACTAAGCGACCGGGACTGAGCGCCCAGGATGATAAGAGACGCGTTGACTCATTGCCGCCCTTGGCATGCAGGTCTTCCTGGCACTTAGCTGCAGCATGTAGTTCCTTCTGTACCCCGTTCTGACGGCGGCTGGCAAGATGCCCTTGCTCGTTCTTCCTTCCTTGCACGAGCAAGGGTAAGTTCTTCTCTTGCGTAGGTGGCTGAAAGCTGCCGACAAGTGGCTGTGGCCGGGCTTTCAGTCCCTGGCCCAGCAATTCCGTAGTTGTCATCTATCCAATGAGTGCTATGCATGAGCCGTCTGTTCTCTGATCGTGAGGGTGACGATGGTCTGCCCGGTGCTGATCGCCGCCTGGCGGTAGTGGCACTGACACTTGCCACGCTGATGTCAGTGATCGATGTCACCATGATCAATATTGCGCTGCCGACCATGGCCAGGGATCTGGGGATTACTGACTCGCGCGCTGTGTGGATCACCAATATATTCCAGGTCGTGTGTGCTGCCATGCTGCTGGTGTGTGCGGCAGCGAGCGAGTTACTCAGTCGTCGCAAGGTCTATGTATCAGGTATTGCCATCTTCACGCTGGCTGCCATGGGCAGTGCTCTTGCTCCTAATTTCGAGACATTGCTGGTGTGCCGCGCCTTGCAGGGGCTTGGGGCGGCCGCGACTCTATCCATCGGGCCATCGCTGTATCGGTCGATATTTCCCTCACGACTGCTGGGTAGCGCCCTTGGTCTTTCTGCTCTGGTAGTGGCCATTGGCTATGCTGTAGGGCCCTCCATCGGGGGAGTGATCCTGTCGGTAGCAGATTGGCCTTGGTTGTTTGTGCTCTACCTGCCTCTCGGTATCATCTCGCTGATCATGGCGTGGAGAGCGCTACCCAGCGAACCGCGTCGAGAAGGTAGCTTCGACGCCTTGGGTGCATTGGCTTCCATTGCTATGCTGTGTGGGGTGTTCATGGCCATGGAAGCCATTGGGCAGCAGGCCCCCGGCCTGGAAATATTGGGGTGGTTGGCGTTGACGCTGACGGCTGGTAGTGCCTTTGTCATTCGCCAGCAGCGCGCTGCATATCCATTGCTGCCGTTGTCCTTGTTCCGGGAGCCGCGATTTTCACTGGCGGTAGGGACGCAAGGAGCCTCCTTCATTGGCCAGGGCCTGGCAGTAGTAGCGCTTTCCTTTTTCTATCAGCAGGAAATGGGTTTCTCTGCCTTGCATACCGCCTGGTTGTTTACGCCTTGGCCGTTGACGATCATGTTCGTTGGCCCCGTGTCGGGACGCTTGGCCGATCGCTTCAACCCCAGCCTGGTAGCCAGTGCAGGATTGGCGTTGTTGATGATGGGGCTGTTCAGCCTGGCAATGCTGCCGAATGATGCCAGTGTGCTGGACAGTATGTGGCGGACTGCGTTGTGCGGGCTTGGCTTTGGCCTGTTCCAGCCACCCAATAACCGTGAGCTGATGAGCAGTGTGCCAAAAGAGCGAAGCGCCAGTGCTTCTGGTGTGATGAGCACCACACGAACCGTAGGTCAGTCTCTCGGGGTGGCGATAGTCGGGCTATGTCTGGCCGCAGGTGCTGGCGTGCAGTTGGCACTATGGGTTGGCGCTTTTACGACCGCGCTGGCATTGTTGATCAGCCTGACTCGCATTCGCCGGGCCGGCGAGGCTCAGCAAGTACAGCGTGCGACACGCAAGGCTGAGGCATCGTCCGAAGCGCCCTGAAGGCGTACAATGGATATCGACCCTACGATAGCATTACTCAACTTCTTTCAGCCGAGAAACCAAGATGAGCATTCAGACGACCATCGAAGACAAACTCAAGGCCCTTGAGCCCACCGAGTTGGTGGTCGAGAACGAGAGCCACATGCACAGTGTGCCACCGAACTCGGAGACTCACTTCAAGGTGACTCTGGTGTCTGAGCGTTTTGCTGGGCTGATGCCTGTCAAACGTCATCAGCAGATCTACGCACTGTTGGCCGATGAGCTTTCCGGACCGGTCCACGCTCTGGCGCTGCATCTCTATACCCCTCATGAATGGGAAGCACGTGGTGCAACTCGTCCTGACTCTCCAGGATGCATGGGTGGTGGGCATTCGTGACCTCCGAAGCCCGCATGACTCCGGAACCTCAGAAGCTTGCCTATCTAGAAGCCATGGGCCTGACGGCTTGGGTGGCCCGCTATCAACTGCCCAATGCGCGTGAAACGGAAGCCTGTGACTGGCCTGAGCTCGAACCTGAAGCGATGCCCGCTCGAGGTGCCGACCGGTTGCATGCCCTGTTGGACGATGGCGTTACCGGCCAGGGGAGCGTGGATGCTCCCGAGCAGGTGGTAGAACCTGTCGAAAGACCGGAAAACACTGGCCCATCAGGCCCAAGGGGGCCCCGCAAGGCGCGCGCCCTGTTAGGCGATATTGTCCCTGAAAGCGGTGATAGCCCTTCCGTGGCCGAGCCAGACACTGACATGCCAATGGCAGAGCCTGCGGAGGCGCTGCCTTTTGCCTGCCTGGTGGGTTGTATCGATGGCCGCTGGCTGGTGCTGGTGGCACAGACCGACCCCATGAGTGTCGAGCAGCAGCGCCTGTTGGCCAACATCCTGGGGGCGGCAGGTGTTCATAGCGAGCAACGTCCGGTTTTCGAGGTGCTGCATTGGCCCTTGGCCGAAGGCCTACCTGTACGCCAGCCACTGGAAGAAGCTCGCCAAGGGCTCAAGGCTTTTGTCACGGGGCGTGGGCGCCGTGGCTGGAAGCCAGAAAGGGTTCTGATGTTCGGTACGGATGCGACTCTTGACCGTGTCGTCGATGATAATGACGGGAAGAGCCGTACTCTCGAACTGCCATTGTGGCAAGGCCCAAGTCTTGCTTCCCTGCTGGCTGGTGCTGAAGCCAAACGGACCCTCTGGCCACAGCTTGAAAACTGGAAAGCTCTCTGGAACCAGACCAATGCTGAACCAGGGAGCGGAGCCGGGGAAAGTGTCTGAACCATCCTGGCCAATCATCGAGCTGGCTTTTTCTCATGTAGATGCCCTGCTGGCGCTGGAGTCATCTGGCGTCAGTCGCTTGATGTCGCCGCAGTTGCTGGCAGATGCCCTTAGCAGCGAGCAACATCGCGTACTTGCCGTGGCTGATGGCGATGACCTGCTTGCCTATGCCGTGGTGGCTCGGCAGCCCTTCGATGCTGAACTGGAAGCCATCATGGTGGCGCCAGCATTACGTCGGAACGGGTTGGGCGCTCGATTGATGAAAGCGGTAATCGAGACGGCGCAGGCATGGAAAGTCGAGCACTTGTTGCTTGAAGTGCGCGCCAGTAATGACAGCGCCATTGCATTGTATCGCAGCCTGGGTTTTCAGCAGGATGGTGTAAGGAAGGGATATTATCCGCCGCAAAAAGGCCAGAGTATCAGGGAAGACGCTTGCCTGATGTCTCTGGCCTTTCAGTAACAAATGGCGCGAGAGGCGCCGGACTGAAAACGTTGTCTCAGAAGCTCTGGGTGGCAGGCGCGGCTTGTGCCGAAGCTTCTTCAGCAGCGTCGTCGAACTTGCCCAGCAATGTTGTCAGGCGACGTTCCCATTCTTCGCGTTCTTGCTTCAGGCGAGCGTTTTCCTCGCGCAGCTCCTCGGCTTCCATCTTCATCAACTCCAGGGCCTCGACGGCACTGGTGACTTTCTGTTCGAGCTGGTTGAAGAGTTCCATGCTCATCATTATCTCCTGCTTGGCATGCTGGCTATGTGTCGTCGGGCAACCATCCGGCGGGTCGTGAGACTGAGCGTAACGCTGCAAGGGGCGGGGAACAAGCGTCTCAAGAGAGCGACGCGGAAATTTCGTCATATTGTTGCCTGAAAGGCAACAAAGATGGCGGTTCAGTACCTTCTTTCCTGTGTGTCTGCCTTACATAGTGGTCAGTGTTTCGATCACTTGTGGGGAGACCATTCCATGTTCACTGACTCTCAACTCACGCGTGCAGTGGCGTTGCGCCATGATCTGCATCAGCACCCGGAGCTCAAGTTCGAAGAGCACCGCACATCGGCATTACTGGCTGAACGCCTGGAGATGCTGGGGTACAGCGTGCGTCGAGGTATCGCGGGCACCGGCGTGGTGGCCGAGTTGGATACCGGAAAGCCGGGGCCGGTACTTGCGTTTCGCGCGGATATGGATGCTTTGCCGATTGTCGAGGCCAATCAATCCGCATATTGCTCTGTGCATGAGGGGCGCATGCATGCCTGTGGTCATGATGGGCATACGGCTGCATTGATGCTTGCCGCTGAAGCCATCATGGAACGCCGCGAAACGCTATGCGGCCACCTCAAGCTATTGTTTCAGCCCGCTGAGGAAGGCGGTAATGGTGCGGAGAAGATGGTGCAGGCTGGAGTGCTCGATTCTCCGCGTGTAGATGCCATCTTTGGCTATCACAATCGCCCCGGTTTTGAGGCTGGGCTGGTATTCGTCAAGCCTGGGTCGGCGATGGGTGGCAATGATACCTATCGGGTGATCGTTCATGGGCGCTCTGGCCATGCTGCCATGCCACATCTTGCGGTGGATCCTATCTACGTGGGAGCGAGCATCGTGCAGCAGGTGCAAGGCCTGGTGGGGCGTCATAAATCCCCTTTGCGAGCGGGAGTGATCACTGTGGCTGCCTTCCATGCAGGAGATGCGGCGAATGTGATTCCAGGCTCGGCAGAATTGCTGATCAATATCCGCAGCGACAGCCCGGAAGCACGAGATGCCCTGGTGGGTGGGCTGGAGGTACTGGTAAGTGGAGTCTGCTCTGCACATGGCGCCACGTACGAGATGGAACATCAGCTTCATGTTCCGCCTTTGGTCAATGATGCGGAATGGTCCGAGCGAGTGCTGGAAATAGCACGCATACATGAGGTCAGCCCCAGCATCGAGCAGATCGATTACATGCCGACCATGGGGGCGGAAGACTTTTCATTTTATCTGCAGCAGGTACCAGGCTGCTTTTTCTTTGTCGGTAATGGCGAGCAGGGAGCATACCTGCACAACGAACATTACGACTTCAATGACGCCATTTTACCAGTGGCCGCAGGGACCTTTGTGGCATTGGCTGAATCGCTGATGGCAACGACCTGATCCTTTATTTCCCCTGAACCTACAACAACACATACAACAAGGCGAGGAATCTCATGCAAGCTGTTCTTTCCTCAATCGAACGTATCGGCAACAAGCTGCCCCATCCCTTTGTACTCTTCGTGATACTGGCGGTAGTCGTCGTTGTCTTGTCCACCGTCTTTTCTGCGCTCGGGGTTACCGCAGTGAGTCCAGAGACTGGGACGGAAGTGGCAGTAAAAAGCCTTCTATCCAGTGCCGGCATAGAGTTCATGTTGACCAGCGTGGTCAGTAATTTTATCAACTTCCCCCCGCTCGGGCTGATTCTGGTGGTCATGTTTGGCATTGGTCTGGCCGACAAGGTCGGGCTGTTATCGACGTTGATGCAGGTGTCAGTGGCCAAGGCTCCTTCTTCACTGCTGACATTCATTGTATTCATGGCCGGTATTTCCGGCAGTATCGCTTCTGATGCCAACTATTTGATCCTGATTCCATTGGTGGCAATGATCTATCAGTCCGTTGGGCGTCACCCGATAGCTGGCGCTGCCGCTGCGTATGCGGCAGCCGGGGCGGGGTTTGATGCCAGCCTGTTTGTGACAGTCGGCGATGCGTTGTTCTCGGGTATTACCACAGAGGCGGCACGCCTTGTTGACCCGGACGCCTATGTCTCGCCAGTGGACAATTACTATTTTGTTGCCTGTTCGGTATTCGTGCTGGCCGTCGTTGGTACCTTGGTCATTGATCGTGTCGTGGAACCCAGGTTGAACCGTACTCTGCCGATGGAGCAGCTGTCACATGTCAGCGTGGAGCACCATGAGCTGAGTGTCGATGAGGTGCGTGGCCTCAAGCGTGTCGGGCTTGTCACCCTGGTATATGTCGGTGCCGTGATCCTGGCTGTACTGCCAGAGGCATCACCTCTGCGTAATCCAGAAGGAGGGCTGATTCCTTCTCCATTTCTTAAATCGTTGGTGCCTTTGATGTTTGGCTATTTTGTCGCCATTGGCATGACATATGGCCTCAGTACTGGACGAATCAAACAGGCCAAGGATGTTCCTGAACGAATGGCAGAAGCCGCTCGTGAACTAGCGCCCACCCTGGTACTGTTTTTTGCCATTTCTCAATTTATTGCGTACTTCAAATGGTCGGAGCTTGGCCAGTTCATTGCCATCGAAGGCTCCAATATATTGCAGCATACTGGTTTCACAGGACTGCCACTGGTAGGGGCCTTCATCATCATGAGTGCGGTGTTGAATATCTTCATGACCAGTGGATCAGCACAGTGGGCTCTGATGGCCCCCGTATTCGTGCCCATGTTGATGATGATAGATTTTGATCCTGCCTTTGTGCTGGCGATGTTCCGCATAGGGGATTCAAGCACGAATATCATCTCGCCCATGAGTCCCTATTTCTCTGTCGCTCTGGTCTATATGCAGCGCTATAAGGCAGACATGGGGCTTGGAACCTTGATGGCCACCATGTTGCCGTTATCGATCTGTTTCCTGTTGGCGTGGTCAGCGTTTCTCATGTTGTGGCTGACGCTGGGGCTGCCCATTGGCCCGGGTGTCTACATGATGGCAAGTTAAGCGATCATTGCATGGTCAGCATGAGCTTCCACAGATAGCCGGCGGCTGGGGACAGCCGCCGGCCCGTGCGACGCACCAGGTTGCCCTGGGTTTCCCTGGCGACAGGGTGGTCAATGGGGATTGCCATGAGGTCCCCACGCTTGATTTCTTCGTGTGCAGCGGCAGCGGTCATGAAGGCTACCCCGATACCTGCGCTAGCCATGCGCCGTGATACAGAGTGCAGATTGCAGCGATAAGCCGGAGGAGGAGGCATGCCCGCCGCACGAAATACGGCATTGACGCACTGTTGTGAGCCGGAAACATCAGGCAGGAAAATCAATTTGTGGCGCGCCAATTGTTCAACGCTGACGCTGTGCTGTGTTGCCAATGGGTGATGAGGCGAGACCAGAGCACACAGGGTGCCACGAATGAAAGAATGTATCGTTAATCGTGGGTCCGAGACTGGGCCATAAGTGATGGCGATATCTACCTCATCCTCAATCACCATGTCATGGGGCTCTCGAGGATAGTAGATCCCGGTCTTGATTTCGATCATGACGTCGGGGTAGTGGCGCGCCATCTTTTCCAGCACGTTGTGAATGAAACTATCAATGAAGCCATCTCCAACCGATACCACGACCTTGCCTGCCTTGAGGTTACGCATCTTGGAGAGTGCATCGTTAAGGTTTGCATCAAGGCGCCGCTGGGCCCTATGGGCATCTGCAATCAGGCGACCGGCTTCAGTAAGGTGCAAGTGACGTCCCTGGCGCTCCACCAGCGCTATGCCGAGGTTCGATTCCAGGCGTCGGATTTGCCGGCTGACGACCGAAGGGCTGATATTGAGATGCTCGGCTGCAGCCCGAATACCGCCACAGCTTGCTACTTCGTAGAGATAAAGTGCGCGTTTGTCGAGTAACGTTGTCATGCTGAGAACCCTGACCGCAATGCGGCTCGATTCAAGCATATGGCACCATCTTCCGGTAGTAGAGACGCCCATGGCTGTCGCCGGCGCGTACTTCCCGGTGCAATGACCAATTGGCTGGGACGTCTGGTGTCAGGCTGGCCTCGACCTCGACATAGATCCAGGCTTCCTCTGTCAGCCAACCGGCATTTTCGAGGGCGGTGCAACATGGGGCTGCCAGGTTAAGGCGAAAGGGAGGGTCGAGGAAGACGACGGAAAAGGAAGCGGCGGGGGCCGGGCCCTGGAGCAGTGAGGATGCATCGGTGTTGATTACACGACTGTCTTGAATGTCCAGGGTCGTGAGGTTGGCCTCGATGGCACGGGCCACATCAGGGTCTCGTTCTACGAAAGTGGCTTTCCTGGCCCCTCGAGACAAGGCTTCCAGGCCCAGTGCTCCTGTACCGGCGAACAAGTCCAGTACATGCGCCCCATGGAGTTCACCAGCCAGCCAGTTGAAGAGTGTTTCACGCACCCGGTCTGGGGTAGGACGCAGGCCTGGCTTGTCGAGAACCGGCAAGATTCGGCGGCGATGATCACCACCAATGATGCGCAGTTTTCCCTGGCGATTCCGGCTGCTGGGCTTGTTCGAACGGGGAGAAGAGGGGCGTCGTCTTGTCATGAGACGTGATTCTACCCGTCTCCTTGTCCACAGTCATGGGGCGCAATGGTAGGATGTGTCGGTTCGTTCACACCGGCTGAGGCGTTGGTCATCCATGTTCGGTTTTTTTAAGCGCAAGAAGAAACACTCGGATCGTGAAGAAGAGCTGCCCCAGGAGCTCTCGCAAGCGGTCGATGATGAGACGTCAGTCGAGCCTGAAGCTCCTGCGTCTACGGAAGTCGAAGAACATGCTGCCGAGGCGGCTGTATCTGAGACACAAGAGGCTCATGTCGAGGAGAGGCAGGTCGAGCAGGAATCGAGCGAGATGGGCTTGGTTTCCTCGGAGACTTCCCAGATCGTTCCGGATTCGCTTGTCGAATCCCCGATCAATGAGCAGCCTGCAGAGCCAGAGCCAGAGCCAGAGCCAGAGCCAGAGCCAGAGCCAGAGCCAGAGCCAGAGCCAGAGCCAGAGCCAGAGCCAGAGCCAGAGCCAAGTACTGTTGCCCAGCCGACGGCCCAGGGCTCCAGCATTATCGAGCCTGGCGAGGCTACCGGGCCTGCTTTGCAGGAGAAGCCCAGGGCGCCAATGCGTGCAGAAGACGGCCAATCCGAGAAAAAAGGGTGGTTTGCACGTATCCGCTCAGGTCTTGGCAAGACACGAGCCAACCTCACTGATGGGCTGGCGGATCTGTTCCTCGGGCGCAAGCAGATCGACGACGACCTTATCGAAGAACTGGAAACCCAGTTGCTGATGGCCGATGTCGGCATCGAGGCCACCAGCGATATCATGGATTCTCTTACCGATCGGGTGTCGCGCAAGGAGCTCAATGATCCCCAGGCCCTGTATCGAGCGTTGCAGGACGAACTGGCCGAGTTGCTCGAACCGGTATCGGCGCCGTTGAGTATCCCTCGAGGAGAAGGGCCCTTTGTCATCCTGGTGGTGGGCGTCAATGGTGTGGGCAAGACCACCACCATTGGTAAGCTGACTCAACGTTTCCAGCGTGAAGGGCTGAGCGTGATGCTGGCCGCGGGTGACACCTTCCGTGCTGCCGCAGTAGAGCAGCTCAAGGTCTGGGGGCAACGCAACAATGTGCCAGTGGTGGCGCAGCATACAGGTGCAGACAGTGCCTCGGTGATCTTCGACGCGCTTTCTGCTGCCAAGGCCCGTGGCGTGGATGTGCTGATTGCAGATACTGCTGGTCGCCTGCACAACAAGAGCCATTTGATGGAAGAGCTGAAGAAAGTCCATCGTGTGATGGGCAAGATCGATGCCGAAGCGCCACATGAAGTGATGCTGGTACTTGATGCAGGTACCGGTCAGAACGCACTTTCCCAGGCGTCTACCTTCAATGAGGCGGTCAAGGTTAGCGGTATCACTCTGACCAAGCTGGATGGCACCGCCAAGGGCGGCATTATCTTCGCTCTGGCCAAGCAGCTGCAGACACCGATCCGCTTCATCGGTGTTGGCGAAGGGTTGGATGATCTGCGCCCCTTCGAGTCCCGCGAGTTCGTCGACGCACTGTTCGACCGCAGCCAGGGTGACGTGGACGAATGATCGTCTTCGAGCATGTCGGTAAGCGCTATGGAGGGCGCTTCGAGGCACTCGCGCATCTGAACTTCCATATCCGACGTGGTGAGATGGTGTTTCTTACCGGCCATTCTGGAGCTGGCAAGAGTTCGTTGCTGCGCTTGGTCATGCGTCTCGAGCGTCCTAGCCGTGGTCGCGTTCTGGTGGCCGGCCACGATATCGACCAGCTGCACTCCAGTCAGTTGCCGTTCTACCGTCGCCAGATCGGCGTGGTGTTCCAGGATCATCAGCTGTTGTTCGATCGCTCGATTTTCCATAACGTCGCGCTCCCCTTGGAAATCCGTGGATTGTCTCCACGAGATACCGCGCGCCGGGTACGTGCCGCACTGGACAAGGTAGGGCTTTTGCACCGTGAAAAGGCATTGCCCATTGAGCTCTCCGGTGGTGAACAGCAACGTGTTGGCATTGCTCGAGCCGTCGTCAACAAGCCTGCGCTGCTGCTTGCCGACGAGCCTACCGGTAACCTGGATCCGCAGCTGTCGGCGGACATC
The DNA here is from genome assembly GCF_008329985.2 of Halomonas binhaiensis. Lineage (NCBI taxonomy): Bacteria > Pseudomonadati > Pseudomonadota > Gammaproteobacteria > Oceanospirillales > Halomonadaceae > Halomonas > Halomonas binhaiensis. Next base: position 635,291 of record NZ_CP038437.2, read on the forward strand.
ATGCGGCTGTTCGAGGACTTTCACCACATCGGTACTACCGTCATGATCGCCAGTCACGATCTCGCGCTGATTGCACGCATGCACCATCGTATTCTGCGCTTGAGCGATGGCCGCCTGGTGGGCGATGAGGGGGGCGTATGAGTCGTCATCCCGGACAGCGCCAGGCTCCACAGCGTGCCGCACAGAAGGAGCAGCCGAATACTGCGCAGGCTCCTCGTCGCAAGGGGGCTCAGCAGCATACGGCAAGACCTCAAGGTCAATGGCGTGCATGGTTGCGCCATCATCGTGCCATGTGTTTCGATAGTGCTCGGCGCCTGGTGCGCCAGCCTGTAGGAAGTGTGCTGACCATGCTGGCTATTGCCATCGCGCTGGTGTTACCGAGCGCGTTGTGGCTGACCTTGGACAGCGCCAAATTGGTCGATGCTGAACTGGATGCCAGTGCGACGCTGACGGCCTATCTTGAGCATGGCGTCAGCGATGCGGAAGCCGGGCGCATTCAGGAAGCATTGAATGCCCAGCCGGAAGTCAGCTCATCGCACCTCATCACTGCGGACAAGGGCATGGAAGAGTTCCAGCAGGCGCTGGGCCTGGATGATGTGCTGGATCGACTCGATGGAAACCCTTTGCCCGCGGCAGTGGTGATTGCTCCCAAGCAGCCGGATCCAGACGAGATGGAAGCTCTGGCCGAACGTCTGCGCGACATGAGCGGTATCGAGGAGGTGCGTCTTGACCTGGCCTGGATAGAGCGCCTGCGCCAGCTTTCTGAGTTGGGGCGCCGAGTCACCCTGGCGCTGGCTGTATTGTTTGGCCTGGGGGTATTGCTCGTGGTGGGGAATACTATTCGCCTGGCGGTCGAGAACCGACGCAAGGAAATTGAAGTCGTCACCCTGATTGGCGCGACACACGCCTTTGTACGCCGCCCTTTCCTGTATAGCGGTGTCTGGTATGGTCTGGGAGGCGGGCTGTTGGCCTGGGGGCTGCTGACGCTGGGGAGTGGCTGGCTGGCGGCACCGGTCGCTGCCCTGGCCAAAAGCTATGGTGCCCACTACACTCTGCCGAGTCTGGGGGTATGGGGTTCGATTACGCTGCTGGCCTGTAGTACACTTCTTGGCTGGTTAGGAGCCTGGATCGCGGTGAGCCGCCATTTGGCAGGCATACGCCCACGTTGAAAGGCTTGGCCAATGATTTCGATATTAGGTATGTCGAATATTTGCGACTAAAGGGGAACTTATCTTCATCTATCCCCTCTAATGATCGGTCATCGTTCGCATATACAGATATTTGCATATACATCTAAAGTCCTGTTGGTCTTTGAGGAGACAATCTGCACATGAGCAACAGTCTTCTGCCGGTGGGTCATCTATCACCGGGGCATGACCTCAATGGTTATATTCAGGCTGTCAATGGTATTGCCGTACTGACAGCCGATGAAGAGCGTGAGCTGGCTTGGCGCCTGCATGACGAAGGCGACCTGGAGGCTGCACGCCGCTTGGTTCTGTCTCATTTACGTTTTGTCGTGCATATCGCTCGCAGCTATTCAGGCTACGGGCTGCCTCAGGCTGACTTGATTCAGGAAGGCAATGTTGGCCTGATGAAAGCGGTCAAGCGCTTCGATCCTTCGCAAGGCGTGCGCCTTGTGTCATTCGCTGTGCACTGGATCAAGGCCGAGATTCACGAGTTCGTGCTGCGCAACTGGCGTATTGTCAAGATCGCGACCACCAAGGCACAGCGCAAGTTGTTCTTCAATCTGCGCAGCGCCAAGAAACGCCTGGCCTGGCTGAATAACGACGAAGTCGATGCCATTGCCAAGGATCTGGATGTCAAGCCCGAGGTGGTGCGTGAGATGGAGGGCCGTCTGGCTTCTCATGACGCTGGCTTTGATGCAGCACCGGATGACGATGAAGATAGCATTTACCAGGCTCCGGCCCATTATCTCGAAGATACTGGTCAGGATCCGGCTGCTCGGCTTGAGGACAGTGACTGGGAAGAGGACTCCAGCCGCCGCTTGCAGGGTGCCCTCGCTGCCCTGGATGAGCGGTCGCGAGACATCCTCACGCAGCGCTGGCTATCTGAAGACAAGGCCACCCTGCATGAACTGGCTGATGTCTATGGCGTATCTGCCGAGCGTATCCGGCAGCTTGAAAAGAATGCCATGAAGAAGATTCGTGAACAGATTGGTGATTCTCTCGTTGCCGCTTGACCGCTGTAACGGCTGATGGACATTACCGGATAGATACTGCCTGATAGTTGCTACTTGATAGTTACTACTAGATAGATAAACGATGCCCGGGCTACGAGTTCAGGGCATTGTTGTTTCTGGCCTGTGTATCATGCATGCCATGGTAGTAATGGTGAGGAGATGAGAGTGAGGATCCGGCCGGCCCGCGATGCAGACGCCTTGGAGGTGGCAAGGATTCATGTCCATGCCTGGCAGGCGGCGTATGCGGAAATCCTGGCAGATGATTATCTGGAGAATCTCTCGATCAAGGAAAAGGCGGCCTACTGGGAGCGGGTAATCCATCAGAGCCATGCGAAGATATTAGTGGCCGAGTCGCCGGATGGCATCCAGGGCTGGATTGTATATGGCCCTGCCCGCGATCCGGATGCATTGCCTGGCACCGGGGAGATCCACGCCTTCTATGTCTGTCCCAAATGCTGGGGGCAGGGGATTGGCCATGAGTTGTGGCAGGAGTGCCGTAGCAGGTTGGTTGCCCTTCGTTGCAAGGAAGTGACGCTCTGGCTATTGGAAGGCAATCAACGAGCGGCACGATTTTACGAGTCCCTGGGTTTCGCTTATGAGTTCGGTTCAAGGCAGATATTCAGGCTGGGAGGGCGAGAGGTCGCTGAGCTGAGATATCGGAAATGCCTTGGAGGCCCGGAGGAGGACCTTGTTCGGTGAGTCTGAGTTGGCCTACCTCTCGATGACCAAAGCTGTCATGCGGGAGAGGTAGGCCGAAGGGGTGTTCTCAGGCGGTGACCGGGGCGTCCCGCAGTAACTGGGACGATAGGGCTGCCCACTGATCTTCCCAGTGCTCGGTGGGGCGATGACGGTAGTCGCTGCGTACATACTGGGCGATACGGCCTTCGACCTGCACCGTCAGCAGATTGGCGCCCGCACTGGCAGGAATCGCTGGTCGTCGTCCTTCGCGTAGCTCCGCCTCACGCAGAATTTGCTTGAACTGCGTTTCGAGGCGCTCGAACAATTGATGAATGCGTTGTCTCAAGCGTGCCGTCTCGCCGGTCAGCACGTCGCCCCCAAGCAATCGTGACAGTCCAGGATTCTTCTCGGCAAAGGCCAGCACCAGCGTCATGATGCACTGGCAGCGGGTCAGTGCTTCCTGGTGATCGTCGAGAATCCGGTTGATGCGCTCGAACAGCGTTTCTTCGATAAAGCTTATCAGCCCCTCGTACATACGAGCCTTGCTTGGGAAGTGGCGATACAAGGCTGCTTCAGAAACGCCGACCTGGCGTGCCAGGGCCGCGATAGTGATGCGCTTGCCGCTGTCTTCCTCCAGCATCAATGCCAGCGCTTGGAGAATCTGGTCCCTGCGGCTGGGTGGGGTGCTTGCCTGCGTCATGATATTGAGTTCTTTTATCGTGGTGACGTCACTGGTCTGAGCCAGTTACTCGAGTTCCCTGGGCACGATGACCCACATGAAATGCGGGCCATCAATCCGTGCCTGAATGTCAGCTACAGATGGAGTGTATCAGGCAATACTTTCCTGATGGTTGGTTATCAATGTGCCGACCCCGGCATTAGTGAAAATCTCGAGCAGGGTGGCATGGGGTACCCGGCCATCGATGATGTGAGAGCTGACCACGCCGCCCTTGACGGCCTCCAGGGCACAGCGAATCTTCGGCAACATGCCGCCATAGATCGTGCCATCGGCGATCAGCTCGTCGACCTGTGCGGTAGTCAGTCCGGTCATCACTTCGCCTTGCTTGTCCATCAGGCCGGCGACATTGGTCAGCAACATCAGCTTTTCGGCATTCAGTGCTTCGGCCACCTTGCCGGCAACCAGGTCCGCGTTGATGTTATAGCTGCGTCCATCGGCATCCACTCCAATGGGCGCAATTACCGGAATGAAATCGCGGGCAGTCAGCATTTCGATCAGGTCGGTCGAGACGTGCTCCACCTCTCCTACATGGCCGATATCGATGATCTCGGGGACTGTCATTTCCGGGCTCTGGTGCTCGACCTTGAGCTTGCGAGCGCGGATCTGGCTGCCATCCTTGCCAGTCAGGCCGATGGCCTTGCCGCCACACTGGTTGATCTGGTTGACGATATCCTTGTTGACCAGTCCCCCCAGCACCATCTCCACCACGTCCATGGTCTCGGCATCGGTGACGCGCATGCCGCCGACGAAACGCGATTCGATATTGAGCTTTTTCAGCAGCTCGCCAATCTGCGGCCCCCCGCCATGGACCACAACAGGATTGATGCCAACTTCTTTCATCAACACCATGTCGCGGGCAAAGGAATCTATCAGAGCGTCTTCGGTCATGGCGTTACCGCCATACTTGACCACGACAGTCTTGCCGGAAAAGCGCTGGATATAAGGGAGAGCCTCAGAGAGGACTTCCACTACCAGGCGCGGATCGCGAGCCTGTTCGCTCATGAGCGTGATATCTCCTTGTCGATGATACTGAGGGTGTGTGAAAGCATGATGTCTTTCCACACCCAGTCGGGATCAGTCACTGGGCAATTCCAGTTCAGGATCCACCTTGTTGAGTGCGCGGGCGAAGCGGGCGCGGATACTATCGAGGGCTGCCTGATCCCTGCCTTCAAAACGTAACACGAGTGCGGGTGTTGTATTGGAGGCTCGACACAGGCCCCAGCCATCGGTGTAGTCCACACGAATGCCGTCGAGCGTGGTCTTGACCCCATCACTGCCGAAGTCACCCTCGCGCACCAAGCGCTCGGCCAGATCGAACTTGGTCTCGTCAGTGACGCTGACATTGATCTCTGGCGTACTCACGTTCTGCGGGTAACGTTCGAAGAAGGCATCGGCATCGCCACTGAACTGGGTCAGGGCTTCCAGCAGGCGGGCGGCACTGTATAGGCCATCGTCAAAGCCATACCAGCGTTCCTTGAAGAAGATATGGCCGCTCATTTCTCCGCCGAGCAGAGCGCCGGTCTCCTTCATGCGTGCCTTGATCAGAGAGTGGCCCGTGCGCCACATTTCTGGCGTGCCGCCAGCATTCTCGATGACTTCGATCAGCTTGCCCGTGCATTTGATGTCGAAGATGACCCGAGCTTCCGGGTTGCGGGAAAGCATGTCCTCGGCGAACGCCATCAGTAGATGATCAGGGTAGATCATGCGGCCCTTGGGAGTGATCACTCCGAGGCGGTCGCCATCACCATCGAAGGCCAGGCCAATATCCGCCTGGTGTTCGACTACTGCCCTGGCCAAGTCTTCGAGGTTCTCGGGCTTGCCAGGATCCGGGTGATGGTTGGGGAAGGCGCCGTCGATGTCATCGAACAAGGCAACGGTATCGATGCCCAGGGCCTTGATCAATGCTGGGCCAAGCTCGCCTGCCACGCCATTGCCGCAGTCCACCACCGCCTTGAGGCGACGACCTATCTCGATATCACCGGTGATGCGATCCAGGTAGGCCTGGCGCATATCATGCTGACTTACGCTGCCTGTCCCCGAGCGCAGATCGGCGCGCTGAATGCGTCCATGGAGTGCGCTGATGGCGTCGCCACAAAGGGCTTCGCCGCCAAGTACCACCTTCAGGCCATTGTAGTCCGGCGGATTATGACTGCCAGTAAGCATCACTCCGGACATGGTGCCATCAAGCGTGTGGGTGGCAAAGTACAGCACCGGTGTCGGTACCATGCCGATATCGATGACATCACAACCACTGGCAGTGAGGCCTCTGATCAGGGCTGGCAGCAGACGTGGGCCGGAAAGACGCCCGTCTCTGGCGACAACGATACGGCTCTCGCCACGGTCCTGTGCTTCGCTGCCAATGGCTTGGCCGATGAGTTCGACACTGGCCTCATTAAGGGTGTCATCAACGATGCCACGGATATCGTAGGCACGAAAGATGGTGGCTGGGACCTGAGTCATAACGAGAGTCTTCCTGATGATTCTGGCAAGTCACTGGCCCTGGTGTCAGTGCCGGCCGGAGCTGCCGAAACCGCCACTGCCGCGCTGACTCTGGTCGAAATCCTCGACCACTTCCAGTTCCGCCTGCACCACAGGAACCAGCACATATTGCGCCAGACGCTCGAAAGGCTCCAGCGTGAAGGTGGTCTGACCGCGGTTCCACACCGAGACCATCAGTTCTCCCTGATAGTCGGAATCAATCAGGCCAACCAGGTTGCCGAGCACGATACCGTGCTTGTGGCCAAGTCCTGAGCGCGGCAGGACCATGCCGGCGAGGCTGGGGTCGGCGATGTGAATGGCAAGCCCGGTACGTACCAGTTGGCAGTCACCCGGAGACAGCGTCAGAGGCTCATCGAGCAGAGCATGCAGGTCCATGCCTGCGGAGCCGTTGGTGGCATAGCGGGGCATGCGATCGAGGATGCGCTGGTCGAGCACTTTGACAGCCAACTGTGGGCGAGAGGAAGAGGAGTGCATGATAAATCCTTGGAAAGCGGATCAGGAAGACAGCTCCAGGCACTTGAGGGCCTGGGAAATCACTTTGCTGGCGAGTTGGATCTTGTCCTGAGCTGGTTCGTCCTGGGTAAGAATGTCCTCGCCCTGACGCCAGATCAGCGTGGCGGCATTACGGTCGCCGCCAAAGCCCAGGCCTTGTTGCATCTGTTCGGCAGACACGTCGTTGGCCACGATCATGTCCAGCCCCTTGCGCTTGAGCTTATCCTGGGCATATGCCACGACATTTCGGGTTTCGGCGGCAAAGCCTACCATGACCGGGCTGTCGGGACGGGCCGCCAGGGTGGCGATGATATCGGGATTCTTGATCAGGCGCAGCGTCAGTTCTGGTTGATGATCCTGTTTCTTGATCTTGTGCTCGGCTGGAGATTCAGCGCGATAATCGGCGACCGCAGCACAGCCGATAAAGATGTCGCAGGTATCCATCAAGCTTTCGGCGGTATCCAGCATCTGTACTGCGCTTTCCACATCCAGGCGGGTGACACCTGCTGGAGTCGGCAAATTGACAGGGCCTGCAATCAGGGTGACTCGCGCACCGCTGGCCACTGCCGCTTCGGCCAGGGCGAAGCCCATCTTGCCTGAGCTGTGATTGGACAGGTAGCGCACCGGGTCCAGTGGCTCCCGGGTCGGGCCTGCGGTAATCACGATATGAATGCCCTGACCTTGGGTGGAGCCGAGGGGAGGGCTGGTTTCCTCCGGCGTCTCCACTTGCGTATGGCCCAGCAGGAAGGCTGCAATCGCCTCCGGTTCCATCATGCGTCCTGGCCCAATGTCGCCACAGGCCTGATCACCCTGATCGGGACCCAGCAACGTCCAGCCATCCTGATGCAACTGGCAAGCGTTACGCTGGGTGGCTGGGTTGCGCCACATTGCCTGGTTCATGGCGGGGGCCAGGATCTTGTCGGCATCGCTGGCAAGGCACAGTGTGGTGAGCAGATCATCGGCCATGCCCTGGGACAGGCGAGCCATGAGGTCGGCCGTTGCCGGTGCGATCACGATGCGCTCGGCCCAGCGGGCCAGCTCGATGTGGCCCATGCCCAGCTCGGCAGCGGGGTCCAGCAGGGAGGTGCGTACTGCGCGTCCTGTCAGGGCCTGCAATGTCAGTGGCGTAATAAACGCCTGTGCCCCTTCCGTCATGACCACCTGAACTTCACATCCCGCCTGGACCAGCAAACGGGCCAACAAAGCGCTCTTGTAAGCGGCAATGCCCGCGCTGATGCCGAGAAGAATGCGCTGTCCCGGGCGCGACGGGAAGGTGGAGGGTGAGGATGATGACATGGTTGATTCCGCACAATGATTCAGGCTCTACCTTACCACCGTACACAAGATCATGCGTAGCCGCGCACGCGAGCTGATAGACGCCTTGCTGGCGGTTAAATTAGCTCACGCAAGACAGGGAGATGTTGATACAGGCAGGAAACACGCGCAGAAAAGAACAAAGGAGACATGGATGTCGATACGTCACTGGCCAGAGGGGGAGCGCCCTCGGGAAAAGCTGATGAGCCTTGGTGCTGGCGCACTGTCGGATGCGGAGTTGCTGGCGATTCTGTTGAGGGTTGGTGTTCGCGGGCGCTCGGCAGTGGATCTGGCCCGTGATGTGCTGGTGGCCTTTGGTGGATTGCGCTCCTTGCTGGAAGCAGGAAGGGATGAGGTCTGTGCCCAACGTGGGCTGGGAATGGCCACTTATGTACAGCTTCAGGCATCCATGGAGGTGTGCCGTCGCCATCTGGAAAGCCAGTTGCGTAAAGGGGATGCCCTGACATCTCCTGCCAAGGTGCGCACCTACCTGGCTGCTCAGTTGCGCCATCTTGATCATGAAGCCTTCGCGGCCATCTTTCTGGATAGCCAGCACCGTGTGATTCGTTTCGAAATTCTATTTCATGGCACCCTGGATAGCGCCTCTGTCTACCCTAGGGAGGTGGTCAAGCGTGCTCTGGCGATAGGAGCGGGTGCCTTGATTCTGGCTCATAACCATCCTTCCGGTGTGGCGGAGCCGAGTAACGCCGACCGCCGGATTACCGAGCGTCTGAGCGAAGCGCTGGGGCTTTTCGATATTCGCGTGCTGGACCATTTTGTGGTGGGAGATGCTGAAGTGGTGTCTTTTGCTGAAAGAGGTTGGCTATAATGCGCGCTTTCCCCCATCGGGGATGATAAGTGGAAGCATCGCCCTCCTGCCTGGATGGGCGAGTCACAGTATCGTGAATGTCATATTCACGGTCGGTTTGTGCTGCGTTGCCAAGCAGTATGTTTCCAGAAACTGGCAATCTGCGGGAATGGCGGTGTTTGTTTGCCGCTTTCCTTGCTAGGGGTGCGTATATCTGCTATAAAGTGCACCCTTTGAATTCCCTTGGGTCAAAAGCACGGGGCTTATTCGTGGGCTAGAGGATTGGCAGGCCAGACGTTTATGGAGCGATTCGTAGACCGAGGCTGGCACCATGAGCAGTGCATGCAGCGTCATGATGCTCAGCATTCCTCGCCCTTCCCGGTTTGCCCGACAGGTTTTGAACAACTCGCCACGCGGTTGGAGGCTCTCATGTCCAAAGTATGTCAGGTTACCGGCAAGCGCCCGGTGACTGGTAACAATGTTTCACACTCCCAGCGCAAGACTCGTCGTCGTTTCTTGCCGAACCTGCACACCCACCGTTTCTGGGTGGAGTCCGAAAAGCGTTTCGTGACTCTGCGCGTTTCCTCCAAGGGCATGCGCATCATCGACAAGAAGGGCATCGAAGAGGTGCTCAGCGATATCCGTAAGCGCGGTGAGCGCGTTTAAGTTTCGCTAATACCAAGACGGGAGAACTCCGATGCGTGACAAGATTCGTATGGTGTCCAGCGCCGGTACCGGCCATTTCTACACCACCGACAAGAACAAGCGTAACACTCCGGACAAGCTTGAAATGAAGAAGTTTGACCCGGTTGTTCGCAAGCACGTGATGTACAAGGAAGCCAAGATCAAGTAATTCTTGATCCAACGCTTCTGGTGCTACCCTGGAACCCGGCCTTTGCGTCGGGTTCTTGCGTGAAGGCCTAAAGGAAAGTCGCTGCCATGCCTGAACTGCCTGAAGTCGAAACCACGCGCCGCGGTATCGCTCCGCACGTGGAGGGGCGAGAGGTTCGTGAGGTGATCGTGCGCGAGTCGCGCTTGCGCGTGCCGGTGCCTGATGATCTGTCGGAACGTCTGGTAGGGAGTCGTATTGGCACTATCGCTCGGCGTGCCAAGTACCTGAAGCTGCCAATAGTTTCCGAGGCAGTGATCGATGGGTGTGGCGCGACCGAAAAAGGCACCCTGTTGTGGCATCTGGGCATGTCTGGCAGCCTGCGAATCGTGCCTCTTGGTGAGTTGCCCGGAAAGCATGATCATGTCGATCTGGTACTCGAAGACGGGATGATCCTGCGTTACCGAGACCCACGTCGTTTCGGCTTCGTCGACTGGCTGCGGCAGGATGAAGGCGGTGACCCGCGCTTGAACCGCCTTGGTCCTGAGCCATTGTCCGAGGCTTTTGATGGTTCTCGCCTGTTCGACCTGTCTCGTGGACGCAAGATGGCGGTCAAGCCTTTCCTGATGGACAACGCTATCGTGGTCGGGGTAGGGAATATCTATGCCAGCGAAGCACTGTTCATGGCCGGTATCGATCCCCGTCGTGCTGCTGGGCGTATTTCGCAGGAGCGCTATGACGCCCTGGCTGCTGCGGCCAAGGAAGTGCTGGCTGCCGCCATTGCCCAGGGAGGAACGACGCTGCGGGATTTCGTCAGCGGTAAAGGCGAGCCTGGTTACTTTGTCCAGAAACTTCGGGTGTACGGCCGTGACGGCCAACCTTGTCAGCAGTGTGGCGCTGAACTCAAGCGCGTCACCCTTGGGCAGCGGGCCAGTGTGTTCTGCCCCCATTGTCAGCATTGATTTGCTTCACCACATTCCCTGTACGAGAGAACTCCTATCGTGACCCGTTCACTGCGCTTGAAAAAGAATGCCGATCGCCGCCTCAAGGCAGGCCATCTATGGCTGTACTCCAACGAGGTCGATATTGCCGAAACGCCGCTCAAGGGTTTTCAGACTGGTGAGCAGGCAATTGTCGAGGCTGCCAACGGCAAGCCAATGGGGCTGGCCTACGTCAATCCCAACTCGTTGATCTGTGCGCGCATCGTATCGCGTGATCCGAGCATGCGCCTGGATCGCTCCTTGCTGGTTCATCGTCTCAATCAGGCCCTGTCGCTGCGCCAGCGCATGTTTTCCGAGCCATATTACCGCCTGGTACATGGTGAAGGTGACCTGCTTCCTGGTCTGGTGATCGATCGTTTTGGCGATGTGCTGGTCGTGCAGCTCAATACAGCCGGCATGGAGGCGGTGAAGGATGAGCTGCTGGATGCCCTGGACAAGGTCATCAAGCCATCCTGCGTGGTGCTGCGTAATGATACCAGCGGTCGTCGTCAGGAAGGCCTCGACCAGGATGTGGTAGTAGTCAAGGGCGAGCTGCCTGATCAGGTGCTGCTCAGGGAGAACGGAGTCAACTTTGCTGCGGCGGTAATCGATGGCCAGAAGACGGGCTGGTTCTATGATCACCGCGTCAACCGTGCCTGGCTCAATCAGCAGGTAGCCGGCAAGCGTGTGCTGGACCTCTTCAGTTATGTTGGAGGTTGGGGTATTCAGGCTGCAGCTCATGGCGCCAGTGAAGTCCTGTGCGTGGATGCCAGTGCGACGGCTCTGGATCGCGTTGCCGAGAATGCTGCGCTCAATGGTCTGCATGAGCAGGTGGCTGTGGGGCAGGGCGATGCTTTCGATGTGCTTACCGCGCTCAAGGCAGAGGGTGAGCAGTTCGATGTAGTGATTCTTGACCCCCCTGCGTTCATCAAGAAGCGCAAGGATATCCCCAATGGCGAACGCGCCTATGCCAAGTTGAACCGTGCCGCCATGCGTCTGCTGGGGCGCGATGGCCTGCTGTTGTCCGCATCCTGCTCCATGCACCTGGCGAGTGAACGACTCACGGAAGTCGTGCGTGGGGCCATTCGTCACCAGGATCGACAGGGCCAGATTCTGTTCCAGGGTCATCAGGGGCCGGACCACCCGGTGCACCCGGCGATTCCCGAGACGTCCTATCTCAAGGCCCTGGGCGTTCGTGTCTTTCGTGACTGATGCCAGCATCACAGTGCAATAGCGTTGCCCAGCCGGGAGGTAACATGGCGAGTGTCGAGTGGGTTCGTGTCTTTTCCCATAGCAATGCCCTTCTGGTTGGTCATGTGCATAATCTGCTCTGTGCTGCCGGCATTCCCTGTGAGCTGCGCAACATGACCTTGGGCGGTGGCGCGGGCGAACTGCCGCTGCTCGAGTGTGAACCAGAAGTATGGGTGGCGGCGCATAATCGCTATCGGGCGGAAACGCTGGTGCGCGATGCGTTGGAAAAGGAAAGTTCCAACCCGGATTGGCGCTGCTCGCGATGCGGAGAGCATCTGGAGGGCGCCTTCGATACCTGCTGGAAGTGCGGCCGCCTAAGGGAAGAGTAAGGGAAGAGAAAAGCAAGGGAGGAGTGATGAGCAGCCAACTCGAATGGGATCTGCCTGACCCTTTCATCACAGAGATCGAGGTCGGCGAAGAGGCCATCGATCACTACGGCCATGCGAACAATGCTCAGTACCTGCGCTGGGTGGAACAGGCCAGCTGGGCCCACTCCAATGAGCTGGGGCTGACCCTGGAGCATTATCGAGAGCTTGATCGGGCCATGGCTGTGCATCGCCATGAGCTGGATTATCTGGCTCCGTGCTTTATTGGAGAGAAGCTGGCCATGGCAACCTGGATTGTGGAATGTGATGGCCGCTTGACCCTGACACGTCGCTTTCAGCTGCAGCGTCAGGCTGATGGAGTGACGTTGCTGCGTGCGCGTACCCGTTATGCCTGCATTGCACTATCCAGCGGTCGACCACGGCGCTTGCCAGCATCTTTCATTCGCGGCTATGGTAGCGCCATCGTTTCCAACTGAAGCGTTATGAGGCATTGAACGCTGCCGACACTGCCACCTATTAGCCGCCGCCGGAAGGTGGTGTCCTGGATACGGTCTCATCACTATTTGTTCATCTTATGTTCATGTTTATCTAACGTTCTTGTCAGGACTTGATCCTGCGTCATCCGTAGCATCCGCGTGTGCTGACTCGTACAGAGGATCTCGCGATGACTTGCATGAACACCTTCCAGCCTGAGTATATTCCCGGTAATGCCCGATGGGTTTTCATAACCCGCCGTGTTCGGTGTCCGAATGGTAGTTGTTTACAGCGTCTGGTGCTTGCTCGCTCCTGCTTGCCATCAGAGGAGGATGGTGCGCGGCGTTGATATGGCTCTGGTGGCTGGTATGTGCAGGACGTCATGATGACCTGGATGGTCGTATCGCAGAGCATAGGCGCAACCTGGCGGTATCGACTCTGGAAGTAGCGATGTTCTTGTGCTTCAGGCGACGGATGATGTTTGGTTGGACAAGCCGCCATTGTCGTCACAATAAAAGATCTCACTCATGGATGAGTAATGAAGATTGTTGGTGTGGTAGCAAGTTATACCCTGATCCTGTTGACCATGGCGTTTGGTGGGGCTTTGCTGGCGTACTGGAATGTCGAGCGCACCACCTGGCTGACGGAGCGCATGAATCTGGCTCATCGTTCCTACAGCACGCACCTGCGCTTGTCGGCACATAGCTATCAGCTGTTCAAGCAGTTTGGAGACGCCATCGTCATCGGTGATCAGGATGGTGGGGTTGGTGAGCGAGAAATGATCAGTCGAGTGTTCGATGATATCAACGAAATACGCGCGATCATTGCTGCTGAAATTCGTCTGGCTGGAGAACAGGAACGGGAAGAACTGATGGTGATGGATGAAATCGCCAACAAGATCAACGTATTGATATTTGAGTTTGAAGACCTGATTCGGACCGGTCGCAGCCTCGATCCTGTGACACGCTGGTTGCGTTTCTCCGACTTGCTGGACGAGAAGATTGATCAGGAGTTTCGTTCGCTCATGGAAGATGCGATCACAGAAGAAGGTGAGGAGGCGGATGCTGCGCGCCGTGAGCTGGAGAAAGGCGCACAGCGGATTCGTCTCATTGCGATGGTGTTCGCTCTGGTTGCCAGTGTTCTGACGCTCGCGGTGACATTTTATTATCGAGCCCGGGTTGCCGTGCCGCTAAAGCGCTTGATGCAAGGTGTGGAGCATATGCGCGCCGGTGAATTCAATCGCCCAATCGTAGTGACAGGACGCGATGAGGTGGGCCACATCAGCCACCTGATCAACCAGTTGGCGGCGGATGTCGGCAAGCATCGCCAGGCCCTAGAGCGGCAGAATGCCATGCTGGAAAGTGCTGTGGCAGAACGTACAGAGGAGCTTGAAAGGCTGCTGGAGGAAGCACACCGGGCGGAAGTCAACCGGCGACGGCTGCTGGCGGAGGTCAGCCATGAACTCAAGACCCCGTTGACCATCATCCATGGCGAAAGTGATGTAGCGTTGCGAGGGCATGATACTTCTGAAGCGGATTATCGCGAGGCGCTTTGTCGTACGCGTGAAGCGGCGGCCCATACCTCGGCGTTGATCGACGACCTGTTGTTCATTGCCCGCCAGGAAGGTGGAGAACTGAATATACAGCATGAGAGAGTGGATCTGGTTGCCTTCCTCAAGGATGCGCTGAGTTTATCGCCACGACCGGTTTCTCTGGACACGGCATTGTCGCAGGCCATTATCCATGGTGATCGGCTACGTCTGAGGCAGTCGGTTCTAGCACTCTTGCATAACGCTTTCATGCATGGAGGAAAGCATGTGGCGGCCAGTCTCCAGGCTCGGCAGGACGGATACCGTATTTCCGTCGAGGATGACGGTTCCGGGTTGGCTGATTCCGACAAGGAGCTGGTATTCGAGCGTTTCTTTCGCGGTGCCAATGCTGCATATCAACATACGGAAGGAAGTGGCCTGGGGTTGCCTATCGTGCGGGCCATCGCAAGAGCCCACGGTGGTGAAGCGGGTCTGCATGATCGCCATGGAGGAGGTTTAGTGGTCTATATTGATCTGCCCCGGAGTGTTTCAGACGAGGCAAATGCGTGAATATTCTCGTGATCGAGGATGAGGACCGAGTTGCTGACTTCATCTGTCGGGGGTTGCGTGGTGAAGGGTGGTGCGCGACACATTGCGCGGATGGTGAGTCAGGCTTGGCAATGTTGCGTGACAATGTCTTTGATGTGGTGCTCCTGGACATCGTGCTATCGGGTATCTCGGGGCATGAAGTGTGCTCACGACTGCGAGCAACGGGGAATCATGTCCCTGTGTTGATGCTGACGGCACTGGACGCCACTGACGAAAAGGTCGCGGGATTGCGACGTGGGGCGGATGATTATCTATCCAAGCCTTTCAGCTTTGATGAATTGATTGCCCGTATCGAAGCGTTGCATCGGCGTGCTGCGGCCTTTGCTCCCTCCGAGCCCGGCGCTGATGATGATGTGCAGTTCGATCGTGATGCCCTGTGCCTGATAGTGGCTGGTGAAGTCGTGGAGCTATCCACGCGTGAGCGGGATCTCATGGCATTGCTGCTGGCCAATGGGGGACGAGTCCTGAGTCGTGAGCGCATTCTCAGTTCGGTCTGGGGGCTCAATGAAGACCCCATGACCAATACCGTCGATGTCTATATTGCTCGCCTGCGCAAGAAGCTTGGCCGCTATTCCTGCCGCATTACCACGGTACGCGGGACCGGGTATCGCTATGATGACACTCGTTAGACACTGCGTTGCCCTGATATTGGCCTTTCCCCTTCGATCAGCCGTCCTTGATGGCTAGTACTTTGGGCGTAAGCACCACAGTTCTTGCTGACAATCCCCTTGTCTGTCGAGTGATTTTCGGCTGAGAAAATGCCGAATGACTGTTTTTTCCGTTTTTGTCATGGCTGATCCACAGGAAAAAACTCTTGTGCTGTAATGAAGTTGACGGTTTTTCAACTTCAACCATGAGGCGGCCTGGGCGATGGGCAAGATGCCTAGCCATGACAGGCAGGGCCCAGACCAGGGGACTGTAGACATGCGTATTGCCGTACCCAAGGAAATCAAGAATCACGAATATCGCGTTGCCTTGACACCCAGTGGTGCCCGAGAGCTGTGTGCTCGTGGTCATCAGGTAGTGGTTCAGGAGAGTGCCGGGGAAGGCGCGGGCTTCGCTGATGACGCTTATATTGCCGCTGGTGCGAAGATTGAAGCCGATGTGGCGGCATTATGGGAGAGCGCCGAGCTGATCCTCAAGGTCAAGGAACCGCAGCCAGAGGAAGTTGAGCGTCTGCACTCTGGCCAGACGCTGTTCACCTATCTGCACCTGGCCGCCGCGGAAGAGCTGACGCGTGGCCTGCTGGCCAGTGGGGCAACCTGTATTGCTTATGAAACTATTACCGCGCCACAGGGTGGTCTGCCGCTACTGGCACCGATGAGTACGGTGGCTGGCCGTATGGCAGTACAGGCCGGGGCACACAGTCTGGAAAAGGCTCAAGGTGGTGCGGGTATCCTGCTGCCTGGTGTTCCGGGGGTGCCGCCAGCCAGGGTCACGGTGATCGGTGGTGGTGTCGTTGGAGAGAATGCGGCACGCATGGCCCTGGGGCTGGGAGCCGATGTCAGTGTGCTGGACAGGTCTATCCCTCGCCTGGAAGTGTTGGATGATCGCTATCAAGGCCGTATGAAGACGGTATTCTCGACCGCGGATAGCGTCGAGGACGCTGTGCGCGAATCCGACCTGATCATCGGCGCGGTGCTGGTGCCGGGAGCGGCTGCGCCTAAGCTGATCAGCCGCAGCATGCTGGCGGACATGAAGCCTGGATCGGTGCTGGTCGATGTGGCCATTGACCAGGGCGGCTGTTTCGAGACCAGCCACCCCACCACGCATGCCGATCCCACTTATGTGGTGGATGGTGTCGTACATTATTGTGTTGCCAACATGCCGGGCGCTGTGGCGCGAACTTCGACCCAGGCGCTGACCAACGCCACGCAGCCTTTTGTCGTGGCCTTGGCGAACAAGGGCTGGCGCCGTGCCTTGAGTGACGACGCTCACTTTGCCGCAGGCCTCAATGTGCATGGCGGTCAGTTGACGTATGCTGCAGTGGCAGAAGCCTTTGGCATGGAGCATGTTGCACCAGCAACGCTGCTGGAATGACCTGTGTCGCTAATTTGAGAGTGTTTCCTTAGCCATGGGCGGGGCAGCGCGTTACCATAGCGGGCATTCGTGAGTCAGCAGAGTTCGACCTAATGTCCGCAACGTCAGCGTTCTCCGCCCAGGCTTCGACCGGGCAACCCCAGTCTCAGAAAGTGACACGTGTGCTTACTGGCATCACCACGACGGGTACGCCGCATCTCGGCAACTACGTTGGTGCCATCAAGCCGGCCATCGAGGCTAGCCTCGACCCTAATGTCGAGTCCTTCTATTTCCTCGCCGACCTGCATGCCCTGATCAAGTGTCAGGATCCCAAGCGTGTGCAGGAGTCGCGTCTGGAGATTGCTGCCACCTGGCTGGCCCTGGGGCTGGATACCGATAACGCTACGTTTTATCGCCAGTCGGATATTCCGGAAATCCCCGAACTGACCTGGATGTTGTCCTGTGTCTGTGCCAAAGGGTTGATGAACCGTGCTCATGCCTACAAGGCAGCGGTTGCCGAGAACGAAGAAGCCGACAACCAGGATCCGGACAAAGGCGTGACCATGGGCCTGTTTGGCTATCCGGTGCTGATGGCGGCGGACATCCTCATGTTCAATGCCAACAAGGTGCCGGTGGGCCGTGACCAGATCCAGCACATCGAGATGGCTCGGGACATGGCCGGGCGCTTCAACCATCTGTACAAGGGAAGCTTCTTCAGCCTGCCGGAAGCCGTGGTAGACGAAAAGGTCCAGGTACTCAATGGCCTCGATGGGCGCAAGATGTCCAAGAGCTACAACAACACCATTCCGTTGTTCGTGGCTGAGAAGAAGCTGCTCAAGCTGGTACGCAAGATCAAGACCAACTCCCTGGAACCTGGTGAACCCAAGGATCCGGATACCTGTACGCTGTTCCAGATATATTCTGCTTTCGCCAGTGCCGAGGACACCCAGGCCATGCGCGAGGAATATGCAGCAGGCATCGGCTGGGGAGATGCCAAGAACCGTGTCTTCGAATATCTCAACGAGCACCTTCGCGAACCCCGTGAGCGCTACCTGGCGCTACTCGAGGATCCGGCCCATATCGAGGCCGTGCTGCAGAAAGGCGCCGAGAAGGCTCGGGCACAAGCGGCGCCATTGATGGACAGGCTGCGCACCGCCGCAGGTCTTGGGCGCTTCATCTGATTCCCTCTCAGGACCACTTGCGCCGTTGTCACACGGCAGCGTGATAGAGTTCCTGATGACGGGTGCTGTGAGCGCCGACAACATGGATTTGGGCCTGTACGACATTAGCCTGTTGTCGTGCGCCTAGACATAGAATGAGATAAGCAATGAGTACACAACCCAAGCGTCCTCTGTATATCCCTTACGCCGGCCCATCCCTGCTGGAGATGCCTTTGTTGAACAAGGGCAGTGCCTTCACCCAGAAGGAGCGCCTGCAGTTCAACCTGATTGGCCTGCTGCCACAGAATGTCGAGACCATCGATGAGCAGGTAGAGCGCGCTTATCACCAGTACCAGCAATGCCAGACGGACCTGGATCGTCATATCTATCTGCGTGCGATTCAGGACGATAACGAGACGTTGTTCTTCCGCCTTGTTTCGGGCCATCTCGAAGAGATGCTGCCGATCATCTATACCCCTACGGTTGGCAAGGCCTGTGAAGAGTTCTCCAATATCTATCGCAATCACCGTGGCTTGTTCATTTCCTATCCTGATCGCGAGCACATGGATGACATCCTGCGCAGCGCGACCAAGGATAACGTCAAGGTCATCGTGGTGACGGATGGTGAACGTATCCTGGGGCTGGGCGACCAGGGAATCGGAGGCATGGGAATTCCGATCGGCAAGCTGTCGCTGTACACCGCCTGTGGCGGCATCAGCCCGGCCAATACGCTGCCGATCATGCTGGATGTCGGCACCAACAACCCGACTCTGCTCGATGATCCGCGCTATATGGGCTGGCGCCATTCGCGTATCAGTCAGGAAGAGTACGATGCTTTCATCGAGACCTTCATTCAGGCCGTGAAGCGTCGCTGGCCCAAGGCCTTGCTGCAGTTTGAAGACTTTGCCCAGGCCAATGCCATGCCGTTGCTGGAGCGTTATCGTGATGAGCTGTGCTGCTTCAACGATGACGTTCAAGGCACTGCCTCTGTGTGCGTGGGCACCTTGATGGCTGCCTGTCAGGCACGTGGTGAAGGCATGGCCGATCAGCGCGTGGTCTTTGTCGGAGCGGGTTCTGCCGGCTGTGGTATTGCCGAGATGGTCGTTCAATCCATGATGGCAGAAGGGTTGAGCGAGTCGCAGGCGCGTGAGCGAGTGTTCATGGTCGACCGTGAAGGCCTGGTGACGGATGATCAGAGCTGGTTGCGTGATTTCCAGGTTCGTCTGGCCCATCCCACCAGCCGTGTAGAAGGTTGGGATGGACAGAATCTGCTTGAGGTGGTCAAGCAGGTCAGGCCGACTGTTCTGCTGGGTGTGTGTGGTCAGCCGGGCATCTTCACTGAAGATGTGGTCAAGGCGATGCATGCAGGTTGCGACAAGCCACTGATCATGCCGCTGTCCAACCCCACGTCGCGTGCTGAAGCGCAGCCGGAGGATATTCTCAAGTGGACCAACGGTGAGGCTCTGGTAGCGACGGGTAGCCCCTTTGCTCCGGTGGAGATCAATGGCCGTACGATTCCCATCGCGCAGTGCAACAATGCCTATATCTTCCCGGGGATTGGGCTGGGTGTCGTGGCTGCTGGTGCCCGCCGAGTCACGGATTCCATGCTGATGGCGGCGTCCCGCGCGTTGGCTCGTGAGGCTCCGGTCGTCAAGCATGGTGAAGGCGCCATGCTGCCGCCGTTGTCATCCATTCGTGAAATCTCCAAGTCCATTGCTTTCGATGTGGCGGCACAAGCCCAGGGTGAAGGGGTGGCACTCAAGACGAATGGTACCAAGCTGCGCCGTGCCATCGAGCAGGTGTGCTGGGAACCGGACTACCGTGACTATCGTCGTCGGGCGTTCTAGGCGAGTCGCATAGCGACTCGAGCTCTAAGCTGTGGAGCTATAAGCTATAAGCGAAGAAGCCTTTACACGGTTCTGAGAAGCATTTTGCATCATTGGCTTACGGCTTACGGCTTACGGCTTACGGCTTACGGCTTACGGCATACGGCATACGGCTTACGGCTTACGGCTTACGGCATACGGCTTACGGCTTACGGCTTACGGCTTACCATCGCCCCGCAAGATGCGGGGCGATGGTCATTCTCAGGCCGCTCCAATCATCTTGCGTAGCACGTAATGCAGAATGCCTCCGTGACGGTAATATTCCAGTTCGTTGGCAGTATCGATACGGCATAGGGCCTTAAAGCTCTTCTCTCCCTTGTCACTTTTGATGGTCACTGCGACTTCGCCGCCAGGAGTGAGGTCTGCCAGGCCGCTGACGGAGATGGTTTCGTCGCCGCTCAGGCCAAGGGTCTGACGGGTTTCCCCTTCCGGAAACTGCAGCGGAACCACGCCCATGCCGATCAGGTTGGAACGGTGAATGCGTTCATAGGATTCTGCCAGTACTGCGCGAACGCCTAGCAGCAAAGTGCCCTTGGCGGCCCAGTCACGCGATGAACCGGTGCCGTATTCCTTGCCAGCCACCACCACCAGTGGCGTGCCTTCTTCCTGATAGCGCATGGCGGCATCATAGATGGCCATTTGCTCGCCACTTGGTACATGGCGTGTCTCTCCGCCTACTACGCCATCGAGCATCTCGTTCTGGATCCGTACGTTGGCGAAGGTGCCGCGCATCATTACCTCATGATTGCCACGACGGGAGCCGTAGGAGTTGAAATCCACCACTTCGACACCGTGTTCCTGCAGGTAGCGACCGGCAGGGCTGTCCGGCTTGATCGAGCCAGCAGGGGAAATATGGTCTGTGGTCACCGAATCCCCCAGCATGGCGAGGATATGTGCATCAGCAATATCCATGATAGGTGCAGGTTCTCTGCCCATGCCATCGAAGAACGGAGGGTGCTGGATATAGGTGGAGTCAGGCGTCCAGGTGTAGACCTCGCTGTCAGGGACTTCGATGGACTGCCATACCTCATCTCCGTCGAAGACTTCAGCATATTCCTTGTGGAACATGGCGGTATTGACCTTCTCCACTGCTTCGGCGATGTCTTTCTGCGATGGCCAGATGTCCTTGAGATACACCGGGTTGCCATCGCTGCCTTCACCAAGTGGCTCCTTGGTCAGGTCACAGCGCATATTGCCAGCCAAGGCAAAGGCAACCACCAGGGGAGGGGAGGCCAGCCAGTTGGTCTTGACCAGGGGGTGTACGCGGCCCTCGAAGTTGCGGTTGCCGGATAGCACTGAGGCAACGGTAAGGTCGCCTTTCTTCACTGCCTCCTCGATAGGTGTGGGCAGTGGGCCGGAGTTGCCGATGCAGGTGGTACAGCCGTAGCCCACCAGGTTGAAGCCCAGGGCATCGAGGTCATCCTGCAGCTCGGCCGCTGCAAGGTAGTCGGTGACGACCTTGGAGCCAGGGGCCAGTGAAGTCTTGACCCAGGGCTTGGTCTTGAGCCCCTTCTGGAGAGCATTTCTGGCCAGCAGTCCTGCAGCCATCATGACACTGGGGTTCGAGGTGTTGGTACAGGAGGTGATGGCAGCAATGACCACTGCTCCAGGGTCAAGGCTGAAATTGCTTCCGTTGTGGCTGACATCCTGGCTGTCCGAGTGGCGGTAGCTGCGTGCCACCCCTACCGCAGTCTGGCCTCCCTCGGCCTCGAGATTAGCTCTGCGCTCGTTGTCCTCTGACGAATCATCGCTCTCCATCAGTTCTTCAAAGGTGGTTCTGATATTTTTGAGTGCGACGCGATCCTGAGGACGCTTGGGGCCGGCAAGGCTGGCTTCGACATCTCCCATATCCAGTTTCAGCACATCGGTGAAGATCGGTTCATGGCCCGGCTCACGCCACAGTCCCTGCTCCTTGCAGTAAGCCTCGACCAGTGAAATCTGCTCTTCATCGCGCCCGGACAGGCGCATATAGGTCAGCGTTTCATCATCGACCGGGAAGAAGCCGCAGGTAGCGCCATATTCCGGCGCCATGTTGGCGATGGTGGCGCGGTCGGCCAGAGGCAGGTCCTTGAGACCGTCACCATAGAATTCGACGAATTTTCCGACCACGCCTTTCTTGCGCAGCATCTCCGTTACCGTCAAAACCAGGTCGGTAGCCGTGATGCCTTCCCGTAGCTTTCCGCTCAGCTTGAAGCCAATGACTTCAGGAATCAGCATTGATACCGGCTGACCCAGCATGGCAGCTTCCGCTTCGATACCACCGACCCCCCAGCCAAGCACACCAAGTCCGTTGATCATGGTGGTGTGGGAGTCCGTACCGACCAGGGTGTCCGGATAGGCCCAGGTCTTGCCTTCTTCCTGCTTGGTCCACACGGCCTTGCCCAGGTATTCGAGGTTGACCTGGTGGCAGATGCCGGTGCCCGGAGGCACAACTCGGAAGTTGTCGAAAGCGCGCTGGCCCCAGCGCAGAAACTCATAACGCTCGCGATTGCGCGTCATCTCCAGGGTAACGTTGTCCTTGAAGGCGCTGGGGTCGCCAAAGTGGTCGACCATCACGGAGTGGTCGATGACCAGGTCCACCGGCGACAGCGGGTTGATGCGTGACGGGGCTTCCCCAAGAGCCTCCACGGCAGCGCGCATGGAGGCCAGGTCGACGACCCCGGGAACACCGGTAAAGTCCTGCATCAGCACGCGGGCAGGGCGATAGCCGATCTCCCGGCTGGAGCGGCCTTGCTGTTGCCAGTCAACCAGGGCTTGAAGGTCATCCTGGGAAACACTGGGATCGCCGGCGAAGCGTAGCTGGTTTTCGAGCAATACCTTGAGCGTCATCGGCAGGCGCTTAATGTCGCCTAATATCTCAGCAGCCCGCGACAGGCTGTAGATAGCGTACTGCCGGCCGGCCACATCCAGTGTTTGCAGGAAATCGTGCTGTTGATCAGTACTCATGATGTTGTCCCTCGGTCACGGTATTGGTTGAAGAACAGGTGAATAACAGCGTACGTGAATTTTATTTGTTGGCGAACCATTACCAGCATACACCCGTCTTATCCTTGAAAGCTCGGAGCGTCGTCCCCATCATCATTCTTCCACTTGAGAGCGCGAGGGCGTCGTGGACGAACATCGCTTACCCACTTGGCCCATTGCCTGCCCTTATTGCGATTCACGTTTCGACCTGCTGGTCGATGTTTCGCAAGGTAGTCATGAAACCTGGGAAGACTGTCCCCGTTGCTGTGCGCCGATTCACCTCAAGATCGAGATAGTGTCGGTGTCGGAGGAAATCGGCTCAGTGATAGTGGGCTCTGACAATGATGTCATCTGAGGCTAGGGCCGACAGGTGACATCGTCATTGCGGCGTCACGGCGCGGACGACACAATAGGCGCTGGCTATATGTCTCATGACTCTAGCTGATTGGCGGGTCATGGTGGCTATAACCTAGAGTGGACACCCCAAATTTTTCACTGTCCTTTAAATTGCTTGAATATGGAGTAGTGCATGAGCGTACTGGTAGGACGTCAAGCCCCTGACTTCGAAGCCGCTGCTGTCCTTGGCAACGGTGAGATCGTAGAGAACTTCAAACTGTCCGACAGCAACGGCAAGCTGCGCGTACTGTTCTTCTGGCCGCTGGACTTCACCTTCGTTTGCCCGTCCGAAATCATTGCTCACGACAATCGTCTGCAGCAGTTCAAGGAGCTGGGTGCTGAGGTCATCGGTGTGTCCATCGATTCTCAGTTCACCCACTACGCCTGGCGCAAGACCAGCCCGGACGCTGGTGGTATCGGTGAAGTCGGTTTCCCGATCGTGGCTGACGTCAAGCACGAGATCACCAACGCCTACGGCATCGAGCATCCGGAAGCTGGCGTTGCCATGCGTGCTTCCTTCCTGATCGATGAGGACGGTGTCGTGCAGCATCAGGTGGTCAACAACCTGCCGCTGGGTCGTAATGTCGATGAGATGCTGCGTATGGTCAAGGCGCTGCAACACCACCAGAAGCATGGTGAAGTCTGCCCGGCTGGCTGGGATGAAGGCCAGGAAGGCATGCAGGCTGATGCCGTGGGTGTGGCCAAGTATCTGAGCACACACTCCAACGAGCTGTAAGCAGTAAAGACCGCGGGGTGGCACCCCAGCCATCCCGCGGAACGGATTGGGTCATGTCCATGCTCGACGCGTGGCTATCACCGAATCCGTTTGGGGGCTCTCCCCTGGCATAGCGAGGTTAATATGAGCGAAGTACGCCATGAGCGTCTGATCATTCTGGGCTCCGGTCCAGCCGGCTATACCGCTGCCGTATATGCGGCGCGTGCAAACCTCAAGCCGTTACTGATTACTGGCATTCAGGCTGGCGGCCAGTTGACTACCACCACTGATGTGGATAACTGGCCGGGTGATGATGCGGGTGTACAAGGCCCGGAACTGATGGAGCGCATGAAGCGTCATGCAGAGCGTTTCGATACCGAAGTGCTGTTTGACCATATCCATGAAGTCGAGCTGCGTGAACGCCCCTTCATACTCAAAGGTGACAATGGCAGTTACAGCTGCGACGCGCTGATCATTGCGACCGGCGCCAGTGCCCGCTATCTGGGCTTACCCTCCGAGCAGCAGTTCATGGGGCAAGGGGTTTCCGCCTGTGCGACCTGCGACGGCTTCTTCTATCGCAACCAGGAGGTGGTCGTGGTGGGAGGCGGGAATACGGCGGTGGAAGAGGCATTATATCTGTCCAACATTGCCTCCAAGGTCACCCTGGTGCACCGTCGTGACAGTCTGCGTTCCGAGAAGATCCTGCAGGACAAGCTGTTCGACAAGGCCGAGAACGGTAACATCGACATCGTCTGGAACCACACCCTTGATGAAGTGTTGGGCGACAACAGCGGCGTGACCGGTGTGCGTCTCAAGTCCGTGGATGACGGATCCACTCGCGAGATTGCGGCTCCGGGGTTGTTCATCGCCATTGGCCATAGCCCCAATACCGGTATCTTCGAAGGCCAGCTGAACATGAATGGCGGTTATATCAAGGTGCAGTCAGGTCTGGAGGGCAATGCCACCGCGACCAGCGTACCGGGCGTATTTGCTGCCGGTGATGTCATGGACCATGTGTATCGCCAGGCCATTACTTCCGCAGGCAGCGGCTGCATGGCAGCCCTGGATGCCGAGCGCTATCTGGATGGGCTGAGTGGCTAGTCTTGAACCCT
The DNA here is from genome assembly GCF_008329985.2 of Halomonas binhaiensis. NCBI lineage: Bacteria > Pseudomonadati > Pseudomonadota > Gammaproteobacteria > Oceanospirillales > Halomonadaceae > Halomonas > Halomonas binhaiensis. The sequence goes on from NZ_CP038437.2 coordinate 660,270, forward strand.
GGCCTTCGAACGTCGACAGGAAGACTGCTCATCACTGGGGCCTGTCGACGTCTAGATTGCTGTATCAATATCTGCGAGCTGCACCGTCCGGGCTATGTTCGGAATGGTGTGGCTCGCAGGTGTTTTTCAGACCTCGCGTTTTTTCTGACAAGGCCGGGTAAGAGTCCTGGCTTTTCAGTAGTGTGGCGGTAGTTCATCCTCCGGCCCGGGTGCTTGTCCCAGGCTGTCCGCAGAGCGTAGCTCGCGCATGCGCTCCTGCATCAGTCGTGATAGGCGCTCCAGCTCCATCAGGCGGCGCTCCTGCTGCGCTATAGCGGCATCCAGAGTATCCAGCCAGTGTTCCTGATAGGCCAAGCGACTTTCGATGGCTTCCAGTCGTTGTGCCGTTTCGGCGGACGACTCGGTTGTCTCCGTGATAGACTCTCGCTGCGGTGTGTCATTGTTCATCGTGTCACCCGCCAAGATCCGCACGGCGCCCCAAGCAAAGGAGGCAGGGGAGTGGTGAAGGGTCTCATGGTCATTCCACCTATTTTCACTATAAAAGAGAGTATTCAAGGTCCATGAAGAGAAGGGTTATTTTCCGTTGCAGTCTTGTCAGCTTGTTGCTGGCGACACCGTCTCCATTATTGATTGCCCTGATGATCAGCCTGCTTACCGGGATTACTGTAGAGGAACTGGTAAACCTGGCGGAAGATGAAAAAGTGCTCACTGGTTATCTTGGTGCAGTTGTGGCGGTTTTCGCCTTGCTTATGGTCGCTACCCTCGCCACCAATGCTTTCACACCGCAGTTGGCCAGCCAGGCTGAGACACTGGATGATGATCGCGAAATCGGTGAAGTGAAGTGGTTCAACGTCAACAAGGGATATGGCTTTATTACCCGAGCTGGCGGTGAGGATGTGTTCGTGCACTTCCGAGCCATTCGCGGCCATGGTCATCGTACACTAGCTGAGGGCCAGAAGGTCCGTTACTACGTTGTAGAGAACGAGCGTGGCCTGCAGGCCGACGATGTCACTGTGATTACCTGATCAGTTTGATTTACGCCACGCTATGACAGCGCCCCGCAATCGCGGGGCGCTGTTTTTTTCAGGTTCCTGAGTCTGGCCAGTTGATGGGGCCTTCACTACCATCCGGCAATACCTGAAGGAAGCGGTCTGGATCATCACCTGGCTGCCAACCACCCAGAGAGCAGCGCACCTCGCACTCCAGGGCAAGAGCTGCGGCTCTTGCACAGTCGCTATCGCTGGACCAGGGCGTGGCTGGGCTATCGAACCATAGGCTGGCAAACCCGTCGGCCGCCCTGGTGACCAGCATGACAGGGATATCGTTGCCATTCCGTTCACCCGTTGTCAGCCACTTGGACTTGCCTCGGGCTGTCAGAGGCAGCGCCTGGATCGCGTCATTCAGCCAGGCATTGATGCGCTCGATATCGGCGTGTGCTAGATAGATCTCGATATCCGGGTAGTTCTCATCCATCACCATGCGTGATCCCCCAATGGCCATCAGTGGCGAACAGTCGCACCAGGATGGCTTCGTAGATCCGGCTGAGATCATCCAGATCCGAGGCCTGTACCCGTTCATCGACTTGGTGGATGGTAGCATTGAGTGGCCCCAGTTCGACTACCTGGGTGCCAAGTGTTGCGATGAAACGGCCATCCGAGGTGCCTCCACTGGTGGACAGCACGGGTCGGATACCGGTGATGTGCTCGACGCCGTCTATAGCCGCCTCGACCAGGGCGCCTTCCCGTGTCAGGAAGGGCTGGCCGTTGAGCGTCCAGTCAATATCGAAGTCCAGGTCGTGTTCACGCAAAATCGATTCGGTGCGTTGACGCAGCGCCTCGTTCGTTGTCTCCGTAGAGAAACGGAAGTTGAAGATGGCTTCGACCTCTCCGGGAATCACATTGGTGGCTCCGGTTCCTCCGCGGATATTGGAGATCTGGAAGCTGGTGGCAGGGAAGCTGTCGTTTCCAGAATCCCAGTGCTCATTGGCCAGGGCATCCAGGGCGGGAGCAATCTGGTGGATGGGGTTGCGTGCCAGATGCGGGTAGGCCACATGGCCCTGAATACCACGTACACGCAGCACTCCACCCAGCGAACCGCGCCGTCCATTCTTGATCACATCGCCAAGACGTTCTGTGGAGGATGGCTCTCCGACGATACAGTAATCGAGTCGTTCGTTACGTTCGCGTAGATGCTCGACGACAGCCTTTGTGCCGTCTACGGCAGGGCCTTCTTCATCAGAGGTGATCAGAAAGGCGATGCGGCCGTCGTGCTCGGAATGTTCGGTAATGAAACGTTCCACTGCCGTTATCATCGCAGCCAGGCTACCTTTCATGTCTGCTGCACCGCGCCCACGCAGCATGCCATTGGCATCGATGACAGGCTCGAAAGGTGGGGTTTTCCACTGGCTTTCCGGGCCGGTGGGGACAACATCAGTGTGGCCGGCAAAAGCTAGCACTGGGCCATGGTGGCCATGTACTGCCCAGAAATTTTCCACATCGCCGAAAGGCAAGCGCTCGACATGGAAGCCAAGGCGCTTCAGGCGCTCGATCATCAGAGCCTGACAGCCAAGATCGTCTGGGGTCACGGAAGGGCGTCGGATCAGCTCCAAGGCAAGTTCCAGGGTGGGCGACAGGTTCTCGGCGTTATCAATGTTGTCGGTCGTGGACGTCGTGGGCATAGGTATCTCGAAGCGAATGGTCTCCACGGATGCGGCGGCAATGGGCCGCCGCATCCGAAGGGAATCAGTTATGGGCGTGGAGAGCTTCGTTGAGCGCGATGGCACTCTTGTTGGTCAGGCACTCGATGCGGCCATTCTGGGAATTTCGGCGCAGCAGCAGGTCGGGCTGGCCGGCCAGTTCGCGAGCAGCCACGGTACGCACTTCCTGGCCCTTGTCGTCGAGCAGCGTGACCTTGGCACCAGCCGTGATATACAGGCCCGCTTCCACGGTGCAGCGATCGCCCAGAGGGATTCCGATGCCGGCATTGGCACCGATCAAGCAACCTTCGCCGACAGAAATGATGATGTTGCCACCGCCGGAAAGCGTGCCCATGGTCGAACAACCGCCTCCCAGGTCAGAACCCTTGCCAACCACGACGCCAGCGGAAATTCGACCTTCGATCATGCCCGGTCCCTCGGTGCCGGCATTGAAGTTGCAGAAGCCTTCATGCATGACGGTGGTGCCTTCGCCAAGGTAAGCCCCCAGGCGTACCCGTGCGGTATCTGCGATGCGCACACCGGCCGGTACCACGTAATCGGTCATCTTGGGGAATTTGTCGACACAGTCCACGGACAGAGCTCGACCTTCCAGGCGTGCCTTGAGCTGGCGTGCAGGCAATTCTTCGATGTCGATGGCGCCCTCATTGCTCCAGGCGATGTTGCGTAACAGGCCAAACATGCCGTTCAGGTCCAGGCCGTGAGGCTTGACCAGGCGATGGGACAACAGGTGTAGCTTGAGATAGACCTCCGCTGCGTTCTGGGGTGGGGTGTCCTCAGCCAGGAAGGTGGCGACCAGCGGACGCTGGCTCGCCGCCAGGTGTTCGGCCAGTTCTGCCTGGGCGCCATGGCCGGCCTCACGCAGTGCTGCGGCCAGTGCAGCGCAGTGCTCTGGCAGGAAGCTGACGACGGCGTTGCCGCTGGGGGCATTGAGCGCCTTGGCAGCAGCCTCGGTCAGGCTGGCCTCTGGGTTGAGCAATGGTGCAGGGTAGTAGACCTCCAGCCAATCGCCCTGAGTGTTTTGAGTGCCAATTCCGAGAGCAAAGCTAAGCATGGGGCTGTTTCCTTGAAATAACATGATGAAAGGTGGGTGAGCGAGCGCTTTCAGACAAGCCTGTGTTTCATCGTCTGGGACTCACAGGGCGTCGTAGTCGGCTTGCTTGAAGCCGACGAGGATGCGCTCGCCTAGATCGAGCAAGGGGCGCTTGATCAGCGTTGGATTGGCAAGGAGCAGCACTTTGGCCTGAGTGATATCGCCACCCTCGACTGCAGCCTTGTCTTCATCGGAGAGGTTGCGCCAGGTAGTGCTGCGTTTATTCAGCGTAGTGGCGAGGCCAAGCTCCGCAAGCCACCGGTCGAGCAGCTCAGCGCTGAGACCATCCTGACGCAGGTCGTGAAACTGGAAGGCATGACCTTTGTTCTCCAAAGCCTTGCTGGCCTTGCGGCAGGTATCGCAGTTCTTGATTCCGTAAAGTGTCAACACGATGTTCTCCAATCCGGTGATCCCGAGCTTGTTCAGCCCTGCTCGATGAGTCGGCGCAGACGTTCGGCAGCCTCGCGGGTTGGCTCTAGTTCGTCGACCAACGCCAGACGCAGGCGCCCACTCCCTGGGTTGATGCCATCCTGGCCCGGCCTGCCCATATAGCTGCCAGGCAACACACTGACATGAGCTTCGGCAAACAGGCGGCGAGTAAAGGCCTCGTCATCACCGCCAGGAACCGATGGCCATAGGTAAAAGCTGGCCTGCGGGGTAGGGAAGTCCATGACGGGCGACAGGATATTCGTGACGGCTTCGAACTTGGCTCGATAGGCATCGCGATTACCGCGGACGTGCTGTTCATCATTCCAGGCGGTAATCGATGCCAACTGGACGGGGACAGGCATGGTGCAGCCATGGTAGGTCCGGTAGTGGCGGAACGCCTTGATGATCTCGGCATCTCCCGCCACGAATCCGGAGCGCATGCCTGGCAGGTTGGAGCGCTTGGAGAGGCTGTGAAATACCACGCAGCGCCGGAAGTCATGGCGGCCCATGGCACTGGCAGCCTGCAACAGCCCTGGTGGTGGAGTCTGTTCGTCCAGGTACAGTTCTGAATAGCACTCATCCGAGGCAATGATGAAGTCATGCTCATCTGCCAGGCGAATCAGTTGCTGGAATTCTTCAATGGGTGTCACTGCACCTGTCGGATTGCCTGGCGAGCAGAGATAGACCAGCTGGACGTCCCGCCAAGTGGCTTCATCCAGCGCATCGAAATCTGGACGAAAGCCATTGTCGGCACTGCAACCGAGATACAGAGGCGTACCACCAGCCAGTAATGTGGCGCCCTCGTAGATCTGGTAGAACGGGTTTGGCACGACCACCCGAGCAGGGCGCTGGCGATCAAGGGCAACCTGGGTGAAGGCAAAGATGGCCTCGCGGGTGCCATTGACCGGCAGTACCTGGCTTTCAGCATCCAGACCATTCAGGTTGAAGCGGTTGGTCAGCCAGTGTGCGATAGCTTGACGTAATTCAGGCAAACCGGCCGTGGTCGGATAGCGAGAGAATTCACTCTGATTGGCCACCAGGGTATCAAGCGCAGCCTGATAGGGCGCATGCTTGGGCTCCCCGATGGTCAACGGAATGTGTGAAAGGCCCACAGGGGGCGTAAGTCCGGCCTTCAACGCCGCCAGGCGCTCGAAGGGGTAGGGCTTGAGAGCGTTGATATCAGGATTCATGAGTGTCCAGGCGCGCCTTCAGGCGTCGTTGTATGCCAAGCGTGTATGCTGGCGCCTTCTTGGGGCGCAGGATGCGTGGAACGCACCGGACCACGATTATAGGGAAGCTGGCAGGCGGCCTCAAATGCCGTGGCCAGGCGAATCCTTTGCGGAGAGCCATGAGGGCGAGAGGAGTTATCTTTTAAAGAGTGCTGTCTCGAGAGTGGGTGGGGATTCAGGGGCAGATCTCATTGATGTCAGCCTTACTGTTCTGGGTGCGCTTGTGGCTCTTCTGTCTCATGGGAGAGTTGGTGGTAGACGCCGATGGTCGAGGTAGAAGGATACTGATCCTCGTCAATGACGATGATGGCGCCGCGCGTCGGGATAATATCCTGACGGGAGATATCCCAACTTCCTTCAGCGCTGGTCTCGAACGGAACGCTATTGCTTTGATACGGGGAGAGACCGGTCACGAGTTGGTCGCTAGCGGTGCTGATATAACGGTTATAAGAGAAGCCGGAAGGCCCTGTGTCGAGTTTGGCTGGCTTCACCAGCACCATGGTGTCACCACGGTTCGGGCTCAGAACCAGGCCGCCTGAGTGGGCCAGCAAGGTGCCGCTGAGTGAGGAGTTGTACCGGACTCCCGACTTTTCTCGACTGACATCGATACCGAACAGCGTGGCTGGCGTTTTCCATTGCAGGTTCGTGGCGTAGTCATCCAGAGTCGTGCCCTGTTCTCCCGCAACGCTGGCGTTGGCCTGATAACGGATCTGGCGATTGGGGCCCAGTTCTTCGGAAACACTGGTGCTGAAGCGTGGTTGATACTGCGCGCCGAGGCCTGGCGTTTCTGTACCTGATCCCAGTGGAATACTGACTCTGGCCATATAGTGGCTGTTGGGGGTCTTGTCCTTCACATCCTGGCCTGCTGTCAGGTGTAGATTGCCCCAGGTAAAGTCGTGGCGATAGCCCAGTTGGTAGGTAGTGACGCTGTCAGTGTCGTCCCAGTAGTGGCGGTCAATGCCGCTCAGATCCAACTGTCCCCAGCCTCCCAGGGGTTGACTGATGGTCATCTGCAGGCGATTGCGTTCATTGCTGTCATCCTGGCGTGCGGAATAGTCTGCAAGGCTCACATAGTCTTCGCTGGAGAAGCGGTAGGCAGTGAGGGCGACGGAGGTGTTCGTGATATCCAGGAGATGATGGTATCGGATGCGATAGTTCTCGCCTCTCAACTGGCTATTGTCGGGATGGGCGTCCAGGATGTCGTCCGCCCAGGCGGATGTGATGTCAGCGCTCAGTTCTCCCAGTGGAGTAGCGCTCGTACTGCCCGCCATCAGTGATGCGTAACCATCAGAGAAGATGCTTCCGGTGTACAGGCTGGTGCTGTTGCTGAGCCCATGCCGCCATGTGGTCTGGCTGAACCACGGTGCATCGGCATGCTGCAATGCACGTACGCGTCCGAGGCTGAAGGTGTAGCTCGAAGTACCGGGGCGTGACAGTCCCAGGTCGGAAAGATAGGGCACACTGAAGGAGCGCATCGTGCCATCTTCCTCCTGGACCGATACGTCCAGGTCGCCAGAGTTCTCGGGAGCAATCAGGTCATCAATGACGAACTCACCTGGTGACACCTTGGTCTCGTAGATCACGGAACCTTGCTGCATCACTGTGACGGTGGCGGGAGACTGTGCCATGCCACGTATCACAGGAGCATATCCGCGCTGGTTCCTGGGGCGCATCCGGTCATCGCTACGCAGTTGGATTCCGTCGAAGTTAACCCCATCGAACAGCTCTCCCGGTGTGGCGTACTGGCCCAGCGTCAGGTAAGAGTTGAACTGCTCCAGGTCACGCTGGGCGTAGCTGCGTGTAGCGTCATATTGGTTGGGCTGATGATCTTCCTGTCGGGCGTTGGCTGTATGGCGCAGGCGCCAGGAGCCGGCATTGAAGCCTAGCGTCAGGTTGGCATTGTAGTGATGATCAGAACGATTGGCGGGCAGTTGCCCGTAGCTGGTGCCGATGTCATAGGACAGGAACCCTGCTGTGATCCCTCGGTTTCTGTTCACTCCAGTGGGGGCCGCAGCATCCCTTGCGTCACTTGTGAGCCGTGTCGAGGACGCAGGAGACTCGCTGGTTGGATAAACCAGTAACTCCTCGGCCAGACTGGCTGGCTGGCTGGGCGGTGTCAGAGCTATGGCGATACCTGGTGCGAGCAGCAGGAGCCACAGGGCTCGCTGTCGCAAGGCGTGCATGATTCGGGATACAGGTTCAACCATGGGATAACAGCATTCAGTCACGATGTTGATTGCGGCACCTGGTCCAGCGTTCCTGCGTGCACTTGCTTGACAAGCCAGCGTGGGAAAGGGGGCGACGTCCATGTCCTATCATCGGGTTTCCGATCTTATCCAATATTCTAATGGATATGGCCTAGAAGAATTGACCATAAGCAACTTGTGGAGAAATTCAGGCGACAACCCTGGACAGTGGATGAGGTGAAGTGCTATCGGCCTCTAGAGGCTTAGTATCTCTATCAGGCGCTGGCGAAGCTTCTGCTGTCGCTGTTCATCGGTAATCGGGTTGCCTTCACGGTCGGTAATGTAGAACACGTCTTCGACACGCTCGCCCAGGGTGGCAATCTTGGCCGCAGACAACGTAATACCAAGTTCCATGAAGACGCCGCCTACGCGGGCCAGCAGGCCTGGGCGGTCGGGGGCGATCAGTTCGAGCAGGGTGCGCTCTCCGTTGGAGTCCTGCTCGATGGCGACCTGGATAGGTACCTGGAAATGCTTGAGCTGTCGCGGTGTGTGGCGGGTAACGATGGTTGGGTAGTCGTCAGGATCATCGAGCTCCTCGACCAGATGGAGACGAATGGCATCAAGACGAGCAGGGTCGCGGATCGGCTGACCTTGTTCATCCAGCACGATGAAGGTGTTGAGTGTCCAGTTGTTCTTTGAGGTGGCGATGCGGGCGTCGTGGATCGACAGGCCAAGCTGTTCCATGGCAGCGGCGGTGGCGGCGAACAGGTCGTCGACCGAACGAGCATGGATGAACACCTTGGTGCCACCTTCAGCCATGTCGGCGGTCGGCGCATTGATCAGTACCAGGGGCAGGTCCTGTCCGCGATGGGAAAGCATGCCCTGGGTCTGCCATACCACCTCGCTGGGGGCATATTGCAGGAAATAATCTTCGCCGAGTGACTGCCACAGGGCGGATACTCTTGCCATGTCCGCTCCCATGGTGGCGAGCAGGGAATGAGCTTCCTGGCGAGTTTCACGTACCCAGTCGGTTCGTGCCAGCGGATTTTCCAGGCCCCTGCGAAGGACGCGTCGGGTTTCTGAGTGCAACTGGCGTAGAAGTGAAGCACGCCAACCATTCCAGAGTGTCGGGTTGGTGGCGGTGATATCGGCCACGGTCAGCACATAGAGATAGTCCAGGCGAATTTCGTCGCCGACGGTGGAGGCGAAGTCGTGTATCACCTCCGGATCCGTCAGATCGCGCTTCTGAGCGATCATCGACATCAGCAGGTGATGTTCCACCAGCCAGCTGACCAGTCGGGTTTCCCAGTCGGACAGGCCATGGCGTTCAGCGAAGGCTTCAACGTCGCGTGCTCCAATGATGGAGTGGTCTCCGCCGCGCCCTTTGCCGATATCGTGGAACAGACCGGCGATCCATAGAATTTCCATGCTGGGTAACTGGTGAACCAGCGGTGCTGCCACTGGAAAGTCTTTCTTGGCATCGGGCTTGCGGAAACCGTGCAGGCACTTGAGCAAACGTAGGGTGTGGGCATCCACGGTGTAGATGTGGAACAGATCGTGCTGCATCAGCCCTACAGCCTGGCCGAACTCCGGCAGGTATTTGCCGAGCACGCCGTAGCGATTCATGCGCCTGAGCTGGCGGGCTACATTGCCCCCTGACTGGAGCAGTGCCCGGAACAACTCGCGGTGGCTTGGGTTGGCGCGATAGCGGTCATCGATCAGGTGGCGATGGTCGCGGATCAGGCGGATGGTATCGGCACGTACACCTTCGATTTCAGGGTGTTCGGCCATCAGGTAGAACAGTTCGAGCAGTGCTGAAGGTGTGTCGCGGAATACACTGCGTGAGCGTGCTTGAATGTATCCTCCCGTGACCTGGAAGCGGTCATTGAGAGGATGGGTTTCCAGTGGCGTCTCGGAGCGCAGGATAACCTCGTCGAAGTGCTGCAACAGCATGTCATTAAGCCCCGCAAGAGCGGTGACATGGCGATAGTAGCGCTTCATGAACTGCTCGACAGCCAGTCTCTCGGGAGTGTCGCGATAGCCAAACAGCTCGGCAATGGCGCTCTGGTGATCGAACAGCAGACGGTCTTCGGCACGACCGGTGATCATGTGTAGAGCGTAGCGGACCTGCCACAGAAACGCTTGGCCCTGGCTCAGGATGAGGTGCTCTGCGTCGTTCATGAAGCCTTGGGCGACCACTTCTTCATAGCTTTCTGTGTCGAAATGGCGCTTGGCCACCCAGCCGATCATCTGGATGTCGCGCAACCCACCGGGTGAGGTTTTGACATTGGGTTCCAGGTGATATTCGGAGTTGTTGAAGCGGTGGTGGCGGGTGATTTGTTCTTGCCATTTAGCTTCGAAGAAGCGGTCCGCTGGCCACATGTGCTCTGGCGACAGGCGCTCGCGCATGGCCTGGCGCAAATGATCCGAGCCAGCCAGCGTGCGTGACTCAAGCAGGTTAGTGATGACGGTGATGTCTGATTCGGCTTCGCGTTCGCAATCATTGAGCGAGCGTACGCTATGGCCGATTTCGAGGCCGATGTCCCAGAGAAAGGTAATGAAGTCGGTGAGGGGTTCCCGGAACGGAGTGTCGTCATCGTCTTCAAGCAGGAACATCAGGTCGATGTCGGAATGAGGGTGCAACTCTCCGCGGCCGTAGCCCCCTACAGCAAGCAGGGCGATACCCGTGTTGAGCCCGGAATAGCGAGACCAGGCCATGACCAGCAGGTGGTCCAGACATTTTGCGCGCCCCCGCACCAGGTCGCGGATATCGGAACCTTTGAGAAAGTGTTCATCAAGCCGTGCCTGGATCTCTTTCAGCGCGCCCTTGAAAGGTGCAATGGGAGAGCGTTGGCCTTCGAGCTGTTGACGAAACTCCTCGAAATCGAAGAGATCAAGTTCCTTGGCGAAGCGATAATGGTGCAGGAGCATATGGGCGCCTCAGCGCTCTGACTGTCAATTAGGACTGTCTGTAAGGTGATCCGCGCTCAATGATACCGCGTTGAGCGCAGTCTCGCAGATAACATCCGCTGGGACACGGGGCGGGTCAAGCAACTTCAGGTGATTTTCACCTTGTAAGGGCGGCATGTTGACCCGCTGCATCCTGCTGTTCGCTCATGGAGCAGCGTTGTCGCTGCTCTGTCCGATATTTCTGCCACTTGTCGGTGAACCTTCATGTCCGTGCGACATGCCTGATGCCTTCAGGATGCCAGGAAGGACAGGTCCTCGTCACTGCGCGCAGTGAGCACCTCGACGCCGGTTTCCGTGACCAGCAGGGTGTGTTCCCACTGAGCCGTCAGTCCCTTGTCCTTGGTCACGGCGGTCCAACCATCACGCAACACCTTGGTGCGGTAGTCTCCGACGTTGATCATCGGTTCGATGGTGAAGCACATGCCGGCGGCGAGCTCGATGTCAGCTTCGGGAGCATAGCCATCATAATGCAGGATTTGAGGATCCTCATGGAAGCCGGCGCCAATGCCATGGCCACAGAAATCCTGTACGACCGAATAGCCGTTGGCCTTTGCGTGATGTTCGATGGCCTGGGCAAGCTCGGAAAGGCGCACGCCTGGGCGTACCAGGGCCATGCTCTTGTACAGGCATTCCTGGGTAACCCGTGACAGGCGTTCGCCCTGGATGGTCTCGCCGATGATGAACATCATGCTGGAGTCGCCGTGATAACCGGCCGCTGTCTTGACGGTGACATCGATATTCATGATGTCGCCTTTCTTGAGCTTCTTGCTGTCATCCGGAATGCCGTGGCACACCACATGGTTGATCGAGGTGCAGATCGACTTGGGGAAACCATGATAGTTGAGCGGGGCAGGAGTGGAACCGAGCTCGTTGACGATATAGTCGTGGCACAGGCGATCAAGGTGGCCTGTACTGACGCCCGCCTGGACATGTGGCGTGATCATTTCCAGTACGCTGGCAGCCTGGCGGCCAGCTTCGCGCATCAGTTCGATTTCTTCGGGAGTCTTGATGGGTACGTTCATGGAATCTCGGATCTGGGTGATAGCACCCCGGGGAAAGTGGGCCCGCATCAATGGAACCGCAAGATGCCCGAGGGTAAACTGGGAGCCGTCGCTTTGGAATATGGCATATGCAGGCTGGTACTGCAGCAGGTGCTCACTAGAAGGCACAACTAGCAGGTACTACATTACAGGGCAGGCATATGCACACCATGATTCGTGGCTATCGTGCCGAGCGACTTCAACTCGAAGGCTATCCATGGTATAAAGCTGCGCGCTTTCCTGCAATGCGCCGTTCCCTGTCAATGCATTCTTCTGTTGTTTTGATGGCTTTGCTCTTGATTGGTCTGTCTCTGGTAGTGCAGCAGATATCAGGAATATAAGGACATCAGCGATTGGAGGAGAAACCGGCAGGGCGGGCTATGGAATGCGTTTATGCTTAATAGCCTTGAAAACACACATGCACCGTCACATGGTCCCGGGTGCCGTTGGTTACGTCCGCGGTCGGATCCATGGGGTGCGTGGAGGCCTAACCCGATTGTTCAGGAGTCATCCATGGCACATGTCAACATGCGCGATCTGCTGAAGGCAGGCGCACACTTTGGTCACCAGACCCGTTACTGGAACCCGAAGATGGGCAAGTACATCTTCGGCGCTCGTAACAAGATTCACATCATCAACCTTGAGCATACTCTTCCTGCGCTCAACGAAGCGATTGATGTGGTCGAGAAAATGGCTGCGTCCAACAACAAGATCATGTTCGTTGGTACCAAGCGCAGTGCAGCCAAGGTCATCAAGGAAGAGGCGACTCGTTCTGGTCAGCCGTACGTCAACCATCGCTGGCTCGGCGGTATGCTGACGAACTACAAGACCATTCGCCAGTCTATCAAGCGTCTGCGTGACCTCGAGACCATGCGCGAAGATGGCACGTTCGAGAAGCTGACCAAGAAAGAAGTCCTGATGGCCACTCGCGAGCAAGACAAGCTCGAGCGTTCCATCGGTGGCATCAAGGAAATGGGCGGCCTGCCCGATGCACTGTTCGTGATCGACGTCGATCACGAGCGTATTGCCATCAACGAGGCCAACAAGCTGGGTATCCCGGTTATCGGTATCGTGGATACCAACTCTGATCCGGACGGCGTCGACTACGTGATCCCGGGCAACGATGATTCCATCCGCGCCATCCAGATCTACGTCAAGGCCATCGCCGATGCTTGTGGCCGCGCGAAAGAAGGTCGTCCCGATGAGTTCGTCGAAGTAACCGACAGCGAAGGCGACGCCGCCGCCGCTGCCGAGTAATCTTCGGCCCGCCTGGGTCAGCGGTCGTCTCTGCATAACTGACGACCCACGCCGACAGGCGCAAAGGGGGCCGAGGCCCCCTTTTCTCTACTCTGGCCATGCTGCGTGGGCCGCATGGCCAACCGACATTCAGGTCGAACCATTCAGAGGTGAATACCATGGCAGCTATCAGCGCCTCCCTGGTCAAGGAACTTCGCGAGCGCACCGGACTCGGCATGATGGAGTGCAAGAAGGCACTCAGCGAAGCCGACGGTGACATTGATCTCGCTATCGAGAACCTGCGCAAGAACTCTGGTCTCAAGGCCGCCAAGAAAGCGGGACGTACCGCTGCCGAAGGCGTCGTCGTGACTCGTGTTGCCGAAGACGGCAGCTATGGTGTCCTGGTCGAGATCAACTCCGAGACTGACTTCGTTGCTCGTGATGACAACTTCAAGGCCTTCGCCGACAAGGTTGCCGATGCCTTTTTCGCTGCCAAGAGCGAAGATGTTGCTGCTGTGACTGCCGGTGAGCTGGAGTCCGATCGTGAAGCTCTGGTACAGAAGATCGGTGAGAACATCGGTGTGCGTCGTGCTGCCGTCATCACTGCTACTGAAGGCAACCTGGTGGGTGCCTATGTGCACGGTGGCCGTATCGGTGTGCTGACCGAGCTCAAGGGCGGTACCACTGAAGCAGCCAAGGATGTTTCCATGCACGTGGCTGCCATCAATCCGGCAGTGGCACTTCCGGAAGACATGCCGCAGTCTCAGCTTGACACCGAAAAGGCCATCATCCTGGCTCAGCCTGACATGGCTGGTAAGCCGGAGCAGATCGCCGAGAAGATGGTGGAAGGTCGTCTGAAGAAGTATCTGGCAGAGAACAGCCTGACCGAGCAACCGTTCGTCAAGGACCCCAGCGTCAGCGTTGCCGAATTCGTCAAGGCTGCCGGTGGTGAAGTGGTTGGCTTTACCCGCTTCGAAGTGGGTGAAGGCATCGAGAAGGAAGAGGTCGACTTCGCCAAGGAAGTCATGGAACAGGCCAAGCGTAGCTAAGGCCCCGGTTCCATACTGTGATATCACAGTAAAGATGGCGTGCGCGAAAGCGCACGCCTTCGTGTATGCGCCGCTGGTCGATGCGCCGGGCGCTCACGGTATGCCGAACAAGGCCTTTCTGGTTCGGTGGCAGGCCCCAGTCAATTGCGGAGACATGCTATGAGTAGCGCCGATTCCTCCCTTATCTCTAAAGTCGACAAGCCCCGTGCTGATTCGAAGTACAAGCGTATCCTGCTCAAGCTCTCCGGTGAGGCGCTGACTGGTGACGCCGATTTTGGTATAGACCCCAAGGTGCTCGATCGCATGGCTCTGGAGATAGGCCAGCTGGTTGGCATTGGGGTTCAGGTCGGCATTGTGGTGGGCGGTGGTAACCTGTTCCGTGGAGCGGCCTTGCATGAGGCGGGTATGGAAAGGGTTACCGGCGACCATATGGGCATGCTGGCCACGGTGATGAATGCCTTGGCAATGCGCGACGCCCTGGAACGTTCCAATATCCGTTCCCGGGTGATGTCGGCAATTCCCATGAGTGGTGTGGTGGAGCACTATGACCGCCGTACTGCCATTCGTTATCTCACCTCCGGTGACGTGGTGATATTCTCGGCTGGTACCGGCAACCCCTTCTTCACTACTGACTCTGCAGCATGTCTGCGTGGTATCGAGATTGATGCCGATGTAGTGATCAAGGCCACCAAAGTGGATGGTGTCTATGACAAGGACCCGGTCAAGTATCCGGATGCGGTCAAGTATGACCAGTTATCCTACGATGATGCTCTTGACCAGAAACTTGGTGTCATGGATTTGACCGCCATTTGCCTGGTGCGGGACCATGATATGCCTGTTCGGGTATTCAACATGAACAAGCCTGGCGCCCTGCTCAACCTGGTGGTGGGCGGCAAGGAAGGCACGCTGATCGATAGAGGGTGACATCGTGATCAACGAGATCAAGAAAGATGCGCAGGAGCGCATGCAGAAGAGCATTGACTCTCTGCACCACAACTTCAACAAGATCCGCACCGGTCGTGCACATCCCAGTATTCTGGACGCGGTGCAGGTCGATTATTATGGCTCCATGACTCCGATCAATCAGGTCGCACAGGTCAATATCGAGGATGCTCGTACTCTGACCGTGGTGCCCTGGGAGCAGGCCATGGTGCCTAAGGTGGAAAAGGCCATCATCACTTCTGAGCTGGGCCTGAACCCTTCCACCGCGGGTACCGTGATTCGCGTACCGATGCCGATGCTGACTGAAGAAACGCGCAAGGGCTATATCAAGCAGGCGCGTCATGAAGCAGAAAACGCACGTGTAGCTGTGCGCAATGTGCGTCGCGACGCCAACAACGACCTCAAGGCTTTGCTCAAGGAGAAGGAAATCTCCGAAGATGAGCAGCGTCAGGCCGAGGACGAGGTGCAAAAGATCACCGATCGCTTCGTGGCTGAAATCGACAAGGTGCTGGCGTCCAAGGAAGAAGACCTGATGCAGGTCTGACGCCGGTTCGCCGCGTCATTCCCGAGGCTCGCAGCACGTGCCGGGCCTCGGGGCTTCTGTTTACTTCCATGCGAGACATCATGACGTCACCGCAGCCTCCCAAACCGTCTTCTTCGGACTCCTCTTCATTGCGTCCTCTGCCGGAATCCGTCAATCAAGTGCGCCATGTCGCCATCATCATGGATGGCAATAATCGCTGGGCTCGCTCTCGTGGCATGTCCGGAGTGCGTGGCCACCATGCTGGTGTCGAAGCTGTGCGTGCTGTGATTCGTCGTGCCGCTGAGCGACGAATCGAGATGCTCACCCTGTTTGCTTTCTCAAGCGAAAACTGGAAGCGCCCAGCTGCTGAGGTCAATGCCCTGATGGAGCTTTTCCTGATGGCGCTGAAGCGAGAGGTGAAGAAGCTTCATCAGCACGATATCCGCCTGTCGGTGATCGGTGATACATCCGGCTTTTCCACGGCCATTCAGAAACGCATCAACGAAGCTCAGGAGCTGACCAAGGGCAATAAGGGTCTCCATCTGGTCATTGCCGCCAACTATGGTGGTCAGTGGGATATCACTCAGGCCGCAAGGCGGCTGGCCGAGCGTGTGGCAGGCGGTGAGCTGGATCCTGCAGCCATTGATGAGCGCATGTTCGGCGAGCAGGTATGCCTGGGGGCTGCTCCCCCTGTAGATCTGTGTATTCGCACCAGTGGAGAGTTGCGAATTTCCAATTTCCTGTTGTGGCAGATGGCTTATGCTGAGCTGTATTTCACTCCGACATTGTGGCCGGACTTCGATGGTGGCTCCTTCGATACCGCTCTGGAAGAGTTCTGTCAGCGTAAACGCCGTTTCGGCATGACCGACGAACAGCTCGAGGCTCAAGGTGCTTAGGCAAAGGGTCATTACCGCAGTCTGCCTGGTGCCTGTGGCGCTGGCAGGACTGTTTGGACTGGATGGCGGCTACTTTGCCCTGTTTACCGCCATGATTGTACTGTTGGCAGGGCGCGAGTGGGCCAATCTGGCAGGAGTTGCCTCTGGGGCAGGGCGCCTGACAGTCGTTGCAGTTCTGGCAGTTGCCATGGCTCTGCTCTGGTTCAGTGGTCAGTCACAGGCTTGGTGGGTTCTGGTCATTGGCGCTCTGGGGTGGGCGCTCAATCTGTGGTGGCCCATGGGGGTGGCTGTTGCGCCTGGCCATGGGGGGGTGGGTACTGTTGCCTACCTGGATCGGCTTCAATGTCCTGCGTGATAGTGGCGGTGTCTGGCTGCTGTTTGTCCTGCTCCTGGTCTGGTGTGCAGATACCGGCGCCTATTTCTTTGGCCGTGCCTTCGGCAAGCGTAAGCTGGCACCCAAGGTCAGCCCGGGCAAGTCGTGGGAAGGTGTACTGGGCGGTATGGGGGTTACGGCGTTTCTGGCGGTGATCTTTTCGCTATGGCAGTCGCTGGACCTGGGCGCCACTATTGTGCTGGTAGTGGTAACACTGGGCGTGACATTGACGTCGGTACTGGGTGATCTGCTCGAAAGTATGCTCAAGCGCCATCGTGGTCTCAAGGATTCCAGTCAGTTGCTGCCAGGGCACGGAGGTATCCTCGACCGTATTGATAGCCTTACCGCTGCGGTTCCGGTATTTGCCCTGTTTTTCAGTTGGCTGGTGATGGCATGAGTGTCGCTGCAGTCAATTCAACTTCTCGGGAGAATGGCCTGCCGAAAGGGGTTGTGGTGCTGGGCGCCACTGGCTCGATCGGCACGAGCACTCTCGATGTCATTTCCCGACATCCCGAGCTTTACCGTGTGCATGCACTTACGGCACACAGCTCTCGGGAGGCATTGTTACAGCAGTGCTTGAAACATCGTCCCGATGTGGCCGTGATCGATAGTGCTGAAGATGCTGGCTGGATGGCGGCCCGGTTGCAGGAAGCAGGCGTTGCCACCGAAATGCACCACGGTCAACGGGCTCTGGAAGAAGTAGCGGGTGCCTCAGAGGCGGACGTCGTAATGGCTGCCATCGTGGGTGCTGCAGGGCTGTTGCCAACGTTAGCTGCTGTACGTGCCGGCAAGCGTGTACTGCTGGCCAATAAGGAAGCGTTGGTGATGTCTGGCAACCTGTTCATGAGGGCCGTGGAAAAGAGTGGTGCAACACTGCTGCCTATCGATTCTGAACATAATGCCATCTTCCAGTGTCTACCTGGGCATCATCGCGGAGGGCTGGTCCATCATGGTGTCACTCAGTTGCTGCTGACCGCTTCAGGTGGCCCTTTTCGTGGCTATGATCGTGAGCACCTGGCAACGGTGACGCCCGATCAGGCTTGTGCACACCCCAATTGGTCCATGGGACGTAAAATCTCGGTAGATAGTGCCACGTTGATGAACAAGGGGCTGGAGCTGATCGAGGCCTGCTGGCTATTCGATGCTCGTCCGGATCAGATTCAGGTAGTGGTGCACCCCCAGAGCGTGATTCATTCCATGGTGGCTTACAGTGATGGCTCGGTGCTGGCACAGTTAGGTAATCCAGACATGCGCACGCCGATTGCCTACGGCCTGTCCTGGCCTGACCGTATCGATTCAGGTGTCGAGACACTGGATCTGTTCGCCGTGGCACGGTTGGATTTTGAGCCGGCGGATGAACGTGCGTTTCCTTGCCTGAGGCTGGCGCGTGAGGCAATGGCCTGTGGAGGCGTGCAGCCGGCCGTGCTTAATGCGGCCAATGAAGTGGCCGTGGCCGCTTTTCTTGACGGCCATATCGGGTTCAATGATATTCCAGCGCTGGTCGAACAGGTTCGTGAAGGTGTCACTGAGGGCGGAGCAGAAACCCTTGAGGCGGTGCTGGAAGCCGATCGCCATGCCCGGTGTCTGGCTCGTGCATGGCTGGAGCGGAAAAATGGGTGAGCCAGCGAGTGTTGGCTGGCCCCGTTGAAGGTTGTATTGACCGCCCAGTTCGGGCAGTGCTGCGGGGAACCTTTGCCCCCAGGCATTGCCCGAGAGTAAGGTGGCGGGTGGGTCCATCGCCTGTAGCGCCGTTGCTTCGGTGTGAGGATTAGCCAAGGAGAAGACTTTGGGTCTGATTCAGAATGTGTTGGCTGTGATCGTAGTGCTTGGCCTGCTGATCACTTTCCACGAGTTTGGCCACTTCTGGGTCGCACGTCGTTGCGGTGTGAAGGTGCTGCGCTTTTCCGTAGGCTTTGGTAAGCCATTATGGTCACGCTGCGATCGTCATGGCACTGAATTTGCCATTGCAGCCATCCCCTTGGGTGGCTACGTGAGGATGCTGGACGAGCGCGAAGGAAATGTGGATCCCTCTGAAAGAGGACAGGCGTTCAACAACAAGTCGGTATGGGCACGCATTGCTATTGTGGCTGCAGGGCCCATTGCCAACTTCCTGCTTGCCCTGGTTGCCTATTGGGCGCTTTTCGTGGCAGGTACCACCACCGTAGCGCCAGTCGTGGGCGAGGTGACTCCGGATTCTCCTGCGGCTCAGGCTGGCCTAAAACATGGCCAGGAAATTACTGCCATACAAGGGGAAGAGGTGCGCTCCTGGGATGAGCTCAACCTGAAGCTGGTTTCCATGATTGGCTTGAGCGGCAATGTCGATGTGACGGCCCTCGATACATCGGGGAGCACGCCGCGTCATTACTCCCTGGGGGTATCCCGATGGCTGGTGGGTGAGGATCCACCAGATCCTCTGGGTAGTCTGGGTATCGAGCCCTGGCGTCCGGAAATGCCGGCGGTGATCGGGCAACTGGTGGATGGAGAACCGGCTGAGCAGGCAGGCCTGCAAAGTGGGGATCGAGTGATCAGTGTGGATGGTCAGCCAATTGCTGACTGGCTGGCCCTGGTGGATACCGTGCGCGCTCATGGCGACAAGTCCATGAAGGTAGAGGTGGAGCGTGAGGGTGAGCGCCTTACCCTGAGCCTGACGCCGAAACTGCAGGAACAGGAAGATGGCAGCCAGCATGGTTACATCGGAGCAGGGGTGGCCCCTGTCGAGTGGCCTGAAAAGTGGCTGCGCGAGATTCGTTATGGCCCCATTGGGGCTGTGGGCGCGGCATTCTCCAAGACAGGAGAGATGACCTTGCTGACCTTCGATGCTGTGCGCAAGATGCTGGTCGGGATGATTTCTCCGAGCAACTTGTCTGGTCCCATCACCATTGCACGGATAGCGGGGGATACCGCTCGTTCAGGGCTCGAGAGCTTCGTCAGCTTCATGGCCTATCTGTCGATCAGCCTGGGAGTGCTCAACCTGCTGCCTATCCCTGTGCTTGATGGTGGTCATCTACTGTATTACTTCATCGAAGCCGTGCGTGGGCGTCCTGTATCTGAACGGGCCCAGGCGATAGGCCTGCGAATCGGGGTGGCGTTGGTAGGTACCCTGATGGTCATGGCGCTGTACTTCGATTTGATGCGGCTATAGGGAACGATTTATTCATGGTGGTTGACGATGCGAGGCCGGTGATGCCCGAGAGCGCAGAAGCGGCTTGTAAGTGCCTTTGTTGTGAGCATTTTTTAGCTCCATCGACAACCTGAATATCGGGTGCTGCAACACATCAGCATTGTCCTTTCCATGGCTGGAAGGTTGTCAGTAACCCGTACAAATGTATATGGTGCGTGTTTGGATTGGCACGCCGACTCAACGCGAGCGAAACGACTGCATGAAAATCAAGACCATCGGATTGGCGACACTGCTGGCGACCTGCTCTCAGGTAGCTCTGGCAGATTCCTTCACCGTGTCGGATATTCGCGTGGAGGGCCTTCAGCGGGTCTCTGCTGCGTCCGTCTTCAATGCTTTCCCTGTCAATGCTCGCGATCAGGTCGATGATCGTCAGTTGGCGGATGCTGCACGGAAGCTGTTTGCTACCGGGCTGTTTGATGATATTCATCTTGCCCGCGAAGGCGATGTGCTGATCATCGAGGTCGAAGAACGCCCGACCATCTCTGCGCTCAACATTGATGGCAACTCCCAGCTCAAGGAGGAAGACCTGCGCACTGGCCTCAAGCAGGCCGGTATCAGCGAAGGTCAGGTACTGCAGCTGTCTTCTATCGATACCATGAAGCGTGAGCTGGAAGGGCTTTACCAGTCCCAGGGCCGCTACAGTGCTCGTATCGATACTGACGTCACCCCAGTGGGTGCAGGGCGTGTGCAGGTCGACATTCATATCCACGAAGGTGCGGTAGCCAAGATTCGCCAGATCAACATCGTGGGCAACGAGGCCTTCTCTGACGAAACTCTGCAGGATGTCTTCGAGCTGGAAGACCAGCCCGGGATGTTCTTCGGCTGGTTCTCCAGCGATGAGTATTCCCGTGAAGCCTTGGCCGGTGATCTGGAGCGCCTGCGCTCCTATTATCTGGATCGTGGCTACGTCAACTTCGATATCACTTCCAGCCAGGTTTCCATCAGCCCGGACAAGTCGCGCATCTTCATTACCATCAACGTGGATGAAGGCAAGCGCTACAAGATTGGTGATATTTCCTTCGCTGGTGACCTCAAGCTGGCTGAAGCTCAGGCGCGAGACCTGCTTCAGATTCATAGCGGAGATGTCTTCAATCGCAGCCAGGTCGTAGCATCATCCGAAGCCATGCGCTCCCGCTTGGGTGCTGAAGGCTTTGCCTTTGCCGAGGTCAATGGCATTCCTGAGGTACGCGATGATGGCAAGACCGTTGACCTGAGCTTCCAGGTGACGCCGGGGCGTCGTGCCTATGTCCGTCGAATCAACTTTGTCGGCAACACGACCACCAAGGATGAAGTGCTGCGCCGTGAGATGATCCAGATGGAATCGGCTCCGGCTTCCACCGAGTCCATCTCACAGTCTCGCCAACGCCTCGAGCGCCTGGGTTTCTTCAAGCAGGTCGAGGTGCAGACCGAACCAGTGCCAGGCCAGCCTGACCAGCTTGATGTGACCTACAAGGTCGAGGAACAGCCTTCCGGATCCATCTCTGCAAGCCTGGGTTACTCGCAGAGTGCCGGTGTCATTTATGGGGCTGCATTGTCCCAGAACAACTTCCTGGGCAGCGGTAACCGGGTCAATGTCGGAGCTCAGAAGAGTGATACCTATACCAGTATCAACTTCGGTTTTACCGACCCCTACTGGACGCTGGACGGCATCTCTCGCGGTTATAACTTCTACTACCGTGAGACGGACTACGAAGACTCCGATATTTCCACATATTCCACCGATGCTCTGGGTGCCGGTATCAACTTCGGCTACCCGATCAACGAGCTGACGCGGATGAACTTCGGGGCCAATGTCGAATCACTCCAGATCGACACCTACGACGACACGCCATCGGAGATCGAGCGCTACGTTCGGGATGAGGGCGACAAGGCCGATACGCTGTCGCTGACAGGTAGCTGGACACGTAATGACCTTAATCGCGGCATCATGCCTACTGCGGGTAATTACCAGCGTCTGGCCCTGGAACTGGCGGTGCCAGGCAGCGATGCTGAGTACTACAAGGCCCGTGCTGAGGCCAAGCACTTCTTCCCCATAAACGAAGAACAGACATTGTCGCTGAAGTTCAGCGGCCAGCTTGGCTATGCCGACGCCCTCAATTCCAATGATCCTTATCCGTTCTACGAGAACTTCCTGGCCGGGGGGCTTGGCTCGGTGCGTGGTTATACCTCCAACACCCTGGGGCAGCCGACGACCACGCGCAATGAAGGCGATGATGACACCCTGGGTGGTAACGTTCTGGTCCAGGGAAGCATGGAACTGATCTTCCCCATGCCTTTTGTTGAAGACAAGCGTTCTGTCCAGCCGTCGCTGTTCGTTGATGCCGGTAATACCTTCCTCACGGAATGCTACGACGTTCTGGAAGGGGATGAGGATCGCCGTGAGTGCAGCTCCGGAGTGGATCTTGGCGACCTGCGCTACAGTGCGGGTGTCGGGGTGTCCTGGCTGACACCGGTGGGACCGCTGACCTTCAGTGTGGCCAAGCCGCTCAACGAGAAGGATGGCGATGATACCCAGGTATTCCAGTTCTCCTTGGGTCAGACGTTCTGATGCATTTGCTGCGCAGTTTTCCGCACCCCGCCATGTGGCCAGCACTCTTGTTGGCTGGCCTGCTGGCGGGGTGGGCGCCAGCGGCAGCGGCAACCGAGGTGGCGGTTCTTGATTGGCGCAAGGCATTGCTGGACTGCAATGATGCGCGTCAGGAAATGTCCCAGCTGCGTACTAGAGTGGCGGACAAACAGCAGGAAGCGCAGCAGTTGGGGACTGCGCTGGAGAGATTGTCGGCGCGCCTTGAGTCAGATACCACCAGTGATGCTGAAACACATGCGCTGATGCAGGAATTTCAGCAGAAAGGGCAGCGCTTCGATCAATTGCGCCAGGAAATTCTGGTGGCCCGACAGGCTGCTGAAGAGCGCTTCCTGGCTCGGCTGGAACCCAAGATGGATCAGGCTGTCAATCGCGTCATCGCTCGCCATGATGTCGACATTCTGGTCGACCCCAACGGGGTGTTGCACAGTACTCGTGACCTGCCGGATCTGACCGAAGAGGTCACGGCGCTTCTCAATACGTTATGATCCTGTTGAGTCGCGTGCGGATGTCCGTTATTTCCGATAGGAATAATCCTCTGCGCCAAGACTGCCGCAAATGATAATTTTATGCATCGACGGTGATCAGGGTATTGCACCCAGATATGAAACAGTGTTTTCCTAACGGCAATGTCTCCGCTCCACGGGCTCCCATGAAAGATACACGAATACCTCTATCTCTTTCCGACATAGCCAACCGTCTAGGCGCTCGCCTGGAGGGTGACGGGGAACGTCGTATCTCTGGATTGGCAACGCTCAAGGATGCAGGGCCGGAAGATATCACTTTCCTGGCCAACCGGGCCTATCTCAAGGATCTGCCCGGAACGCGTGCCGCCGCAGTGTTGCTGCGTCCTGAAGACAGGGATGCCTGTCCTGTGACGGCCCTGGTGCTGGATAATCCCTATCTTGGCTATGCTGAGTTGTCGCGCATGCTCGACCCTCTGATCAATGCACAGCCTTCTGGCGTGCATGCCACGGCAGTGGTCGCCGAAGATGCTGTGCTGGGCCAGGATGTCAGTATTGGCGCCCAAGCAGTCATCGAGTCCGGAGTGGTTCTGGGCGACGGCGTGACCATTGGTCCAGGTTCTATAGTCGGGGCTGATAGCCAGATCGGCGAGAACAGTCTGTTGCATGCCAATGCCACCGTTTATCACGGAGTTGTGGTGGGTAAACGAGCTATTCTGCACAGTGGTTGTGTGATTGGCGGAGATGGTTTCGGTTTTGCCCATGATGGGGCCGGCTGGCGGAAGATTGCCCAGCTTGGTGGCGTTGTGCTGGGCGATGATGTCGAGGTCGGCAGTTGCTCAAGTATCGACCGTGGAGCCTTGGGCGATACGGTGATTGGCAATGACGTCAAAATCGATAGCCAGGTGCAGATTGCCCATAACGTCCATATCGGTGATCACAGTGCCCTGGCCGGTTGTGTCGGCATCGCTGGCTCCACGCAGGTCGGTCGACACTGTATGCTTGGGGGCGGAGTCGGCCTGTCTGGACACCTGACCATCTGCGATGGGGTCCAGGTGACAGGCATGAGCCTGGTGACCAACTCGATTCTGGAGCCAGGGGTGTATTCATCGGGAACCGGTGCGATGGAAAACAGCCAGTGGCGACGCAATGCCGTGCGCTTCAAGCAATTGGACAGCATTGCCAAACGCGTCAGTCGACTGGAAAGAATAAGTGGGGAGAAGGGGGACTCTGGGGCAAGCTGAAAGATCAGCAGCATTTTCCAGGCTTGAGGGTCTACCGCTTGCCGGTATAATCCTTCGCGCGCCGGGAACAGGTGTCCAGTGGTAGAGGAACCTTCCACTACGCTGCCTTCCTGAGGGAAGGATTTCAGTCATTTCAGAGGTCGCTACGATGGTTATGGACATCAACGAGATTCGCGAATATCTACCCCACCGCTATCCTTTTTTGCTGGTGGACAAGGTCACGGAGTTGACCATCGGTGAGTCCATCGTTGCTTACAAGAACGTCAGCATCAACGAGCCGTTCTTCAATGGTCATTTTCCCGAACACCCCATCATGCCTGGGGTGTTGGTGATCGAAGCGCTGGCCCAGGCCTGCGGTATCCTGGGTTTCAAGACCGTCAACAAGCTACCTGCCGACGGTTACGTCTACTATCTGGTAGGCAGCGACAACGTACGTTTCAAGCGTCCGGTGATGCCTGGCGATCGCCTTGAGCTGCGTGCTCAGGTCGAACGTACCAAGCGCGGTATCTGGAAATTCCAGTGTCGGGCCAGCATCGATGGAGAGGTGGCCTGCGAGGCCGATATCATCTGCGCCGAGAGGAAGATTGCTTGATTCATCCGACCGCCATCGTAGACCCCGGCGCGCGCCTGGCCGACGATGTCGAGGTGGGACCGTTCACTGTGATCGGCCCCGACGTCGAGATCGGTGCTGGCTCCGTTATTGGTCCTCATGTAGTGATCAAGGGACCAACGGTACTGGGGAAACGTACTCGTATCTTCCAGTTTGCCTCCGTAGGGGAAGACTGCCAGGACAAGAAGTACAACGGTGAGCCCACTCGCCTGGTCATGGGTGATGACAATGTCATTCGTGAAGGCGTGACGCTGCACCGGGGTACGGTTCAGGATCGCAGTGAAACCACTATTGGTTCACGTAACCTGTTCATGGCCTATGTGCATGTGGGTCATGACTGCGTGATCGGTGACGACTGCATTCTGGCCAACCAGGTGACCCTGGCTGGCCATGTTCATGTCGGTGACTTTGCCATCATCGGAGGTTTGTCTGCCGTTCACCAATTCTGTCATTTTGGTACTCATGCCATGGCAGGAGGTGGCTCGATCATCACCAAGGACACTCCAGCCTATGTGA
The DNA here is from genome assembly GCF_008329985.2 of Halomonas binhaiensis. Taxonomy (NCBI): domain Bacteria; kingdom Pseudomonadati; phylum Pseudomonadota; class Gammaproteobacteria; order Oceanospirillales; family Halomonadaceae; genus Halomonas; species Halomonas binhaiensis. Next base: position 685,548 of record NZ_CP038437.2, read on the forward strand.
TGATCAACGGTAGCCCGGCAGCCGCCCATGGTCTCAACCTCGTAGGCCTCAAGCGCCGAGGCTTCTCCTCCGAAGCCATTCGCTCTCTGAACGAGAGCTACAAGCTGGTCTATCGCCAAGGGCTGACAGTGGATCAGGCCCTGGGAGAAATCCGCTCGCGCTTTTCTTTACCTGAGACGGAAGTCTTTGCCGCCTCCATTGAGTCATCAACTCGAGGAATCACCCGCTGATGACGGGGGAGTCTCTATTGTGAGCAACCCTGCCTGCGTTGGAGATACCCAAATGGCCGCGGCTCGCACGCCGCGGCGCATTTATCTGGTTGCGGGAGAACTCTCCGGCGATATCTTGGGCGCCAGTCTGATGCGTGCTCTCAAGGCACGTTACCCTGAAGCCGAGTTTCGTGGACTGGGTGGGCCGCGTATGCAGGCTGAAGGTATTCACTCGCTGTTTCCGCTTGAAGTATTGTCTGTCATGGGGCTAGTGGAGGTGCTCAAGCATCTGCCTGAACTGTTCCGTGTACGGCGAACCTTGCGTGAGGATGCTCTGGCCTGGCAGCCAGACATCATGCTTGGCATTGATGCGCCTGACTTCAATCTTGGCCTGGAACGTCAGTTGCGACAGGCTGGCATCACCACTGCGCATTACGTCAGTCCATCGGTCTGGGCTTGGCGCCAGGGACGAGTGAAAGGCATCGCCAGGTCGGTGGATGCGATGCTGACCTTTCTGCCTTTCGAGGCAGAATTCTATGTCGATCACAAGGTGCCCGTCGCTTTTGTCGGCCACCCTTTGGCTGATGAGCTGCCGCTGGGCGGCGATAATGACCGCCAAGAGGCACGTGCGGCCTTGCAGCTTGAAGAAGCCGGAGGAGGAGAAGTTGGCGAAGTGCTGGCGCTTCTGCCTGGTTCACGGCGCAACGAGATTCGCTTCATGGGCGCGACGTTCCTCGATGCTGCTCAGCGTCTGGTCGAAGAGCGCCCTGAGCTGCTGGTGTTGATCCCTGCTGCAACACCAGAGCGACGTGTCCAGCTTGAAACGCTCCTGGCTGAGCGTCCCGCGCTTCAGGGGCGGGCTGTATTGCTGGATGGCCAGGCACGTGAAGCCATGCTGGCCAGTGATGTGGTGTTGTTGGCCTCCGGCACTGCGGCTCTGGAAGCCATGCTGTGTCACCGTTCGATGCTGGTAGGTTATCGCATGGCGCCCATGACCCACACCATTGCGAAGTTCATGGTCAAAACACAGTGGATTTCGTTACCGAACTTGATTGCACAGGAATCTCTGGTACCAGAGCTGATTCAGGATGAGGCTTCAGTGGAAGCGATCAGTGCGCGTCTTTCTGCCATGCTTGACGATGACCAGGGACGAGCGAATCTGGAGGCGCGATTCAGCGAGATGCACCGGATACTTCAGCGGGATGCCAGCCGTCGCGCAGTGGATGCCATTGAGGCGTTGGTAGCTGGCCGTGAGCTGCCTGCCAGCGTGTTGCCTGACGTGCTGAGAGAGACGCGCTGAGAAAAATGGATAAGGAGCGTTTCTGGAATGGCTGAGGGTGGAATGGCTGGAGATAGCAGGAAACGATCAACCAAGACCTTGCCGGGAAAGGCTCGCAAGGCATTGCCAGAGCTGGTGGTGGATTATCAGGGAAACCTGCTGGCCGGAGTTGATGAGGTAGGTCGCGGTCCTTTGGTTGGTGCGGTGGTGGCTGCTGCCGTGATTCTCGACCCAGCACGTCCGATTGATGGCCTGGCCGATTCCAAGGTTCTCAGTGCCAAGCGACGAGAGGCACTGGACGCACAGATTCGCGAACAGGCATTGGCCTGGTGTATTGCAGAGGCCTCACCGGCAGAGATTGACAGTTTGAACATCTACCATGCGACCCATCTGGCCATGCGCCGGGCTATCGATGGCCTGAGCGTGGTACCGGAATATCTGCTGGTGGACGGTAATCGCCTGCCCGGGCATCATATTCCTGGCCAGGCAGTGGTAAAGGGTGATGCCCGTCATAGTGCTATCGCGGCGGCCTCGATCCTGGCCAAGGTGGCTCGGGATGCAGCTATGCAAGCTCTGGACGCCCATCATCCCGACTATGGTTTTGCGCGTCACAAGGGTTACCCGACACCAGAACACCTGGCTGTTCTGGAGCGCCTGGGGCCACTGCCCGAACATCGTCGCTCCTTCGCTCCGGTCAAGCGGCAGTTGGCTCTGTTCTAAGTTATAAGTACAGGTTGTAAATACAGGTTGTAAGTACAGGTTGTAAGCACATTTGGCTGTGCAGAAATGCGCAGCAATGAGTCCGAATCGTTCTGACGCTGGACCTACTCGGGTCGTCGCCACATTTTGTTGTTGCCATGCTGTCGTGACACTACTGACGCGTGGTCCTTTGTTTTCTTGAGGTTGTGCATTCTCATGTCCGTTCCCTTCGTTCATCTGCGCGTCCATAGTGAGTTTTCCCTGGTCGACGGCCTGGTGCGACTCAAGCCATATATCAAGGCAGGAGCGGAGTTGGGGATGCCTGCGCTGGCGTTGACCGACGACTCGAACCTGTTTGCCCTGGTCAAGTTCTACAATGGCGTCCAAGGTGCCGGCATGAAGCCGATCATCGGCGCCGACCTGTGGCTGCATAACGTTCATGATGAAAGCCACCCCTATCGAGTGACGTTGCTGGCGATGAACGATACCGGCTACCGCAATCTGACGGAGCTGATTTCGCGAGGCTGGCAGGAAGGGCAACATCAAGACCAGGCGATTCTGCAAAAGTCCTGGATCATGGCACAAAGTGAAGGATTGATTGCCCTCTCCGGCGGGCGTGAGGGGGAAATCGGTCGTCACCTGCTCAGTGACCACCATGGCGAAGCCCGGAGCCTGTTGGAAGAGTGGAGTAGTGCCTTTCCGGGGCGCTTCTACCTGGAGCTGACCCGCACCGGGCGACCGCTGGAAGAGGACTGTGTGCATGCTTGCGTGGCCCTGGCCATGGAAACGGACACTCCAGTGGTGGCGACCAATGATGTGCGCTTTCTCTCTCGTGAGGACTTCTGGGTTCACGAGACACGTGTTTCCATCGGCGAGGGCATGAGTCTGGAAGACCCGCGCCGTGAGCGACGCTATACCGAGGAGCAATACCTCAAGAGCCCGCAGGAGATGACGGAGCTGTTCTCCGATATTCCCGAGGCGATCGAAAACAGCGTCATGATTGCCGCGCGCTGTAATGTCAATGTGCGCCTTGGGGAAATTTTCTTGCCGGAGTATGGCATTCCTGAAGGCATGACCCAGGACGAGTTCTTTCGCAAGATCTCCCATGATGGCCTGACGGAGCGCATGGATGCCCTGTATCCCGTAGCTCAGCACCCGCGGGATACAGAGGAGTGGGCAGAAAAGGAAAAGGTGTACCGCGAGCGGTTGGATTTTGAGCTCAATATCATTCTGCAGATGGGGTTCCCTGGCTATTTCCTGATCGTGATGGACTTCATCCAGTGGGCCAAGGACAACGATGTCCCGGTGGGGCCTGGGCGAGGCTCGGGTGCGGGCTCTCTGGTGGCTTATGCCCAGAAGATCACTGATCTTGATCCCATTCAGTACGACCTGCTGTTCGAGCGCTTCCTCAACCCGGAACGTGTCTCCATGCCTGACTTCGACGTCGACTTCTGCATGGAAAAACGTGACCGGGTGATCAACTATGTGGCCGAGCGCTATGGCCGCGATGCTGTTTCTCAGATCGTCACTTTCGGCACCATGGCGGCCAAGGCAGTGGTGCGTGATGTGGCCCGTGCCCAGGGCAAGCCCTATTCCCTGGGAGACAAGCTATCCAAGCTGATTCCCTTTGAAGTCGGCATGACCCTGGCCAAGGCCATCGAGCAGGAGCCGCAGCTCAAGGAGTTCATCGAGGTCGATGAAGATGCCCAGGAAATCTGGGAAATGGCTGTCAAGCTCGAAGGCATTACCCGAGGGACCGGTAAGCATGCTGGTGGCGTGGTGATCGCCCCTACAAAGCTGACCGACTTCGCTCCGCTGTTGTGTGATGAAGATGGCCGTGGCCTGGTGGTGCAGTTCGACAAGAATGACATCGAAAGTGCTGGTCTGGTCAAGTTCGACTTTCTTGGTCTGCGTACTCTGACCATCATCGACTGGGCTCTGGAAATGGTGGACAAGGTACGTGCCACCGAAGGGCGAGAGCCACTGAATATCGACACCATTCCACTGGATGATGCCAAGACCTTCGACATGCTCAAGAAGGCAGAGACCACGGCAGTCTTCCAGCTTGAATCCCGAGGCATGAAGGAGCTGATCAAGCGTCTGCTGCCGGACTCGCTGGAAGACATGATCGCCCTGGTGGCGTTGTTCCGTCCTGGTCCGCTGCAGTCAGGGATGGTCGATGACTTCATCAACCGTAAGCATCGACGTGCCGAACTCGCATATCCACATCCTGATTATCAGCATGAATCTCTGATACCTGTCCTGACGCCCACTTATGGCATCATCCTGTATCAGGAGCAGGTCATGCAGATTGCCCAGGTGATGGCGGGGTATAGCCTGGGCCAGGCAGACCTCCTGCGACGGGCCATGGGCAAGAAGAAGCCCGAGGAGATGGCCAAGCAGCGTAGTGGCTTCATGGAAGGTTGCCAGGCCAACGGCATCGATGCGGATCTGGCCGGCAACATCTTCGACCTGGTGGAGAAGTTTGCCGGTTACGGCTTCAATAAATCCCACTCTGCTGCTTACGCTCTGGTGTCCTATCAGACGGCCTGGCTCAAGGCTCATTATCCTGGCCCCTTCATGGCAGCGGTCATGTCCACGGAAATGGACAACCTCGATAAGGTGGTACCACTGATCGAGGAGTGCCGTAACCTGCGCCTCACCGTGACGCCACCAGACGTCAATGTCGGCGGTTACAAGTTCACTGTGGATGACGAGGGCAGGGTAGTGTATGGCCTGGGGGCCATCCGCGGAGTCGGTGAAGGCCCCATTGGCGCCATCGTCGAGGCGCGCAGTACAGATGGTCCGTTCAAGGATCTGTTCGATTTCTGTCGCCGTATCGATCCCAAACGCATGAACAAGCGCACCCTGGAAGCACTGATTCGTTCAGGCGCTCTGGATCGTCTGGGGCCCAATCGTGCAGTACTGAGTGCGTCCCTGGATGATGCACTGAAAGCTGCGGCGCAGAATCATCAGAACCAGAATGCCGGGATGATGGATCTGTTCGGTGATGCTTTCGCTGCGGCGGCGGAAGATGATGAAGCCGACCCCTATGAAAGCTATCTTCGCGTGCGCGAGTGGACGGATCGAGAGCGCCTGGCGGGAGAAAAGGACACACTGGGCCTTTACCTCACTGGCCATCCTATCGATGAGTATGAAGAGGAACTGTCGCGCTTCGTTTCCACGCGTATCGCTGACCTCAAGCCTTCTCGGGAGTCCCAGCGAGTGGCAGGCCTGGTAGTGGGCATGCGGACGATGAAGTCCAAGCGCGGCGATACCATGGCCTTTCTCACCCTGGACGATCGCACTGGTCGCATCGAAGCCTCATTGTTTGGCGAATTGTTCGATAGCGTGCGCCAACAGCTCGATAGTGCCGAGGTGTTGATCATCGAAGGTGAAGTATCCAGTGACGACTATTCTGGCGGATTGCGTTTGCGTGGCAAGGAAGTCACGCCAATGGTGGAAGCGCGGGGACGCTTTGCCCAGGCTGTTGAGGTATCGGTGGATGGGCGTCAGGCCAATGGCAAGTTGATCAACAGCTTGCACCAGAGCTTGGTTCCGCATTGCAACGACCAGGGGCTGCCGGTGCGGCTGCGTTACCGAAATCAGGAAGCTTCAGGCTGGCTGGAGTTTGATGAGCAGTGGCGTGTCACGCCATCCGATGATCTGCTGATCGCGTTACGTGAGGTCGAAGGCCAGGATGGCGTAAGGCTCAAGTATCGCTGAACGGTAGAATGGAGCTCCATGCAGGCAAAACCTGGGTTGAGCACCCCTTGTGTTGAATAAGCCATGGGGGCATGACTCTCGATGGTTGCTGCATCTGCATCAGGATTCCTTATTGTGTAGAGTCTGTTACCTTGCGTGGCCCTGTCAGGGTGCGATAATGCACCCCAATTTATTTTTGCCATGGGTAGACATCCGATTCGTCATGTCTGCCTTTCGATGACTACAAGGCGTTGCCCATGAATCCCAATTACCTCGATTTCGAACAGCCCATCGCCGAATTGCAGGCCAAGATTGAAGAGCTGCGCCTGGTCGGCAACGATAGCCAGGTCAATCTCAGTGACGAGATTTCCCGGCTCGAGGAAAAAAGTCGCAAGCTTACCGAGTCGATCTTCAAGGATCTGTCAGCCTGGCAGGTCTCCCAGGTATCGCGTCACCCTCAACGCCCCTATACGCTGGATTATCTGGCACACGTATTTACCGACTTCGATGAACTTCACGGTGACCGCGAATTCGCCGATGATGCCGCCCTTGTTGGTGGTGTAGCGCGTTTCAATGAGCGTCCGGTGATGGTGATTGGTCACCAGAAGGGACGTGACGTGAAGGAGAAAGTGCGTCGCAACTTCGGTATGCCGCGTCCGGAAGGCTATCGCAAGGCCGTCCGCCTGATGGAAATGGCCGAGCGTTTCAAGATGCCGGTACTGACTTTCATTGATACCCCTGGAGCCTATCCGGGCATCGATGCAGAAGAGCGCGGTCAGAGCGAGGCGATTGCCTACAATCTGGCCGTGATGTCTCGTCTCAAGACCCCGATCATATCCACTGTCGTGGGTGAGGGCGGCTCTGGTGGTGCCTTGGCCATCGGGGTCTGCGATGAGTTGTTGATGCTTGAATACTCCACTTACTCGGTCATCTCCCCCGAAGGGTGTGCTTCCATCCTGTGGAAGAGCGCCGAGCGTGCGTCCGACGCTGCCCAGGCCATGGGTATCACCGCGTCACGCCTCAAGGAGCTGGGCTTCGTCGATAACCTGATCAAGGAACCCCTGGGCGGCGCTCATCGCTATCCCGAAGAAGCGGCCCGCCGGGTACGAGACGCCATCAGCGAAAGTCTGGACCGTCTCCAGGCCATGGATACCGATGCCCTGCTCGAGCGCCGCTATGAGCGCCTGATGAGCTACGGTGCTCCGGCTTGAGCAGCTGAGCCGCAGAGAGGCAGGACATGAGCCTTTCTTCGCATATTGAACGCGCCCTGGTGGCTTTGCCGCCGGGGCGCGCTGTTTGGATCGCGCTATCTGGAGGTCTGGACTCTTCACTGTTGCTGAGCCTGGCGGCCAGTGCCTGTCGGCGTTACCCGCGCCCGTTATATGCCTTGCATGTCAATCATGGGCTGCAGGCGGCGGCTGGAGATTTCGAGTCGCATTGCCGTTGGCTGTGTTCGCACCTTGAAGTACCGCTCGTCATCGAGTCCGTGAGTGTGGACTTGAGCAGTGGCGAGGGTCTGGAAGGTGCTGCGCGTCGGGCCCGCTACTCAGCATTCGCGCGACGACTCAGTCAGGGAGATGTGTTGTGGCTGGCTCAGCATCGCGATGATCAGGCCGAGACTTTCCTGCTCGCAGCATTACGTCGTTCCGGTGTGACCGGGCTGGCTGCCATGCCATATCAGCGCGATATTGCGGGTGTCACTCTCCAGCGCCCATTGCTCGATGTCTCCCGTGTTGAGCTGGAAGCTACCGCTCAAGAAATCGGCCTGGTCTGGGTCGAAGACCCTACCAACGCAGAGCTCGAACAGGACCGTAACTACCTCCGGCACAAGGTAATGCCACTGCTCGGTGAGCGTTGGCCTGGAGCCAGCGCAGCGCTCGCCTCGACAGCGGGGTTGGCGGGAGAGACTCATGGGTTGCTCAATGAGTTTGCTGAAGAGGATCTGACTCGCCTTGGCGGAATGCCTGAGCGGTTGCCTGTCGACATGCTGACATCCCTGTCATTGCCGCGTCAGCGTTTACTCGTACGCCACTGTGCGAGCCGGCTCGGCTTGCAGTCTCCACCGGCGGCTCGTCTCGAGAGTCTGCTGGCGCAGTTGAAAGCTCGCGACGATGCGCAAGTTCATGTTGGCTGGCCGGGGAGCGAAGCGCGACGCTGGCGCAGAGCGTTATGGTTGATGCCAGCAGATTCTCGCCTCTTCGACCAGGAAGTGGAGTGGGATGGCCAGCGTCCCCTGAAAACGCCATGGGGGCCGTGTGAAGTGCGCTTGCAGCGTCAGCATGATGACGTTCCTGCGGCTTTGACCGTGCGCCCCCGGCAGGGAGGAGAGCGACTATGTCTGCTCGGGAGAGGAAGGCGCGATCTCAAGCGCTTGCTTCAGGAGGAAGAAGTGCCTCCCTGGCGGCGCCGCGCAATCGCGGTGGTATGGTGTGACGGTGAAAGCGTTGCGGCCCTCGATCTTGTCGAAGGCCGCTGGCTGGCTGTCGCAGTGGATTGGGTAGCCTTCTCTGGTCAAAGGGAAGGTGGCTGAAGAGCCGATCTGCTGCGAGTCAAAAGAAGGCTCAGGCTTCGATCTTCTCTGGCTCCAGCACCAGCACAAAGTCTGTCTGCTCCATGTACTGCACTTCCTGCTCCAGATCGGTGTTCAGCAGGCCTGGGTCATCACTGTAAGGAATGGCCAGGTGAAGGGTTTCACCATTGGCGCTGAGCTTCGGAATCTCTGGCGGCTGTTCGGGGCGTGAATGATTGAGCAACACCGCCAGGCGTAGCAGTCGAGCCAGGCGTTGGTGAGAGACCTGTTCTGAGTCTGGCAGAGCTTGCCATTCCTTGATGGGGAACTTGCGTCGGTGCGCGCGCACCAGAAACGACAGCAAGCGCTGCTCCGGTCGTGAGAAACCGGAGAGGTCGGAATGTTCCAGCAGATAGGCGCCGTGGCGATGAAACTGGCTGTGCGAGATAGCCTGGCCAATCTCATGCATCCAGCATGCCCAGTCCAGGAAGCGCGCCTGATCATCATCAAGCTCCCAATCATCGCGAACTTGTTGCCATAGTGCCTTGGCAGTGGCTGCGACATTGTCTGCCTGTCGCGTATCGACATTGTAGCTGCGTGCCAGTGATTCCAGGCTCTTGAGACGCGAATCTTCGGGACTGTTGCGTCCAGCCATGTCATACAGCACACCCTCGCGCAGTGCGCCATCGGCGAAACGCATTTCTTCCAGGTCGAACGCTTCGAAGACGGCACCGAGGATGGCAATCCCGGCAGGAAATACCCGTGCACGATCTGGCTTGAGCCCATCCATGGCGACCTTGCTCAGCAGCTTGCACTTGATCAGGCGCTTGCGCAGCTTGGCCAGGCCTTCCCGGGTGATCACGCCTTCCGTGGTATCTTCACTGGCAGCCAGTACGGCAGCAGCAGCCTTGATGGTGCCGCTGGAGCCCACCGGATCCTGCCAGCCGAGGCGTGTGTAAGGGCGGCGGATACTGGCCAGTTCGGAAAGGGCGGCCAGCTCTGCCTGTCGCATGCGTTTTTCACTGATCTCGCCGCTATCGAAGAAACGCTGGGTGTAGGTAACACATCCCATGCGCAGGCTTTCCAGTGCCATGGGCTCAAAGTTTTCACCGATGATGAATTCCGTCGAGCCGCCGCCGATATCGACAATCAGGCGTCGACCTGTTTCAGCCAGAGCGTGAGCCGCACCAAGGTAGATAAGGCGAGCTTCTTCACGCCCGGCAATGATCTCGATGCGGGTACCGAGCAGAGCCTCGGCACGTTCTATGAAAATCTGGCTGTTATCGGCATCGCGCAGGGCGTTGGTGCCGACCACACGCATGCGCGATGCAGGAATATCCTCAAGGAAAGGAGCGAAGCGGGCCAGACAGTCCAGTGCCCGAGTCATGGCTTCCTCGCTGAGCAGGCCATCATCGTCGAGACCAGCAGCCAGTTGCACTTTCTCCCCGAGCCGTGCAACGACCTGCAGGCGGTCATCCTGATAATTGGCGACCAGCAGATGGAAGCTGTTGGATCCAAGGTCAATGGCAGCGAAACGGGTGAGGTCGGAATCGCCAGGGGACTCACGTAAAGCGCTGAGCGTATCCAGGGGCTGGGTCATGGTGGGTCCTTCACTTGATATGGCGTTAGGTTGCGTCTGCCTCCTGCGGATGTCAATCTTCCCGCGCTCAGGGACTTGCGTTCCTCCTCACTGTTGTCTAGTATCGTGTCATTCGCCTGTTGCGAATGTGTTTTCCGGTCCCGCTGCTTCCGCTGCGAGACCATCCCAAGTCGTCAGACAGCCCACGTTGTGATGAAAAGAGCATCACGTCAGCTCCGCTGAAGGTTTCGGCCACGCGATGCTGATATAGGCGGTAGAGTCTGCTCCCAAATCCAGACGCTGGCTCGGATCTCCTCAATCTACATGTAGACGGGAGTCTCCGGCCCATGACTATATCTTTGAAGCCGTCTGAGAGAGCGGCCTCCGGGCTCTGAACGCACTCAAGTGGCGTCGTTTTCGCCCCTCACTATCCTTTATCGCGACGGCGCCATGCCGCCCGGCTTCCACGAGTAATTTCTGAACTCTGATGAACCTGACCGAACTCAAGCAAAAGCCCGTACCGGAGCTTCTCGATATCGCACGTGAGATGGGTATCGACAACCTGGCACGGTCCCGCAAGCAAGACATCATCTTTGCCATTCTCAAGAAACACGCCAAGAGCGGCGAAGATATCTTCGGCGACGGTGTTCTTGAAATCCTCCAGGATGGTTTCGGATTTCTGCGCAGCGCGGATAGCTCCTACCTCGCCGGGCCAGACGATATCTATGTGTCGCCCTCGCAGATTCGCCGTTTCAATCTGCGCAAGGGGGATACCATTTCCGGCAAGATCCGGCCGCCGAAAGAGGGCGAACGCTATTTCGCTCTGCTCAAGGTCAGCCAGATCAACCTGGATCGACCGGAAAATGCCAAGCATAAGATCCTGTTTGAAAACCTTACCCCGCTATTCCCCCAAAAGCGTCTGCGCATGGAGATCGGCAACGGCTCCACGGAAGACCTCACCGCTCGCATCATCGATCTCACTGCACCTATCGGAAAAGGCCAGCGTGGCCTGATCGTCTCGCCGCCCAAGGCCGGTAAGACGCTGATGTTGCAGAACATCGCGACCTCCATAACCCGTAATAACCCCGAGTGTCAGTTGATCGTCCTGCTGATCGACGAACGCCCGGAGGAAGTGACCGAGATGTCGCGCACGGTGCGGGGTGAAGTGGTGGCTTCCACCTTCGATGAGCCTCCGGCCCGTCACGTTCAGGTGGCCGAGATGGTCATCGAGAAGGCCAAGCGTCTGGTGGAACACAAGAAGGACGTTGTCATCCTGCTTGATTCCATCACCCGACTGGCGCGTGCCTACAACACCGTGGTGCCGTCATCCGGCAAAGTGCTCACCGGTGGTGTCGACGCCCACGCGCTGGAAAAGCCCAAGCGTTTCTTCGGTGCCGCCCGTAATATCGAAGAAGGCGGCAGCTTGACCATCATTGCCACAGCCCTGGTCGATACCGGATCCAAGATGGACGAGGTGATCTTCGAGGAGTTCAAGGGTACCGGCAACATGGAAGCCCACCTGGATCGTCGCCTGGCTGAGCGCCGTGTCTATCCCGCCATCAATATCAGACGCTCCGGTACTCGTCGCGAGGACCTGATTGCTTCCGAGGATGAAATGCAGCGTATGTGGATCCTGCGCAAGCTGCTCAATCCGATGGATGACACTGCTGCGACAGAGTTCCTGATCGATCGCCTGAAGGATACGAAGACGAATCTTGAGTTCTTCGAAGCCATGAAGCGCCGCTGAGTGACAGACAGCCAGAAACAGTAGGCGCCTTCAGTGTCTGGTTTCTGGCGTATCGTTGCACAAGCATGCCTTGAGACGGGTAACTCCAGGCATGTGGTGCCAAGCAAGCTGCTTCAAGCAACAACCTCCTGGAGCCGAATCTCGAGGGGGTTGTTTCGTCTCGAAGCATACAGCTTACGGCTTATGGCTCAGGCCGTGATATGCTGCCCCTTTCGAGTATTGGAAGCGAGAAAATCGCATGAAGTATCGTGACTTGCGTGAGTTCATCGCTGTTCTGGAAGAGGCTGGTGAGCTCAAGCGGGTGACAGCTGAAGTTGACCCCTATCTCGAGATCACCGAGATTTGCGATCGCACTTTGCGCGCTGGCGGCCCTGCCTTGCTGTTCGAGAATGTGAAAGGCTCGAAGATGCCGCTGCTTGGCAACCTGTTTGGCACACCTCAGCGGGTTGCCATGGGAATGGGGCAGGATTCCGTGGATGCCCTGCGGGAGGTAGGTGAACTGCTGGCCTTCCTCAAGGAGCCGGAACCCCCAAAAGGCCTGCGTGATGCCTGGGAAAAGCTGCCTATCTTCAAGCAAGTGATGAGCATGAGCCCCAAGACAGTGCGCTCGGCCCCGGTGCAGGCTCTGGTCTATGAAGGTGATGAGGTCGATCTCGATCGCCTGCCGATTCAGCATTGCTGGCCGGGTGATGCTGCGCCTCTGGTGACCTGGCCTCTGGTGGTGACCAAGGGACCCAGCAAGTCACGCCAGAACCTCGGTATCTATCGTCAGCAGAAATTGTCGAAGAACCGCCTGATCATGCGCTGGCTGTCTCATCGTGGCGGTGCTCTGGATTATCAGGAGTTTCGCAAGCTCCATCCCGAAGAGCCTTTTCCCGTGGCAGTCGCGCTGGGTGCTGACCCGGCGACCATTCTCGGTGCTGTGACACCGGTACCAGATACGCTATCCGAGTATGCCTTTGCTGGCTTGTTACGTGGCTCGCGTACCGAGCTGGTCAAGTGTGGGCATGCTGACCTGCAGGTGCCGGCTTCTGCCGAGATCATTCTCGAAGGCTTTATTTATCCTGACGACACTGCGCCGGAAGGCCCCTATGGTGATCACACGGGATATTACAACGAAGTCGAGACGTTTCCGGTATTTACCGTCACACGCATGACCATGCGTGAAAATGCCATTTATCACTCTACCTATACCGGTCGTCCTCCTGATGAGCCTGCGATTCTGGGGCTGGCGCTGAACGAAGTCTTCGTTCCTATCCTGCGTCGCCAATTCCCGGAAATTCAGGATTTCTACCTTCCTCCGGAAGGCTGCTCCTACCGCATGGCCGTGGTGACCATGAAGAAACAATACCCCGGCCATGCCAAGCGCGTGATGATGGGAGTGTGGAGCTTTCTGCGCCAGTTCATGTACACCAAGTTTGTGGTGGTCGTCGACGATGATATCGATGCGCGCAATTGGCAGGATGTGATCTGGGCGATCACTACCCGCATGGATCCGGCTCGCGATACCGTTCTGGTGGAAAATACACCAATCGATTACCTGGATTTCGCCTCTCCGGTGGCAGGGCTGGGTTCCAAGATGGGGCTCGATGCGACCAATAAATGGCCTGGCGAGACTGACCGCGAGTGGGGGGCTCCCATTGTCATGGATGAATCCGTCAAGACACGGGTCAGCCAGCGCTGGAATGATCTAGGTATTCCTCTCCCCGATACAGACAAGAGGTCGACATGACGGCACGGACTCTGACCTGCCAAGTCCTTGAGGTCTCGGACCTTACCCCTGATGTATTCCGCGTGCTGTTGGAAGGGCGTGCGGAAGCCATGGCCCATGCTCCAGGGCAATACCTGGAGATGCGTCTCGATGAGGACACCTGGGTGCCTTTTTCCATCGCCAGTCGTCATGCTGGAGATGGCCTTTTGGAATTGCATATCCAGCACTGGCCTGAGCGTTCCAATTCGGCCTTGCTGCGTCGAATGCTGGTAGTGGCCGAGCATCTCGAAGTGCGTCTTCCCAGTGGCGATTGCGTACTCGATGTCGAAAGCCAGCGTCCATTGCTGCTGATTGCCGCGGGTACCGGGTTCGCGCAGATGAAGGCCATCATCGAGGAAGTGCATCATATGACGCCTGAGCGCCCGGTCTCATTGTGGTGGGCGGCCAAGGATCGTCGAGATCTCTATGCCGAGCCCATGGTGCGAGAGTGGGTTCGTGGTGCCGATAACCTGGTGTTCCATGGTGTCTGCGAGACAGGGTTCGAAGAAGGCTTTGCAGAGGATAGGGTGGTTGGCCACCATGGACGAGTCGATATTGCTCTTGCCGAGGCCTTGAGCGATGTTTCCGCAGAGGATGTCTATCTGTCCGGCTCCCCTGGAATGGTATATGCCTGTCTGGATGTGCTGGCGCCCTTGGGGCTTGATGAAGCCCGAGTATTTTCCGATGTGTTCTCCTATGCACCGCGTACTCCCCTGATATCGACCAGTCGGGAAGGCGAGGCTTTACAGGAAGGCCAGAAGCGGAATTAGATTCAGGAAAAAGTTGGCTGGCAATGGCCATGTTGGCTGGCAATGGATGAAAGCAGGGCAACAACCCTGAGCGAGGGACGGTAACGATGAGTGCTTCTCCGATTCTGATCACTGGTGGTGCCCAGCGCCTTGGGCGCCATTGTGCAGAGCGCCTGGTCGATGATGGGCATCAGGTCATCATCAGCTATCGCCACGAGCGAGAAGCGCTTGATGACATGCGCAAGCGCGGTATCGTGACGCTACAGGCGGATTTTTCCAGTGAAGCGGGAATACTCGACTTCATCGCCCGGCTAAAGGCTCAGACTTCATCGCTGCGAGCTATCGTCCACAATGCCAGCGACTGGGCTCCAGATAGCCGAGGTGAGGATGCGGGTGCCACCTTCGAGCGTCTGTTCCGGGTGCACATGCAGGCACCTTACCTGATCAATCTGCATGCCCGGGAGCTGCTCGATGCCTGTGCCGAGCCCCAGCGGGATATTATCCACATGACCGATTACGTGGTGCAGAAGGGCTCAAGAAAGCATGCTGCCTATGCTGCGACCAAGGCGGGTCTGGACAACCTGACCCTGTCGTTTGCTGCGCTGTATGCGCCCGCCATTCAGGTCAACGCCATTGCTCCGGCCTTGATCATGCTCAATCCTGGTGATGATGAAGAATATGCCGCCAAGGCCAGGAGCAAGTCAGCGATGCAGATGGTGCCTGGCCCCGGGGTGATCTACCAGAGTCTGCGTTATCTGCTTGATAATCGTTATGTGACGGGCACGACGTTGGCGGTGGATGGTGGGCGTCACTTGCAGTGATCCCTGTGCGGCAAGTGCGTGAGAAGATCATTTACCATGATGAGGTCATGCTGCTGACGGAAACGTCGTGATAGGCGGAAACGTCGTGATAGGCAGCAAAGTCATGAGAATAGAGGCTTGCCATTTTCCGCTGCGCCCGGCAGGATAAAAGCATTCAAGGAGATTTCCATGCCCGATACCGTTCATCAACACCGCGTTTCTACCACCTTCATGGGTGGTGCTGGCGCTGGTCGTGATGATAGGGCGGTGTCCGGCTATTGGCAGGGGTATTTCTGGTATTGGTTTAGTACCGGAGTGCCGGCTGCCTGTCCCGATCGCAACGATTGATCGGACGAACGAAATAACAGGTCAGCAAGGCGCTCCCTTCCCAGGGCCGCCTTCCATCAGAACCCCCGGACGGCAGCCCCGCCCGGGGGTTCTTGTTTTTGACTGTTGGAAAAATAACGCATTATCGTCATCAGGAGATCGTGTCATGACCGCATACCGTCACCTCGCCAGCCAGGTCTTTTACGACTATTACTCCGGCTATGGCTGGCGATTTAGTGGCACGCGGTCGGCTCATCAGGCCACCTCCGACCGTGGCGCCCAGGGTGGTCACAAGCTATCACGATGTCATCAATGCCGGAGTTGAACCCACATGAACGCTGCCACTCAACTTGATACTGCTGCTCCTGTCACAAACGCTGTCACTGCGTCTCACCCATCGTTGTCTGATACGTCTTTGGCCCAGGAAACTACATCCATGGCGTTGCCCACACCTGCCGAACTGCGGGGTGACCTGCCCTTGAGTGCCACTTTACGTGATCGTGTCGAGGCCCAACGCCAGGAAATTCAGGATATTCTCGCTGGTCATGATGACCGCCTGCTGGTGGTGGTCGGTCCCTGTTCCATTCATGACCCGCAAGCGGCCATGGAATATGCCCAACGTCTCAAGTCTCTCGCCGACAGTGTACGTGACCGCCTGTTGCTGGTGATGCGAGTGTATGTGGAGAAACCGCGGACGACGGTCGGCTGGAAAGGCATGGCCTACGATCCAGGGTTGAATGGTTCGGGGGATATGCGTCGCGGCCTGGAAGTATCGCGCAAGCTGATGCGCGATATTGTCGAGCTGGGGTTGCCGGTGGCGACGGAAATCCTGCAGCCGATGATCACTTCCTACCTTGATGACCTGCTGGCATGGGTGGCCATCGGTGCACGTACTACAGAATCCCAGTTGCATCGTGAACTGGCCAGTGGCCTGGAAGCGATCGTCGGCTTCAAGAATGCCACCAGCGGTGATGTTCAGGTCGCCCTGGATGCCATGCAGTCTGCCGCCCATCCTCATCAACACTTTGCCATTGGCAGCGATGGTCGGCCGATGATGAAGATCACCCAAGGCAACCCGCATACCCATCTGGTGTTGCGCGGTGGGCATGGTCAACCCAATTATGATGCCGACTCCGTTGCTGCGGCTCGCCGGGCCATCACCAGTGCAGGCCTGGCGCCACGTTTGATGGTGGATTGCAGCCATGCCAATGCGCGCAAGGACCACCGTCGCCAGAGCGAAGTCCTGCTTGATGTTCTCAACCAACGCGTGGCAGGTGACACTTCATTGGTGGGGGTGATGCTGGAGAGCCACCTGCATGAAGGCAAGCAGCCACTGCAGCCGGGAAAGCTGCGTTATGGGGTCTCCGTCACTGATGCCTGTATCGGTTGGGAGACCACCGAACATCTGTTGAACCTGGCTGCGGAGCGTCTGAGCCAGGCCTGAGTCAGGCCTGGCAGAAGGGGCCGAATTCAAAGAAACCATCGCACTGGAATTCGGCCTCACACGATGATAATTGAGCGCGGTATCGGGAAGCCGTGGCGGAGACTTCCCGAGCCACTCTCTGAACCGCCGGCTTGTTACGGTAACTGCCCCGCTGATATCCCCCCTGACCTTCATGGTAGGCCAGATACAGATGCTCGGGGTTGCTCAGCGAAACCCCGGTCATGCGCTGGGTGCGGGCGTTGTACCAACCGATGAAGTCTGTAGCATCCTCCATGTCGGAGCGGCTGGCGAAGACGCCACCGACTTCGTCTTCGTACTCATTCCATACAGGATCCTGTGCCTGAGGATAGCCATAGGCAGAAGATGGGCGTTTCCAGGGAATGAAGCCCCACAGCTTGGTGCGTGGCGGCCGGATATGGCTCTGGTAGGAAGATTCACGCTTGATGAAGGCCATCTGAGTCCAGATGGGTGTCCCCCACTTGTCGTAAGAATCGCGAGCATCATCGTACCAGTCGGGCTGTTCGCGGAATACTTCGCACAGATTATCCTGGTGAGCGGGGGGAGCTGGAGAGAAGGCTGCACAGCCGCTCAATCCAAGCATCAGCATGATGGCAAATCCTCTCTTCCCTGAGGTGATAACACTGTTCGACACCACCGCTCCCTCCTTGTCCAAATGATGCTCCAGTATGCCGATATGCCGATGACAACGCACTGAATGATGCCAGATAGGCGTCATGCAATTGTCACTTTTCCGCTGTAGCCTCGCCGATCGGACCTGTGGGACATCCCCCTGCATGACTGGCCTCTGAGGTAAGGATAATGAGCAAGGAAATCGAAAATCATAACCTGTTGAACTCCAGCGCCAACGAACCATTTTCCTCCGTCCTCGAGCGCCATGTGTCGCGCCGTGCCGTGATGAAGGGTGGTCTTGGCATGGCAGCCTTGAGCATGCTTGGAGGTTTCGGCTTGTCTGCCTTTGCCAACGAAAAGAACAATGGCATGGCCAAGAAGCCGCTGACTCTGGCGTTTGAATCCGTTGCTGGTTCGCGTACGGATGCCGTCGTGGTTCCCAAAGGTTATACCGCTCAAGTGTTGATTCCCTGGGCGACACCGCTGAATGACAGTGCGCAGGAGTGGGCTGACGACCTGGCCATGACACCCGAGATCCAGGCCAATAGCGTCGGCATGCATCACGATGGTATGTATGGCTTTGCCCTGGAGTCGTCCACAGAGTCCAGCCGCTTCGTGCTGGCGCTGAACAATGAATATATCGACGAGAACGCACTCTGGGCTCCGCAGGGTGGTCCGACCAATATGGCGGAAGGCAAGCGCCCGGCAGACGAAGTGCGTACCGAGATCAACGCTCAGGGCATCACGCTGGTCGAACTGAAGAAAGCAGATGACGGCACCTGGAACCACGTCCAGGGCTCGCCCTTCAACAAGCGTTACACCAGTGCAACGACTATGACACTGTCTGGCCCGGTTGCTGGCAGTGATTACGTCAAGACCCTGTTTTCTCCTGATGGCACCCAGACACGCGGTACCAACAACAACTGTGCCAATGGCTATACCCCATGGGGCACGTATCTGACCTGCGAAGAGAACTGGCCGGAATACTTCGTCAAGGATGAAGGTCGTGAGCGTGACGATGACCGCCTTGGTGTAGCGACAGGTCGCGGTCGTTACGGTTGGGAAACCGCAGCGGGCGATACCAGTGAGCAGGACGGCGAGTTTGCACGTTTCAATGCCACGCCGAATGCCGATGATGCCAGCGGTGACTATCGCAACGAGCCGCGTACCTTCGGCTATATCGTCGAAATTGATCCTTATACCGGAGCTCAAGCGGTCAAGCGCACCTCATTGGGACGCTTCCGTCATGAAGGTTGCTGGCCTGGCAAGCTGGTCGCCGGCGAACCGCTGGTGTTCTACACCGGTCACGATTCACGCAACGAGTACATCTACAAGTTCGTCACTGATGCGGCCTGGGATCCAGCGGATGCCAATACACCGGGAGCCGAAGGCGACCGTCTGGCCATCGGCGCCAAGTATCTGGACAAGGGCACGCTGTATGTCGCGCGCTTCAATGATGATGGCAGCGGTGAATGGTTGCCGCTGACGCCGCAAACCCAGACCAAGGATGGCAAAACTCTGGCGGAAGCACTTGGTCTGGAAGCGGACGATCTGGCCGGCATCATCGTCAATACTTGTGATGCGGCGGACCTGTTAGGGGCCACTCCGATGGACCGCCCAGAATGGGGGGCGGTGGACCCGACTTCTGGTGAGGTCTACATGACCCTGACCAATAACTCCGAGCGTACCGAGGAAGGTTCTGATCCGACCTACAACCAGGGTGATGACATCCAGGAGCCGGGTACTGGTTTTGCTTCTGCTCCGATCAACGCGGCCAACCCCCGTGCCAACAACGAAGGCGGACAGATCATCCGCTGGCGTGAAGGTGACAGCACCGATTTCCAGTGGGAAGTGTTCGTCTTCGGTGCGGCTGCCACCGACACTGACAACCTGTCTGGCCTGACGGAAGCCAACCAGTTTGCCAGCCCCGACGGCCTGCGCTATGACGAGCGAGGCGAGGGCCAGGGCATCCTGTGGATCGAGACTGACAATGGCTATGCCGGAGTCGCTGATCACACTAATGATCAGGTGTTGGCCGTGGTTCCCGCTGCGCTGGAGAAGAGCGACGGGAGCGCAGCGGTGGTATCTGCCGACAACCAGGAGTTGCTCAAGCGTTTCTTCGTTGGTCCGAATGGTTGTGAGGTTACCGGTATCTACTTTACGCCGGACAAGACCGCCATGTTCGTCAACATTCAGCATCCGGCCAACTGGCCGTCCAGCAGCGATGCCACCGCAGTGACCTCCGGTAGCGTGCGTCCGCGGGCATCCACCGTGGTCATCCAGAAGGAAGATGGTGGCCAGATCGGCCTGTAATGTACGGATGGTTCACGCATGAGCTACAAGAAATGCCCCGGAGCGAGCTTCGGGGCATTTTTATTTGTTATGTGCTATCGAGATGGAAGGATATCGACACTTCGCTGTGATAGCTCGTCATGGGCTGGCCGAAGCGCGAGTACCGAACTGTTGTGAATACCGCTGGCAAGCTTCAATGCTGGCATGCAGATAGGGCAGAAACCCCTGGCATTGCCTCGATGGTGAATGGTAGCGCGACGTCACCACCGCAATATCGAGATCAATCGATGGCTCAAAGGGCACTACGGTAATTCTGCTGTCCCGGCGTGTCATGAATTGCTCCGCCGTCAGGGCATCGACGAGAGTGTGGCCAATACCCTGGTTGGCAAGTCCGATAGCCGACGGAAACAGGTGTGTCGAGACCACGACATGCACATTCACTCCCGCAGCACGCATGACATTACGCAGCTTGATGGTGCTCTGATGATGTTCGTCGAGACAGATGAATGGCAGCCCGTTCAGGTCTTCAGCGGTGACTGTTTCATGACCGATGAGAGGACTGTTCTCGGGCAGTACAAGATAGAGCCGAATACCATAACGGGTCACATCGAGTGCATGCATGTCATCCTGGATCTCGATTACACCGACATCAAACTGTCCTTCGGACACTGCATCTCGAATATGCAGTGAGCTGAAGGTCTGCAGGGACAACTGACTACCCGGATAGTCGCTCAGATAGTCAGCCATGATGCGTGGCATGACGCTCAGCGACATGCCTGGCTTGCAGCCAACCAGTAGTTTGCCGGCTCGCCCCTGGCGTAGCCCGTCACTGAGTTCTCCGAGGTGCTTGAGTGAGGTGAGCACACGCTCCACCCCTTCTGCCAGGTATTCGGCTTCGAGCGTCAGCTCGGTGCCATAGTGATTACGCCGGAAGAGCAGAAAGCCGACTTCCTGCTCGAGATTGGCGATGGCAGCACTCACTGCAGGTTGGCTCAATTCCAGACGGCGGGCCGCCTTCGTCAGGCTGCCGGCGCGCACGACTTCCTGAAAGATCTGCAGTTGACGCAGGTGATGGCGAATCTTCATCAGTGATACGTACGTATAGATTGGATTTATAAATACATAAGTATGTCTAAGTTGTGTTTATGTCCAGAGAAAATGATCCTGAAGGCACCCAATAATGTCTACAAAGAGGGTACCGCAATGCATCCTTTCGACCTCCTGGGTCTTGTCACGTATTTCATTATCCTGGTTCTTGTGGGATACCGCAGTGCTAAAAGAGTCTCCGGTAGCGCCGACTTTGCTGTCGCTGGCAATCGAATCATCTGGCCAGTACTGTTTGCCACGCTGGCGGCATCCTTTCTTGGTGGAGGAGCCTCGATGGGGCAGGCTGGAAAAGCCTTCTCTGAAGGTTATGCCTTCATGTTTGCTGCGTCGGCCTTCCCGATTGCGACCATGATCTCAGGTATCTGGATCGCGCCAAGGCTCAAGCGCTATGCCAATGCACATACGGTTGGCGACATCATGGCCCACCATTTCGGGCCAACTGCACGCCTGGCAACCGGTGTGTTCTCGGTGGTTTTCTGTATTGGAATTCTTGGTGCTCAGGCGCTTGCCGTAGGGACTGTCTTTCATGCCATCGTGGGTATTGATACTGCGACTGGCATTATCATTGGCATGGGGGTTGTACTGCTCTATTCGACCATTGGCGGCATGTGGGCAGTGATCCAGACGGATGTTATCCAGTTCCTGATGCTGGCGGTGTTTCTGCCGCTTACCATGATGATCGGGGTGCATCAGGTTGGAGGTGCAGAAGCGCTTGTGGCTGCGCTGCCGGAGACGCACTTTTCCATCATGGGCAACTACTCGGTGAGTGCCTTTGCCAGTATTTTCCTGGCTTTCCTGCTTGGTGAAACACTGGTGCCGCCTTATACCCAACGGGCACTATCCGCTCCTGATGCCCGTCATGCGCGCATTGGGTATACCGTCGCAGGTGGTTTTGGCTTGGTATTTTATTTTATCAGCGCCACGATCGGGCTGGTTGCCGTCCTGCAGTATCCTGGCATTGTCCCTGACTTTGCGGTGCCTACTCTGATTCGTGATGCCTTGCCTGTCGGCTTGACAGGGTTGGTGTTGGCATCACTGCTTGCGGTGGTGATGTCGACGGCAGACTCCTACCTCAATTCGGCGGCTGTCAGTTTCGTCAGCGATATTTACAAGCCTTTCATCAATCCGAATGTCAGCGATCGTAGAAAACTGTGGATCGAGCGTGTGGTCAATCTGCTGATTGGCATCGGTGCTGTCATCTTCGCCCTGTACGCCACCTCAATCGTTGATGCGTTATTGCTCAGTTATACGCTCTGGGCCCCGACTATCCTGGTGCCGTTTGTGCTGGCGGTGATGCTGGATCTACGTTGTTCGCGCTCTGCCGTCGCCGCGATGCTGGCTGGTGCTGTGGTGACCGGAATCTGGGAGTGGGGGCCTTTCGCACTGCAGGATATGACCGGTGTCAGCGGCCTGGTCGCTGGGGTATTGGCCAATATCGGTGTTTTCGTTGCGGTCTACTGCCTATGTCGGCGTGTATCGGGCAATTCAGCGAATACACAAGCTTGAGGAGGGTATCACCATGGGACTCTATAGCTTCAGCATCTATGCCGCTTCTCTGATTAGCCTGCTTGCTGCTGTCGGGGTCGGTATTGCCTCCTGGCGCTTCTATTGTCGCAGCGAATCAATCTCTGTAGATGACTCGAAACCTGATTGAGGCACTGGTCCCGCCGCCAGTGTCGAAAAGCCTGATGCAGTTCTTCCCTTCTGGCCACCAAACAAGGAAGTATTCATGACATCCATCGCTGTCATCGGGGCTGGCATCATTGGTCTTGCAAGCTGTCGAGCGCTAAAGGCAAAAGGCCTTGATGTGACGCTTGTCGATAGGCAAGCGTCAGGTGAAGGCACGTCGTATGGTAACGCCGGCTTGATTGCCGGCTATGCCAACAGTCCACTGGCAAGCTGGCAGACACTAAAGCAGCTGCCGGGGCAGGTTTTCAGCAATACGCCATCCATCAGCATCGACCCACGTTATACCCTGTCCATGGCGGGGTTTTCCGTACGCTTCATGCGGGCTGCGACAGCGTCGAGGTTCCAGCGCCATTACCGGGATCTCAATGTGTTGCTGGAGCACGCTGTCGAGGCTCAGCACGGGTTGCTTGATAGTCTTGACGAGCCTTCTCTGTGGAGTGACAGCGGCTGTCTGCAGGTGATTCGCAATGACACCAGGCTGGCAGCACGGTTATCTGAAATGGCCGGCAGCAAGCAGGCTGAAGGGATCCGCTGTGAAGCATTGGGAGCCGCTGAAGTACAGGCTCTGGAGCCGGAGCTGAATGATGCTGGTCTGTTGGGTGGGCTTTACTTTCCGGCTAGCCGCTTTCTGCGGGATCCGCGAGCCGTATGCCAACGCTTGTGGACACAGTTGGCAGAGCAAGGCGTCCAGCGTATCAATGATCATGTCGAATGCCTGCGGCCACGGCAAGGTGGTGGATGGCTGCTTGAACATGGCAATGGAACACATGGCAAGGAGACAACCCATTTCGATGCCGTGGTGCTGTGTGCCGGCTTGGCCAACAATCACTTGCTCAAGTCACTTGGTATAGCGCTGCCTGTTGTCAGTGAGCGCGGATACCACCTGGCGTTGTCAACACCACTTGCACTGGTACGCCCAGTTGGTTGGTTGGCACATCACTTCTATGCAACACCGATGGCCAATGGTGTGCGTCTGGCAGGTACCACAGAGTTCTGCGCTCCGAAGCAGGCGCCAGATACGCGGCGTTGGCATCATCTGAAGAACTGGGGGCAGGAGCTGTTTGGGCGTTCTCTCTCGCCTTCCAGTCAATGGCTGGGAGTGAGGCATTCGAGCCCGGATGGTCTGCCTGTGGTTGGCCAGGTGCCAGGGATGCCGGGGTTGTGTCTCGCCTATGGACATGGTCACCTGGGCGTCACTCTTTCGGCGCTGACCGGAGAGCTTGTCGCTGCCTCGGTAGCAGGGGAGGCACTCCCAGAATTTGCTGCCGCACTGGCTCCATCACGTTTTCTCAGGGGTGTCGGAAAGAAAGACATCATCAAGCGCTAATGCGGGTTCTCGTCAGTGTGCAGTCTGAACGCCTCAGCATGTGAGAGTCCGTCACGGAATAGGAGCACGACAGGCCCCTTTAGTGTGTCTCTAGGGGCCTGTCGTGCTGTCTAGGGTCTTGAGTCAGGCCCGGGCAGCGTAGGCGTAGAGCATGGTTTCCTGGGCACTGATCGGATCGGAGTCACCTGGTTCCTGCTTGGTGTAACTGCCGTCGCTCTGCAGCAACCAGGCCTGGCAGTTGTCGACGAGATAAGTTTCCAGGTCCTTGCGTACCCGGGCAGCAAGCTTCTTGTCCAATAGCGGGAAGCAGGTTTCGACACGGTGGAACATGTTGCGAGCCATGAAGTCGGCGCTGGAGCACCAGGTTTCCAGGTCGCCGTCATTGTGGAAATGAAAGACCCGGGTATGCTCCAGGAAGCGGCCGACGATGGAGCGTACGCGGATGTTCTCCGAGATATCCGGCAGGCCAGGGCGCAGGCAGCACATGCCGCGGATGATCAGGTCGCACTCCACACCCGCCTGGGAGGCACGGTACAGGGCTCGAATCAGCTTGGGCTCGGTCAGGGAATTGCACTTGATGATGATATGGGCACGCTTGCCCTTACGAGCCAGATCGGCTTCCCGGTCAATCATTGCCACCATGCGGTCGTGCAAGGTGAAGGGGGCATGCAATAGAAGTTCGATCTCGCGGGCCCGGCCCATGCCAGACAACTGCTGGAAGACCTTGTGCACATCAGAGCACAGCTTGGGATTGGCCGTCAGCAGGCTGTAGTCGGTGTACAGCTTGGCGGTCTTGGAATGGTAATTACCGGTGCCCAGGTGTGCATAATGGCGTAGCTGGCCTTTCTCGCGCCTTACGATATGCATCATCTTGGCGTGAGTCTTGTATGCCATGACGCCGTATATGACGATGGCCCCTGCCTCCTGGAGACGTGATGCCAATGCCAGGTTGTCAGCCTCATCGAAGCGTGCGCGCAGCTCGATGACAACGGTAACTTCCTTGCCGTTACTGGCAGCTTCCACCAGCGCGTTGACAATGGGCGAGTCGGCGCCGGTGCGATACAGCGTCTGCTTGATGGCCAGCACGTCTGGGTCGCGGGCCGCTTCACGCAAGAGTTCCTCGACCGGAGAAAAGGCCTGGAAAGGATGGTGGAGAAGAATATCGCCTTCCTGCATGGCCTGCAGCAGGCTGTCTGACTTCTTGGCTGTCTTGGGCAGGCCTGGTGTGAAGGATCGATACATCAGGTCGGGACGGTCCAGATCTCCCAGCATGGACAGCATGCGGGTCAAGTTGACAGGTCCCTGGACGCGATACAGATCACTGGGTACAAGCTGGAATTGCTTGATCAGGAAATCGGAGAGTTCTTCCGGGCAATTATCGGCTACTTCGAGGCGTACACCACTGCCGTAGCGTCGGGCCAGCAGTTCGCCGCGCAGGGCTGAAGCCAGGTCGGAAACTTCTTCTGGATCGACCGTCATGTCGGCATTGCGGGTGACCCGGAACTGATAGCATCCTTTGACCTTCATGCCGGGAAACACTTCGTCGGCATGCGCATGAATCATCGATGACAGGAACACGTATTCGACGAAGCCTTCTTCGCACAGCTCCTGGGGTAGCGCGATCAAGCGTGGCAGTGAGCGAGGTGCGGGCAGTATGGCCAGGCCGCCTTCGCGGCCAAAGGCGTCCTTGCCTTCCAGGGCGACGATGAAGTTGAGACTCTTGTTGACCAGGCGCGGGAAGGGGTGTGATGGGTCCAGGCCGATAGGGCTGACCACCGGCACGATTTCCCTGACGAAGTAATCATGAACCCAGGATCGCTGCTCCTTGGTCCAGTGGCCACGACGACGGAAGCGAATACCCTGAGCTTCCATGGCCGGGATCAGCGTGTCATTGAGAATGTGGTACTGGCGTTCGACCTGTTCGTGGGCGACGCGTGAAACTTCTTCGAGTACGGATTGAGGGCGGCGGCCGTCGGCGCCAGTGGTGTCATCTCCCATGGCGATCTGGCTTTTCAGTCCAGCAACGCGAATCTCGAAGAACTCATCCATGTTCGAAGAAAAGATCAGCAGGAACATCAGGCGGTTGAGCAGAGGATGCGCTTCATCCAGAGCCTGTTCGAGCACACGGACGTTGAACTGCAGATGTGACAGCTCACGGTTGAAGTAAAGACTTGGGTCGCTGAGGTCCGTTTCCTGGTCGACGGGGCCCTTGGGGCGGATGCCGGTACGGGTGTGATTGAGCCGAGGAGCGGGAGCATCCACCGAACTGTCAGGAGGGACGCTTACCGTTCCAATGGTGCTGTCAGGCTTATCCTGGACAGCGGATTCGGAGGAGCGGTCCTGGGCATCTTCCATGGTCTTACCTCGTCAGTTGCAGATAATGGAAGGGTGCCATCCCTCCCCGGAGCGCCGCACATGCATGAATTGAAGCGGCGGTCACGGTGCTGGTCTACTGCGTCAGCAGGCGCGCAGCACGTTTGGCAAAATATGTCAGCACGCCGTCGGCGCCAGCGCGCTTGAAGCACATCAGTGACTCGAGAATGGTACTGTCCGCATCCAGCCAGCCGTTGTCGAAGGCAGCCATGTGCATGGCATATTCACCACTGACCTGATAAGCGAAAGTCGGTACCTGCAGTTCGCTCTTCACACGATGCACCACATCCAGGTAAGGCATTCCTGGTTTGATCATCACCATGTCGGCGCCTTCCGCAATGTCCATGGCGACTTCCTGCAGTGCTTCGTCACCATTGGCAGGGTCCATCTGATAAGTCGACTTGTCGGCCTTGCCCAGATTGCCTGCTGACCCCACGGCATCCCGGAAGGGGCCGTAGTAGCGGGAGGCATATTTGGCGCTGTATGCCATGATGCGTGTGTTGTGCAGGCCTTCCTGTTCCAGCACTTGGCGGATGGCTTCAATGCGCCCATCCATCATATCTGAAGGAGCGACCACATCGGCGCCAGCTTCAGCGTGAGAGAGAGCCTGCTTTATCAGTGTTTCCACGGTACGGTCGTTGGCGACATAACCAGTATCGTCCAGAATGCCGTCCTGGCCGTGGCTGGTATAAGGATCCAGAGCCACATCAGTGATGATGCCAAGTTCGGGCACTGCGCTCTTGAGTGCGCGAACGGCACGCTGTACCAGGCCTGAAGCGTTATAGGCTTCTTCTGCCAATTCACTTTTCCTGTCGTTGTTGACCACAGGGAACAGTGCTATAGCCGGGATCCCCAACTCATGGGCTTCTCGGGCTTCCTCCACAAGTACATCAAGCGACATACGCTCAACGCCCGGCATGGACGGCACCTTTTCCCGCTGATTCTCACCTTCAAGGATGAAAACCGGCCAGATCAGATCGGCGGGTGTCAGGGTGTGTTCGCGCATCAGGCGACGCGAGAAATCGTCGCGACGCATGCGCCGGAGGCGCGTATTGGGGAACTGGCGGGGAATGATGACACTCAAGTTCATGCTCCATAAGGATAAAAGTATTCCGCCACAGGTGATTTTGGTGACCTTATATGACAGTGGCGTGACAATTAATGAGTATATTCCTTGTATTTGCCTGTCCGAAAGACAAGGGGGAGAAAGCAAACGGAGGAAGACAGTTGTCGCCCTTCCGGGGACTCTCTAGAGTAGAGGCTGTTTTGCCCGCGTCGTATGCTGGGCCGGACGAGCGTCGTCCTGGTGTACTGTCGCTGCATCCACCCAAGGAGAGAGACATGAGTAAAAAGGTTGCCATCGTTCTGGCGGGAAGCGGAGTACAGGATGGCTCGGAGATCTATGAAACGACTCTGACCTTGCTGCGTCTGGATCAACTTGGCATCAAGTATGGTTGCTTTGCCCCGGATATTCCTCAGCATGAGGTCGTTGACCATTGGCGTGGGGAAGCTACCAGCGAAACGCGTAATGTTCTGGTGGAAGCTGCACGTGTGGCTCGTGGTGAAATTTCTCCTCTTGATGAGCTGTCGGCTTCCGACTTTGATGCGGTTATCGTGCCTGGCGGTTTTGGCGTGGCCAAGAATCTGTCCGATTTCGCCGAAGCTGGCTCGCAGATGGTCATCAATGAAGTGCTGCGCGAGGTGTTGATCGAGTTCCATGACGCACGCAAGCCCATTGGCCTGATCTGCATTGCCCCTGTTCTGGTGCCGCGCCTGTTCGGGGCGGGCATTGCTGTGACCATTGGTAACGATCCTGCGGTGGCGGGCGCCATCAGTGCCATGGGAGGACTGCATCGTACCTGCCCGGTAGATGACATCGTCGTCGATTTCGAGCATCGCATCGTGACGACACCGGCCTATATGGTCGCTAACCGTATCAGTGAAGCTGCCGAAGGTATCTTCAAGCTGGTCGAGCGCATCAGCGAGATGGCCGATATCAAGATGTAAGGGGCTTGTTGGGTTGGAGCCCGGCCATGTGCCGGGCTCTTTTGTCTGCACGATCACACGACAGCCACCACTTCCTGCATCTGCATTGCGATGCTGCGGTATTCATTGTGATCCAATGTTTGTATACAAAAAAGGCTGGCGTAAAATGTCACGTCATCCAGACCCTGACAATGAGGAGAGATCAATGAGCTTCCACGTTTACCTTTCTGGCGAGATCCATACTGACTGGCGTGAAGAAATTCGTCGTGGTGCCGAGGCGGCAGGCCTTGATGTGATCTTCACCTCTCCGGTGACAGACCATGATGCCAGTGATGCTGCCGGCGACCATCTAGGTGAAGAGCTTCAAGGCTTCTGGCGTGACCAGCGTTCGTCCAGAGTCAATTCCATCCGGACGCGTACCTTGATTGAGCAGAGTGACATGGTAGTGGTGCGTTTCGGTGACAAGTACAAGCAATGGAATGCGGCTTTTGATGCGGGCTATTGCGCCGCGCTGGGGAAACCCTATGTGACCCTGCACGATGAGGATATTGTGCATCCGCTCAAGGAGGTGGATGCGGAGGCGCAAGCCTGGGCGAAGACACCGGCACAGGTTGTGCAGATCCTGCAATACGTCCTGCGTGCCTGACCCTGCACGAAAGGTAAAAGTGTGCTGGCAGGAGAAAGCGTACTGCCAGGAAAAACGCCATCGCCGCCCCATGGGGCGGCGATGGCGTGACTGTCGAAAACGTTCTTCTCCGACAGAGCTACTCTTCTGTCTCTTCCCCGTCATCGGGCTGACGGCGTTTCTTTACCAGCCTTCCGGCGAGCAGCCCGACTTCGTAGAGCAGGTACATGGGAACAGCCAACAGGCTCTGTGAGACCACATCCGGTGGTGTCATCAGCATGCCGATCACGAAGCATCCCAGCAGAATATAGGGGCGCTTGGCGCTGAGGCTGGCAACGCTGGCGGCTCCGCTCAGAATCAGCAGAAAAGTGGCAATGGGGATTTCAAAGGCAATGCCGAAGGCGAAGAACAGCTTCAGCACGAAGTTCAGATACTGATTGATGTCCGTCATCACCGTGACGTTCTCTGGCCCGGCCTGGGTAAAGAACGCAAACAGCAATGGGAATACCACGTAATAGGCAAAGGCCGCACCGAGATAGAACAGCACGACGCTGGATGCCAATAGCGGTAGCGCCAGGTTTTTTTCGTTTTCATACAACCCCGGGGCGACAAATGCCCAGGCTTGATGCAATACGAAAGGCATGGCGATGAAGACGGCCACCACCAGGGTCAGCTTGAACGGGGCCAGGAAGGGAGATGCAACTTCTGTTGCGATCATCGATGAACCTTCCGGCAGAAGGGCCATCAATGGGTCGGCAACGAATTGATAGATATCGTTGGAGAAAGCATACAGCGCCAGGAAGATCACCAGGATGGCAATGACTGCGCGCATCAGCCTGGAACGCAGCTCTACCAGGTGCTCGATTAGTGGGGCGTGCCCCTCCTCGGATGAAGAAGGTGGGGGAGTGTCACCGGTCTGACTCATCGCGTGGCGGAATCCTTATCATCGGGCTGTGCTGTCAAGGCAGACGAACTGTCGGAAGCGCTTGTCTCCGAGGGTGCTGTGTTGCGCGAAGCGGTATCGTCGGCTGAAGCAGCTTGCGTAAGCGTCTCATCAGTTGCCTTGGCAAGCGTATCTGCCTTGGCGCGAGGAGACTCAGAGGTGCTGCCCTGTGAGGCATCGGATGACGGTTCGTCAGCGATGGACTCTACATCGCGCTTCACCTTGCTGACACTGTCATCGAGCTTCTGCTGTTGTTCCTTGAGTTTCTGGCGCAGCTCCTCAGCTTCAAGCTGAGCATTGATTTCGCGCTGGATACCTGCCACTGACCGCTTGATACGTCCAACCCACAGCCCGGCCGTGCGGGCAGCCTTGGGCAGGCGTTCTGGGCCCAGTACCAGCAGGCCCACGACGCCAATGACCATGAGTTCCAGGAAGCCGATATCGAACATGCAGGCTTACTTGCGTTCTTCGGAGGATTCGGACTTGCGTTCGGCCTCGACATCGTAAGTGTTGGTGCTGTCGGACGGCTCGTCATGACGCACCTGGGCCTGCGGCTTGGAGGTTTCGCTGCCGTTCTCATCGTCGTCGTTGACCGCTTTCTTGAAGCCCTTGACGGCACCACCCAGGTCGCCACCAATGTTCTTGAGCTTCTTGGTGCCGAAGATCAGGATGATGATGGCGAGAACGATCAGCAACTGCCAGATACTGATACCACCTAACATAAATAAGCTTCCTCTATGTGTGTTGTTCCGCTTTGCCCTGGGAAATGCCTCTGCACCCGGGAAATACGGCATGTATTCAAGGTTTCCTTAACGCTTTGACCGAGAGGCTTTCTCTTCGTGCCCTGAAACGCCAAAACGCTTGGCCAACTCCTCAAGCACCTGGCGATGATCAAGTCCCAGGTGCGACAGCATGACAAGGCTATGAAACCACAGGTCTGCAGTTTCGGCGACCAGGGCTTGATGCGAAGCGGGGTCACTGGCATCTGCGTCCTTGGCAGCCAGCACTGTCTCGACCGCTTCCTCGCCTACTTTCTCGAGTATCTTGTTCAGCCCCTTGTGATGCAAGGATGCCACATAGGATGTTTCCGGGTCGGCGTGGCGGCGATCTGCCAGGGCGGCGTCAAGTTGATCGAGAATATCGCTCATTGGTTAAGGTTCCATGTCATGGAATAAGCAAAGGGTCATCAGTTCCACAGTACCAGCACAGCACCGATACCTGCAGCCAAAAGAATGGGCAGGGACTGCTGGCCCAGCCAGTGGCTCAGGGGTTGCCAGGCCAGAGCCAGAGCAATCAGGCCCAGTCCCAGCCGGGTGCGGCGGACACGGCTGCTCTGGCGACTGAGCTGACGCTGCAGCTTGTCGAGTGTCTCGGTCTGCTGGCCAAGGTGTCGTGAACGACGCTCATGCTGGGTAAGGGCGTGATGGGCCAAGACCGGCAGCTCAGGCAATTGGCGGGTAAGCTCTGGTGCCTGGCGCTTGAAGGATTCCCACATGCCTCCGATACCGGCACGTTCTTTCATCCAGCGTTCAAGGAAGGGCTTGGCTGTGGCCCACAGGTCCAGGTCAGGATACAGCTGGCGACCCAATCCTTCGATATTGAGCAATGTCTTCTGCAGCAATACCAGTTGAGGCTGTACTTCCATATTGAAACGCCGAGCCGTCTGGAACAGGCCGAGCAGAACCTGGCCAAAGGAGATGTCCTTTAGCGGTTTCTCCAGGATAGGTTCGCAGACGGTACGCACTGCAGCGGCAAATTCGTTGGCTCGGGTATCTTCTGCCACCCAGCCGGATTCAATATGCAATGCCGCGACTTCATAGTAATCCTGGTGGAAGAATGCCAGTAGATTGCGTGCCAGATAGTCCTGATCTTCCCGGGTCAGGCTGCCGACGATACCGCAGTCGATGGCAATGTATTGCGGGTCTTGCGGGGTTTCCCTGGAAACGAAGATATTTCCTGGATGCATGTCCGCATGGAAGAAATTATCGCGAAATACCTGAGTAAAGAAGATTTCCACGCCTCGCTCGGCCAGGCGTCGCATATCGGTATTCTGAGCCCTGAGGGCATCGATGTCGGCCACCGGGACGCCATGAATGCGCTCTTGCACCATCACACGGTGACGGGTCAGTTCCCAGTGGATGGCGGGGACGTACAGTAGTGGCGAATTGGCAAAGTTACGCTTGAGTTGCGAGGTATTGGCGGCTTCTTTGGTCAGGTCGAGTTCGTCGAACAGGGTGACTTCATAATCGCGCACGACTTCCACGGGATGCAGGCGACGAGCCTCCGGCAGGCGTTGCAGAGTGCGTGCCAGGAGATACAGCAAGGACATGTCCTGGCGCATCACTTTCTCGATGCCTGGTCGGATGACCTTGACCACCACCTCTTCTCCAGTGGGCAATACTGCAGCATGGACCTGGGCGATGGAGGCTGAAGCCAGGGGTTCACGAGAGAACTCGGCAAAGGCCTCTTGCAACGTTATGCCTAATTGGCTTTCGATCAGAGCTTCGGCCTGTTCTCCGGGAAAGGGGGGAACCTGATCCTGCAGACGCTTGAGCTCATTGGCGATGTCATCAGGGAAAAGGTCTCGCCGGGTGGAGAGCATCTGACCGAACTTGACGAAAATAGGGCCCAGGGCTTCCAGCGACAGACGCAATCGCTCTCCCCGGGAATACTGGCCGAGCGGCACAACCTTGAGCGGGGACCATTGGAAGACCAGGCGCAGCCACCAAGGAAACCTGTCCAGCGGCAGCAGGGTATCGAGACGATAACGGGTGATCACCCAGAGAATGCGCAATGGCCGCAAGATCATGAACGTTCGGCCTCCGTGCTCAGCAGACGTTGGAGTCGGGCCAGTCGTGCTTCAGTGCGGTCGGTTGCCAGTTCCAGATCGGTGAGTGCGTCGCGCAAGGCTTCAAACTGGTGACGTCCAGGCAGCAGACGGGCTTCTTCGAAGACATATTCCGATACATCGGCACGCAACTCATGCTGGGTGCGCAATCCCCAGCGTGCCAGGCCACGCAGACCCTCAGCCAACTGGTGGGCCGGGACATCGCCAAGCCAGCTGGCCAGTTGGGATTCCCAGTCAAGATCGAGATCGAGAATCAGGTCGCGGGTCGCCTCGAGCAAATGCACTTTACCGCGCACGGCAAGTCTGCCGGAAAACATCAGGCGTTCCATTTCTTCGCCAGAAACTAGTGCCCCGAGGGTTTCGGCGTCGAGTTCGACGATGGCATCGAAATCCGCTTCCTCGATATCGTCAATATCCGTTATCTGCAACAGGTCGATGCCTTGAGCATGATAGGCAAGTACCAGAGCACAGTTGGGGGATTCCAGACGCAACAGAATGCGCGAGCCCGCCAGGGCCGACAGGCGAGCTGGAGCTGCAGGGTCTCGAGACAGCAGTGCATTCAGGGTTTTCTCGATGCCGGCCAGCATCAGGGTCGGAGTCAACGCCATCATGTCCTCACAGCTTGATACCGCGGTGCAATGCGACGATACCACCAGTGAGGTTGGTATATTCGACACGTTCCAGTCCGGCACTTTCCATCATGCCCTTGAGTGTCTCCTGGTCCGGGTGCATGCGGATGGACTCAGCCAGGTAGCGGTAGCTCTCTGAGTCACCGGCTACCAGTTCCCCCATCTTCGGCAGCAAGCGGAACGAGTATTCGTCGTAGGCCTTGGTCAGCATCGGGTTGGAAGGCTTGGAGAACTCCAGCACCAGCAGGCGGCCGCCTGGCTTGAGGATACGCGCCATGGAAGCCAGGGCCTTGTCCTTGTCAGTGACGTTGCGCAGGCCGAAGGCAATGGTGATGCAATCAAAGGTGTTGTCTGGGAAGGGCAGGCATTCGGCATTGGCCTGGACAAATTCGACATTGCCGCCGACGCCATGGTCGATCAGCTTATCCCGGCCGACGCCCAGCATGGAGGCGTTGATGTCGGCCAGCACGACCTTGCCCTCGGGACCGACCAGGCGAGAGAACTTGAGTGCCAGGTCTCCAGTACCACCTGCGATATCGAGTACCTTGTGACCCGGGCGGACACCTGCGCGCTCAAGCGTTATGCGCTTCCACAGACGGTGGACGCCGAAGGACATCAGGTCGTTCATCAGGTCATAGCGAGAGGCTACGGAATGGAAGACATCGGCCACACGAGCGGCCTTTTCTTCGACCGGAACGTCCTGATAACCGAAGTGAGTGGTGCGCTTGTCCATAGGATTCCTGGGTCGTGAAATCGATCGGGAGCATCGCCGACGGATACTCGAGTGGGCCACATTGTAGCGCCGCATCAATGCCGTTGTCTTTGGCAAGCGCCATGGCATTGATCCGGTCGTGTCTTACAACTGTTTGATCTCGATGCCCAATGGCTCGCGGGACGCCCCTGCATCCTCCAGGCGCTTGAGATAATCCGCCCAGTTGGCATCGTGATCACGAATCAGAGCGTAGAGGTATTCCCAACTATACAAGCCACTGTCATGGCCATCATCGAAGTGTAGTTTGAGTGCATAACGGCCGGCTTGGGTGATGTTGGACAGGCCGACATTCTTCTTGCCGACCTGCAGGGTCGCCGTCTCTCCGCCATGGCCGCGTACTTCCGCTGAAGGCGAGAAAACGCGTAGATATTCCACGCTGAGACGATGGCTGGAACCGTCGGGATAGCCGATCTCCAGCTCGCGAGCCTTCTTGTGATAGTGCACCCGGGAAGGTACAGGAGCAGTCGTGGACATGAGTACCTCGATGAGTCATGAGTCTCTACATGATAAGACACCCCCTGAGAGCAGAAACTCCAGGGGGTGTCGGTCAACGGCATGAGGACGCTATTCAGCGAGTCCATTGCTATCGGCAGGACGGCTGGCCGATGGTAATGGCCTTACAGAATGTAGCGCGACAGATCCTCATCCATGGCCAGTTCTCCAAGCTGGGAATCGACATAGGCACGGTCGATGATCAGTCCTTCACCGAAGTCTGCCCCCTTATAGGAAGCGTCTTCCAGCAGGCGCTCCATCACTGTGTGCAAGCGACGAGCGCCAATGTTTTCGGTGCCTTCATTGACGCTGTAGGCGATTTCGGCAATGCGCTCGATGCCGTCTTCGGTAAATTCCAGCGCCAGGCCATCGGTGGCCATCAGTGCCTGGTATTGACGAGTCAGGGCTGCGGATGGTTCGGTCAGGATACGCTTGAAGTCCTGAGGTGTCAGAGCGTTGAGCTCGACACGAATCGGCAAGCGTCCCTGCAGTTCCGGGATCAGGTCCGATGGACGCGAGAGGTGGAAAGCGCCCGAGGCAATGAACAGAATGTGGTCGGTCTTTACCATGCCGTACTTGGTGGACACGGTGGAGCCTTCGATCAGCGGCAGCAGGTCACGCTGGACCCCTTCACGGGAAACTTCTCCCCCGGATTGGCCATGGCCCTTGGCCACCTTGTCGATCTCATCGAGGAAGACGATACCATTTTGCTCTACCGCCTCGATGGCACGAGACTTGATATCGTCCTCATTGACCAGCTTGCCGGCTTCTTCATCGCGTAGCAGCGTCAGGGCTTCACGCACGGTAGTCTTGCGGGTTTCGGTCTTGCCCCGTCCCATGCCGGAGAACAGGCTGGAGAGCTGCTGGGACATTTCCTCCATACCTGGTGGGGTCTGAATCTCGAAGCTCGGTGCCTGAGGGGAAACCTGAATGTCGATTTCCTTGTCGTCCAACTGGCCTTCACGCAGTTTCTTGCGGAACATCTGGCGCGTGGAACTCTCTTCCCGAGGCTCGTTTTCCTGCCCGCGGGGCGGCGGCAGCAGTGCGTCCAGAACACGATCTTCCGCGGCATCTTCCGCGCGGTGACCGACTTCGGCCTTGGCCTGCTCACGTACCAGCTTGATAGCGGCCTCGGTCAGGTCTCTGATGATCGATTCCACATCGCGGCCGACATAGCCGACCTCGGTAAACTTGGTGGCTTCGACCTTGATGAAAGGGGCTTTGGCCAGCTTGGCCAGGCGACGGGCGATTTCGGTCTTGCCGACACCGGTCGGGCCAATCATCAGAATGTTCTTGGGGGTGACTTCCTGGCGCAGTTCCTCGCCGAGCTGCATGCGCCGCCAGCGGTTGCGCAGGGCAATGGCCACAGCGCGCTTGGCATCCTGTTGGCCGACGATGTACTGGTCCAGAGCGTGGACAATCTCACGGGGCGTCATCTGGGTCATGGTCAAAGCTCTTCCAGGGTCACGTTATGGTTGGTGAACACGCAGATATCGCCTGCAATTTCCAGGGACTTTTCCGTGATTTCGCGGGCACTGAGGTCCGTGTTCTCGAGCAGGGCGCGTGCTGCAGACAGGGCAAAATTGCCGCCGGAACCAATAGCGATGATGCCACGCTCAGGTTCCACGACATCACCGTTGCCGGTAATGATCAGCGATGATTTCTTGTCGGCTACCGCCAGTAGTGCTTCCAGACGGCGCAGGGCGCGATCGGTACGCCAATCCTTGGCCAGCTCTACGGCCGCCTTGACCAGGTTGCCTTGATATTTCTCGAGCTGGGCTTCAAAACGCTCGAACAAAGTAAAGGCATCGGCGGTACCGCCTGCAAAACCTGCCAGTACCTGGCCGTGGTACAGGCGACGCACTTTACTGGCATTGCCTTTCATCACGGTATTGCCCAACGACACCTGGCCGTCGCCTGCGAGCGCCACCTGGTCGCCGCGGCGCACGGAAACGATCGTGGTCATGGAGAAATCTCCTTGTGGGAAGCCATGCTTCCGGTGACTGTCGAGGACGGGAGTACGCTCCCGCATGCCTCTCGAATAAGCATTGGGCTAGAAGTGTGGGCGGTTGAAGGAAAATTCAACTGTAGAGAATGCGCAGAGGGAGGAAAGCCATAAGCCTCAGGCGGCACCCGTGGAGTACAGGCGGTGATCCAACTGTGCTTATGGCTTATGGCTTATGGCTTACATTCAGTTCTGCAACTGAATCAGCAGTGGTTCGATACCTTGTGTGCTCATCAGGTCCTGGGCTCGGGCCAGCTCCTGGCGATCACTGTACGGGCCAACTTGAACGCGGTGCCAGGTAGCACCTCCAGCGGCCTCTACATCACTGATCTTGGCCAACAGGCCGAAGTCCTTGAGGCGACTGGCCAGTTGGTTGGCATCGGCGATATCGCGGAAAGAAGCTGCCTGAAGCATGTAGCGCCGATTGGCACTGGCCGTGGCGCTACTGGCTGTCGGCTTGGAGGCAGTCTGCTGAGCGCTTTCCTGCTTGGCATTGGTTGCCGCGATGACCGCTGCGATAGGATCATCCCCGGAGATTCCCTCGGACTCTGATTCCTGCTCAGGCTTTCTTGCCGCTTCCGGTCGCTTGGCCGTGGATACCGGCATATCGGCATCAGGAGCAATCACTTCGGATTCTGGCAGCAGGGTGTAGAACTCGAAAGTCGGCATGGGAGGTTCATCACTGCCCCCACCTTTGGCCTCACTGTCTCCTTGCTGACTGCCGGAGGGTTTGGGCAGAACTGCGGCCACTTGCGAGCCCTGGTCCTGCCAGGGGGCCGTGCCATTCTGGTAGTGCGCCAGGAGGTAGCCGGCCGCAATGCCGGCACCCGCCCACAGCCACCAGGGCAATCCGCCCCGACCGCTGGCCGGGGTGGATTTACGCTTCTTGCTTGAGGTCGCTCCGCGCTTGCGCGGTGGGGTGGTCTTGCGGGTGGCCATGCCTTACATCTCCTCTGGTGCACTCACGCCAATCAGGTCGAGGCCGTTGCGCAGCACCTGGCGGGTGGCCAGACCCAGAGCCAGACGGGCATTACGCAGTGCGGCATCGTCGACCATCACCTTGCACGCGTTGTAGCAACTATGGAAGTCCGCTGCCAGGTCCTGTAAATATTGTGCGATCTGCTGCGGCTCGCGAGAAGCGGCTGCATGGCTGACCACTTCCGGATAGCGAGCGAGGCGATTGAGCAGGGCCTTTTCCTGGTCAGCTTCGAGCAGGCCCAGGTTGGCCAGAGCCAGCTCATTATTGAAGTCAAGTCCTTCTGACTCTGCCTTGCGCAGCACGCTGCACACTCGGGCGTGAGCGTACTGGACGTAATACACCGGATTATCGTTGGACTGAGAGCGGGCCAGGTCGATGTCAAAGGTCAGTTGCGAATCGGCACGCCGGGCAGCAAGGAAGAAGCGAGTGGCATCGCGACCCACTTCATCGATCAGATCGCGCAGGGTGACATAACTGCCGGCGCGCTTGGATAGCTTGACCTCGACCCCGGAACGCGTCACCAACACCATCTGGTGCAGTACGTAGTCGGGCCAACCTTGGGGAATGTCGACGTTCAGTGCTTGCAGGCCGGCACGAACCCGAGTCACGGTGGAGTGGTGGTCAGCTCCTTGTTCGTTGATCACAGTGGTGAAGCCGCGCTGCCACTTGTCGAGATGATAGGCCACGTCCGGCAGGAAATAGGTGTAGCCACCTTCCTTCTTGCGCATGACCCGATCCTTGTCATCGCCGAAGTCGGTCGTGCGTAGCCAAAGAGCGCCGTCCTTCTCGTAGGTGTGGCCATTATCGGTCAGGCGTTGGGCGGTCGCCTCGACCTTGCCATCCGTATACAGAGATGACTCGAGGAAATAGACATCGAATGCCACGCCGAAGGCGCGCAGGTCGAGATCCTGCTCGCGGCGCAGATAGGCCACGGCGAAGTCGCGGATGGCGTCAAGGTCTTCCGGATCGGCCTGAGCGGTGACATGGCGATCATCGGCGTGCACCGTCTCGCCAGCCAGATAGGCCTTGGCCACATCGACAATATAGCCGCCACGGTAGCCATCTTGCGGCCAGCTTTCGTCATCCGGACCGAGTCCCTTGGCACGGGCCTGCACGGACAGTGCCAGGTTGGTGATCTGGGCGCCTGCGTCGTTATAGTAGAACTCGCGAGTGACATCGTAGCCGGTCGCTTCGAGCAGACGGCACAGGCAGTCACCGACGGCAGCGCCGCGGCCGTGCCCGACATGCAGCGGGCCGGTCGGGTTGGCGGACACGAACTCGACCTGAACCTTTTGCCCCTGGCCGAGCATGCTGCGACCGAAACTGTCGCCGGCTTCAAGCACCTGGCGCACAACCTGGGCAGCGGCGTCGGTTGCCGCGAAGAAGTTGATGAATCCGGGACCTGCGATTTCTACCTTGGATACGGCGCTGCTCTCGGGCAGGGCGTCGATCAGACGCTGGGCTACCTCGCGTGGCGGTTTGCCGGCGGGCTTGGCCAGCATCATCGCCAGATTGGTGGCATAGTCGCCATGGGTCTTGTCCTTGGTCGGGTCAACCTTGTAGGCCGGAGAGAGACCCGAGGGGATGACCTCTTGCTGCTTGAGCTCGGAAAGGGCAGCGTCGAGCAGCGCAACGATAGTGTCTTTCATGAAGTCTATGTGTCCTGTGGCTCGGTGACGGGCAACCAGAAAAAAAGACTACGCAAGCGTGTTGCTGCGCGGAACTTGGCATTTCCTGTGCGTATGCGTCATAAAATTTGCCCGTCGGCGGGCAGACCGAACATTATCTGCGATTGGCGCCTTCCTTTAAAGGTCGCGCCTC
The DNA here is from genome assembly GCF_008329985.2 of Halomonas binhaiensis. Lineage (NCBI taxonomy): Bacteria > Pseudomonadati > Pseudomonadota > Gammaproteobacteria > Oceanospirillales > Halomonadaceae > Halomonas > Halomonas binhaiensis. The sequence goes on from NZ_CP038437.2 coordinate 724,863, forward strand.
GCATCGCCACTCAATTGAGTGTCTGCGGATCGATATCCAATGACCAGCGTACCCGACGCATCGCGGGGTTGGCTTCCCCCCAGTGAACCAGCCAGGCACAGGCCTCATGCAACTGGCTGCGTCGCTCGGCCATCAGCATGACCTGCATGTGATAGCGATTCTGGCGACGTTCCATGGGAGCGGGCACAGGACCAAGGCAGTCGACCTTCAACTGGTGTTGCTCGAGATGATTGCGTAATGCGTCTGCGGCTTCTTTGGCCAATGTCATGACGTGTTCTTCTCGAGGGCTTTCCAGGCGCAGCAATGCCATGAAGCACATGGGGGGAAGCTTCGCTATGCGGCGTTCATCCAGCAGCGACTCAGCCAGAGCGTCGTAGCCTCTCTCGGCCAGCAAGCGCAGATTGGGATCATCCGGGTGCATGGTCTGTACCATTACCCGGCCTGGATGAGAGGCACGCCCGGCACGCCCAGCCACTTGTTCAAGCAGTTGGGCGCTATGCTCCAGGGCTCGGAAGTCGCTGGCATATAGGCCAGCATCGGCGTTGACGACCACCACCAGGGTGACGTGGGGCAGGTGATGGCCCTTGGCCAGCATCTGGGTGCCAACCAGCAATGCGGGCTCGCCACGGCGAATTTCCGTAAGGATCTTATCCAATGCATCCTTGCCCCGGGTGCTGTCTCGGTCGATACGATGAACCGGCGTTTTGGGGAAGGTTTCGGCCAGGGATTCTTCAGTGCGTTCCGTGCCGCTACCCAGGGGGCGAAGGTCGGCACTTCCGCACTTGGGGCAGGCATCGGGAAGAGGGCGACGGCGGTCGCAGTGATGGCAGGCCAACACGGGTGGCTGGCGATGCCAGGTCATGCGAGCGTCACAATGGTCGCAGTCAGCCATCCAGCCACAGGAATGGCACGCCAGGGTGGGAGCAAAGCCACGCCGGTTGATGAAAACCAGCACTTGATGACCTGCTTCCAGGGTGGCCGCGATGGTATCCCGTACAGGAGCAATCAGTCCTCCATGACGAGGACGTCCTTTGAGATCAATCAGTTCCAGCCTGGCAGGGGCATGGCGCGTGGCGCGCTGGCGCAGACGCAGGTGGCGATAGGTGCCCTGCTGAGCATGATGCAGGGTTTCCAGAGAAGGGGTCGCGCTACCCAGCAACAAGGGAATATCGTGGTGCTTGGCGCGGGCGACGGCCAGGTCCCTGGCGTGGTAGCGCAGGCCGTCCTGCTGCTTGAAGGAGCTGTCGTGCTCTTCGTCGACGATGATGACCCCCGGACGTGCCAAAGGCGTGAAGACCGCTGAGCGAGTGCCGATGACAATGGCCGCCCGACCGTTGGCGGCGGCCTCCCAGGCATCCAGGCGCTGCAGGTCGCTCAGCCCCGAGTGGAGTGCCACAATGGGGGCCCGGAAACGTTGCTGGAAGCGTCCCAGGGTCTGGGGGGTGAGGCCGATTTCAGGAATCAGGACCAGAGCCTGACGCCCCTTGGCAACCACAGCCTCGATCAGTTGCAGGTAGACCTCGGTCTTGCCGCTGCCCGTGACACCGTGGAGCAGGCAAGGGTGAAAACGCCCAAGACCTTCGCATAGAGCATTCAATGCCGTGGCCTGTTCGGCGTTGAGGGGCAGTGCAGGGTTGGCCAGCAGGTTCTGAGCAGGTGGCCACTCAGCAGCATTCATCGGTTCTTCAAGGAGTTCGACCAGGTGCTTGGCTTCCAGGGACCTGAGCTGCTCTCGGCTGAATCCTTGGGCAAGAATGGACTGGCTGGTCAGCCCCTGGGGATGCTGACACAGCATGGTGAACAATTGTGCCTGCTTCGGGGCTCGTGCCAGGGTGTGGCTGGAGGATTCATGGTCCGGCAGGACACGCCAACGTTCCCGTGTGCGCGTTTCCAATGGGCGTCCTTGACGTAGCAATACCGGCATGGCGTGCATCAAGGCATCGCCGAGAGCATGCTGGTAGTAGCGCGCCGTAAAGCGACATAACCACAGCCAGTCCAAGGGCAATGGGGCTTTGTCCAGACAGGCTTCGATAGGCTTGAGTCGAGCTAGAGGAAGGTCACTGCTGTCGCGACATTCCATGACCACGCCAACCACCTGGCGGCGGCCGAAGCTGACCCGGACACGAAGCCCGGGCACCCAGCCGCATGGCGGAGGGGCTCCCTTGGGCAAGTAGTCGAAAAGGCGGCGCAGTGGCGAAGGCACAGCGACACCCAGTACTCGGGGGGAGGTCGAGCGGGGTGAGGTCGAGGAAATATCTTGCAATTGGCCTCCACTGGGAGTTCTGCTAAAATGCCCGCCCGCTTCCACCAAGCCCTGAACTTTGATCGCTGTCTGCAGCAATGGATTCAGTGGTCTGGCTGTCCAGGTCAGGGTGGATGCTTACCACCGGTCGGCACGGGGGCAGATGCTGTAATCACTGCTTTTCAGCCCCGGCCATTACCCTGTATGCGGTGCCTGGCAATGGATCAGGTGGCGGCATACCGATTGATGAGGTTCAAGATGAAACAAGGTATCCACCCGGAATACAAGACAGTTACTGCGACCTGCACCTGTGGCGCCGCTTTTGAAGTGGGTTCCACTGTGGGTCATGACCTGCACCTGGACGTGTGCTCTCAGTGCCACCCGTTCTACACCGGTAAGCAGAAGCAAGCTACCACTGGTGGCCGTGTCGAGCGCTTCAACAAGCGTTTTGGTGCTGCAATCAAGCGCTGATCACCGATTGTTTCAGTGCTTCAACAAACCCGCCCCTCGAGGCGGGTTTGTTGTTTCTACTCGGAAGAAGAGGCTCTTGTCATATCCTGGCACAAGGTGGAGTGCAGGTGTTCTGGACGATGACTAAGCTTCGTATCATGGGCTTCATCATGATGTCGTGAGGTTGCGATGTTGCGGTGCGGCAAAATTATGCTGCTTTTAGCGGTGAACGTCTTCAAACGAGTGCCTAACAGGACGGAAATGGTTTTTCATTGAAAAATGGAAAAAATTTCTATATTCTGAAGGAACCCTATGTCTCTCTTATCTGGATACCGGACACAAGCATGAGTGACGATAAGAAGCAGGCGGCGCTGGACTATCATGCGCTCCCTATCCCCGGCAAGCTCTCTGTTGAGCTGACCAAGCCCACTGCAACTGCAAAGGACCTGTCGCTGGCCTACAGCCCCGGCGTGGCTGAACCGGTCCGTGAGATTGCCCGTGACCCGGAAAATGCATATCGCTATACCGGCAAGGGTAACCTGGTAGCAGTGATCTCCGATGGTACCGCCATTCTTGGCCTGGGTAATCTCGGCCCCCTGGCCAGCAAGCCAGTCATGGAAGGCAAGGGCGTACTGTTCAAGTGTTTTGCTGGCATCAACTCTGTCGATATCGAAGTCAACGCCGAGAGTCCTCAGGCATTCATTGATACCGTCGCGCGTATTGCGGACAGTTGGGGCGGAATCAATCTCGAGGACATCAAGGCCCCGGAATGTTTTGAAATTGAGCGGGCGCTGATCGAGCGCTGCAATATTCCTGTGTTTCATGATGATCAGCACGGCACTGCGATCGTCACTGCAGCGGGTATGCTCAATGCTCTGGATATTGCCGGCAAGGCCATCGAAAAGGCCAGTATCGTGTGCATGGGCGCTGGCGCTGCTGCCATTGCCTGCATGAAGCTGCTGGTTTCCTGCGGTGCCAAGCCCGAGAACATCGTGATGCTGGATCGCAAGGGAGTGATTCACTCGGGACGTGAAGATCTCAACGAATACAAGGCCATGTTCGCATGCGAGACCAGCAAGCGTACGCTTGACGATGCCATTGATGGCGCCGATGTGTTCGTTGGTCTGTCTGGCCCTGGGCTGATGAGTGCCGATCACATCCGCAAGATGGCCAAGGATCCTATTGTCTTCGCCTGCACCAACCCTGATCCGGAGATTCATCCTGACCTGGCCCGTGAAACACGTCCAGACGTGATCATGGCGACAGGGCGTTCGGATTATCCGAATCAGGTCAACAACGTTCTGGGCTTCCCCTTCATCTTCCGTGGTGCTCTTGATGTGCGTGCCACTCGCATCAACGAAGCGATGAAAGTCGCAGCGGTGCATGCGATCAAGGATCTTGCTCGTGAGCCTGTGCCTCAGGTCGTGCTGGATGCCTATGAGAGAGAGGGTATGAGCTTCGGGCGTGACTACATCATTCCCACCCCGGTGGATAGTCGTCTGCTTGAGCGTGTTACTTCCGCCGTGGCTCAGGCTGCCGTGGATTCGGGAGTGGCCCGTAAGCCATATCCTTCTCATTATCCGCTGAAGAGTATCGAAGACGTTTACGGCTAAATGCTAGTGGAAACGTGTTGCCGGTGATCCACTGGCATTGCGATAGAAAAACGTACGAGGATACGTACGCACAGCAATGAAGAAGACATAAAAAGAACAACCCGCGTCGAGAGAAAAGAGCCCTGCCTGTATGAACCGCCTGACTCATGATGGCTGTTCACCAGGCAGGGTTCTTTGTTTTTAAAGCGTATGGTTTTTAAAGCGCATGAGGTGTTTTCGAGCCGAATGAACCTGTCGTAGCATCCGGGCAGTGCTGGAGAGGCCTTGATCTCTTTCTGGAGCCCGAAACAAAAACCCCCGGCATGAGCCGGGGGCAGAAGAAGAGAATTTGCCGTCAGAAGATGGCTTCGTAAGCCCCTGTTCCCTGAGAACCGCTGTGCGTCTCGATAGTGCGTTCTACACGACGCGGCTGGAAGGTCGGCAGGTGATCTTCATCGAACATCTCTTCAATGCCGCCACCTTGGTTCTTGCCCAGCAGGCGACCAGTATTGGCATCGATGCGACGGGTGATGATGCCCTCCGGAGGCTCAGGCATCGATTCTGGAGTGCCGTCCAGCGCCTGACTCATGAAGTCCACCCAGATTGGCAAGGCCGCTTGTGCTCCGTATTCAGCCGTAGGAGTGTTGTCGTCCTTGCCTACCCAGACGGTCGCGGCCAGCTGGTTATTGAAGCCAGCGAACCAGGCGTCACGCTGGTCGTTAGTCGTACCAGTCTTGCCGACAATGTCTGCGCGCTTCATTTCCAGGGCCTTGCGAGCGGTACCGTGCTCCACCACGTCGCGCAGCATATCCCGAATCAGGTACATGGCACGTGCATTGGCAACCCGAGGTGCAACTTCGTAGGTCTTGCCATCAATTTCTGTAGTGGTCTGGTCCGGGCCACAGGTACGGCAGGCAACACGAGGGTTAGCCTCTTCCACCAAGGTGTTCTCTTCACCCTGGGTGATCTTCTCGATGAACCAGGGAGATACCCGGAAGCCGCCATTAGCCAGAATGGCGTAGGCATTGGTCATCTCCAGTGGCGTCAGGCTGGCGCTACCAAGAGCCAGGGACAGGCCATGTGGCAGACGGTCACGAGAGAAGCCGAAATTGACCAGGAAGTCGATCGTATTATCCAGGCCGATTTGCTGAAGCAGCCGAATGGTGACCAGGTTGCGCGAGCGTGCCAGGCCAACGCGCAGACGCGTCGGGCCGAGGAAGTCTCCGCTGGAGTTGGACGGGCGCCATAGCTCGTTACTGCCATCGTTGATCACCACTGGGGCGTCATTGATGACCGTTGCCGGAGTGATCTCACCACTGCTGAGACCGGCCAGATAGATGAATGGCTTGAAGATGGAGCCAGACTGACGGCGAGCCTGGACAGCACGGTTGAACTTGCTGGCATTGAAGTCGAAACCTGCCTGCAGGCCCAGGATGGCACCGGTCTGAGGGTCCATGACGACCAGGGAGCCTTCTGCATCGGGCTGCTGAGATAGGCGCCAGGTGTCGTCATCCTTCTTGAGTATGCGTACCAGGTCGCCGCGGCTGGCGATCTGGCCAGCATTGCTCGGCGCGTTGCCGCGATAGCGTGCGCTCTTGTAGGGAGCTGCCCATTTCAGGTTGTCCCAGTCGATGGTGCGGATATCGCCTCCGCGCGTCAGGACACGCATCTGCTGACCTTCGGCACTGACCACGATGGCCGGTTCCAGCGGGCCATAGGTAGGTGTGCGTTGCAGGACCTGCAGCCAGTTACTGACGTCTCCGTCAATGCCTTCGACAGTTGTCTGGCTGCGTTCGGCAGCCTGACGTGCTGTCTGGATGACCTCGGGAGACTCCGATAATTCCTCTTCCAGGCCACTGCGCTCGGTCTTGTCCTGGGCCTCGGCAAGGCTCTGGGGAATGTCGGTTTCCTCGGGGCCACGCCAGCCATGGCGGGTGTCATAGTCGATCAGGCCATTGGCCAGCGCCTGGCGAGCGAGAGGCTGCAGCTTGCTATCGATGGTGGTGGTGATGCGATAGCTGCCAGTGTAGGCCTTGTCGCCGAAGCGTTGAGTGGCAAACTGACGAGCCATTTCGGCCACATAGTCGGCTTCGACCTCGGCTCGCACGACGTGGCGCTTGGCCGTGATTGGCTGCTTGACGGCTTCGTCGTAGGCGGCCTGGTCGATATAACCCAGTTCACGCATACGGAACAGGATCCAGTTACGACGAATCAATGCCCGCTCAGCGTTGGCCAGAGGGTTGAAGGCCGAAGGAGCCTTGGGCAGGCCGGCAATCATGGCGAATTGAGCCAAGTCCAGCTCGTTCAATGGTTTGTCGTAATAGATCTCGGATGCGGCAGCAATGCCGTAGGCGCGATGACCCAGGAAGATCTTGTTGACATAGAGTTCCATGATTTCCTGCTTGCTCAGGATCTGCTCCATTTGCAGTGACAACAGGATTTCGCGGATTTTACGGGTAAAGGTCTGGTCGAGGGTCAACAGGTAATTACGTGCCACCTGCATGGTGATGGTTGAACCACCGGACTGAATGTCACCGCTGGAAGCAAGCTGTGCAGCAGCGCGCAGCAAGCCCTTGGGGTCGACGCCATTGTGCTCGAAGAACTTGGCATCCTCGGCAGCCAGCAGGGCATCGATCATGGGTTCAGGGATTTCGTCATACTTCACTGGCATGCGCCGCTCATCGCCAAACTCGCCGATCAGTTGACCATCGCGAGTATAGATGCGCAGAGGCGTCTGCAGTTCAAAACCCTGCAGCTGGCGAACATCGGGCAACCCCGGAGTGAAGTAGAGGGCGGCACCGACCACGCCTAGCGCGACTGCTGCGCCTAGCGAGATCACCAGCCACACGGCGGAGAATAGGAGCGTTCTGAGATACTTCATGAAATCGCGGTATCCATGCTGGAAACGAAAACGGCGGCGATGAGTGATACATATGGGCGTTCCTTCGCGACGGCCATTATAAGAAGACGCGAAGGCGGCCACCACCATTGACTTGATAAAGCCTTATTTCGGTACAGTCTAAATGTCCTGAATGCGCCCTGGATCAGCAATCTACCGCGCCAGATGACGTAGCGTTGAGCCTGGTAGTGGACGTTGCGCTAATGTAGTGCTGATACAGGGTGTATACAAAAATGATCTGGCCTACCTCATTCAGGGCGCGGCTTGGCGTCGACATTTCTCCTGATGCTATCAGGTTCATGGAGCTGGCGCCGCGCTGGCCAGGGTGGCGACCCCGAGCCTCGCGTTTTGTGGTGCGTGACTATGCCGTCATGCCTTTGCCCGAAGGCTGCATCGTCGAGGGGCGTATACGTCAATCGAGTGCGCTCATCGCCTTGCTACGTAAAGGCGTGGAGCGCTTTGCACCCCGTTCTCTTCGTGTCATCACCGCGCTGCCGAGCAGTACCACCTCTTCGAACGTGATGTACTGCCCCGCCCACTTGAACGGTGATGGCATCGCTGCCTTCATTGAATGGAACTCCGACACGCAGCTTCCCTTTCCGTTCCCTGAATCGGCATATGACTTTTACTGTCTCGATGCTCGTCCAGAAAATGGTCGTCAGGAGGTGTTGCTGGTGGCCTGCCATCGACAGTTCATCGAGCAGCTGGCCGAAGTGCTGGAGTGTGCTGGTTTGCAAGTAGCAGCGATCGACGCAGAAGGCCCGCTGATGCGGCGAGTCGAGGAGGTATTGTACAAGGCAGGCAAGGAGGAGGACAGGGCTGCCCTGGGGGAACTCTTGTCCTTTTCTCCCGGGCTTGATGGCAATGCCCTCCTGGCAGAGTCCGCTGCCTGGATGAGGGCTTTTGGCCTTGCCCTGGGGGGCTCGGGAATCAACCTGTTGCCGTGGAGAGATGTCGATAGAACGAAGCGTACGCGGCGTTTCTGGATAGGGCTGGTCGCGATGACCATGCTGAGTGTCGGCATAGGGATGGCGGTATCTCATGAGCTTGAGCAGCGCCTGGCAAGGCTGACAGAGGCTGAACACGCGATGTCGCCGCAAAGTGGGGCCGGCTCGCCAGAGAGGCTGGCCTCCCCAGAGGAAGAAAGATTCCTCCAGCAGCGGATTGCTGCATTGCAAGAGCTTCTTTCTCAGTTGCAGCTCAGGCGAGCGACCTCCGTTGCAATCTTCAATGCCTTGGCCGCCAGCCTGGTGCCGGGAGTCCGTTATCAAGTGTGTCAGCGTCAGGGCGATCATCTTGAGCTGGCTGGCATGGCTCAGAACAATACTCAGTTGATGGAACAGCTGCGGCTTTTGGGCCAGCAACCTCTGTTCACGAAAGTCGCCCTGACGAGTGTCACGGATACGGAAGGGCAGCAGCATTTCAGTCTGGCTATCCACTTGTTTCCAGAATCTCTGAACGGCGGTCAAGGCGGATGACTCTGGCTCATGAATGGCAGCGTCTGAAGGAGTGCGACTGGCGTTCACTCGAGCTGAGCGAGGCTGGCTCATGGCCGTGGGTGTTACGTGGGCTGCTGGTGGTCGTCGTGTTGGCTCTGGTGCTGGGCACCGTCCTGTGGGTTGACGTCGTTCCGTTATATGGCCAGCTCGAATCTGCACGCCAGAAGCAAGATAGGCTTGCTCAGGGGCAGTCTGAGGCGCAACTACACCGCGAGCAGTTGCAATTTGAGTTGCGGGTTCTTGAGCGACAACTGGTCGAGTTGATGGTAGGGGAGTTGCGCCCCCAGGCCGATGCAATTCCCGTTGCGAGCAAGTCCTCAAGGCTTTTTCTGGCGGAGGTCTCCCAGCTTGCACAGCAGTATCACCTGGCCATTGACACCATGAGCCTGGGAGCGCCCGACACTCAGGAACAGCAACTGGACATGTCTTTGCAGGTGGATACTCAGGCATTCAGCTTGAGTGTTCGGGGTGGGTTTCATGATCTGGCGGGTTTTGTTGCCGGGCTCACGCGCTTGTCGGGTATGCCCAGTCTTGATGATTTCACGGTGGAAGGTGAAGGGGATGCATTGCGGCTCTCCGCTGAAGGGCATGCATACCACCTTGCCGGTCCTTATTCTGTCACCGAGTTTGTTTCGACTGTCGGAAATTCTTCCACCGCTGAGGCTTTTTCTGTCGCTGAAGGCTCTTCCACCGCTGAGGCTTTTTCTGTCGCTGAAGGCTCTTACACCGCTGAGGGCTCTCTGCCCATAGAGCGCCCCTCCCATTTTCTCCCCTTGGCGTATCGCTATGCTGACAGGCCCAGCCCTTTTGGTGTGTTTCGCCCATCAGGCGAGTCCTCGCCCGTATCCATGACGTTACAGGATTATCCGCCCGCATCTATATCGCTGGTCGGTACCCTGGTCCAGGGGGAGCGGCGTTGGGCGCTGGTCAGTACGCCAGACAAGAAGGTTTGGCGAGTCAAGGTGGGGGACAGCCTGGGGCGTGGGGCGAATCAGGCCAGGGTCATGGAAATAGGGAAAGCATACCTGCACTTGAAAGGTGATCTGTTCGATCAGCAGTTGGACTTGAAGTAAGAGACGCAGGGGCTGCGGGCATTCGGCAGTGGCGGCGATAGTACGTCGATAGTAGTGCGTCGATAGTAGTACATCGGCAATAGCTGCATGTTGACAACAAGAAGGTGACAAGGATGTCGAAACGCATATTCAAGGCGGCGATGCTGCTGGTTGTTTGGCAATGGGAGGCGGAGGTTGCTCAGTCCGCTCCCGTCTATCACGGAGCCCCCATATCGTTGAGCTTTGAAGACGCACCATTGGGCTCGGTGCTGTCGGCCATCAGTGAATTCACTGGCCTGAATATCATTGTGGAGGAGGGTGTGGGAGGCAAGGTGACGTTGCGCCTCGATTCGGTGCCGTGGGATCAGGCTCTGGATCTGGTGCTGAAGAGCCAGGGCTTGGCCAGTCGCCGTGAGGCCAATGTCATTCTGGTGGCTCCCGCTAGCGAAATCGCTCAGCGGGAGCAAAGCAAACTTGTGGAGCAGGATAGGCAGCGTCAATTGCAGCCACTGGTCACTGAGCACGTTCAGGTGCGCTATGCCAAGGCTGCGGATCTCGCTGACCTGTTGCGTGGAGCTGGAGGTTTCGGGTTGCTGTCCCAGCGTGGTAGCGCAGCTGCCGACAGTCGCACGAACATGTTGCTGATTCAGGATAGTGCGGAGCGTATCAGCCAAATACGGCAGACTCTGCGGCAGTTGGATGTGCCTGCTCCTCAGGTACAGATTGAGGCACGCATCGTGGTGGTCAAGGATAGCGCTGCCCGCCAGATAGGTGTGAACTGGGGAGTGACGAGCACCATGGGGATGGTGGACAAGGGGAGTGGCAGCATGTCCCTGGAGCGTAAGATTCAGGGACATCACAGTGCATATGGTGGCCTGGCCGTGGACCTGGGCGATAGCCTTGGTCCTGGCAGCACGTTCAACATTGGTTATCTGGCCGGAGATGTCTTGCTTGACCTGGAGCTTCGTGCACTGCAAAGCGAAGGCAAGAGCCAGATCATCTCCCAGCCCAAGGTGATCACTGCCAATCAGCACACGGCAATCATCAAGCAGGGCAAGGAGATTCCTTATCAGGAGTCGACGGCTGATGGTGCCACCAGCACGGCATTCAAGGAGGCAGTGCTGGCACTGGAGGTGACACCGCAGATTACCTCGGACAATCGCATTGTCATGGATCTCAAGATCAATAATGACACCTTGGCGGATCAGACCTTCCGAGGAGCTCCTGCCATCGATACCAATGAGATCATGACTCAGGTCCTGGCTGATGATGGAGAAACCATCGTTTTGGGTGGAATTCTTACGTCAGAACAGGCACATAGCCTATACAAGACCCCTTGGTTGGGTGATATTCCCCTGGTGGGCAAGTTGTTTCGCTATACCGAGGACGTCAACGATAAGGTAGAGTTGTTGGTATTCATTACCCCACGGATTCTCGACGACGGCCTGGCGATTCGCTGATGCAGGATGTACCCAACCTGATTTTGATCGGCCCCATGGGGGCTGGAAAGAGCACTATCGGCCGCCTGCTGGCGGCCGAGCTGTCACGTGAATTCTACGACAGCGATCACGAAATTCAGGATCGCTGTGGTGCCGACATTCCCTGGATTTTCGATGTGGAAGGCGAAAGCGGCTTTCGTGATCGCGAAAGTGCCATGATCGACGAGCTAATGGACAGAGAGCAGTGTGTGATTGCGACTGGCGGGGGCGCTGTGTTGCGTGAGCAGAACCGCAAGCGTATTCGCGAGGGCGGCACCGTCATCTATCTGTTTACCACCGTTGAGCAGCAGCTCAAGCGAACCGCCAAGGATCGTAATCGGCCTCTTCTACAGCGAGGGGATCGCGAAAGACTTCTGCGTGACATGTTTGCCTTGCGGGATCCCTTGTATCGCGCGACGGCCGACCTGGTGGTGCGAACCGATCGTCGAGGTCCCCGCTCGGTGGTCAACGATATTATACGCCGCGCCCAGCGGATGGTTGATCCTCTTACTTGCAAGGCCAGCCCATGAACATCGAAGCCTCTTCTTCGTTCCAGCCTTTGACACTCACAGTTGCTCTCGGTGAGCGTAGCTATCCCATTCATATCGGCCCGGGCCTGATCACTGATGGAGAACAGCTGGCCTCTTATCTGGCTGGGCGCCAGGTCATGGTGGTCACCAATGATACGGTTGCCGAATACTATCTGGCGGCGCTGACTGAGGCATTGCCGGAAGGGCTGGAAGTCAGAACGCTGGTGTTGCCTGATGGCGAGGAATACAAGGGCTTCGATGTCCTGACGCGCATCTGGGATGCCTTGCTGGAAGCTGGCTTCAATCGGCGCGCCACGCTGGTGGCTCTGGGTGGAGGCGTGGTTGGTGATATGGTGGGCTTTGCCGCTGCCTGTTATCAGCGCGGCATCGCCTTTATTCAGGTGCCGACTACCTTGCTGTCCCAGGTGGATTCTTCCGTCGGCGGCAAGACCGGTGTCAACCATCCCCTGGGCAAGAACATGATTGGGGCTTTCTGGCAGCCCAAGGCAGTGCTGATTGACACGTCATCGTTGAAGACGTTGCCCGCCAGGGAGCTTTCAGCAGGTCTTGCCGAGGTGATCAAGTACGGCTTGATTCACGATGTTTCTTTCCTGGAGTGGCTTGAAGCTGAAATGGATGGCTTGCGAGCCCTTGATGCCGAATTGCTTGCCAAGGCCATTGAGCGTAGCTGCTCGATCAAGGCTGAAATCGTGGCCCAGGATGAGACGGAGCAAGGGGTGCGCGCGTTGCTCAACCTGGGGCATACCTTTGGGCATGCCATTGAAGCCCACATGGGCTACGGTGCCTGGCTGCACGGAGAGGCAGTGGGGGCTGGTATGGCGATGGCCGCAGATTTATCGCATCGCCTCGGCTGGATTGATGCGGCAGCACTGGAGCGTACACGTCGCATCATTATCGCTGCTGGTCTGCCTGTGGAAGCACCGGTAGAGATGAGTGTCGATGACTTCCTGTCACGCATGCGGCTGGACAAGAAGAATATCGATGACTGCTTGCGCCTGGTGCTGTTGCGCCGCTTGGGTGAAGCCTGTGTTCATGACGAAACGCCATTGGAAGTGCTCAAGGCCTGTATTGCCGAATTCCCGCGTTGTTGATTCTGCTGGCGACTTAGCTGTCGAGATAGAAGACCTTGGCAGAGTAATACGATGAGCGTTGATCGAATGCTGATAATCACGCCCGCCTAGTGCGGGCGTGATGCGTTTTATTAGAGATGGAGCTTTTTCAGAGAATATTCATGGATATGGCTCTGACTTTATGTCGTATCAATGATGAAAATTTACCACGCTATTGTGTCGAAACGAGCCTAATCTTGTTGAGGTGGGTCGCCAAGGGGGTGGCCTTACTTGGAGGAAGGAATCCATGAACCTGATCAAGAAACTGGTTGCAGAGTGTATAGGTACGTTCTGGCTGGTATTGGGCGGGTGTGGCAGCGCTGTATTGGCTGCTCATTTTGGTGGTGATGGTAATCCATTGGGGATTGGTTTTCTTGGTGTGGCCCTGGCCTTTGGTCTAACGGTGGTGACGGGAGCCTACGCTTTCGGCCATATATCCGGGGGGCATTTCAATCCAGCGGTAAGTGTAGGGCTCTGGGCCGGGGGGCGATTCTCGAGCAAGGAATTGCTGCCTTACATCATTGCGCAGGTGTTTGGTGGGCTGGTTGCAGGCTTTGTTCTGATGACGATTGCACAGGGCAGTGCAGGGTTTGTCAGTGACCCCTCTGCTGCTGGCAATTTTGCTAGTAATGGCTTTGGAGACCTGTCTCCTGGTGGTTATAGTCTGGGGGCTGCCATGCTTACCGAAATTGTGCTCACGGCCATGTTTCTGATCGTGATCATGGGGGCAACACACAAGTTGGCACCTGCCGGCTTTGCGCCAATCGCCATTGGCCTGGCTCTAACGCTGATTCACCTGATCAGTATTCCTGTCACCAACACTTCCGTGAATCCTGCGCGCTCCACCGCGGTGGCAGTATTTGCCGGTTCTGGTGCGCTTTCCCAGCTATGGCTGTTCTGGGTGGCTCCCATCGTAGGTGGTGCCATTGGCGGTTTCATCTATGGATGGCTAGGCAAGGATGAGGTCAGTGAACCTGGTGCTGCCAACGCGCTTTGATATTGTCATCTCGACCAATACGTTTTTTTGATCAATGCCCGCCTTGTGCGGGCATTGTCATGTTTGACTGTTGCTCAGAGGCTTGGGCATGGCTATGACGTCTTCCTCTATACAAGGATCTGTATGTCATATGCGTGATCGGCATGGGGTGTCGACAGTTTTTTAGACCAAAGTCTAGTGGCGCGATTTTAGGTCTTGGTCTGCTTGGAAAATGATTCCAAGTGGTTGATGCGATAAGGTTTTTTCTTTTGTCTTGGTGTAAGCGTCTAATTTGTAGTGGTTTTTCAAGCTTTTGCGAGGGCGTGGGGAATTGCGTAGAAGGCACAGCATGGCTATGCTGGAGAGCCTTTTTTCGGACAGTTGGCGATATCTGCATAGGCAGAAAAATAAAAGAAAACTTTTAATTATATCGTTTCAACGCTGTGACTACAACCCTTCTTATCTGAGGCGCGCCCATGAACATAGGTCTTCATCAGCCCGGAGAATTCCGAGACAACTGCGGGTTTGGCCTGATCGCCCATATGGAAGGGCAGGCTAGCCATGAGCTGCTCAGCACTGCCATCGAATCATTGACCTGCATGACCCACCGCGGTGGTATCGCAGCAGACGGCAAGACCGGCGACGGTTGCGGTCTGCTGCTCAAGATGCCTGACGGTTTCATGCGTCAGGTTGCCAAGGATGCCCTGGGAGTGGAGCTCGGCGAGCAATACGCCGTAGGCGCCATTTTTCTGCCTGATGATGATGAGCGCGAGGCGGCTGCTCGTGCTGCGCTGGCTGGAGAACTGGAAAAGCGTGGCCTGAAAGTTCTGGGCTGGCGCGAAGTGCCGGTGGATCCCAGTGTGTGTGGCCCCATGGCTCTGGAATGCTTGCCGCGCATTCGTCAGTTATTTGTCGAGCCCTGCACTGACGATGCAGAACCCTTCGATGTCGCGCTGTTCATGGGGCGCCGTCTGGCCGAGCAGGCCCTGAAGCACGAAGCCGATTTCTATGTCTGCTCCCTGTCCAGCGAAGTGCTGTCCTATAAAGGGCTGGTTATGCCTGTGGATCTGCCTGCCTTTTACAAGGACCTTGGGGATGACAGGCTGGAAACCGCTATCTGCGTATTCCACCAGCGCTTCTCGACCAATACCGCACCTCGCTGGCCGTTGGCTCAACCTTTCCGCCTGCTGGCTCACAATGGTGAGATCAACACGATTGAAGCCAACCGGGGCTGGGCCAACTCGCGCAAGGAAAACTTTGTCAACGAGCGCATGCCTGAGATCGCCAGTCTTGACGAGATCGTCAACACTACTGGGTCTGATTCCTCGAGCATGGACAACATGCTGGAAGTCCTGCTGACGGGTGGCATGGAGCTGCATCGCGCTGTGCGCATGATGGTGCCGCCGGCCTGGCAGAACGTGGAGATCATGGATAGCGATCTGCGTGCTTTCTATGAGTACAATTCCATGCATGTCGAGCCCTGGGATGGCCCCGCGGGTGTCGTCATGACCGACGGTCGTCAGGCGCTGTGCATGCTCGATCGCAATGGTCTGCGTCCGGCACGCTGGGTCATTACCAAGAATGGCTTCATCACCCTGGCGTCAGAAATCGGGACTTACGACTACAAACCCGAAGACGTCGTGGCCAAGGGGCGTGTTGGCCCAGGGCAATTGCTTGCCGTGGATACCGCCACGGGCGAGGTTCTGCATACTGCAGACATCGACCAGCGCCTCAAGTCTGCCTATCCCTACAAGCGCTGGCTCAAGGAGCAGGCACATTTTCTCGAGTCGGCCCTGACGGAACTGGCCGCCTTCGAGAGCATGGATGCCGATCTTCTCAAGGCCCAGCAGAAAATGTTCCAGGTCAGCTTCGAAGAGCGTGACCAGTTATTGCGCCCCCTGGCGGAAAGCGGCCAGGAAGCGGTGGGGTCCATGGGTGATGACACGCCCATGGCAGTGCTCTCCAGCAAGCGCCGCCTCTTGACCGACTACTTCCGTCAAAAGTTTGCTCAGGTCACCAACCCGGCTATTGATCCCTTGCGCGAAGCCATCGTCATGTCGCTTGAGACATGCTGTGGCACTGAGCGCAATGTGTTCAAGTCAACTCCGGAACATGCGCATCGTATCGTGTTGACGACGCCGATCCTGTCACCACGCAAGTTTGGCCTGCTGGTATCCCAGGAAGACCCGGACTTCGCCAGCCATGCCTTGTCATTGGGTTACGACCCCGAGCAGCTTGGTCTCAAGGGCGCGATTGCCGAGCTCTGCCGTCAGGCTGAGCAGGCCACTCTGGATGGCAAGGTCATCCTGGTTCTGTCCGATGCCAATTTGCCGAAAGGACAGGTGCCGATCCATGCTGCCCTGGCAGTGGGAGCAGTTCATCACCATCTCGGCAAGCTGGCCCTGCGCCCGCGCGTCAACCTGATCGTCGAAACCGGTTATGCCCGAGATGCGCATCAGATGGCGGTACTGTTTGGTGTTGGGGCCACAGCCATCTATCCATGGCTGGCCTATCAGGTCATGGCGGATATGCACCGTACCGGTGAACTGTCCGGCAATCCGGCAGACGGTCGTGAGAATTACCGCAAGGGGCTGCAGAAAGGCCTTTACAAGATCCTGTCCAAGATGGGGATCTCGACGCTGGCATCCTATCGTGGCTCTCAGTTGTTCGAGGCCGTAGGGCTGTCCTCCGAGGTCATGGATCTATGCTTTACTGGCATGGCCTCGCGTATTGAAGGTACCGGCTTCAATGAGTTGCAGCTGCAACAGGTGTCATTGGCCAAGGATGCCTGGTCCCCACGCAAGGACATCGTCCATGGTGGGTTGGTCAAGTATGTGCATGGCCAGGAATACCACGCTTATAACCCGGACGTGGTCAAGGCCCTGCAAGAAGCTGTGCAGGAAGGCAGCTACCCCAAGTGGAAGCGCTTTGCTGAACTGGTCAATGATCGCGAGCCTGCCACAATCCGTGACTTGCTCAAGCTCAAGCCGGCTCTTGAGCCAGTACCGCTGGAGGAAGTCGAGGCTATCGAAGACCTGCTGCCACGTTTCGACAGTGCTGGCATGTCGCTGGGTGCCCTGTCGCCAGAGGCTCACGAAGCCCTGGCTCAGGCCATGAACGAGTCTGGTGGCCGCTCTAACTCAGGTGAGGGAGGCGAGGATCCTTCTCGTTATGGCACGGTTCGTAGTTCCAAGATCAAGCAGATCGCTTCTGGCCGCTTTGGTGTCACGCCGGCCTATCTGGTCAATGCCGAAGTGCTGCAGATCAAGGTTGCCCAGGGAGCCAAGCCTGGCGAGGGTGGTCAGTTGCCTGGTGGCAAGGTCAACGAGCTGATTGCGCGTCTACGTTACTCTGTGCCTGGTGTGACGCTGATCTCTCCGCCTCCGCATCATGATATCTATTCCATCGAAGATCTGGCCCAGCTGATCTTTGACCTCAAACAGGTCAATCCGGAGGCTCAGGTCTCGGTGAAGCTGGTATCTGAGCCCGGTATCGGCACCATCGCCACGGGTGTAGCCAAGGCCTATGCTGACCTGATCACTGTTTCCGGGTATGACGGAGGTACTGCGGCAAGTCCGCTGACCTCTATCAAGCATGCCGGCTCGCCGTGGGAACTGGGCTTGCCGGAAGTCCATCAGGCCCTGCGTATCAATGGGCTGCGTGACAAGATTCGGTTGCAGACAGATGGTGGGCTGAAGACCGGCCTGGATGTGATCAAGGCCGCTATCCTCGGTGCCGAGAGTTTCGGTTTCGGTACGGCACCCATGGTGGCCCTGGGCTGCAAGTATCTGCGTATCTGTCACCTGAACAACTGCGCCACGGGCGTTGCCACTCAGATGGATTATCTGCGTGACGAGCATTTCCGTGGCACGGTGGATATGGTCAAGCACTACTTCCGCTTCATCGCTGAAGAAGTGCGTGAACTGATGGCCATGGTGGGGGTACGTCGCCTGATCGACCTGATCGGACGAACTGACCTGCTCGAAGTGTTCGAAGGGGTGACGGCATCTCAGCGCAATCTTGATCTGACTCCGCTGCTGGCCAATGACCATGTTCCGGCTGATGCGCCGCAATACTGCACTGTCAGCCGCAATGTGCCGCATGACCCGGGTGCCAAGAACAAGGAGGTGCTGGCAGCACTGGAGGCTGCTATCGAAGCCAAGTCCGGTGCCGATGTGTCTTTCTCCATCACCAACTGCGACCGCTCTGTGGGCGCCCTGGTCTCAGGCGCCATTGCCAAGCGTTATGGAGAAGCAGGCCTGGAAGATGCTCCAGTGATTGCGCGTTTCCGTGGCGTGGCAGGCCAGAGCTTTGGCGTATGGAATGCCCGTGGTCTGCATCTCTATCTGGAAGGTGATGCCAATGATTACGTGGGCAAGGGGATGAATGGCGGCAAGATTGCCATCGTTCCACCGCGCGAGAGCCGCTTCGAGAGCCACAAGACGGCGATCATCGGCAACACTTGCCTGTATGGCGCGACAGGCGGAAAGCTGTTTGCCGCGGGCACGGCGGGCGAGCGTTTCGGGGTACGTAACTCGGGGGCCCATGCGGTCATCGAAGGTGCTGGCGATCACTGTGGTGAGTACATGACAGGGGGCATGATCTGTGTCCTCGGTGAAACGGGCGTCAACTTCGGCGCGGGCATGACCGGCGGCTTTGCCTATGTGCTCGACGAAGACCGTACCTTTGTTGACAAGTACAACCATGAGCTGGTGGAAATCCACCGCGTCAATACTGAGTCCATGGAAGCCTATCGGCGTCATTTGCGGGAGACCATCGAGGAATATGTGGCAGAGACCGGCTCCGAGCGCGGCAAGGCCATCCTCGAGGACTTCAGCGACTACATCCGTAACTTCTGGCTGGTAAAACCCAAGGCCGCGAGCCTCAAGGGGTTGCTCGACCAGTCACGTAGTCAGCCTGAATAAGGCTGCCGGAGTTATGTCGCAAGTGCGTCGTCGCAAGTACGTCGCAAGTGACCCGAATACAGGCATGAGGAGAAAACACCATGGCTAACCGTTTGAGTAACGATTTCCAGTTTATCGATGTCGGCCGTCAGGATCCGTCCAAGAAGCCGGCACGCACCCGTGCGCGTGAGTTCGCCGAGATCTATGAGTCATTCAAGCCCATGGACGCTGCCAGCCAGGCGCACCGCTGTCTGGCCTGCGGCAATCCATACTGCGAATGGAAGTGTCCGGTCCACAACTACATTCCCAACTGGCTGAAGCTGGTCAGTGAAGGCAACATTCTCGAAGCTGCTGAGCTTTCGCATCGAACCAACTCGCTACCGGAAGTCTGTGGCCGGGTATGTCCCCAGGATCGCTTGTGCGAGGGGGACTGTACACTGAACGACGGCTTCGGTGCGGTGACGATTGGCTCCGTGGAGAAATACATCACTGATACCGCTTTTGCCATGGGGTGGCGTCCGGACCTGAGCAAGGTCGTCTGGAGCGACAAGAAGGTGGCAATCATTGGTGCGGGGCCTGCCGGCCTTGGCTGTGCCGACATCCTGGTGCGCAGTGGCGTCAAGCCGGTAGTGTTCGACAAGTATCCTGAAATCGGTGGATTGCTGACATTCGGCATTCCTGAGTTCAAGCTCGAAAAGACGGTAATGGAGCGTCGTCGCGCTGTGTTCGAGGAGATGGGCGTCGAGTTCTGTCTGAACACCGAAGTCGGCAAGGATATAACGTTCGATGCCATCCTCGAGGAATATGATGCAGTATTCCTTGGCATGGGCACCTACACCTACATGCAAGGTGGTTTCCCGGGTGAAGACCTGCCGGGCGTGCATAAGGCCCTGGATTACCTGATTGCCAACGTCAATCACCGCCTGGGCTTCGAGAAGGATCCGAGCGACTTCATTTCTCTGGCAGACAAGCAGGTGGTGGTGCTGGGCGGTGGTGATACGGCCATGGACTGCAACCGTACCGCTATTCGCCAGGGGGCAAGCCGAGTGACCTGTGCCTATCGTCGTGATGAAGAGAACATGCCGGGCTCTCGTCGCGAAGTGGCCAATGCTCGGGAAGAGGGCGTCGACTTCCTGTTCAATCGTCAGCCAGTGGCAGTGGTTGGGGAGGAGCGTGTCGAAGGCGTCAAGGTCGTGCGTACTCGTCTGGGTGAGCCGGATGAGAAGGGGCGTCAGCGTCCTGAAGTGGTGCCTGGGTCTGAGGAAATCATCGCTGCCGACGCTGTGGTCATTGCTTTCGGCTTCCAGCCGAGCCCTGCACCATGGTTCGAGAACGTAGGCATCGAGCTCGACGAGCGCGGTCGTGTAAAGGCCCCGGAACATGGCGCCTTCGCGTTCCAGACCACCAACGAGAAGATCTTTGCCGGTGGCGACATGGTGCGTGGTTCCGATCTGGTGGTTACCGCCATCTACGAAGGCCGCCAGGCGGCCGAAGGCATCCTCGACTATCTCGAAGTGTGAGCGTGCTAGTGTGATTGTGCCAGTGTGAGTGTGCCGGGCTTCCTGTCGAGAATCGAAATGCAGGGCCCGGCAAAATTGAGTCAGGTGGGCATATCTGCTAATCTGTCGTCCCATCCTGGCGCGGCTTCCTGCCGTGCCTACTTGATCACGTTTCGACAGGTTCTCCATGACACGATATATCTTCGTGACCGGCGGCGTTGTGTCCTCACTTGGTAAGGGCATTGCGTCGGCCTCGCTGGCGGCGATTCTCGAGGCCCGTGGCCTCAAAGTCACCATGCTCAAGCTCGATCCCTACATCAACGTGGATCCGGGCACCATGAGCCCGTTCCAGCACGGTGAGGTGTTTGTCACCGAGGATGGTGCCGAGACCGACCTGGATCTGGGGCATTACGAGCGTTTCATCCGCACCAAGATGACCCAGTCCAATAACTTCACCACCGGCCGTGTCTACGAGCATGTCCTGCGCAAGGAGCGCCGCGGCGACTATCTGGGCGGGACCGTTCAGGTGATCCCTCATATCACCGATGAGATCAAGCGCCGGGTCTACGAAGGTGGTGATGGCTTTGATGTGGCCCTGGTCGAGATCGGTGGAACCGTGGGTGACATCGAGTCTCTGCCGTTCCTTGAATCCATCCGCCAGATCCGCAGTGAAGTGGGTGCTCAGCGTGCGCTATTCATGCACCTGACCCTGGTGCCTTACATTCAGACAGCGGGTGAGACCAAGACCAAGCCGACCCAGCACTCGGTCAAGGAACTGCGTTCTATCGGTATTCAGCCGGATATTCTCATCTGCCGCTCCGAGGTCGAGCTGGAAGAAACCGAGCGCCGCAAGATTGCTCTGTTCACCAATGTCGAAGAGCGCGCTGTGGTCCCGCTGCAGGATGCCGATACGATCTACCGTATTCCGCTGATGCTGCATGAGCATGGGCTGGATGAGATCGTCTGCGACAAGCTGCGCCTGGAGGCCGATGAGGCGGATCTCAGCGAGTGGGTCAGGGTGCTCGATGCCAAGCTCAATCCGCTGAAGTCGGTCAATATCGCCATGGTCGGCAAGTACATGGAGTTGCTCGACGCATACAAGTCGCTTAACGAAGCATTGATTCATGCTGGTATTCAGACCAGGGTGAAGGTCAATGTCGACTACATCGACTCCGAGGATATCGAGCGCCATGGCCCTGAACGCCTGGCTGGAAAGGATGCCATCCTGGTTCCAGGAGGCTTCGGTGAGCGTGGCGTGGAGGGCAAGATTGCCACGGCGCGTTATGCTCGTGAGAACGACATCCCTTACTTGGGTATCTGCCTCGGCATGCAGGTGGCGGTGATAGAGTTTGCTCGCCATGTCGCTGGCTGGGCCGATGCCAACTCCACCGAGTTTACTCATGACACTCAGCACCCGGTGGTAGGCTTGATCACCGAGTGGATCACGCCAGAGGGCAAGATCGAAGTGCGTGACGAGGCCTCCGACCTGGGCGGCACGATGCGTCTGGGTGGTCAGGAATGTCGACTGGGCAATGGCTCCAAGGCTCGAGAAGCCTATGGTGATGATGTTATCGTCGAACGCCATCGCCATCGTTTCGAGGTCAACAATCAGTTCATTGATGAACTGGAGAAGGCTGGCCTGGTGGTTTCCGGCCGCAGCATCGACAATTCTCTGGTGGAGATGGTCGAACTTCCGGAGCACCCCTGGTACGTGGCCTGTCAATTCCATCCGGAGTTCACTTCCACGCCTCGTGATGGTCATCCGCTGTTCACCGGTTTTGTCAACGCGGCACTGACCCACAAGGCCAAGCGTACTCGCGCCCAGGCGGCGCCTCAGGAGTAATCCGCATGTCCGCTTCTCAACGTACTATCGACTTTGCCGGCCTCAGTGCCGGCAATTCATTGCCTCTGATGCTGTTTGCCGGCATGAATGTGCTCGAATCACGCGAACTCGCGCTAGAGGTCGCTGAGCACTACGTCGAAGTGACCGGCAAGCTTGGTATTCCCTACGTCTTCAAGGCCAGTTTCGACAAGGCCAACCGCAGTTCCATCCATTCCTTCCGCGGTCCAGGGCTGGAAAAAGGCCTGGAAATTCTCGCTGAGGTCAAGGAACGCTTTGGTGTTCCCGTAATCACCGATGTCCATGAGCCGTGGCAGGCCGCGCCCGTCGCCGAAGTGGCCGATGTCATCCAGTTGCCGGCCTTCCTGGCCCGGCAGACGGATCTGGTGGTTGCCATGGCCGAGACGGGAGCTGTGGTCAACGTCAAGAAGCCTCAGTTCATCGCGCCCCACGAAATGCGCCACATCATCACCAAGTTCAAGGAGGCCGGAAACGATCGCATTCTATTGTGCGAACGAGGTTCCAGTTTCGGCTACAACAACCTGGTGGTCGATATGCTGGGCTTCGGAGAAATGAAGGATACTGGTTATCCGCTGCTCTTCGATGTCACTCACTCGTTGCAACGTCCCGGTGGTCGAGCCGATAGTGCCGATGGGCGTCGTGCACAAGTGCTTGACCTGGCGCGCGCCGGGGTTGCCGTAGGTATTGCCGGGCTGTTCCTGGAAGCCCACCCGGACCCGGATAATGCCAAGTGCGATGGTCCATGTGCTTTGCCGCTGGAGATGCTCGAGCCTTTCCTCACGCAGATCAAGGCCATCGATGATCTGATCAAGGGACTGCCATCTATCGATATTCGCTGAAGGCGGCCTTTCCATTGCGCCGTTTTTGCTCAACGCTGCGACACCTCTGTATCAACAACAGGACGAAAAAACATGACCAAGATCGTTGATATCCACGCTCTCGAGGTACTGGACTCCCGAGGCAACCCTACTGTTCAGGCAGAAGTGCGCCTGGAAAGTGGTGCCGTGGGCGTAGCCTGTGCCCCCAGTGGTGCCTCTACCGGATCCCGTGAAGCTCTGGAGCTGCGCGATGGTGACAAGGGCCGTTACCTGGGCAAAGGGGTGCTCAAGGCGGTGGATGCCGTGAACGGCAGGATTCGCGATTGCCTGATCGGCATGGATGCCCGTGACCAGCGTGGCCTGGACAAGGCCATGGTCGAGCTGGATGGTACCGAGAACAAGGAAAACCTCGGTGCCAATGCTATCCTCGCGGTGTCGCTGGCTGCCGCCAAGGCTGCTGCCAATGCCAAGGGTGTCGCTCTGTATGCCCACATTGCCGAACTCTACGGCCAGCCGGGCAAGTACCTGATGCCGGTACCGATGATGAATATCCTCAATGGCGGCGAACACGCTGACAACAACGTCGACATCCAGGAGTTCATGATCCAGCCCGTCGGTGCCGAGAACTTCCGTGAAGGCCTGCGTGTTGGTGCTGAAGTGTTCCACGCCCTGAAGAAGGTACTGGGCGCGCGTGGCCTTGCGACTGCCGTTGGTGATGAAGGTGGCTTCGCCCCCAACCTGGCGTCCAATGCTGAGGCCCTGGCCGTGATCAAGCAGGCTATCTCTGATGCTGGCTATGAGCTGGGCAAGGACATTACGCTGGCCCTGGACTGTGCTTCAAGCGAGTTCTACAAGGACGGCAATTATGTGCTGGCAGGAGAGGGCAAGAGCTTCGATGCAGAAGGCTTTGCTGACTACCTGGTGGGGCTGGCCAATGAGTATCCCATCGTCTCCATTGAAGATGGTATGGACGAATCCGACTGGGCTGGCTGGAAATCCCTGACCACCAAGCTTGGCGATCGCGTTCAACTGGTCGGTGATGACCTGTTCGTCACCAACACCAAGATTCTCAAGCGCGGTATCGATGAGCAGATCGGTAACTCCATCCTGATCAAGTTCAACCAGATCGGTTCTCTGTCCGAGACCCTGGATGCGATCAAGATGGCCCAGGATGCTGGATTCACTGCGGTCATCTCTCACCGTAGCGGTGAAACAGAAGACACGACCATTGCTGATCTGGCCGTAGGTACCTGCGCAGGCCAGATCAAGACAGGTTCGCTGTGTCGTTCTGATCGTGTTGCCAAATACAACCGCCTGCTGGTCATCGAACAAGAGCTGGGAGATCGGGTCAGCTATCCGGGACGCAGTGCGATCAAGGGGCAGTAACCTCCTGCGCTGCGGGAGAAAGCGCCGCTGTTGGAGATTGTTTTTGTAAGAGATTTGCTACAAATTTCCGAAGAAATTGACCCGGAAATGCGCAAAAAAGCTCGCGATACTCTCGCGAGCTTTTTTATTTGATTGATTTTAAAGAGAAATTAAATTCTTCATGCTCCTGTCATACTTTGCTGAGGCGAAACCTGGCGAGTTGAGAACCTGGGAAAACGTGGCAGAATCAAAAACATGAATCGGAGAGGTCAGGTTCGCAGCGGCATGTGTCCTGATCGCCCCCTCCGGGGAGACAGTGAAGATAGCATGGAGGTTGTCATCACTGTGGAGTCGGGGTCGATCATGGAGCCGGTGGTTTGCACCGGAGTGCCGGTCTTCTGATTCTGGGTGTGTTCAGGAATGCGATTATGGGTGCGCCTGGTGCGACAGGGAGTCGCTTCTGGGCAGGGAGGTCACCCTAGGATTCGGGCAGAAGGATCTGCTCAAGGAAATGCTTGGAGCGGGCGGCCTACGGGCCGCCTTTTTTTTGCCTTCAATGTCCACTGCTGGTGAGTCTTAAGACTGGCATGCATGTGCCTGTATATTGGTCGCCCCAGATTTCCTGAACCCCACTTCAGGCACTTTTCTTTCACGAGAAGTGATAAATGTATTGTCATGAAGAATGCAGCATTCTGTTCATGTATTGGCAATAATTCCTGCAATATTTATATGAAACTTCGAATATTACCTCAACGAAGGTAATGTGTTGCAGCAGCGAAAATTAAATCAAACGATTGTATTAAAAGTTGTGAAAATATTATTCTCCCTAAATGCCTTGAAAGGGTATTTTCTTCTTTTCTCATGAGTCGTGACACCAGAATTAACAATACGACTCAAATGATGACTGAACATCACCATCGTTATTCAAGAGAAAAAGAAACTTCATTAGCAGCAATTGGCGTTGCCTCACATACTGGTTGAAGGCACGTGGTAATCATGTGCGTGCATGGGAACCATTCATCTTTCAAGGATTGGAGTGACTCATGGTGACTCAGATTGGCAGCATCGATAACAACATCACGATTAACTACAACGGGGAAGAAATCGTACTGGACTGGACCAGTGATTACTTCCTCGATGGAAACGCCACCAATGTTGACTATGGCACCGACGCCATCTTTGATCTCGGTTTCATGACCATCGACTACTCCTCTTCTCTGGGTGCGGACCTGGATACTGGAGATGTTACGGTTCCTCCCGTTGATGGGATCGGACCGGACGCTATCGCAGGGGTTGGATCCGTTCTTGAGTTACTGCTCGGTGCTGCAGGTGCCGATGAACAGGCTTTCGACTCTCTGGGCGACACCATCTCCGATCTGATGGGTAGTTCTGGGACCTCGGCCTCTGAAGCGGCCGATGCTATCACTGCCAGCCTTGGTGGCTCGCTGGATGAGAGCCTGGCTGGACTGGGCATTGATGCTCCGGCTGAAGAAGTGATCGGCGCCCTGCTGAGCGGCAAGGCAGGGGCGGGTGACGAAGTCCTGACCCAGGTCGGCAATGCTCTCGATGTGTCCCTGGATAGCCTGGGTGAACTGGTTGATGGTGACATCACTCTGGCTGACTTCCTGCTTAGCGATAATGGTGTGCTCGGTGGCCTGATCGGCGATCAGAGCGTCCTTTCCGGTATCCTCGACGGCACTTCGGAGCTGGTTGCAGCCGACACTGCAGCACTGGAGGCCGTTCAACTTACCATTAACCAACTGCTTTCCGGTGATGTCCTGGGCGACCTGCTCACCGATGGTGGTCTGGCGGGCAATATCACTGGCGCTGGTCCTCTGGCGGGTGTGCTGAATGTGGCGCTGGGCGACGAAGGTCTGCTGGGTGGTCTGGTTACAGGCGACACTGAGCTCCTGGGTACGCTCCTGGGCGAGGGTGGTCCACTGGCGGGCGCCACAGACATCCTGACTACCGGTGGTCTTGGTGAGCTGCTGGCATTGTCAGACAGTCTGCTGGGCGGTGGTCTGGATGGCGTGCTGGATGGTGCGCTGGGTGACATTCTGGATGGTGGCCTGCCCGTGTTGGGTGGCTTGCTGGAAGGAGGTGAACTCGGCGGAGACCTGCCGCTGTTGAGCGGCCTGTTCGATGGTGGCCTGCTGGATGGTGATCTGCTGGATGGCCTGCTTGGTGGTAATGGTGGTGTGGTTGGATCGGAAGCCATCGCTGGGGTTGGCGCTATTCTTGAAATGCTGCTCGGTGCAGCAGGTGCCGATGGCCAGGCTTTCGACTCGCTGGGCGATACCATCTCTAGCTTGATGGGGGGCACAGGTACCTCGGCTTCTGAAGCGGCCGATGCGATCACGGCCAGCCTAGGGGGCGCCTTGGATGGTAGCCTGGCAGGCCTGGGTATCGACGCTCCAGCCGAAGAAGTGATCGGCGCCTTGTTGAGCGGCAAGGCGGGGGCGGGTGATGCAGTCCTGACCCAGGTTGGCAATGCTCTCGACGTGTCCCTGGATAGCCTGGGTGAGCTGGTTGATGGCGACATCACCCTGGCTGACTTCCTGCTCAGCGATAACGGTGTGCTTGGTGGCCTGATTGGTGATCAGAGCGTGCTTTCCGGCATCCTCGACGGCACATCAGAGCTGGTTGCCGCCGACACTGCTGCATTGGAAGCTGTCCAACTGACCATTGACCAGCTGCTTTCCGGTGACGTTCTGGGGGACTTGCTGGCTGATGGTGATCTGGTTGGCGGTTTGACCGATGGCGGCCCTCTGGCTGGCGTACTGAATGTGGCGCTGGGCGACGAAGGCCTGCTGGGTGGTCTGGTCACTGGTGACACCGAACTCCTGGGTACGCTGCTGGGTGATGGCGGTCCGCTGGCGGGTGTCACAGGTATCCTGACCAGTGGTGGTCTGGGCGAAGTGCTGGCGTTGTCAGATAGCCTGCTGGGTGGCGGCCTGGATGGCGTGCTGGATGGTGCGCTGGGCGGCATTCTGGATGGCGGTCTGCCGATCCTGGGTGGCCTGCTGGATGGTGGTGCTCTCGGCGGAGACCTGCCGCTACTAGGCGGCTTGTTCGATGGCGGCCTGCTGGATGGTGACCTGCTCGGTGGTCTGCTGGGCGGCGACGGCGGCCTGCTGGGGGGGCTGACCGGCGACGGCGGTCTGTTGGGCGGCGTACTGGGCGGTGACGGTGGTCTGTTGGGTGGCGTGACCGACGGCGTACTGGGCGGTGACGGTGGCCTGTTGGGTGGCGTGACCGACGGCGTGCTGGGTGGTGACGGTGGCCTGTTGGGTGGCGTGACTGACGGCGTGCTGGGTGGTGACGGTGGCCTGTTGGGTGGTGTGACCGACGGCGTGCTGGGCGGCGTGACTGACGGCGCCTTGGGCGGCGTGACCGATGGCGTGCTGGGCGGCGTGACTGACGGCGCCTTGGGTGGCGTGACCGATGGCGTGCTGGGTGGCGTGACCGATGGTGTGGCAGGCGACTTGGTCGGTGGCGTGACTGATGCTGCAGGTGGTGTGACCGATGGTGTGGCAGGCGACCTGGTCGGTGGTGTGACTGATGCTGCAGGTGGTGTGACTGATGCTGCAGGTGGTGTGACTGACGACGTTGCACTGCTCGATAATGACGACCTGCTGAGCGGTGACCTGCTGGGTGAGGGCGATGCCTTGGCTGGCGACCTGGTGAATAGTGTTGATCCGGCCACTAGTGGACTGGTGAGCACTGACATCATCGATGCTCAGCCTGAGCCGCTGCCTCTGGAAGTTGCCTGATAGATAATCTCTGATTTTATATCTTCAGGCTCTTCTCACAGCACTCCGCGGATTTTTCCGCGGAGTGTTTTTTTATGACTACATCACATGGAATGAGGACAGGCATTTTTCTCTCTGGCCTAGAACGTGATGAGAGTCTTATTAGTTTGTTCTTTTGGTTTCGTAATGTTTTATTTGGTGATGGCTGGAGGGGTATCTCGCAGATTGATTTCTCCTTGTCGTTTGAAGCATGTTTCTGATGGTTTATGTAATTACTGTTGGTAGTTGTTAGTATGAAAATCACAAACTGTTACGGTGTCGATTTATATCCAAGCCTACAATAGTATTCGGCATGTTAAATAGTCTCCGTGAAACATACGGAGTAACTTAGCATGCCAATCCGCACTGAGTTATATATCTGCCTGAAGGCGGATAGCGGGTTTTTTGGGGAATTGAAGTAAAACCAACAGGAGAGTGCATCAATGTCAGCTATTGATAAAGCAGCAAAAGAATCCCTGGCAGGTGATAGCATTAGGTGCCTGCGAGAAGATGAGTATGCCATGATCCGAGGTGGTCTGGGCGACATGGCAACGACCCTGGCGCTTGGTGAAGAAGATGGCGGTGGCATCGGTGGCGGCGGCGGTTGCTGGGCAACGACCCTGGCGCTTGGTGAAGAAGAACCGTGGGACATGCTGAGCTCAGCGCTGGATATCGACTTCCATTTCGATTTCGGATGGAACTGACAGAATAGTTGTGGAAGATGCCAGAGTGTCACGTAATGATAACCACGTGGCACTCTGGCTTTTTTGAGCTGGGGTGATTTTTTATGAAAGTATAATGACAATAAGGTAGTTATAGGAAATGTGGGCCAGTGACGAATCGCGTATGGTATTTATTCACTCATAAATGCTATCTGTCTAGACTAACATTCTAAATTATTGGTTGATCATAATATGATATTGATTGCTGGTGGTCAGCTTGATGTAAATATCCGAGTGCTCGCTCAACGTCTGGAACAAAGGGAAATTCCATTTCATAAGCTTCTTGTGGGACCAGAAAATCCACCTGATCTACGTATAGACATAAAGAAAAATAGCTTCGAGCTGAATGGCGTTGCCATATCTCCAACGGGGTGTTTTATCAGGCATGATGTTTTCCTGTACAAGACTGATAATCTTGCCCTGGCGCATTCCAGAGCCTTGAACTGGTATCAGGCTGTACGTGGATGGGTAACAGGAAAGCAGGATATCAAGCTATTCAACCGGTATTTTTACCTTCGGGAAAACAACAAGATCCATAATCTTATTCTTGCACAGGACTTTGGATTGCCCATTCCGGACACGGTCGTTATCAACGACTTCACTGGCATCGATGAGGGAATGGTCCAAAAGCCTGTTGCGGGGGGAGAGTATACTGGACTTGTCGGAGATTTACCGGAGGACCCTGGCGCGTATCCTCGTTTTATTCAGCCGCGTCTCAACCGTCCAGAAATGCGAATTTACCGCATTGGCCCAAGAATGCTGGCCTTTTGGCTTCACTCGGCAGCACTCGATTATCGGTGTACAAAAGATATAGAAATAGAGTTCACCGATGTACCACAGGATATAGGTGAAAAACTGATGTCATTGTGCGATCGTCTGGAGCTTGACTATGCTGCTGCCGATTTCATGGCTGATGATGAAGGGCAACTGCATTTTCTTGAAGTGAATTCACAGCCCATGTTTGCTGCATTTGATAGAGCTGCCAAGGGGCAGCTGTGTGATGCCATTATCGATTATTTGAGTGATTAATAAAATCTCCCCTTCTTTATATTTGAATAGAAGTCATCAAAGTAAAGAAGGGGAG
Organism: Halomonas binhaiensis; assembly: GCF_008329985.2. Lineage (NCBI taxonomy): Bacteria > Pseudomonadati > Pseudomonadota > Gammaproteobacteria > Oceanospirillales > Halomonadaceae > Halomonas > Halomonas binhaiensis. The sequence continues at coordinate 754,755 of NZ_CP038437.2, forward strand.
AGATATCTCAAGACACTTGTTTTAATTGTTCTTGTCTCATGGTTTTTGTGTCAATGTTCTTTTATCAGTGTTCTTTTATCATTGTGCGTTAGACGCCTGGTCCTGCAGCTCCTTGAGATCGATGACCCTGTCGGTCATGGCCAGTGTCGAAGGACGGTGGGCAATCACTATTCGGGTGATGGAAAGCTGCTTGATGGCAGCATTGATAGCAGCCTCATTTTCCGGGTCCAGGTTGCTCGTCGCCTCATCGAGGAGCAGCAGGCTGGGTCGGCGGTATAGGGCTCTCGCCAGAATGATTCGCTGCCTCTGACCACCAGACAAGGTGCTTCCCATGTCGCCGACAAAGGTTTCATACCCCATTGGCATCTTGGCAATTTCCGTGTGTATGGCGGCCAGCATCGCACATTGCTGCATGAGACGCAGGTCAGGGTTTGGGTCGAAACTACAGATGTTCTCAGCGATGGAGCCCGCAAACAGGCGGTCATCCTGCAGGACACAGCCAATTCTGTCCCGATAGGCATTCAGACCCAGTGTCGAGAGAGTTTTGCCATCGATACGAACTTCCCCTTCGTTAGGCAGCATCAGGCCAGAGATGATTTTCATCAGTGTCGTCTTGCCTGTGCCAGAAGGGCCTGAGATCCCGACGCATTCATTCTGCTCGATCGTGATATTGATATTCTTCAGTACATCCGGCTCATTGTCCGAATAGCGGAAGCTCACGTTTTCAATTTCCAGGCGACCGAGCTTTTCTGTTCCCGCCGTATCGTAGGCCTGTTCCGCTGCATCGATCTGGCTTTCCTCGGGCTCTGAAAGCGCAATATCGGCGATACGTTCGCCATGCAGCGACAACATGCGAAGGCTCAAGATAGTGGTGACGAAGCTATCCATTCTTGCAGCAAACTGGTCCTTGTAGGACAGGAACGCGATAAGCATACCGACTGAAAGGGTATCTCCAAGAATTGCCTTGGCTCCCAGGTAAATAATGATGATGCGGTCGATACCAAAAATCAGCTTGCTGGCGGTCTGGAAGACAACATCGAACTTTTGCACTTTCAAGTTCGCATTGATTCTGTCAACAAGGTAATTCACCCACACTGAGCGACGACGCTCTTTCAGGTTCATTACCTTCAGGCTGGCCATGCCCCTGAGACTCTCCATGAAATGCGTGTTCTCTTTGGCGGCGTAGACAATGGCTTCTTCCGACAAACTGCGATACCTGAAATATGTCGCGACTCTGAGGATCGTATATAACACCACCGCTATCATCGCAATGCCGGCCAGCCAGCCGCCATAAAGCCACATCATGATGATGAGGGCGATGGACATACCGCCATCCAGCAGTGTCGTGATAGCCGTTGTCGTCAGGGTTTGTTGAATAGAATCCACGGAACCAAAGCGGGATACGATGTCCCCGACATGGCGTTTTTCAAAGTAGCTGAGAGGCAGCCGCATCAAATGATCGAACAGGCCTGCCTTCCATTGCAGCACCAAGCCGGAGCCAATCAGCATGGATGTCCAGGAGCGAATGAAGCTTGCCAAAACCTGGAGAGCAAGAAAGAAGCAGAAGGCAATGGTAATCAAGGTAAGCAGGTCATAATCAGAAGCCACTATGACTTCATCAATTATCATCTGAAAACCAATTGGCATGGCGATGGTGACGAGTTCAAGGAGGACTGAAATAGACAGAATCTGAAGCGCTGCCCGGCCGATGCCCGCAGTCCGCTTGATCATTTCAGTAACGTGAATACGTTCACGTTCGTCTTTCTTGGCGAAGAATTCCGTTGGCCAGGCTTCCAGTGCAACGCCAGTAAAGTGGCTTGAAACTTCTGACATCGTCAGCGTTCGGCTGCCTGTCGCTGGGTCATGGATCGTCACGCCACGTGACCCAACACGGGTCAGAACCACAAAGTGGTTGTGATCCCAATGCAGGATACAAGGCAGTTTTAGCTGTTTTAGATCCTCAAGCTCCAGGCGCACTGCACGAGTGGACAGATGCAGGCCATTACCAATTTCAAGGAGGTCTCTTAGTGCCATACCCTTGAGTGAGGTGGCAAAATGCCGACGCATGGCAGGGAGGTCAAGCGCGTGGCCGTGATAGCTTGCCACCATGGCCATGCATGCAAGACCACATTCTGCCGCCTCAGACTGAATGATGACCGGCGTGCCTTTCTTCATTGAGCCAAGAAGACGTTTTGGAAGTTCTGCAAGGTTCATTGTGTTGCCTCCCCAGAGCTCAATACTTCCGAGAGTCCATATAGTGGCTCGAATATCCATTGGTAAAGCGGACGTGTTTCAACCAGAACGTGGGCCTCCACTTGCATGCCTGCCTGCAATGGAATCTGTGCGCCGTAGGCCATGGCAAAAGGCGTGTCTGGTCTTACTGAGATTCGATAGATGGCTGTTGACTCGGGGGCGGCAGCACCTTCGTCAACCAGCAGCCTTATTTCATCCTGCTTCAGAGGTGCTCGCGAGATATTGGAAACAATGCCTGGGTATTGTCCAAACTTCTGATAAGGGAATGCGGCATAGCGAAGCTGGACTTTATCACCCTCTTTCAAGAAGCCAATGTCATTACTGGGAACCAGCAATTGAGCTTTTAGCTCTGCATAGTCAGGCAAAATAGTAAGCAGTGGTGTGCCGGTATCAACTGTTTGCCCTTCCTGCTTTATGACGGAAGTGACTTGGCCATTTCTGGGCGCAGTGATACGGATGGACTCTCTAGCTTGTCCTTCAGCAATTTGCTGTTCGACATTGATGAGTTGGCGTTTTAGCTCAGCAATTTCCGAAGATTTTTTCAAATCGAAAGATGCCAGAGTGTCATTCATTTCATTTAAATCATCAGACAAGATAATTCGTTGTCTCTTGTAGTTTTCAAGATCATCTCTATATCCGATATATGTCTGTAAACGACTTTCGAATGCTTGGGAAACCGTATAGCCTCGATCAACATATTCTTTTTGCTTCATGGCATAGCCATGCAGGGTCTCCAGAAATTCTTCCATGGTGGCTATCTGGTTATCAATCTGTGAGATTTCTTGCTCAAGGCCTTCGCTTCTGTTCTGCAAGGCCTGTTTGTCCTTTATTGAGATTTCTTCACTACGGGTGATTTCCGCTTGAATTTCTTCTCTTTGCTCTCTCAATAGCTGATTGATGGCAGCCTGAGTGTTGCCAAGAGAGGTTGAGCTATCAAAGCTAACTTCATAAAGTGGTTCTCCACGCTTTACGTCATCACCTTCCTTGACGAATTGGTGGCTTATCCAACCATTATTTGGAGAAGTAATACGGGTCAATCCCTCAGTAGGTGATATAACGCCTGAGACAGCAACGCGTCTGGTATAGTTGCCAAAATACAGAAACAAGATGATGGAGATGACTATAATAATTGAAATGATAGCCACCACCCCTGTAGAAACATTTTGTAACACTGCAGGTTGGCCAAGCCATGACATTTGACGTGACTTAAACGACTCTGGTCGGAACAAAGGGGGATTCTTTGCCATTCCATTGACACTCCTTTACTGAACCCTGCTGCCAGATACCTCTGACCACCAGGGTCAAGGGGAAGCTTTATTCGAAGCTAAGTATTCTTATATTTTTTAAAAAGATGACGCGGATGAAAAGGCCTGTAAGCCAGCTCGCCAAACATACCTCATTCATGATGGATTCTGCTACCGATGAGCGAGGCTTTCTGGCAGTAATTGACGTGATTTTCAGCATAGCGAACAAAATGATTCATACGATAACTGATGAGTATTGTTGTTATCATCTGTTAACAAAATGTGATTGACTTGACGATGACTCTTCTACAAGACTCGAGGCTGAATATAAATATATCCATCATGCTTGATACGACGGAATGCTCTGGAGGGTATTATGTCTGAATCCACGATTCGCACGCTAAGTGAAGACGAGCTCAATGTTGTTGCGGGGGGCGTCACTTTCAATCAGGCCTTGAGCGACCTTCTCGGAGGTGGCGTGCTTGTTCTCGCTGGGGCCAGTAGCCTTGTTTCTGGTGCTGCCAGCGGCATTATCCAGACGCCCATGTTGATTCTGGATTCTCTGGGTGACATTACGGGCAGCTTAGGACTTGGCGGCCTGGATGGCATCGTGGATGGCCTGTCTCCGCTCTGATCTTTACTCCTGGTGCTAAAAAGGTAATCCCGCTATGGGGATTACCTTTTTTATATTTCTGAAGAAGTCCTTTTACTCGAGCAGATAGCCACGCTAAAGGCCTGATGGAATGCCGGAGTCGTTGGTTGTGGCTGTGTTCAAAATGGCTGGCGGCCAAAAAAGTGGCCAAGAGCTTCTGAAACCCTTGGCCACATCTTCATGCCATTAGTGCAATTTTCACTAAGCCCGCATCAATACAATCTGGCCTTGATGATGGGCTTGAGCAGATAGCTCAGGATCGAGCGTTTACCTGTCTGGATATCGACTTCTGCCACCATGCCGGGGCGAATTTCTAGCGTCTGCCCTTTGTGATGAAGGCTGGCTTCCTTGGTACGTACCAGCACCTCGTAATAGGATTCTTTACCCTGAGGCGTTTCTTCTTCGATGGTGTCCTCACTGATCTGCTCGACAGTGCCTTTCAGGTCTCCGTAGATGGTGTAATCATAGGCGGTGATCTTGACACTGGCCGGCATGCCGGGCGCAATGAAGGCCACATCCTTCGGGCGAACGCGTGCTTCAATCAACAGCTGGTCACCCAATGGTGTCACTTCCATGATCTCCTCACCTGGCTGAACGACACCGCCATGGGTTGTGATCATGATGTCATTGACTCTTCCATTCACCGGAGAACGAATTTCCGTACGCGTCAACTGATCACGCTTTTGCAGTAGTGTCTGTTCCAAGGTGCTGAGTTCGGCCTGCTTGCTGGACAACTCTGAATAGGCATCTTGTACGTAGGTGTTGCGCATTTCTGCCAGTTTGCCAGCGAGTGATGCGATGCTCTGCTGCAGCTTGAGTGCCTCCATCTCACTGACAGAACGGCGTTGTACCAGTGGCTTCACCAGGTTCAACTGTTGTTGGGTGATCGCGATTTCATCCTGAATAGAGTTCTGTGCCTGTATAAGGCGAGCACGCCTGGCGTTGAACAAGTCACGTTCCGACTGAGCCAGCTCACCTTCAGGATCGATGTCCTCAGGGAATTCGACTTTCTCTTTTTCCAGAACTTCTGACTCTAGACGTGCAATGGCTGCCCGTAATACGAGAATCTGGCTTTGGGTTTCGAGAAAGGCACTGAGAAAGCGGGTATCGTCCAGCTTGACCAAGGGCTGTCCGATTTCCACCTCGTCGCCGATATTGACCATCAGTTGGCTGAGAATGCCGCCTTCCAGACTCTGGATGGTCTGCATCCGCGATAGTGGGATTACCTTTCCCTCACCTCGTGTCACTTCGTCAACTTGAGCCCAGGCGGCCCAGCCAACGAAACCAGCGATGATGAGAGCGCTCAGCCATAGCGCCGGTCGTGCAACCTTGAACTTTTTACGCTGCTCCCATGGAGCTGCCATGGTGTTTTCAATTTGCACTGGCGGCTCCTCCCTTGGCCTGGCGACCGACTCTTGCCACTTGGCCGGCTGCGGATGTCCTTACTTGATTGCCGTTGATGATCTGATCCTGAGGGGCATCCATCACCACAGCACCTTCTTTCAGCACCACGGCTCGATGAGTCAAGGCAAGCAGAGATTTCTTGTGTGTCGAAACCACCAGAGTGCGGCCTTCCAGCCAGGTGTTGAGAAAACGAACCACATTCTGTTCGTTGGTCTGATCAAAGGCTGAAGTTGGCTCGTCCATCAACACGATACGTGGGTCCTGAAGCAGTATCCTGGCCAGACCAATCGCCTGACGCTGACCTCCGGAAACACTGCCGTTGCCCTGAATGGGCATGTCCAGGCCCATGCTATGGCGACGAACGAAGCGGCCAAGCCCTGCTGCATCAAGTGCATCCAGCAGTTCGCTATCGTCCTTTGCCTCGCCATCGAGCAGAAGATTGTCACGCAGACTACCAAAGAACAGGGATATGTCCTGAGGCAGGTAGCCGATGGCCCGGCGACGGTCTGCAGGGTCGATATGCTGCAGTGAGACGTCATCCAGCTCCAGGTTTCCAGCGCTGGGATCGAAATAGCCAGCCAACAGGCGCAATAACGTGCTCTTTCCTGCGCCGTTGCCTCCTAACAGGGCGATACGCTCACCTGCCTGGATATCCAGTTGAGAGATGCTCAGCGATGGCAGTTCGGCTTCCCCATACTGCCAGGTCACTTTCTCCAGGCGATAGTTGCCCTGCAGGTCGGGGCGTCGCACGAAATGACGATCTGCGGGGCGCTCCACTGGAGCTTCCATCAGGTTGTCCAGTCCTTCCATGGCGACCTTGACGTGCTGCCAGCGTGCCAGCATGCCTGCGACCTGGGACAGCGGTGACACGGTGCGCGAGGTCAGAATGGTACAGGCGATCAGAGCACCCACGGTGAGCTCGCCCGCGGAGATCAGATAAACACCGGTAATGACCACACCTACATAGGCCAATTGCTGGACCATGCTGGCACCGAAGGACAGGCGGGTGGATAGTGTGCGCTGACGAATATTGGCCTCGGCCAGATCCTGGGACAGGTTATCCCACATCTTCAACTGGCGACCTTCTGCACGGGTGGCCTTGACGGTCTCCAGGTTCTCGATCGACTCAAGCAGTACGCCTTGACGAACAGCGCCTTCCTTGAGGCATTGGCGGGAAAGGCGTGCCAGAGTCTTCTGGGCCAACAACCCAGGCAGAACCATCAATACCATGGCGGCGACGGGCACCCAGACCATATGGCCACCTACAAAGGCAATGACGCCGAGGAACAGCAAGACGAAGGGCAAGTCACTGATTGCACCGATGGTGGAGGAGGTGAGGAATTCACGAACCGACTCGAATTCCCTGATCTGGCTTGAAAAGGCGCCTGTCGAGCCAGGCTTGGCGGCCAGGCGCAGTTGCATCACACGGTCAAACAGCATTGACGACAAATGCAGGTCCAGTGCCTTGCCAGTGCTATCGAGAATGTGAGCGCGAAGGTTGCGCAGAAGAAACTCGAACAGTACCGCGATGCCCACACCGCTGGCGAGAATCCACAAGGTCGAAAAGGCCTCGTTTGGCACCACGCGATCATAGACCTGCATAGCAAACAGGGCGGTGGAAATGGCGAGCAGGTTGGCCATGAAAGCCGCCACACCCACTTCGCTGTAGTCTTTCCAGCATTTCTTGATCGGGCCTTTCAGCCAATGCTCATCTTCGGCCTTGGCAAAGTCTTCGGCTCGCTCATCGGGACGAAAGATGGGGCGGGCAATCACGATGAGCCCAGAGGAGCGCCTTTGCAACTCTTCTAGTGGCCAGCTTTCGCTGCCACCATCACTCTCAGGTAGAAGCACAATGGCTGTGTCTTCCTGCCTGTCTGCCCAGACAACGGTTCTCCCGTCCTCCAGCAGCACTAGTACGGGCAGGAGACCTTTGGCCACCTTATTGACAGATACGGCCTCCACCTTGCCGCTTACCTCGACACGCCGAAGCGCCCGAGGCAGGTGAGAAAGGGGAAGGCACCCAGCTTGCAACGGAAAACCATCGCCTAGTTGATTGACGGTGGCACCGCGCCCCAATTGCCGGCATAGCAGCACCAGCCCACTGCGCAGGGTGTCTTCGACACCCGATGCGGCTTTCCATTCCGCCATGGAAGGTCCCCTTCACTTATCACTTATTTCAATACTTGGCCCAACATGCCCAGCTGCGTAGCAGCCTGGTATTCGAGCCGGTATTTCTCGATGGCAAGATCAGCTTTCTGGCGCTCGGCTTCGAAACGTTCCCGCTCGATGCTCAAGATGTCTGCTATATCGCGAAAGCCTGCCTGGAATTGCTCGCGGTAGGTATCTACCACGGCCGCGGAACTACTGATCTGCTGTTCGACCTGTTTGATGCGTCCCAGGATCACCTTGCGCTGATCGAGCAAGCTGTCCAGATTGCGGCGTATATCACGCTGGGTTGCGGACTTGGTCCATTCTGCGGCTTGCAGTCGCTGGCGCGCAGAATCTACCTCGCGCCAGTTGGAAAGCCCTTGGATCGGTTCCATGCGCAGGCGCAAGGCAACGATCTGGTCATCCTCCATGTTCCCACCGATTTCCCGGTTGAGCAGAGAACCTTCGAGATTCAGTTGTGGCTTGAGCTTGGCCTTGGACTGATCGAGGTTCGATCGCGCAACATCCACTTCGGCATGGCTGCGCTGCAAGGCCGGAGCATCGAGCAGGGCTTGTTCGAGTCGATCAGGCTGCTCCATCGTTTCGAGCAGCGAGACGAAAGGGGGTTGAGAGAGATCGTAAGGTGAGGCTTCCACCAGTACGCGGAACTGCTGGCGGGCTTCATCCAGAGCGCCCATTTCAACGGACAGTTGCTCATTGGCACGAGCGACTTCCAGAGTTGCTCGGTCGCTTTCACTGCGATCGCTGTAGCCACTGGTATCGCGGTCAGTGAGCAGGCCCTGCAGCTTGGCAAGACGTGCTTCATAGTCTTCGACAGCACTGAGGCGTGCACTGGCTGCCAGGACATCCAGATAGATTTCGATGATATCCAGTGCGGCTTCATCGCTGGTGACTTTCAGGGCCTCCAGCTTTTCACGATATTCCGCAGAGGCGCCATCAACCTGAGCGCCAATATTGCCCCAGTCGTACAGTACCTGGGTGGCGGTAATTTCATAGCCGACCTTGCTATCGTCGAGAACGTTCTCTGGGCCGGCTGACATGGAAAGTGATGGCCAATAGCTATCCTTGGCAATATCGACTTGGGTTTCTGCACTTTGTGCTTCGGATTCTGCCGCCAGAACTTCAGGATGTACCTCCAGCCCCTGGTTCACCGCCTCTACAAGACTGATCGCCCATGCGGGCACTGGCAGGCTTGCCAGTGCCACGACGAGGGCGATCGGCCGCAAATGAGAGGCCCACCGCCCCGGGCTTCCGGGGCGGTGGGATGGTTTGCCGAACAGTGGCTGGGAGGATGCCTTTGGTGGCGCTAGGGTATTGCTTGAAACATCTTCCCAGTTCATACGGATCAGGCCACCTCCACGTTGACTTGGTCTTCGACAAGCACTGTGGTGTTGCCCAGGGTGTACTCGTTATAGGTGATATCGCCGTTGGCAGACGTCTGCGAGTTACCGGTTGCCGTGGCCCCGGAAATGTTCAACGTGTCGCTGGCATCACCCTCGATGTACAGCTGGTTATTGTCATCGGTGATCGAGATCACTGATGCCTCGTCCAGAGTGACAGTGTTGGCCCCAGTACCACCGATCGACAGATGCTCGACGTTGGCCACTTCGGGGGCTGCACCGCTGACGAAGTCCAGCTCGACACCTGCACCGGCCAGGACCAGGGTGTCCTCTCCAGCTCCGCCGTCGAAGGTATCGTTGCCCAGGCCATCATAGACCAGGACATCGTTGCCATCTCCGCCGTTGAGGGTGTCGTTGCCGTTACCACCACGCAGGGTGTCATTACCTGCACCACCGTTGAGAACGTCGTCACCGTCGTAGCCGTAGAGGCGATCAGCCCCACCTGTACCATCCAGGGTATCGGCTTCGGCAGTACCTTCGATCACCGAGGTGCCCGCACCGCCCAGCAGATCCAGGTCGAGCAGGTTGGTCGCAGAATCTGACGCTGTCTGCCCCTCGGCATCGGTGGCCGTGATGTTGATCGTCGGTAGGAGACTGGCTCCGAGCAGCGACGACGCGAGCTGTACTGAGCCGAGGAACTCGTTGATCTCCAGGTTGCCGATGGTACCGCCGTCCTCTGCGGTAATCGTCATCCTTGCCGTCGGGCCAACGATGCCCAGGAGTCCAGGTTCGACCTCCCTGGTGAAGGTCAGCCCCAGCTCGGATGCCAGTTGCTCAGATGCTGTCCAGGTATCGATATTTAGCGATACCCCGATCAGAGCGACGTACTCGATCTCGATGGAGGTCAGGTCGCCAGTCGGATCATAGGCGGTGAACATCTGGGTGCTGAGATCGAGAATGCCACCCAGGGCTTCCACGCCGACCAGTCCCAAAAGGCCACCGCTGCTGGCGGATACCACTGGTGAGGTATCGGACTGCACCGTGATGGTTCTGGTGATACTTTCACTGTCAGTACCGTTGCTGATGGTGGCGGTAGCGACATATTGCCCATCATCCAGGACGGTGTCGGTCAGGTCGAGGACCCAGGTGCCATCCGCGTTCACGGTGAACTCGGCATCAGCCTCGGTATAGGTCGTGCCGTTAAACTCGACGCTGAGATCATGTCCATCATCAAGATCGATGAAGCCATTGATCTGCAGAGTGTTATCCGAGGTGAAGAAGTCATTGGCATCGAAGCCAGTGTCTTCAGTGATGCCGGTAATTCCGACCGTGCTGCCGTCACCATCCGTATCAAGCGAAACCGCTCCTACGGTCGCTGAAGCTTCCGCGCTGATGTTGCCAGCCGCATCCATGGCCGTGATGGCCAGGACGATGCCCGCGGCAAGCGGCGTGCCCGGGGTGACCGACCAGTTGCCGTCAGCATCGACGTCAGCGGTCAGGTCCGGGTTGCCATCACCATCGGTATCGATGTTGATGGTGCTGCCTGCTTCGGCGGTACCGCTGATGGCAGTGCCATCGGTCGGATCGACGACCGGGGCATCCGGGGCGGTCGTATCGACGGTCAGTTCGAAGGCAGCACTCGCATCGGAGGTGTTGCCGTCAGCATCGGTTGCGGTGGCAGTGAAGCTGTAGCTGCCTTCGGCCAGATCGGCATCCGGAGTGAAGCTCCAGTTGCCGCCGGCACCCGCCGTGGCAGTACCGATCTCGGTACCATCCTGGAAGATGGTGATGGTCGCGCCAGCATCGGCCGTACCGGTCAGGGTCGGCAGGGTGTCGTCAGTGCTGTCACCGCTGGCCAGATCGTCCAGGACACTACCCACATCGTCGGTTGCGGCAGTGATGACAGGGGCTGTAACGGTGCCACCACCGCCACCCACGGTAACCGTAGCCGGACCGCTGGTGTTGCCCGCCGGATCGGTGGCGGTGACGCTCAACTCGGCACCATCGGCCAGCGGGGCATCCGGGGTCACGCTCCAGTTGCCATCGGCATCGACGTCAGCCGTCAGGTCCGGGGTACCGTCACCATCAGTATCGATGTTGACGGTGCTACCCGCTTCGGCAGTACCGCTGATGGCAGTGCCATCGGTCGGATCGACGACCGGGGCATCCGGGGCGGTCGTATCGACGGTCAGTTCGAAGGCAGCACTCGCATCAGAAGTGTTGCCGTCAGCATCGGTTGCGGTGGCAGTGAAGCTGTAGCTGCCTTCAGCCAGATCGGCATCCGGGGTGAAGCTCCAGTTGCCATCGGCATCGGCAGTCGCGGTGCCGACCTCAGTGCCATCCTGGAAGATGGTGATGGTCGCGTCGGCAACGGCCGTACCGGTCAGGGTCGGCAGAGTGTCGTCAGTACTGTCACCGCTGGCCAGATCCGCTACCACATCGCCGACATCGTCGGTCGCCGCAGCGATGACCGGGGCCGTGACGCCAGCACCGCCGCCACCCACGGTGACGTTGACCGGATCACTGGTGTTGCCCGCCGGATCGGTGGCGGTGACGCTCAGGTCAGTGCCATCGGCCAACGGAGCATCCGGGGTCACGCTCCAGGTACCATCTGGCTGCACTTCAGCCGTCAGGTCTGGAGTACCGTCACCATCAGTATCGATGTTGACAGTGCTGCCCGCTTCGGCAGTACCGCTGATGGCAGTGCCATCGGTCGGATCGACGACCGGGGCATCCGGGGCGGTCGTATCGACGGTCAGTTCGAAGGCAGCACTCGCATCAGAAGTGTTGCCGTCAGCATCGGTTGCGGTGGCAGTGAAGCTGTAGCTGCCTTCAGCCAGATCGGCATCCGGGGTGAAGCTCCAGTTGCCATCGGCATCGGCAGTCGCGGTGCCGACCTCAGTGCCATCCTGGAAGATGGTGATGGTCGCGTCAGCAACGGCCGTACCGGTCAGGGTCGGCAGAGTGTCGTCAGTACTGTCGCCGCTGGCCAGATCCGCTACCACATCGCCGACATCGTCGGTCGCCGCAGCGATGACCGGGGCCGTGACGCCAGCACCGCCGCCACCCACGGTGACGTTGACCGGATCACTGGTGTTGCCCGCCGGATCGGTGGCGGTGACGCTCAGGTCAGTGCCATCGGCCAACGGAGCATCCGGGGTCACGCTCCAGGTACCATCTGGTTGCACTTCAGCCGTCAGGTCTGGAGTACCGTCACCATCGGTATCGATGTTGACAGTGCTGCCCGCTTCGGCAGTACCGCTGATGGCAGTGCCATCGGTCGGATCTACGGCCGGAGCATCCGGTGCCGTAGTATCGACGGTCAGCTCGAAGGCGGCACTGGCATCGGAAGTGTTGCCGTCAGCATCGGTCGCGGTGGCAGTAAAGCTGTAGGTACCTTCAGCCAGATCGGCATCCGGGGTGAAGCTCCAGTTGCCATCGGCATCGGCAGTCGCGGTACCGACCTCGGTGCCATCCTGGAAGATGGTGATAGTCGCGTCGGCATCAGCCGTACCGGTGAGGGTCGGCAGAGTGTCGTCAGTGCTGTCACCGCTGGCCAGATCCGCTACCACATCTCCCACATCGTCGGTCGCGGCGCCGATGACCGGAGCCGTAACGCCAGTACCGCCGCCACCCACGGTGACGTTGACCGGATCACTGCTGTTACCAGCCGGATCAGTGACAGTGACGCTCAGGTCGGTGCCATCGCCCAGCGGGGCATCCGGCGTCACACTCCAGTTACCGTCGGGGTCGACCTCGGCGGTCAGGTCCGGGGTACCGTCACCATCGGTATCGATGTTGACCGTGGCACCTGGTTCGGCCGTCCCGCTGACTTCAGTGCCATCGGTCGGGTTGACGACTGGCGCATCCGGTGCGGTGGTATCGACGGTCAGCTCGAAGGCAGCACTGGCATCGGAGGTGTTGCCGTCAGCATCGGTCGCGGTGGCAGTAAAGCTGTAGGTACCTTCCGCCAGATCGGCATCCGGGGTGAAGCTCCAGTTGCCATCGGCGTCGGCGGTCGCAGTACCGACCTCGGTGCCATCCTGGAGGATGGTAATGGTCGCGTCGGCATCGGCGGTACCGGTGAGGGTCGGCAGAGTGTCGTCAGTGCTGTCACCGCTGGCCAGATCCGCTACCACATCTCCCACATCGTCGATCGCGGCGCCGATGACCGGAGCCGTCACACCTGCACCGCCGCCACCCACGGTGACGTTGACCGGGTCACTGCTGTTACCCGCCGGGTCAGTGACAGTGACGCTCAAGTCGGTGCCATCGCCCAGCGGGGCATCCGGCGTCACACTCCAGTTACCGTCGGGGTCGACCTCGGCGGTCAGGTCCGGGGTACCGTCACCATCGGTATCGATGTTGACCGTGGCACCTGGTTCGGCCGTACCGCTGATTTCGGTGCCATCGGTCGGGTTGACGACCGGAGCTTCCGGTGCCGTGGTATCGACGGTCAGCTCGAAGGCAGCACTGGCATCGGACGTGTTGCCATCAGCATCGGTTGCGGTGGCAGTAAAGCTGTAGCTGCCTTCAGCCAGATCGGCATCCGGGGTGTAGCTCCAGTTGCCATCGGCATCGGCAGTCGCTGTGCCAATCTCGGTGCCGTCTTGGAAGACAGTGATGGTCGCGTCGGCAATGGCCGTACCGGTCAGAGTCGGCAGGGTGTCATCGGTGCTGTCGCCGCTGACGAGGTCGCCCGTGATATCCCCTACATCGTCCGTGATCGCGCCGATGACCGGAGCGGTCACACCCACACCGCCGCCACCCACGGTGACGCTGACGGGATCGCTGGTGTTGCCGGCAGGGTCGGTCGCGGTGACGCTCAGCTCGGCACCATCGGCCAGCGGAGCATCCGGCGTCACGCTCCAGGTACCATCCGGCTGCACTTCAGCCGTCAGGTCCGGGGTGCCGTCGCCATCAGTATCGATATTGACGGTGGCGCCTGCTTCGGCAGTGCCGCTGATTTCGGTGCCATCGGTCGGGTTGATGGCTGGGGCATCCGGGGCGGTGGTGTCGATGGTCAGCTCGAAAGCAGCACTCGCATCGGAGGTGTTGCCGTCAGCATCGGTCGCGGTGGCAGTAAAGCTGTAGGTGCCTTCAGCCAGGTCGGCATCCGGGATGAAGCTCCAGTTGCCATCCGCATCGGCAGTCGCTGTGCCAATCTCGGTGCCGTCTTGGAAGACAGTGATGGTCGCGTCAGCATCGGCAGTACCGTTCAGGGTCGGCAGAGTGTCATCAGTGCTGTCACCGCTGGCCAGATCCGCGACCACATCACCCACATCGTCGGTCGCGGCGCCGATGACCGGGGCAGTCACACCTGCACCGCCGCCACCTACGGTGACGTTGACCGGATCGCTGGTGTTGCCGGCTGGGTCGGTGACAGTAGCGCTGATTTCGGTGCCATCGCCCAGCGGGGCATCCGGCGTCACGCTCCAGTTACCGTCGGGATCGACCTCGGCAGTCAGATCCGGAGTACCGTCGCCATCGGTATCGATGTTGACCGTGGAGCCCGGCTCGGCAGTGCCGCTGATTTCGCTGCCATCGGTCGGGTTGACGACCGGGGCATCCGGTGCCGTGGTATCGATGGTCAGCTCGAAAGCAGGGCTTTCGGCGGAGACGTTACCATCGGCATCCGTGGTGGTGGCAGTGAAGCTGTAGGTACCTTCAGCCAGTTCGGCATCCGGGGTGAAGCTCCAGTTGCCATCGGCATCGGCCGTCGCTGTGCCAATCTCGGTGCCATCCTGAAGGATGGTCACGGTGCTGTCGGCAGCGGCGGTGCCGGTCAGAGTCGGCAGAGTGTCATCAGTGCTGTCACCGCTGGCCAGATCGGCCACGACATCGCCCACATCATCAGTCACCGAGCCAATTTCCGGCGGCATGACAACAGAACCATCCACCGTCGCGGTGACCGGATCGCTGGTGTTGCCGGCCGGGTCGGTGACGGTAGCGCTGATTTCGGTGCCGTCATCCAGCGGAGTTTCCGGGGTCACGCTCCAGTTACCGTCGGGGTCGACCTCGGCGGTCAGGTCCGGGGTGCCGTCGCCATCGGTATCGACGTTGACCGTAGAGCCGGGCTCGGCAGTACCGCTGATTTCGCTGCCATCGGTCGGGTTGATGACCGGAGCTTCCGGTGCCGTGGTGTCGACCGTCAGATCGAAAGCCGCACTCGGGTCGGAGGCGTTACCGTCAGCATCGGTCGCGGTGGCGGTGAAGCTGTAGTCGCCTTCGGCCAGTTCGGCATCCAGCGGGAAGCTCCAGTTGCCATCGGCATCCGCGGTCGCTGTGCCAATCTCGGTGCCATCCTGGAAGATGGTCACGGTGCTGTCGGCAGGTGCCGTGCCGTTGAGGACAGGCAGGGTGTCATCGGTGCTGTCGCCGCTGGACAACGGATCCGTGATGTCACCCACATCGTCGTCAGCCGTGATGATCACAGGGGCCATCACGATCGAGGTGTCGACGGTTGCCGTGACAGGATCACTGGTGTTACCCGCCGGGTCAGTGACCGTGGCGCTGACTTCGGTGCCGCCATCCAGCGGGGCATCAGGGGTCACGCTCCAGTTACCGTCGGGATCGACCTCGGTAGTCAGGTCCGGGGTGCCGTCGCCATCGGTATCAATGTTGACGGTGGAACCTGGCTCGGCAGTACCATTGAGTTCGCTGCCATCAGTCGGGTTGATGACCGGAGCTTCCGGCGCAGTGGTATCGACACCAAAGGTGATGGGGTCAGAGGTCGCGGAGATATTGCCTGCGTCATCACTGATCACCACCGTTGCGCTGTAGTCACTGTCGGCCAGAGTGCCGGGAATGGCCATGCTGGCGGAACCAGCAGTCACGTCATCCGCGGTCACGGTGTACTCGACGGTGGTGCCGTCATTGAGGGTCAGGGTGACGGTATCACCTTCCTGAGTGCCGGCGGTCAGAGTGACCTCGGCCTGGATGCCGTCGGCCAACTCGTCAGCATTGATAAAGCCATCATCGGCCTCGGGGAGGGCCAGCGTCGGGGCATCGCTGCCGTCGGCGCCACCGGGGCTGGTGAGGTCCACGGTCAGCTCGAAGGCTGCGCTTGGGTCGGACTCGGTGCCGTCGACGGTCGCGGTGGCGGTGAAGCTGTAGCTGCCTTCAGCCAGTTCGGCATCCAGCGGGAAGCTCCAGTTGCCATCGGCATCAGCGGTCGCAGTGCCAACCTCGGTGCCATCCTGGAAGATGGTCACGGTGCTGTCGGCAGGTGCTGTGCCGTTGAGGACAGGCAGGGTGTCATCGGTGCTGTCGCCGCTGACGAGGTCGCCCGTGATATCCCCCTCATCGTCCGTGATGGCGCCGATGACTGGGGCAGTCACACCCACACCGCCACCACCCACGGTGACGCTGACGGGATCGCTGGTGTTGCCAGCCGGATCAGTCGCAGTGACGCTCAGTTCGGTACCATCAGCCAGCGGAGCATCCGGCGTCGCGCTCCAGGTACCATCCGGCTGCACTTCAGCTGTCAGATCCGGGGTGCCGTCGCCGTCAGTATCGATGTTGACGGTGGCGCCGGTTTCGGCCGTCCCGCTGATTTCCGTGCCATCAGTCGGGTTGATAGCCGGGGCATTCGGTGCGGTCGTGTCGACGGTCAGCTCGAAGGCGTCACTAGGATCTGAGGTGTTGCCGCCGACGGTCGCGGTGGCGGTGAAGCTGTAGTCGCCTTCGGCCAGTTCGGCATCCAGCGGGAAGCTCCAGTTGCCATCGGCATCCGCGGTCGCTGTGCCAATCTCGGTGCCATCCTGGAAGATGGTCACGGTGCTGTCGGCAGGTGCCGTACCGTTGAGGACAGGCAGAGTGTCATCGGTGCTGTCGCCGCTGGACAGCGGATCCGTGATGGCACCCACATCGTCGTCAGCGGTGATGATCACAGGAGCCATTACCACCGAGGTGTCGACAGTTGCGGTGGCCGGATCACTGGTGTTGCCCGCCGGGTCAGTGGCAGTGGCGCTGATTTCGGTGCCGTTTTCCAGCGGGGCATCTGGAGTGACCGACCAGTTGCCTGCATCATCGACAGGTGCAGTGTAGTCAGGGTTACCGTCACCATCGGTATCGACACCGACCGTGGAGCCCGGCTCGGCAGTACCATTGATCACGCTGCCATCGGTTGGATTGATGACCGGGGCATCCGGCGCTGTGGCATCGACGGTGGAGGTGGTGGGCTCGCTGGTATTGCCAGCCGGATCGGTTGCGGTAACGGTAACTTCGGTGCCATCGGCAAGGGGCTCATCGGGAGTGACCGACCAGTTGCCGTCATCATCAGTTGTGGCGGTGTAATCGGGGTTGCCGTCACCATCGGTATCGACCTCGATGGTGCTGCCTGGCTCGGCGGTACCGCCGATGGTTTCACCATTGGTCGGATCGACGACCGGAGCATCCGGAGCCGTGGCATCGACGGTGGAGGTGGTGGGCTCGCTGGTATTTCCGGCTGGATCAGTCGCAGTAACGGTGATCTCGGAGCCATCATCGAGAGGCTGATCCGGAGTGATGGACCAGTTGCCGTCATCATCGGTCGTCGTGGTGTAATCGGGGTTGCCATCACCATCGGTATCGACCTCGATGGTGCTGCCTGGCTCGGCGGTACCGCCGATGGTTTCACCATTGGTCGGGTCGACAACCGGGGCATCCGGTGCAGTGCCATCAACCGTGGTGGTCGTGGGGTCGCTGGTGTTGCCGGCCGGATCGGTTGCGGTAACAGTGATCTCGGAGCCATCGTCAAGTGGCTCATCGGGAGTGATGGACCAGTTGCCGTCATCATCGGTCGTCGTGGTGTAATCGGGATTGCCATCACCATCGGTATCGACCTCGATGGTGCTGCCTGGCTCGGCAGTACCGCTGATGGTGCTGCCATTGGTCGGGTTGACGACAGGGGCGTCCGGAGCGATGCCGTCAACGGTGACGGTAGTGGGGTCGCTGGTGTTGCCGGAAGGGTCGGTCGCGGTAACGGTGATCTCGGAGCCATCATCGAGAGGCTGATCCGGAGTGATGGACCAGTTGCCGTCATCGTCGGCAGTCGCGGTGTAATCGGGGTTGCCGTCACCATCGGTATCGACCTCGATGGTGCTGCCTGGCTCGGCGGTACCGCTGATGGTGCTGCCATTGGTCGGGTTGACGACAGGGGCGTCCGGAGCGGTGGTGTCCGGGTTCGGAGAGGTGGGGTCATCATCATCTCCTCCGCCACCACCGCCACCACCACCGCCACCAGCGGCGGCGGCTACAAGGGCCAGTAATCCGGCTGCGCCACCCACTACCCAGGGATTGATGCCATCCTCGGCGCCACCCGCCGCTACCATGGCGAAGTCAGCCGTTTCGCCAGTAGGGATGAATTCGGCAAAGACGACACCGTCTGAGCCCGCGGGGCCAAGGTTTGCCCACACAATGGCACCTTCGTCATCGACGAGATACAGCTCGCTGGGGCCTGTGCCTGGGTCTACATAGAAGTCGGTCAGTGTGATGACCTGGCCGTCATTGGTAACGATGATCAGATCATCGCCTTCGCGAGTGAAGGATTGAATATCATCTGGGTCCAGGTGCAGCAGCACTTTGGACGGTTCTTCCAAAACGAGGTTGTTACCCTCCAGAACCCACGGGGGTACATCGCTGAAGCTTCCACCTAATTCCGTTGTTTTGATATCCATTATGGTGTTCCCTTGCACGTGAAGTGATAGCCCTGCGAGGCCATTTTCAAAGAGGCATCCGAGGTACTCTTACATGGCGCAGTACGAAATATCTAATGCTTTTATGTGACACTATTAATTCCGTCTGTTAGCCGATGTCTCCAGAGAACTAATGTAGTAGACCTAATGCCTAATATGGCAAGCCCAAAAAGCAGGTGTTACACCTGTAACGGTGCGAGAGAGCTGGAATGGGCTATCCGCTGCCAGCTATCAGCGGCACTGGTGATGCTGGTTTCGAAGCGTACAGAAGTGTGGCGGGGTTTTTGTTTGTTAATGCTTTGTCATTAAATGAAAATTCGTGTGAGCAGATTGTTTTGTAACAAGGTTCGCATTCACTGGTGTTTCGATAGAGCGCTCTAATGCCTATGAGGGGGTGTCTGATCGTTAGTCACTTCCTCAAGGTTTTTTTGACACCCTTCATTTGTCACTGAGGGGCGGGTTACAGTGACGGCAGGCGAGGTCAGGGCTTCGCGCTATGTGTATGAAGAGAAAATGTCTCCCTGCGCCGAGGCCTCGTCGATGATATTGAATGGCACACATCTTGAGCACTTCGTTATCGGTATGGGTATCCAGGTGTGCTTGTGGCCGTTTTTTGGACGTTGGTCGGCAGGTGCCATTAGTGTGGCCGTTTTTCTGGGCCGGGAAATCGCACAGCATGAATACAAGGGGGGCGGTGGCAATGCTGTGAGCTGGTACTACGGGCTGGTGTATCACTGGAGCCTGGATTCGGTACTTGATGTATTGTCTCCCTTGCTGGCCTGCCTTTTGCTGGCATGGCTGGGAGGTGCAGTGTTGAGACGCTGGGCATGAACAGGAGACAGGCTCACTGGCTAGTGCTCAGCGATGGCGCCAGACCTACGGAAGACATCTATTTTCTTGCTTCTGTTGCGCCCTGGTTGCAGGAACGTGGCGCTCGTATCACGCGCCTGGATACACGAACTTGGCGTCACCCGCGCTGGTGCTGGCCGTGGCTGCGACGGTTGATGCGCGATGCTCATGTCATCGTTTGCCGTGGCCTGTCGCTACCCTGGTGTGAAGTTCTGGAGCGTGAGCGTTCTCGCCTGGCCGGGGTGTATTACGTGATTGACGATGATCTTTCTGCAGCAGTGCAGGATCATTCGCTGCCTGAAGGCTATCGCCAGCGTATGGCTGCCAAGGTGGAGGAACAGAAGCGATTGCTGCCATTGGTTGATGAGGTGATTGCATGCAGCGATCAGCTTGCCAGGACTTTTGTCGATCGGCACCGTCATGTCAGCATCCTGACACCCGGGCTGATTGCGACCCCACCCAGCCTTGAACATTTCAAGGCCGCTGAATGGCGTGTAGGGTTTCATGGTACTCGTGCCCATCTGAAGGATCTCGAGCATATTATCCCGGCACTGGCATCAATCCATGAAGCATGCCATCAAGTGCAGTTCGAGTTGATGCTTGGGCGTTTTGCTCCACCAGAGCTGGCTACCCTGAAGCGGGTGAGCACGCCATCCCCTCTCCTCTGGAAAGACTTCCTGGACTATCAATGCAAGCACCGCATCCATATCGGTCTCGCGCCGCTATGGCCCACCGCGTTCAATGCAGGAAAGTCCTATATCAAGTTCCTGGATATTACGCTGATGGGTGGCGTTGGAATCTACAGCCAACGCTCTCCATACAAGGATCTGGTCAGTGATGAGGTTGATGGGCTGCTGGCGGAAGACCATTCTGATCACTGGCAAGAATGCATGAGACGCCTGCTGGCATTTCCACAAGATGCCCAGCGAATGGCACTGGCCGCAGCGGATAAGGCCAGGGAAGAGTGTGGTTCTGAGACAGGGCGAGAATTCTGGCTGAAGCGTCAGGTATCCTGATATATATAGTGCACTACTTCATGCTTAATAATGACTTGTTCAGCCGGAAAAAAGAACCATGAATGGCAGGGCAAGGCTGACTGAGTTATGGACGTCTGGCAATTCTTGGTGCCTGGAAATATATGTGGCAGAGACATGCTTTTTCAATATGAAACGAAAAGGCGCCCATGTGGTGATGGGTTGCCTTTTTGTTTGTTCATCATGAAGTGGTTGGAGTGCCTGCCATATACCGGTGGTTGTTTTCAGAGACTTAGTTTGTTTCAGTGTCAGCGAGTCTCGTCAGGTCATTGATGTTGAGGATATGTACTTCACGGCCGGATACTGCGACCAGGTCCTGCTGTTGGAAGCGTCCAAGGATGCGACTAATGGTTTCTACCGCAAGGCCCAGGTGATTACCGATATCTGCGCGGGACATGGATAGGCGGAAGCTGAAAGGCGAATACCCGCGTCGCCTGAAGCGATCGGATAGTCCGAGGAAGAAGCAGGCCAGTCTTTGGTCGGCAGTCTTGCGCGAGAGCAGCTGCATCATGCGCCGGTCCTGGTGCAACTCCTTGCTGATGGTTCTCAGCAACTGGGAGCGTAGCTCGGGCAGCGTCTGGGATAAGGTATCGAGACGATCGAATGGAATCTCGCATACCGTAGTCATTTCCAGGGCCACGACACTGCCGGTATACAAGCCATCGCTGATGCCATCG
Source organism: Halomonas binhaiensis (assembly GCF_008329985.2). Lineage (NCBI taxonomy): Bacteria > Pseudomonadati > Pseudomonadota > Gammaproteobacteria > Oceanospirillales > Halomonadaceae > Halomonas > Halomonas binhaiensis. Next base: position 776,054 of record NZ_CP038437.2, read on the forward strand.
AGCCCAATGATTTCGCTGGGTAGAAAAAAATTGGTCAGTTGGGCTTCACCACTACCTTCAGTGATGGTTTGCTTCAAGCTTCCTGAGCGTACGGCATATATGCTGGTGAAAGGGTCTCCCTGTTCAATCAAGCGAGTGCCTTTCTTGATCGGTGGATGACGACGAATAATGGAGTCGAAGCGTTCCAGGTCGTTCGTGTCGAGTGACAACGGCAGGCAGAGCGAGCTCAGTCGGCAGGAATCACAGCGAGTTTCTTGTAGCAGGGAACGCCGTCGGTCTTGGGCCGAGGAAGACATTCACAGCTCCTGTTGATCATCAGTTGCGAACGAAAATGTAAAAGGTGCCAATGGAATCATTATTCCAGCTTGGCACAGAACTGGCGTCATTTTACACACTTGAAATGTATAGCGGATATGCATACCTCTTCTGGAGAGGGGGAGATACATCCAATTTTTTCTGAAATTTTATGTAAATACGCTGATTTTTCTGAATTTCGTTCTGGGGCAATATTTGTATTATAGATGCATTGTAGCTCTTGATATTTGCCAAATGGCAAAGGAGACAATCAAGGCTGCGGCGATCCAGCGAGTACTGTTCAGCGCGAGCAGGTGTTGTAATTGACGTGCAGCAAGGCCGCTGAACAGCAATGCTGGCAGGGTACCCAGGCCGAAAGCTGTCAATAGTATCGCTCCCTCAATGGCGTCGGCACTGGCCAGGCTCCATGTCAACATGGAGTAGACCAGGCCACAAGGTAGCCAGCCCCATATGGCCCCCAGCACCACGGCCTGGGGAATGTGCACTACTGGCAGTAACTTGCGTCCAGCAGGTTCAATATGCCGCCAGAGGTGTCGCCCAAGCCTTTCGACATGGCGTAATCCCTTCCAGAAGTTGGCAATGTAAAGTGCCATCAGCATCAGCATCAGAGCTGAAAGCAGCTGCATTGCAGTGTGCATGCCCGGTGCGAGTGTCACTACGGAGCCCAGTGTTGCGGCTGACGCTCCGGCAATCGCATAGCTGATGATACGTCCCAGGTTGTAACCCAGTACCAGGCCTGTGAGCCGGACTGGCTGGCGCATGCTGGGTGGGATGTTGAAGGTCAGTACACTCATGATTCCACCACACATGCCAATGCAGTGGGCGCTGCCCAGCAGGCCAAAGACAAAGGCCGCGGCAAAGGCCGGCAGTTCCAGTCCAGTCGGGTTCATAGGGTATCTTTCTCGTGGCGGTTGCTCTGGCCGCTCTGTTTTGAACCGGGGGGAGGATCATCATCGTCGAACAGAATACGATAGGCTGGTCCCTCCAGATCCTCGAACTGGTCATTCCTGACCGCCCAGAAGAAAGCCCAGACCGCCAGGCCCAACAGGATCAGTGACAGGGATATCAAGAGAAACAGAATGCTCATGCTTGCTGCCTGCGACTGGGGCGGAGGCGGAGTGCATTGCCTACCACCAGTAGTGAACTGATCGACATGCCCAGTGCGGCCATCCAGGGAGATACGAACCCCAGGGAGGCCAAAGGAATAGCGATCAGGTTGTAAACCAGCGCCCAGGCGAGATTCTGGCGAATGATCCGCTGCGTGGCACGAGCGACTTCGACGGATTCGACGATGGCGTGCAAATGTTCTCCCAGTAGCACCATGTCGGCTCGAGTGCGGGTCAGATCGCTGGAGCCGGGCATGGCGATGGCCAGGTTGGCCCCTGCCAGTACCGGTGTGTCATTGATGCCATCGCCGACCATGGCCACGATTTCTCCTTCGTGTTGGAGTCGCTGAAGGTGGGCGAGCTTGTCTTCAGGGCTGGTTGCCCCCCGCCACTGGGTGATGTCGAGAGCAGAAGCCATGGCGGCGACATTGCTCTCGCCGTCTCCTGACAGGATTTCTACCTTCAGGCCATGTTCCTTCAGTGCCTGAAGGGTTGTGGCGGCATCCTCTCTCGGAGAATCATCGACCAGGAACCATGCCATAGGGATTGCATCCCGGGTCAGCAGTAACCAGCAGCCGTGGCCCGGAGGCGAGGGAGGAGAGTAGCCATCGACAGCGAACCTTGCCTGACCCAGGCGCCAGGTTGCGTTGTCATGGGGGAGTTGCAGGTATCCGCTGAGTCCCTGGCCTGGGGTATTGATGATGCCAGTGGCTCGAATGGCATGACGTTGGCAGGACAGGAAGGCGTGGGCAATGGGGTGCTCTGAAGATGACTCCAGTGCGCCAGCCACTGCCAACAGAAAGGTTTCATCGTATTCCCGAGAGAGAACGTAGGAGGCCGCCAGGCGTATTTTTCCCTGGGTCAGGGTCCCTGTCTTGTCGAAGATGATGCGGTCGAGTCTGGTCAGGGTTTCCAGTGCATCGGCCCGCGTGATCAATACCCCCGAACGGCGCAATCGCCCATGGGCGACTGTCAGGGCCGTTGGCGTGGCCAGTGCCAGCGCACAAGGGCAGGACACCACCAGTACAGAAAGCGTTACCCAAAGACTTCGGGATGGATCGATCCACCACCAGGCCAGTGCGACGCAGATGCAGAGCAGCAATAAGCGTGTCACGAAGCGATGAGCAATGCGCTCTGCCAGGCGAGCGATACGTGGACGCTGACTGAAGGCCCGATCTGTCAGGTCCAGGATGCTGGCTGCCCGTGTGTCCTGGCCGACCTGTGTGACTTCTATTTCCACAGGGCTGTCCAGAACCATGCAGCCGGCATTGACGGTATCGCCCAGAGTCCGTGTGCTCGGCAAGGCCTCACCACTGAGCATGGATTCATCGAGACTGGCCAGGCCATCGCGGATGATGCCATCGGCGGGAATCTGCTCTCCTGGCCGCACGCGTATCCTGTCACCGGACTCCAGCTCGCTGGATGGCACCATGCGCTCGTTGCCGTCTGCATCGATTTGCACGGCGGCAGCAGGAATCAATGAGCTCATTGCATTTCCTGTCTTTCCGTAATGCGTTCGCGCCCGGGCCTCGATGTAACGTCCGGCAAGCAGGAAGAAGGTGAACATGCTGACCGAGTCGAAATACATCTCGCCACTCTGGCTGAACACGGCCCATACGCTGGCCAGGTAGGCCCCTGCGATGGCAAGTGACACGGGAACGTCCATCCCCAGGGTGCGGCTACGCAGATCGCGCAGGGCACCGAAGAAGAAGGGTTGAGCGGAAAACATGACGACAGGAGTGGTCAGAACCAGTGCCAGCCAAGCAAAAAGGCGTTCAAGATCGGCGCTCAGGTCTCCCGATGTAGTGTCCCAGCCCGAGACATAGTGAGGAACCGAAAACATCAGCACCTGCATCATGCCGACAGCGGCGACGATCAAGCGTCGCACCATCTTGCGAGACTCCTGGTGCAGACGAATCCTGGCACGGTCAGGCTCATAGGGTTGGGCGGGATAACCGATGGCGGCCATTTCGGCCAGTAAGCGCGATAGCGACAGGTGCTCTGGTCGCCAGCATATTCTGACACGGTGCTGGGCAAGATTGACGGCACTCTCGGTCACGCCATCGAGGGCATTGAGGCGATGCTCGATCAGCCAGGCGCAGGCTGCGCAGGTAATGCCGTCCACTGCCAGGGTGACGACGTGACAATCTTCCTGTTGCTTGACGAAGCGGCTCTGCAACCCTGGATCATCAAAGACTTGCCAGCGTTTCTGGTCTACGGCAGAGGCAGGGGGACGTTCGGGGAGGGCGCTGCGAAAGCGGTAATAGCTATCGAGGCCGGCGCTGACGATAGCCTGGGCGACGGCTTCACAGCCAGGGCAGCATAGGAGATGTTGCTGGCCATCCAGCTCGATGGACCAGCTTCCGGTCTTGGGGACGGCTGATCCGCAGTGATAGCACGAAGTGGATGACATTGCTGCCCTAAAGCCCTGGTGTCAGGTGAATGGCCTCGGTGCTCGGAAACTGAGCCACACCATTGAGACGCCATGCAGCGTCCTTGCCGGGAGCCGGTTGTAACTGCACATACCAGCGGTAGTGCAGTGGCTTTTCCAGATGGGTCACATAGTGACCGTTGCGGATGTGTTGCAGGGTCAGTTCCTGATCGAGGTCGTTGTCCGTGGGAAAGCGCAGAGCGAGGTCCAGGTTCTCGGGATAGCCCCCCGTGCCATCGAGGTTGCCATCCAGACGAACGGTGATATCGCCGCTCACGCTATCCATGCGCAATTCAGCGTTCAGGCCCAACGCCTTGGCGTGTCGCTGTTTTTCCAGCTGTACATTGATGGCAAGACCGTCCTTGTAATAATCCTGGCCGACGGAGCCATCGAAGTAACGGATGGAAAAGGCGAGATAGGTCAGGCTGAACATGATCGAGGATGCCAGCAGGCCGATCATGAACCAGGGCCAGAATTGCTTGTACCAGGGTGTCAGAGTGACATCTTCGGGGCTCATCAGGGCGTGGCTCCTATGAAACGACTTTCCTGTTCCACCATGATCGAAGGCATGTCCTGTGCATGCACATTCAAGCGAATATCAGTGCTGGGAGTCGTGAGGCGAACAGGGTCCAGGCTCAAGGTCAGTACGCGTTGGCGGGATTCTCCTGCTGGCACCAGGATGCTGTCGCTGTCTATCTGCAGACCTTCGATACCGGACGCTTCGATGACATAGCGATGGTCGCGGTTGTCCAGATTGCGCACGGTAAGCGCATAGGCATTGGCAATGCGTCCATCGTTCAGTGTCTGATAAAGGCTGCCTCGGTCACGTTTGAGATCGATATCCAGTGGCGTTCGTGAGGCAAGGTGATAGAAAAAGACCCCTGACATCACCAGCAACAGTGCCAGATAGCCCAGCAGACGAGGGCGTAGCAGGCGAGAAGGTTGCCCATGCAGCGCATTTTCCGTGGTGTAGCGCACAAGCCCTCTGGGTTGGCCCAGCTTGTCCATTACACTGTCGCAGGCGTCAATGCAGGCGGCACAATCGATGCATTGATATTGCAAACCATCGCGAATATCTATCCCGGTAGGGCAGACCTGTACACACAATTCACAGTCGATACAGGAGCCGCCAGGCTTCGTCTCATGGAAATGGGCTTTGTGCTTGCCCCGTGGTTCCCCTCGATGCTGGTCGTAGGACACGGTCAGCGTATCGCGGTCGAACATCACTGCCTGGAAGCGCGCATAGGGGCACATGTACAGGCACACCTGCTCACGTAGCCAGCCGGCGTTGAGATAGGTGAACAGAACGAAAAAGCCTACCCAGAACCCGGTCCAGCCATTGACGTCAAAGTGAACGAGAGAGGGGATCAGATCGGCCATGGGAGTGAAGTAGCCGATGATGGTGACGCCTGTGGTCAGGGAAATCAGCAGCCACAGGAAGTGCTTGGAGGCCTTGCGCCATAGCTTGTCGAGATTCCAGCAGGACTTGTCACGCTTGATGCGGCGGTGACGGCTACCTTCGATACGATGTTCTACCCAGATGAACAGGAAGGTCCAGACACTCTGGGGACAGCTGTAGCCACACCAGGCCCGACCGGCAAATGCCGTGATGAAGAACAGGCCGAAGGCGCAAATGATCAGCAGCCACGACAGCAACATGAATTCCTGAGGGTAGAAGGTCACCGAGAAAATGTGGAAGGCTCGTCCTGGCAGGTCGAACCATACCGCCGGGCGTCCTTCCCAGGGAATCCAGGGAAGCACCAGAAAGCCCAGCACCAGTATCCAGTTGGTGATCCTGCGCAGACGCTGGAAGCGTCCGGCGACTTCACGCACATAGATATGCTGGCGGCGCTCGTACAGGCTGTAACTTGCTGCTGGCTCCGACTGGCCCAGGGCCTCGTCGAGCTGCTGGGCTGGGATAAAGCGCTCGATGCTGGATTCGCTCATGCCTGACTCCCGGCGGTTGTCTGGCAGAGCCCACGGCAACATGGGCTCATGACCTGATTTTTCCTAGTGTGCCTGTTGTCCGTCATGGCGACTCAGGCCATAGACATAGGCAGCGACCAGATGAACACGCTGTTCGCCGATATAGGCTGCCTGGGCTGGCATATGGCCCTTGCGTCCCTCATTCAGGGTCTGGCGAACCGAATCCGCAACACTCTGGCCAGGGGCGCGATACAGCCATATATCGTCGCTCAGGTTCGGTGCGCCAAGCGCCTGGTTGCCAGTGGCGTCCGGACCATGGCAACCAATGCAGGTGGAGGTGTACAGGGTCTTGCCCTGTTGGGCTTTCTGTTCATCGTCGGCGCTGCCGGACAGTGACAGCAGGTATTGGGTCAGGTTTTCGATATTGTCTTCACCGAGCTGTTTCCATGGCGGCATCATGCCGCGACGTCCCTGGGTCAGGGTGGTGACGATCTGTTCCGGCTGGCCGCCATACAGCCAGTCATCATCGGTCAGGTTGGGAAATCCATTGCCGCCCTTGGCATTGGATCCATGGCAGATGGCGCAGTTGTTGAGGAAGATTCGTTCAGCCACCTGCATGGCGTCAGAGTCCCTGGATAGTTCAGGAATCGGTATCTGCTGATAACGCTCGAAGATTGGCGCATACCGGGCTTCGGCATCAGCGACTTCCTGTTCCCACTGGTCTTCCTGGGTCCAACCAAGCAAGCCCGTAAAGTTACCGAGCCCCGGGTACAGCACCAGGTAGGTCAGGGCAAAGATCACGGTGGCGATGTAGAGGAAGAACCACCAGCGTGGCAGCGGGTTGTCATATTCTTCGATGCCGTCCGCACCATGCCCGGTAGTACTGACCTGGCCATCGGCCTTGGGCTGTGTATCGGTCTTGCGATTGGCCACCAGCAACCAGAAGGCGAAGGCAATGCTGCCCAGGGTGATGATGATGATCCAGCCGCTCCAGAAGCCGGACAGAGCGTCACTCCAGTACGCGGTCATAGCGCCTTGTCTCCCTTGTCTCGATGGTCTTCCGGGTGCGGTTGAGCTGTCGGCTCATCGTCAAAGGGAAGGCGGGCCGCTTCATCGAAGGCCTGGCGGCGGCGCCCGGAGTAGGCCCATATCACGAGGCCAACGAATGCGATGAGCAGAATGGCAGTAATCACGCCACGAAACGTTCCGATATCCATGCTTGCCTCGCCGACTTACTTTTCTGAATTCTCTGCGGTACGGGGTAGAACGGTACCGAGCTGCTGCAGATAGGCCACCAGAGCGGTGATTTCCGTTTTGCCGCGTACCGCATCTTCGGCCTTGGCAATCTGTTCATCGCTATAAGGCACGCCGAGGCGTTGCAGGGTCCGCATCTTGGCGGCGGTATCCTTGCCGTCCAGCATGTTGTCGAACAACCAGGGGTAGGCTGGCATGATGGACTCCGGAACCACATCCCGGGGGTTGTACATGTGGGCGCGGTGCCATTCGTCGCTGTAGCGACCTCCTACCCGCGCCAGATCGGGGCCCGTGCGTTTGGAGCCCCACAGGAAGTTGTGTTCCCAGACGGATTCCCCTGCCACGCTGTAATGGCCGTAGCGCTCGGTTTCGGCGCGGAAGGGGCGGATCATCTGTGAGTGGCAACCTACGCAGCCTTCGCGACGGTAGATGTCGCGCCCTTCCAGCTCCAGAGCGGAGAGTGGCTTGAGGCCTTCAATGGGCGCGGTGGTCTGTTTCTGAAAGAACAGCGGAACAATCTCGGCCAGGCCGCCGAGGCTGATTACTGCCAGTACCAACACTGCCAGCAGACCGACGTTCTTCTCGATGATTTCGTGTCGCATGATGGTTTTCCCCGTCGGCTCAAGCGGTCTGTGGCATCAGCCTGCGGCTGTCGGTGACAGGTCTGGCGGTCTTGTACACATTCACTGCCATGACCACCATTCCTACGACCCAGCACAAGCCCCCGAGCACGCGTACTGCATAGCCCGGCACACTGGCTTCGATAGTCTCGACGAAGGTGTACATCAGGGTGCCGTCGGCATTGAAGGCGCGCCACATCAGCCCTTGCAGAATGCCATTGACCCACATGGCGGCGATGTACAGCACCGTACCTACGGTGGCTAACCAGAAATGCACCGACACCAGCTTGACCGAGTACATCTCGGTGTGGCCGTAGAGACGCGGAATCAGGTGGTAGAGGGAGCCGATGGTGATCATGGCGACCCAACCCAAGGCGCCGGAGTGTACGTGGCCAATGGTCCAGTCGGTGTAGTGAGACAGTGCGTTGACGGTTTTCACTGCCATCATCGGGCCCTCGAAGGTCGACATGCCATAGAAGGACAGTGCCACCACAAGGAAGCGCAACGTCGGGTCGGTGCGCAGCTTATGCCAAGCGCCAGAGAGGGTCATCATGCCGTTGATCATGCCGCCCCAGGACGGTGCAAGCAGAATGATCGACATCACCATGCCTAGTGACTGTGCCCAGGTAGGCAGGGCGGTGTAGTGCAGGTGATGAGGTCCGGCCCACATGTAGACCATGATCAGCGCCCAGAAATGGACGATTGACAGGCGGTAGGAGTAGACCGGTCGACCAGCCTGTTTGGGCACGAAGTAATACATCATGCCGAGGAAGCCAGCGGTAAGGAAAAAACCTACGGCATTATGGCCGTACCACCACTGCACCATGGCATCGACAGCACCGGCATATACGGAAATGGAGTAGGTGGAGGTAACAGGCAGAGCAGCACTATTGACGATGTGCAGCACGGCGACGGTGAGAATGAATGCGGCGAAGAACCAGTTGGCCACATAGATATGTGATGTCTTGCGAGCGCGGATGGTGCCGAGGAAAACGATGCCATAGGTGATCCAGACCACTGCCAGGAGGATGTCGATGGGCCATTCCAGCTCAGCGTATTCCTTGATCTCGGTGTAACCCAGCGGCAGGCTGACCAGTGCACACAGGATCACTGCCTGATAACCCCAGAAAGTGAAGGCGGCAAGCCGGTCGCTGATCAGGCGCACCCGGCAAGTGCGCTGGACCACGTAATAGGATGTGGCGAAGAGTGCACAGCCACCGAAAGCGAAGATCACAAGGTTGGTATGCAGCGGGCGCAGACGGCCGAAGCTGGTCCATGGCAGGTCAAGATTGAGCTGCGGCCAGACGAGTTGGGCCGCCAGGGTCAGGCCGACGCACATGCCAACGATGCCCCAAACCACGGTCATGATCGCGAACTGGCGAACCACTTTGTAGTTGTAGATCGTGTTGTAGATCGCGTCGTGGCTTGAGCTGCAAGCCGGATCGGAGGTTGCCCCGTAGGTTGCATTGCCTAGAGGGCTATCGCTCGCTGATAGAGGTGAGTTGCAGTCACCAGTGCTGTTGGCCTCGCGCTGAGGCGGGTGTTCGATTGCTGAGCTCATGATCCTGGTTCCATTGAATGCAGGCTCCGCGAGCAGGGCGGATCAACTGTCTGGTAGTAAGTGTATCCCGTGTGCTTTATTAATTGTATACACTTTGAGAGTGTAATTGGTACAGGAGCGACCAAGTGCAAGACGAAAGTTGTACCAGGATTTCGTTGGCGGAACTGAGAGATCTGCGGCGTTCAAGTGCTTGCGGCAACTGGTGGCTGGAGGGGCATGGCAAGGTATGGCTTCAGGGGGAAGGAGCCTCTGGAGCGCTGCTGTTGATGCACGGTGCGGGGGCAGGGCAGGCATCAGATTTTCTTGTCGCCTGGCGCAATGCACTGGCGACACAGGGAGTACAGACTCTGGCCGTGGAGTTCTCGTACATGCAGCGCATGCTGGAGGAAGGTCGCCGCCGACCGCCTCCCAAAGTGAGTGTATTGGTGGAAGAACTGCGACAGTGGCATGCCCTGCTGTCGCAGACGGGTGGGGAGCCACTCTGGTTGGGTGGCAAGTCCATGGGAGGGCGAGTGGCCAGCATGCTGGCGGCAGAGAGTGGCTCGGGTGAAGAAATCCCAGGTCTTGTCCTTGCCGGCTACCCCTTTCATCCTGTTGGCAAGCCCGACAGGTTGCGTCTAGAGCATTGGCCTGGATTGCATTGTCCGGTGCTGGTATTGCAGGGGAAGCGTGATCCTTTCGGCATGCAGGCGGAAGTGGAAGGATATGGCCTGACGGAGTTGGCGCCTCAGTCGCTAGTGCATTGGCTTGAGGATGGTGATCACGATTGGGCAGCCAGGCGCTTGAGTGGTGCCACTCAGCAGGGTTTGATCGAAGAGGCTGCCAAGGTGACTGCGGAATTCATGCTGGGCCACAGATTATGCCCAGATGACTAACTCTGAGGCTTGAAGTGATATTTTTGTCGATGTGCTCGTCGATAGGGCGCCTGTGTTCTTTAGCCCATGGTTACTGGCTTTTACGCCCAAGTAGATGAAAGCTGGATGAAAAATAGCCAGCGAAGTGAACAGTAATTGAAAAAAACGCGTTGACATCATTCCGGGGTTCTGTAGAATGCAGCGCCACGTGACCAGGGGTGGTTAGCTCAGTTGGGAGAGCACCAGCCTTACAAGCTGGGGGTCACAGGTTCGAACCCTGTACCACCCACCATCACGCAAGTGATGCCCAGGAAACGTAAGAGTTGTAATAGTGTTGTGATGTCATGCGGACCGGTAGTTCAGTTGGTTAGAATGCCGGCCTGTCACGCCGGAGGTCGCGGGTTCGAGCCCCGTCCGGTCCGCCATCATCGCTCTCGCTATATCATCAAGTGGACCGGTAGTTCAGTTGGTTAGAATGCCGGCCTGTCACGCCGGAGGTCGCGGGTTCGAGTCCCGTCCGGTCCGCCATGATGATCCCTCGTAACAGGGCCAAAGTTACACAGCAGCAAATCAAGTGTGATACATGGGTGATTAGCTCAGTTGGTTAGAGCACCAGCCTCACATGCTGGGGGTCACTGGTTCGAATCCGGTATCACCCACCATGCGGACCGGTAGTTCAGTTGGTTAGAATGCCGGCCTGTCACGCCGGAGGTCGCGGGTTCGAGTCCCGTCCGGTCCGCCATACACACGCTGCAAGATTTCCGACCCGATGCTTTCATGCATCGGGTTTTTTGCGTGTGCGCGTTATACGTATGAAGGGTGGCAAGGCGTTAACGACTATCATACAGTTGTTTGAATTTGGTTGGCGCCATCATGGTGTGAGTGGATCATCTTTGGGTGAGCGCTACCGAGTTCAATGACAACTCATGAGTTCGTTCGAGGGCCTTGCCGTGGCAGCTTATCCTCATTTGTTCCAGCCGATCACGCTGGGTCATCTGCAATTACCCAATCGTGTGCTGATGGGATCAATGCACACCAACCTGGAAGAAATGCCTGGTGGTTTCGAACGGTTGGCAGCCTTCTATGTCGAGCGTGTCCGGCATGGTGTCGGATTGATTGTGACGGGAGGTATCTCTCCCAATGCCGAAGGTGTGCTGGTGCAGGGGGCTTCGGTGCTCGATAGTGATGAGCAGCTCAACAGTCACCGGCAACTGACTGATAGCGTGCAGCGTGAGGGCGGGCGTCTGCTGCTGCAGATTCTGCATGCCGGCCGTTATGGTTATTCACCACAATCGGTGGCGCCATCGCCGATTCAGGCGCCCATCAATCCATTCATGCCTCGGGAATTGAGTGGTGCTGACGTCGAGAAACAGATTGCGGACTATGTCCGATGTGCCACCTTGGCTCAGAAGGCAGGATATGACGGGATCGAGGTGATGGGCTCGGAAGGGTACCTGATCAACCAGTTCATCTGCCGCAGGACCAATCAGCGTAGTGATCGCTGGGGCGGCAGCTTCGACAATCGTATTCGCTTCCCGGTAGAGATCGTGCGCCGTATCCGTGAAGCGGTTGGGCATGATTTTGTCGTGGTCTTTCGCTTGTCGATGATTGACCTGGTGGAAGAAGGGAGTACTGCCGAGGAGGTCATTGCTCTGGGGCGGGCGGTGGAGGCGGCAGGTGCCGATGCCATCAACACGGGCATCGGGTGGCACGAAGCCCGGGTGCCTACCATCGTGACCAGTGTGCCGCGGGCTGCTTTCACTGAAGTCTCTCACCGGGTTCGTGATGCTGTATCCATTCCGCTGATCACGACGAACCGCATCAATATGCCGGAAGTTGCCGAGAGAGTACTGGCCGAAGGGCATGCGGACATGGTGTCCATGGCTCGCCCTCTGCTGGCCGATGCTGCCTGGCTGGACAAGGCGAGAAAGGGGGAGAGTCGTGAAATCAATACCTGCATTGCCTGTAATCAGGCCTGCCTTGATCATACTTTTCAGGGCAAGCTGACTTCCTGCCTGGTCAATCCAAGGGCCTGTCATGAAACGGAAATCGTGCTGGAGCCTACTGGGTCTCCTGTGAATGTTGCCGTTGTCGGCGGAGGCCCTGCTGGGCTTGCTGTCGCAACGACAGCGGCAGAACGCGGTCATCATGTGACGCTGTTCGAACGCCAGAATGAGTTGGGTGGCCAGTTCAATTTTGCACGCAAGATTCCAGGCAAAGAGGAATTCAACGAAACCTTGCGCTACTTCCGCGTCATGCTGAGCAAGGCGGGCGTTGATGTTCGCCTGGGCTGTGATGCGGATATCGAGATGCTTGGCGGGTTTGATCGAGTTGTGCTGGCGACCGGGGTGCGGCCGCGTCAGCTCGAATTGCCCGGGGCGGATCACCCCTGCGTGTTGAGCTATGCCGAAGCCATTGCAGCGCCTGAGAAAGTAGGAAAAAGGGTGGCAATCATCGGTGCAGGAGGAATCGGCTTCGACGTGGCTGAACTCTTGACCCACACTGAATCAGGTGAAGATCCTGTGGCGCAGTGGTGCGATGAGTGGGGCGTCGACCTGTCGGTCAGCGAACCAGGTGGACTCAAGCCGCCTCAGCGGCCGGACACGCCGCGCCAAGTGTTTCTGTTGCAGCGCAAGACTTCCAAACCGGGTAAAGGGCTGGGCACGTCCACTGGCTGGGTGCATAGAGCCTCTTTGCGCCATCGTGGCGTTGAAGCCTTGGCTGGCTGTGAATATCTGCATATCGATGATCAAGGCCTGCATCTGCAGGTGGCCGGAGAGCCGCGTATATTGGCGGTCGATAGCGTTGTGGTATGTGCCGGCCAGGAGTCCGTGCGTGATCTGCTTGCACCTCTGGAAAGGCTCGGTGTCAGGGTGGATGTCATTGGTGGGGCGGATAAGGCAGCAGAACTGGATGCCAAGCGAGCCATCAATCAAGGGGTGCGGCTTGCCGCTGAAATGTAGGCTGGTCGCAGGCCTGTGCAAGAGAGGTGTCTGCTCCCGGATACGCTGGTAGGGAGACACGCTTTTGCATTACCGTACATGTTGGGGCGTTGGACAGATTTGGGCAGGCAGCGGAGAAGCTTTGTTCAGGGGTGTTTTTTCCTTCAGAACCGAGGGTTTTCTGATCTGGAATGAAACACTCCGCTTTGGTTGAGTTCTTATAGGTAAGGGATGGGTAGCAGGTAGCGACGAAGGAGAAAAGGGAACTCAGCGTTGAATCGCGTTTGGCTAATACTGTTCTACGCTGAAAGTAGCCCCGGTGAAAGTTCGTCAAGGAAGGATTGCTGTAGCCGGGAGTCGGGCAAACAGGAGGCTTCGATGAGTATCTTTGACCACGTGCAGAACCGTTACGCTCGTATTCAGCAGGAAGAGATGTCCTTGCAGGAGTACCTTGAGCTCTGCCGTCAGGATCCGTCCGCCTATGCCAGCGCGGCGGAGCGCATGCTGGAGGCCATCGGTGAGCCCGAGGTAATCGACACGGCCAAAGATTCACGGCTGGCACGGATCTTTTCCAATAAGGTCATTCGTCGGTACCCGGCGTTCAGCGAATTCCATGGCATGGAGGAGGCGATCGAGCAGATTGTTTCCTATTTCCGTCATGCGGCTCAGGGGTTGGAGGAAAAGAAACAGATTCTGTATTTGCTGGGGCCGGTGGGGGGAGGTAAGTCGTCCTTGGCTGAGCGCCTCAAGCTGCTGATGGAGCATGTACCTTTCTATGCAATCAAGGGGTCTCCCGTGCATGAGTCCCCCCTTGGGCTGTTCTCGCCGGAGGAGGATGGCGAGTTGCTGGAGAAGGAATACGGCATTCCGCAACGTTATCTGCGTAGTGTGATGTCGCCCTGGGCAGCCAAGCGCCTGCGGGAAGCCGGAGGCGATATTTCCGAGTTCCGGGTGGTGCGCCTGTATCCATCGCGTCTCAATCAGATCGCCATTTCCAAGACCGAGCCCGGTGACGAAAACAACCAGGATATCTCTTCCCTGGTGGGCAAGGTCGATATCCGTCAACTTGAGATGTACTCCCAGGATGACCCGGATGCCTACAGCTTTTCCGGCGGCCTGTGCCGAGCCAACCAGGGCCTGATGGAGTTCGTCGAGATGTTCAAGGCGCCGATCAAGGTGCTGCATCCGCTGCTGACGGCAACCCAGGAAGGCAACTACAACCCCACTGAAGGCATGGGCGCGATTCCTTTTGATGGCATCGTGCTGGCTCACTCCAATGAGAGCGAGTGGCAGGCATTCCGCAACAACCGGAACAACGAGGCGTTCCTTGACCGGGTCTATATCGTCAAGGTGCCTTACTGCCTGCGGGTCAGTGAAGAAATCAAGATCTACCAGAAGCTGCTTGAGCACTCTTCTCTCAATCAGGCGCCCTGTGCCCCGGACACCTTGCGCATGCTGGCGCAGTTCACTGTGCTTTCGCGACTCAAGGAGCTGGAGAATTCCAGCGTCTATTCCAAGATGAGGATCTACGACGGCGAGAACCTCAAGGATACCGATCCCAAGGCCAAGTCGATCCAGGAGTATCGTGACAGTGCGGGTGTCGATGAAGGCATGAATGGTCTGTCCACGCGTTTTGCCTTCAAGATCCTGTCCAAGGTATTCAATTTCGACAATGTCGAAGTGGCTGCCAACCCGGTGCATCTGCTCTACGTGCTCGAGCAACGCCTGGAGCAGGAACAGCTGCCGAAGGAAACCTTCGAGCGTTACCTGCGCTACATCAAGGAGTTCCTGGCGCCGCGCTATGTCGACTTCATCGGCAAGGAGATCCAGACCGCCTACCTCGAATCCTATTCCGAGTATGGTCAGAACATCTTCGACCGCTATGTCACCTATGCCGACTTCTGGATCCAGGATCAGGAATATCGCGACCCGGAAACCGGTGAACTGTTCGATCGTCAGTCTCTCAATGATGAACTGGAGAAGATCGAAAAGCCTGCGGGTATCTCCAATCCCAAGGATTTTCGTCACGAAGTCGTCAACTTCGTGCTCCGGGCGCGCGCCCAGAATCATGGCATGAACCCGGGGTGGCAGTCTTACGAGAAGCTGCGTGGTGTCATCGAACACAAGATGTTTGCCAATACCGAGGAGTTGTTGCCGGTCATCTCGTTCAATGCCAAGGCGTCTTCCTCGGATATCAAGAAGCACGAAGACTTTGTAGCGCGGATGGTGGAGCGTGGATACACCGAGAAGCAGGTGCGACTGCTGTCTGAGTGGTATCTGCGGGTGCGCAAGTCGCAATAGCGGCGCTGTGAGCGAGCGAGGAGACTACTGACAAACGTTGCGAGCGATGATCAGACAAGGCGAAATCGGCCAAGAGAGCGTGGTTTACAAGGGCTGAATGAGCATCTTGAGGCTGATTTCAACGCAGAATGATCGAACGCAGTAGTGTGTCGGCAGTCTCCGGGGCGGCAATGCCGCCCTGCAGACCAAGTACACTGCGCACAGGAGGTCGAATGACCTACTTCATCGATCGTCGGGCTAACGCCAAGAACAAGAGTGCGGTGAACCGCCAGCGGTTTCTTGACCGCTACCGCACTCATATCAAGCGTTCTGTGGAAGAGGCGGTCAATCGCCGCTCCATCACCGACATGGAGCGTGGTGAGAAAGTGTCGATTCCCACTCGAGACATTTCCGAACCCGTCTTTCAGCATGGATCGGGAGGGCAGCGTTCGATCGTTGCTCCAGGCAATCGTGAGTTTCAGGAAGGTGACAAGCTGCGCCGCCCGGGAGGTGGTGGCGGAGGCGGGGGAGGGAGCGGAGAAGGCGGCGCTTCCAATCAGGGGGAAGGCATGGATGAATTTGCCTTTACCCTGACGCGAGAGGAGTTCCTCGAGTTCGTGTTCGATGGCCTTGAGTTGCCGCACCTGGAGCGCAAGCCGTTGGTGGATCTCGAGGAAGTGCGGCCTGTGCGTGCGGGGGTATCTCGTGATGGGGTGCCTGCGCGAATCAACATTGTCCGTTCCATGCGTGAGGCGCATGCTCGGCGTATCGCCATGCGCGCCCCCATTCGGCGTGCCCTGCGTGAAGCCCAGGAGGCTTTGTCAGAGGAGGAGCGCAAGGATCCTGTGCTGCGTAATCCGGCTCGTATCCAGGAGCTCAAGGATGAGATCGAGCATCTGCAGAAGCGTCTGGAGTCAGTGCCTTTCATTGATACTTACGACCTGCGTTACAACCATCTGGTCAATCAACCCCAGCCATCCAGCAAGGCTGTCATGTTCTGCATCATGGATGTATCCGGATCCATGACGCAGGCCCACAAGGACATCGCCAAGCGTTTCTTTCTTCTGTTGTACCTGTTTCTGGAACGTAGCTACGAGCGGGTCGAACTGGTTTTCGTGCGCCATCACACGGCTGCCAAAGAGGTCGATGAAGAAGAATTTTTCTATTCGCGTGAAACGGGGGGCACCATCGTATCCAGTGCTCTGACGTTGGTTGACGAGATCATTGCCAAGCGCTACCCGCCTGCCCAGTGGAACCTTTATGTGGCTCAGGCTTCGGATGGCGATAACTGGGACGATGATTCGGTCAACTGTCGTGAGTTGCTGATGGGCTCGCTGATGGCGCGTCTGCAGTACTTCACCTACGTGGAGATTACCCCTCATGCCCACCAGGCGCTGTGGGAGGAGTACGAGCGGGTTGAAGCAACCTATCCAGATCGTTTCGCCATGCGCCAGATCATTGAGCCAGGCGATATCTATCCGGTGTTCAGGGAACTGTTCAAGCGCCGAGCCGAGAGTTGAGGTGCTTGTTGCCAAGGATGAGGTTCGGGATCACAGGAGAATAGCCCCATGAGCAAGGTCGCCAAACGTCGTGCCAAGCCCATTGCCAAGGGCTCTGACTGGAGCTTCGATGTTCTTTCCGAGTATGAGGCCGAGATTGCTCGCCTCGCCGATGAATATCGACTCGACACCTATCCCAATCAGATCGAGATCATTACCACTGAGCAGATGATGGATGCCTATGCCAGTGTTGGCATGCCGGTCGGTTATCATCACTGGTCATTCGGCAAGCAGTTTCTCGCTGTAGAACAGGCCTACCGGCGAGGGCAGATGGGGCTGGCCTATGAGTTGGTGATCAACTCGGACCCTTGCATTGCCTATCTGATGGAAGAAAACACCCTGATGATGCAGGTCCTGGTCATGGCGCATGCATGTTATGGCCACAATTCCTTCTTCAAGGGAAATTATCTGTTCCGTACCTGGACGGATGCCTCATCGATTGTCGATTATCTGGTGTTTGCTCGGAAGTATCTGAGTCAGTGTGAGGAGCGGCATGGTGTGCAGGCGGTAGAGCAACTGCTGGATGCCTGCCATGCGCTGCAGAACTATGGGGTTGATCGCTACAAGCGGCCATCACCGATATCGCCAGAGGAAGAGGCGCGCCGCCAGGAAGAGCGAGAGGTCTATCTGCAGGCCCAGGTCAATACATTGTGGCGCACGATTCCTAGCCCGGAGCTGGGTGGAATTGCGGCGCCCGGTGCTTCCGATGATGATCCTCTCGGCCTGCACGATGGTCGGCGCTATCCGCCTGAGCCTCAGGAAAACCTGCTTTATTTCATTGAAAAGAATGCACCTCTGCTGGCGCCATGGCAGCGGGAGGTGGTGCGTATCGTCCGCAAGTTGGCACAATACTTCTATCCTCAGCGCCAGACCCAGGTAATGAATGAGGGCTGGGCGACCTTCTGGCACTACACCTTGATGAACCGTCTTTACGAAGATGGATCGGTGGATGAAGGGCTGATGTTAGAGTTTCTGCAGTCCCACACCGCCGTCGTCAGTCAGCCTTCTTTCGAGAGTCCTTACTTCAATGGCATCAACCCTTACACGCTGGGCTTTGCCATCTACTCGGATCTGCGTCGTATCTGCGAGACTCCCAGTGATGAGGATCGCGAGTGGTTCCCTGACATTGTGGATAGTGACTGGCGTGAGACATTGAACTTTGCCATGCGCAACTTCAAGGACGAGTCTTTTATCCAGCAGTTCCTGTCACCCAAGGTGATCCGCGACCTCAAGCTGTTCCAGGTCGTTGATGACGACCAGGAGGAAATGCTGGAGGTGACGGCGATTCATAACGAGCGCGGTTATCGCCGTATTCGTGATGCGCTCTCTGCTCAATACGCTCTATCGGTGAAGGAGCCCAATATTCAGGTCTATGAAGCGGATATTCGTGGCGATCGTTCCCTGACTCTGCGACATGTCCAGGATCACCGTCGGCCTTTGGCGCGCAGTGTCTATCCTGTGATGCGTCACCTTCACCAGTTGTGGGGATTTCCGGTGCGGCTTGAGTCCTTGGAAGGTAACGAGGTGGTACGCAGTTATCATTGGCCTCTGCGAGAGGCAGACGAGGACAAGTGACGAGAAGGTGTCAACCGTTCCAGGCCTGACACCAGCCTTCCGGGGCTACCCTGTTCTGTGGGAATAGCTGGCAACCTGCGCTATCTGCATCGAAGAACATGCAGTTGGCGCAGGTGCGATCTTTTTTCCAGGCATCGTGACCACGGGCCTTGCCGGCCTTGTCGACATAGCCCAGTGCTTGAGCCTGAGGGCTGCTGGGATCCAGTAGCGGCAGATCTGCGGCAAGGGCGCGACTCGATAGTATTCCTGCTCCCAGGGGGAGTGCAGTAATAGCGAGCAGTCCATGGCGGATGAACTCGCGACGAGTGATAGGTGGCATGTCCAGGTTCTCCTCATCCATCTCCAGCATTTTTCTGGATGCTACGGCTGCGTTCATGACGACGCCTTTTGCCTGATCATACCGTATTGCGTTACGCCAGAATGGTAACATGCACGAAATTTCACTGTTGATGCCTGCGAGAGAGGGACGCTGATATACTCATTGGCGATGATAACCCTATGCCATTATCGCGGTGGGTCGATGGTGGTGCGCCAGCCGACAGGAGTGCGGTCATGCAGAATGCAGTAATTCTGATTAATACCGAGAAGGGGCAGGTCAAGGCGGTTGCCGAGCGTCTGGCTGAGGTTGAAGGTATCAGTGAGGTCTACTCCACCTGTGGTCGCTATGACTTGGTTGCGATTGCTCGCACCCGGGATTTCGAGACACTTGCCGAGCTGGTGACTGAGCGTCTCAATGCCGTGGAAGGAATCGCAGATACTGAAACGCTCAATGCCATGCAGGTGCATTCCCGCCATGATCTGGAGACCATGTTTTCTCTGGGCTGGTGATATCTGTGCCGGGCGGCACAGAGTGTAGTCCCGTGGCCTGCCCTTTATCTGGGAGATTTCCTTGCTGCCCCGGAAGCCTTTTTCGTTAGAGGTTTTCCGGGGCGCGCTGTTTTGTGAGATGCTATATGCGTATCTGCTAGTACTTTGAAATTATTGCTGCTTTTTGAAAGCAGCATGTTTTTGAAAGCAGCTCGGTTTTATGAAGCCGCCGGTGTTTGGGGTTGAGAGTGTCTCACGTATGAATCTGGATCTTTCCCTGTCTCGTGCCTTGCCGCGACCGCGTAACTTTTTCGCATGTCTGATCATGGTGGTGGCTGGTACTGTGGTGTGGCATACCACAGAGCAGGGCTATCGTGAGCGCATGAGCTGGATGGGGGTGACGGAATGGCAGCAGCCGAACCCGCTTACCTTTGCACGTGGCCTGCGTAATCATGGTTATCTGGTTGGCTGGTCGGATATTCGTGTTGGCGCCCTTTGGTCGAGCTATATGCTCACTGAGGATGGAAATACCAACATCGGGCCTCGTCCTGAGTTCCGTCGTGACTGGCGGACATTATGGCCGGTCGCTACCGATAGCTATTCGGGTAGTGGATATGATCGTGGTCACCTGGCCCCCAATTATGCGATGGCGGTGACAGGGGGTGAGAGCGCTCAGAATGACAGCTTCTTGATGAGCAACATGCTGCCGCAGAAGCCTAATCTGAATCGCCAGTTATGGCAGCGCCTGGAAGCCGTGGTAATGGATTATTTCCTGCCTCGCTTTGGCAAGTTGCAGGTCATTACAGGTCCTGTCTATGCGCCATTGAGCCTGAACAGTTTGCTGGATCGGGTGGGTTTCGTGGAAGTGCCTGAAGCCTTCTACAAGATCATTGTTGTACCCGGAGAGACGCCGCTGGCGGTAGCCTTCATCATGCCTCAGGAAGTGAGGGGGGATGAGTCGTTGAAAGGCTATCTGGTCAGTATTGATGAGGTGGAGGCGCGTACCGGTCTCAATTTTCTGCCAGAGTTGCCGGAAAACCAGGAGGCTGCCTGGGAGGCATCGGCAGGAGTGGGTGATTGGGGGCTATCGAAGGTGGCGACGTTACCGTCACGTTTCTGAGGAGCTCCTGATTAACTTGAGGAACTTCTGATTAACAGCCTTGCGAGTGCCGATCACGGCGGTGCGCGGTGCGAAGCCGGGTGCGGTATTCGGGCATGGATGGTATTCGGGAGTGGATGGTATTCGGGAGTGGTCGAGAGAGGGGGTAGAAGAAGGGTGAGTAGATAGAGGGGGCAGAAACGGTTTTTTCAGGCACAAAAAAAACCGCGTCAATGCGCGGTGGTCTCTTTGCTACTGAATGCTTTCACTACTGAATATTGCTGCTGGTTCGTCTATCTCATGACAGGAAATGGTGCCCAGGAGAGGACTTGAACCTCCACGTCCATAAGGACACTAGCACCTGAAGCTAGCGCGTCTACCAATTCCGCCACCTGGGCCTGTCATGACTTGCAACTGCCATATCAACATCAGTCAGCATCGCTACACCGTGGTCGTCTCTCGCATCAACGAGAGTTTGGTGCCCAGGAGAGGACTTGAACCTCCACGTCCATAAGGACACTAGCACCTGAAGCTAGCGCGTCTACCAATTCCGCCACCTGGGCGAACACGGCAATGCTGAAATCTGTGCTGATAAAGAGCATGGCGATAGTGTATCGCCGTGATTCCGAAGAATCTATGGTGCCCAGAAGAGGACTTGAACCTCCACGTCCATAAGGACACTAGCACCTGAAGCTAGCGCGTCTACCAATTCCGCCATCTGGGCAAGTGGCGCGTATGTTACCGAATCTTCGGCACAATGCAAGCCCTTAGTCGCGAGTTTCAGCAAGATTTTTCAGGCCCCCCATTCCACATTATCCAGTGAATAAAGGTCGTCGATAGTTGGGTGTGTCTGCAGCCAGCGCTATACTGCGCCCATGATCAATGAAATGAATGAAAAGATACTCGCGCGCCAGGGTGCCGGCGCCTGGTTCTCATCTCCGACACCGTCAAGGATGCCCGCCGCATGACTCACTGGACGCTAGACAGCGACTCCTATGCCAGCCGCGAAGCTCACAAGTACGATAAACCCGCCCCTTCCCGTGAATATCTTCTTGGCCGCCTTGAGGACATCGGCAAGCCGATCACTCACGAGGCCATGAGTGATTTACTGGGGCTGGATGATGAGGATCTGCGTGAAGCCGTACGTCGACGGCTTGCCGCCATGGAGCGTGATGGGCAGGTGCTGCGCAATCGTCGGGGCGCCTATGCGCTGATCGACAAGCTCGATCTGATCAAAGGCAAAGTGCTGGGCCATCGTGATGGCTTTGGCTTTCTGCTTCGTGACGATGGCAAGAAACCCGATCTGGTAATGCCGCCGCGTCAGATGCGCCGGGTATTCCATGGCGACCATGTACTGGTGCGCGTCAGTGGTCGGGATCGCCGAGGACGCGATGAGGCCACCGTGGTAGAAGTTCTGGCTCGTAACACGCAGACGATCGTGGGTGTGTATCGAGAGAACACCTCCGAATTCGGCGTGCTGATCCCCGAGAATCTGCGTATCACCCAGGAAGTCATCATCCCTCATAGTGCCTGTGGTGGGGCGCGCGATGGCCAGGTGGTCTCGGCACGTATCGTCAAGCAGCCGGACACCCGGGTACAGCCGGTGGGTGAAGTCGTCGAGGTGCTCGGCGAGCGTATGGATCCCGGTATGGAAATTGATATTGCCCTGCGCAGCTACGAGATTCCTGCGGAGTTTCCTCCGGAAGTCATGGATCAGATCGCCTCCATGTCGGCGGAAGTGGCCGAACAAGACAAGCTGCATCGTGTGGACCTGCGTGACAAGCCTCTGGTGACGATCGACGACGAGACCGCCAAGGACTTCGATGATGCGGTCTGCGCATACAAGACACGCTCTGGCAGTTGGAAGCTATTGGTGGCTATCGCCGATGTTTCTCATTATGTGCGTTCGAATAGTCCTCTCGACGAGGAAGCCATCGCCAGGGGCAACTCGGTGTACTTCCCGGGGCAGGTGGTGCCGATGCTGCCGGAGCTGCTGTCCAATGGCCTGTGCTCCCTTAATCCGGGAGTGGACCGCCTGGCCATGGTCTGCGAGCTGAATATTTCCAAGAGCGGCAATATCAGTCGCTATCGTTTTTATGAAGCTGTGTTCCGCTCTCATGCGCGCCTGACCTATAACAAGGTGGCGGCCATCCTTCAGGATGAAGGCGAGGAAGGTGAAGCGTTGCGCCGGGAGTACAAGGCCCTGGTGCCATCACTGAAGAACCTCTTCAGCCTGTACAAGCTGCTGCGCCAGGCGCGTACCGAGCGTGGGGCCATCGACTTCGAGACCACCGAAACGGCGATCCTCTTCAATGAGGAGCGCAAGATCGAAAAGATCGTGCCGCGTTCGCGCAACGATGCCCACAAGATTATTGAGGAGTGCATGCTTGCGGCTAACGTGGCTACGGCGCGTTTCCTCGACAAGCATGACTTGCCAGCGCTGTACCGCATTCATGAGGGGCCCAGTGCTGAGCGCCTGGACAAGCTGCGTCTGTTCCTCAATGAAATCGGCATGTCACTTGGCGGGGGGGATGATCCTACGCCCCAGGATTATCGTGACCTGGCCGAGGCCATCAAGGATCGTGAAGACGCCGACATCATTCAGACGGTGATGCTGCGTTCCATGAGCCAGGCGGTGTATTCACCGCACAATGAAGGCCATTTCGGCCTGGCTTATCCGGCCTATGCCCACTTCACCTCGCCGATTCGTCGCTATCCGGATCTGCTGGTCCACCGCGCCATTCGTTCGGTCATTCGTGGGCCGCGCCAGACCAGTACGGTGCTGCGTGTCGATGGTGCTCCCGTAGAGCCGCCAAGCACGTGGTGTCCTTACACCTTCGAGCAGATGCTGGAGCTGGGGGAGCACTGCTCGATGACGGAGCGCCGTGCTGACGATGCTACGCGCGATGTGGAAGGCTGGCTCAAGTGCGAGTTCATGTCCGACAAGCTTGGTGAGGTCTATGACGGCACCATTGCCTCTGTCACCCAGTTCGGTATCTTCGTGCGCCTTGACGAAGTCTATGTTGAAGGGCTGGTGCACGTTACCTCGTTGCCTTCGGATTATTACCATTACGAGCCGGAGAAGCATCGCCTCAAGGGGGAGCGTACCGGGATCAGTTATCGTCTTGGGGATGGTGTGACAGTGCAGGTGGCGCGGGTCGACCTGGACGAGCGCAAGATCGACTTTGAACTTACCGACGGGCAGCCCCGCCCCAGGCGCAAGCCTCGCAAGCGGCGCGGCTCAGAAGCGACTGTGGCGGATGGCAAGAGCAAATCGAGCACGCCTGCGAAATACTCCAGGCCCAGCAAGTCACGCCGAGGGAAAACTGCCCAGAGCGGAGTGGATAAAACTGCCCAGAGCGGGGTGGGAAAAGCCGCCCAGAGCGGGGTGGGTGAAACTGCCCAGAGTGATGCCGATAAAGCCGCCAAGAGCGGTACTGAAAAGAAAACACGTCGGCGGCGGTCGCGTCGTAGCAAGAGGTAGAGGCCGTGGCCAACAGTAACAAACGTCAACAGCAACGTCGTCGAAGTGCTTCTCCGGCGACGCCCGGTGGACTTGACAGTGTATTTGGAGTGCATGCAGTGCGTGCCCTCATCGAGCGCGGAGAGTCTCCGCGTGAGGTATGGGTGCAGGATGGTGACGCAGAGCGTCGTCTGGCGGACTTGATCGATACGCTTCGTTCCCGAGGGGCACGAATACGCCATGTCCCACGCGATGAGCTGGATCGCCTGTCTCAGGGGGCATCTCATCAAGGGGTAGTGGCTTTTGTTCCCCCATTGGTGCCGGAGAGCGAAGAAGTCCTCTGGCATCAACTCAAGGCCTGGAAGCGTGACACACCTCCATTGTTGTTGATCCTTGATGGTGTCACCGATGTGCATAACGTTGGGGCATGCCTGCGTAGCGCTGATGCTGCCGGTGTGCATGGTGTCATTGTGCCCAAGGACCGCGCAGCTCCCTTGAATGCCACGGTGCGAAAAGTGGCCTGCGGGGCGGCCGAAAGTGTTCCTGTCTATCAGGTGACCAATCTGGCGCGTGCGCTGGCCAAGCTCAAGGACATGGGAGTATGGATCACGGGGACCGCCGGCGAGGCCGAAAGCAGTCTGTTCGAGGCTGATTTCAGTGGGCCTACGGCGCTGGTCATGGGGGCCGAAGGCAAGGGCATGCGGCGTTTGACCCGCGAGGCCTGTGACACCCTGGTCAAGCTGCCCATGGCGGGGCAGGTGTCGAGCTTGAACGTGTCGGTAGCTACAGGCATCTGCTTGTTCGAGGTGGTACGGCAGCGCTTGCCCCAATAGGGGCGCTCCTATAGAATACTTGCGCCCGTGCGTCCTGCGCGGGCGCGTCCGTATACGGACGTTGCTTTTATAACTTTAGGCAATAGCCCGAGAAGCTGCGATGCGTCCATCCGGACCAGAGTGAGCAGGTTCCGGCCATGGTCGAGCGCTACACCAGCATCGTGACCGAGAATGCCGGTACTGTTCATCGTCTCGAGGATTGGGGCCGTCGTCACCTGGCTTACCCGATCAACAAGATCCACAAGGCTCACTACGTGCTGATGAACGTTGAAGCCAGCGGCGAGACTATCGAGGAAATCGAGAACATCTTCCGCTTCAACGATGCCATCATTCGTAGCTTGGTGGTGCGCTGCAAGGAAGCCATCACTGAAGCGTCTCCGATGATGAAACCGGTGGAAGAGAAGCGTGCCCGTCGCGAAGAAAAGCCGCGCACCGCTGAATCCGCCTAAGTCGCTCATCGCACGTTATAAGGAGTCTACCCATGGCACGTTTTTTCCGTCGCCGTAAGTTCTGCCGTTTCACCGCTGAAGGCGTGAAGCAGATCGACTACAAGGATCTGGACACGCTCAAGGCCTACATCACCGAGACCGGCAAGATCGTTCCCAGCCGTATCACCGGTACCAAGGCCCGTTATCAGCGCCAGCTGTCTACCGCGATCAAGCGCGCTCGCTATCTGGCTCTGCTGCCCTATACCGATAGCCACCAGTAAGCGTTAGTCGATGCTTGCTATCGCGCGATGGGCGATGAAGGGCGCGCCTCAGGCTGCTCTGGTCGCTTTGCTGGCTTCTGCAATTCCGTGGCTGTTCTGGTTCGGCAGCGCCATTGCCGCTTTGGTCACTTTGCGGCGCGGCATGTCCTCCGGACTTCCTGTCATTGCCGCAGCAGCCATTCCTGCGGGATGGTGGTGGACCCAGGGTGATCCGATTCCCTTGGCAACCACGCTGCTGGCAATACTGATGGCCATTGTGCTGCGCTCTCGCATGCGCTGGGGCGAGGCACTCATCGTCGGCGCCCTGGCAGGTGCAGTGATGATTCAGCTGGGAGTGTTCTTGCCTCGGGCAGACACGGCCATGCTGCTGGAAGAATTGCGTCAGAGCTCTACTGAGCTCAGCGCGTTTCTTGATGATCTGGCTGCCAGTGGCGTCGATGCCAAGACGCTGGCGGAGTTGCTGATCAGCGGTGTTACAGGGCTGGTAGTCATGCTGGCTGCTGTGGCATGCCTGGTGCTGGCACGTAGCTGGCAAGCAGGGCTCTACAACCCGGGCGGTTTCCGGGAAGAGTTCCATGCATTGCGCCTCAGCATTCGGGAACTGGTGTTCCTGGTGGTATTGCTGGTCGCAGGTGCTGTGCTGGGGCTACCAGGGTTGGGCATGCTGGCCTGGATACCGCTGCTGATGGCAGGCATTGGACTGATACACGGTGTGGTTGGACGTAAGGGGATGAACGGGTTGTGGCTGGTCGCGTTCTATGTGCTGCTGATCACCACCTGGCCCATGATTCTCATCGTGCTGGTCGTGGCCATGATTGACACCTTCGCGGATTTTCGCAGGCGTCTGGGCCACGACAACTGATAAGAGGTTTACGAGATGGAAGTCATTCTGCTCGACAACATTGGCAAGCTGGGCGGTCTTGGTGACAAGGTCACCGTCAAGCCTGGTTATGGCCGTAACTACTTGGTTTGGCCCAGCCTTGAAGCTCAGGCTGCTGCCTGAGCTGCCGGTTGCTGGCGACGAAGGCAAGCTGTTCGGTTCCATCGGTCCGCGTGATCTGGCAGAAGCCATTTCCAGCGCCGGGCTCGAAGTGGCCAAGAGCGAAGTGCGCATGCCGGAAGGTCCGATTCGCCAGACTGGCGAGTACGACATCGTCCTGCACCTGCACGCTGAAGTCGATGCCACCGTTCGTGTAGTGGTTGTTGCCGAGTAAGGCAAGCCTCGTTCACGATGGTGCAAAGGGCGCGGGAGTTTCTCTCGCGCCCTTTGTTTTGTGCATTTTATGAACCGCTTTCATATCCCTCTGATGAAGTTCTTCCCGGTTTTATCTTGGCGCTGTTTTCACCACTTCCAGCGCGCCAGGCCATCTTGATCGGTCTCTCCTGTCATTTTGTATATTTTGTTTGTTTTATATTAATGCCTATTTATCAGGCCTCTCGGTGCCGGGGGTGGGTGCAGAATCAAGCATTTGCGACCAAAGTATAGCTGCTTGGTATTAGCAACCTAAGTAGATTGCCCCCTGCTCGTGGACTGGGCCAATCACTGCCCAGTATCTTTCACGCCGTCTGCACGTATCGAGCGGCGGCCGTCTCAGAGGGTGCCTGGATGATTACCTTCATCACCGCAATCCTGCTTCTGGTTGTGGGCTATTTCACTTATGGCAAGTTCGTGGAACGTGTTTTCGTCACGGACCGCAAGAGACCCACTCCGGCGTTTACGATGCGCGACGATGTCGATTACCTGCCGATGAACTCTGCGCGCAACTCTCTGATCCAGCTTTTGAACATTGCGGGTGTTGGTCCTATTTTCGGGCCGATTCTGGGGGCGCTCTACGGGCCAGTCGCTTTTCTGTGGATTGTCATTGGCTGCATTTTTGCCGGTGCCGTTCACGACTATCTGACTGGCATGATCTCGATCCGTAACCACGGTGCTCACTTGCCTCAGCTGGCCGGCAAGTTCCTGGGCAAGACCATGAAGCATGTGGTCAATGGTTTTGCGGTTCTGTTATTGCTGCTGGTGGGAACTGTCTTCGTGACGTCGCCTGCTGCCTTGCTGCAAAGCATGACACCTTTCTCCCTGACGCTGATCATTGGCGCCATCTTCGCCTATTACCTGTTGGCAACGCTGCTGCCCATCGACAAGATCATCGGACGCATCTATCCGTACTTCGGTGCTTTGTTACTGATTAGTGCGGCAGGCATCGGTATCGGTCTCGTAGTGACGGGAGCTCCAATTCCTGAGCTGTCACTGCAGAACATGCACCCTGAAGGTGCTCCTATCTTTCCGCTGCTGTTCCTGACGATTTCCTGCGGTGCCTTGTCCGGCTTTCATGCAACACAGACGCCCATCATTTCGCGTACCACCGAGAATGAAGACAACGGTCGCAAGATCTTTTACGGCATGATGATCGCTGAAGGGATCATCGCGATGATCTGGGCTGCTGCGGCGATGAGCCTGTTCCATGGCGATCATAGCCTGTCGGCCGTGCTGGCAGCAGGTGGTCCTGCTGCGGTGGTCAGTGAGGTTTCCATCTCCATGCTGGGCGCCATTGGCGGCACGCTTGCAATACTGGGCGTCATCGTGCTGCCGATCACCTCTGGTGATACGGCCTTCCGCAGTGCGCGGATGATCATTGCCGACTATCTCAAGATCGACCAGAAGCCTCTGGTCAAGCGCTTGATGGTAGCGGCTCCTTTGTTCGTGGCTTCCTATGCGCTGACCCATATCGACTTCACCCTGCTGTGGCGCTACTTCTCCTGGGCCAACCAGACGACAGCTGTCATCGCCTTGTGGGTCGGTACCATGTACCTGGTGCTGGCGCGCAAGCCTCACCTGATCACCTCTATCCCTGCCGTGTTCATGACCATGGCGACCTTCACCTACCTGGCCTATGCGCCGATTGGCTTTGGCCTGTCGTTGCAGGTCAGTTATGTGGTGGCCGCACTTGGCACGCTGCTGTGTATCGCCTTGTTCATGAAGCGCGTGCGTCGCTTGAGTGGTGGCATCTTCGCCGTGGATGAACCTGCACAGCCTCCTCGTGATTCTCTGAAAGGCTCTGAGCTATCGACTGCCAACTGATATTGCGTAGGGAGTCACGGAGTCAAACCCTCTGCCTTGTGGCAGAGGGTTTTTGCGTTTTCGGGCGAGAGAGGCTCGCTTCGGGTAGAATGAGCCAGCCCGAATTTTTCCGTTTGTCATCGCCAAGGTAATGAGTGCATGAGTGAGGTCCAGGAACTCGACCAGGAAGCCGCTGCGCTGAAGGTACCGCCACATTCTCTCGAAGCCGAGCAGTCAGTGCTCGGAGGCTTGATGCTCGACAACCAAGCTTGGGATGGTATCGCCGATCGCCTGGCTGCTGGTGATTTCTATCGTTACGAGCATCGTCTGATTTTCAACGCCATGGTGGCGCTGGCGGAAGGCAGTCAACCTTTGGATGTGGTGACTCTGTCGGAAGCTCTGGAGGCGCGAGACCAGTTGGACACGGTGGGAGGTCTGGCGTATCTGGCGGAACTGGCGCGAAATACCCCCTCAGCGAGCAACATACGCGCTTATGGCGACATCGTTCGCGAGCGAGCGACATTACGCAAGTTGATTCAGGCCGCCAATCAGATCGCAGAAAGTGCTTTCGCCCCCAATGGCCGAGGCTCCGATGAGCTGGTCAACGAAGCCGAGCGTCTGGTGTTCCAGATCAGCGAGGATCGTCCCAAGGCGGGAGGGCCGATCGGCATGAGTGAACTGCTGACCAAGGCGGTCGACCGCATTGATGAGCTGTTCAACATGAAGGGGGCGATGACGGGGTTGTCCACGGGGTTCCGCGATCTTGATGAAATGACATCCGGCCTTCAGCCTTCGGATCTGGTTATCGTCGCTGGACGTCCTTCGATGGGCAAGACGACCTTTGCCATGAATCTGGTGGAACATGCCGTGGTATCCAGCGACAGGCCGGTCGTCGTGTTTTCCATGGAGATGCCGGCGGAATCCATCATGCTCAGGATGCTGTCATCCCTGGGGCGTATCGACCAGACACGAGTACGTAGTGGCCAGTTGGAAGATGAAGATTGGCCGCGCCTGACGTCTGCGGTCAACCTGCTCAAGGACAAGCAGCTCTTCATCGACGATACCGCCGCGTTGTCTCCCAATGAGATGCGCTCCCGGGTACGGCGGATCGTGCGTGAGCATGGCAACCTGGCCATGATCATGATCGACTACCTGCAGTTGATGCAGGTACCTGGCTTCTCCGAGAACCGTACCGGTGAAATCTCCGAGATCTCTCGTTCTCTCAAGGGATTGGCCAAGGAGTTCGCATGCCCGGTGATTGCGCTTTCCCAGCTTAACCGCTCGCTCGAGCAGCGTCCCAACAAGCGCCCGGTAATGTCTGACCTGCGGGAATCTGGCGCTATTGAGCAGGATGCTGACTTGATTGGTTTCGTCTATCGCGATGAGGTCTACAATCCGGATAATCCCGATAACAAGGGACTGGCGGAATTCATCATCGGTAAGCAGCGTAATGGCCCGATCGGGGCTGTGCACATGGCCTTCATCGGTAAGTACACTCGTTTTGAAGACTTGGCGCCGGATGCGTATGGCGATACCTTCGGCGAGTAAGAGGTAACCTCGTTCTTGAAAGGCTGCATTGCGCATTGTGCACAGGATCGTATAATCCCGCTCCTTTCCTTTTTCCCACCCAATCTGGAGGTTTATCCCATGGCAGGCGGATTTCGACGCGGTAACCGGCAGCGCGCGCCCAAACTGGAGGCCCGTGGAGTATTGGCGTCTGCGGAAAGAGAAGGGCCTTTCAAAGAATGGCTGGGCATGCCTGACCTGTATCGCTATCACCTGGTGGTAGACGGTGTCGATTACAGCTATCAGACGGAAGATGCTGAACTCCCCGTACAAGTCGGCGACAAGGTCGTGTTTCGCTACAAGGAAACCAAAGCGGGCAAGTGGGTCGACCGCAATTCTCTGGGCAAGGCAATTGATCCTTCGGAGTATCAGTAACCCGAGGCCAGATAATTTCTCTTGCTCATGACCTGCATCAACAGCCTTGATGTCATTGTTCTGTCACTCTGCAGCTCTAGTCTGTACGCCAGGCTAAAAGACGAGAACAGCGAAAAGTAAGGTGATGGACATGATGGAACTTCATGAGCTTCAAAATTTTGTAGAAGGGCAGCACCATTTTGAAATCCGGGTGATCGGCTCTTCCACCAGCCGTTTCTATCAGGTTGAACTGGAAGATATGGAAGGGGGGCGTCACAGCCTGTGTCGCAGTGGCAAACCTGTACTGTTCCGCTCTCTGGAGGATGTCTATCTGGAGCTCAAGCGGGCCGGTATCCACCAGGCCTACCTGGTGCAGCAGGTTGCTGAGGATGAACTGGTCGGTCGCAGTACACACTACCTGGCGCCCCTGGCCTCACGTACTCCCCTGGCATTCTGAGCGTTGTCCAGTTATTGATACCCGCCATCGTGGCCATGATGGAATCCAATTCGAGGCAGGCGTCCGCGAGTGATATTCTTGCGGCTCTAGACCTTCTCAAGGATCCTGCTTTCATGGCCCAGCCAGCCCCACAGTCTGCTCTATCCTCTCTTCAGACCCAGTGTGATGCTTCCGCGCAGAGCACCAAGGTTGGTGTTCTGCTGGCGAATCTTGGGACACCGGATGCGACGGATTACTGGTCGGTCCGACGTTACCTGAGTGAGTTTCTATCTGACCAGCGTGTCGTGGATTATCCACGCTGGCTATGGCAGCCACTATTGCAGTTGGTCATCCTCAGTCGCCGCCCCTTTGCTTCTGGAGAGGCCTATCGCAGTATATGGAACGAGGAACGCGACGAGAGCCCGTTATTGACGATCACTCGCCAGCAGTGCGACAAGCTGTCAGCCCTGCTGAAAGCGGAGCATGGAGAGCGGGTAGAGGTAGATTTCTGCATGCGCTATGGCAACCCGTCCACCGACAGTGCGGTGCGCCGCCTGCAGGAGAAAGGCTGCCAGCGTATCCTGTTCTTCCCACTGTATCCTCAATATGCAGCTCCGACGACGGCGAGCGCCTGTGACCAGTTATTCCGCTCGTTGATGAAGCAGAAATGGCAGACAGCGGTACGTACGGTTCCTGCCTATTACGCTCACCCTGGGTATGTCGAGGCTCTTGCCGCATCAGTTGCAGTGCATTGGCAGAGCGATGAGACACCTTCTCTACTGGTTGCCTCATACCATGGTGTGCCCAAGCGTTACACCGAGGCCGGAGATCCCTACGAGACCCAATGCCATGCAACCACTCAGTTGCTGCAGCATGCTCTGGGATGGGAGGACGGTAGTATCGTGACAACGTTCCAGTCCAAATTTGGTCCAGAAGAGTGGGTGGGACCCGCGACCATTGACCAGGTGGCGGTACTTGCTCGGCAGGGCCACAAGCATATTGCCGTAGTGTCTCCTGCGTTTTCGGCTGACTGTGTGGAAACGCTGGAAGAGATCCAGCAGCAGATTCAAGAGGCCTTTCTTGAGGCCGGAGGAGAGCGCTTCACTTATATTGCCTGCCTCAATGACCGTGATGATCATATGGCGGCTCTGGCCGATATTGCGCGCAATGAACTCTCGGGGTGGTTGTAGAAGACTCCTCCCTGTTTCCTGTTAGCCCCTGGCTCCAGGCAAGGAATTGGCAAGACAAACCTGCTAGTAAATCTCGCATATAAAATAAAGCGCTCGCCAGGTCGGCGAGCGCTTTGTGTTTGACATGCAGATGTTGGTGAATTGCATCGAGTGAGGGTGCTGCTTGCTCCAGCTGGGTTGACTCAACTATTGCTGTCACTGGAGTCAGACAGTGGCTTCCCCCCAATATCTTCATCCAGGAACTCGACCGGTTTGCCCCGCGTTTTATCGACAAACTTCAAGCGTTGATGGAGCCCTACCTTGGCCAGCAGGTGGGCGCTTACTGGTGCGGTGATGAAGAGGAACAACGTGATCAGCAGTTCCTGCAGATGTAGTTCGGACTGAGTGACACTGAAATACAGCATGGAAGCGATCAGCATGCAGCCGATGCCCAGTGTCGTGGCCTTGGTGGGGCCATGCAAGCGCATGAAGAAGTCCCGCAGATGCGCAAGACCCATTGAGCCAATGAAGGCAAACAGGCCTCCCGCAATCAGTAGTGCCGAAATCACCGCTTCAAGAATCACATACAGCATGCAGACTCTTCCTCCCTTTATTCGATGATATCGCCGCGTAGCAGATACTTGCAGACAGCCACTGTACTGATGAAGCCGAGAAGGGCAATCAGCAGGGCTGCCTCGAAGTAGGTCTTGGAGTTCATCCACAACCCCATCAGCAAAATCAGGGCAATGGAATTCACGTACATGGTGTCCAGGGCCAGGATGCGGTCAGGCATGTCCGGCCCCCGGGTAAGACGGAACAGGTTGAGCAGCAGTGACAAGGCGATCAAGGCACCGCTGATGACCACGGCGGTATCTAGCATTCAAAGATCTCCTTCAGTGGCTGTTCGTAGCGTTCACGGATCGTGCGAATCAATGTCGCGTCGTCTTCCACATCCAGGGCATGGATCAGCAAGGTCTTTCCATCCATGCGCAGATTGGCGGATACCGTTCCTGGAGTGAGGGTGATGGTGCTGGCCAGAATGGTGATCGTGAAGCGCTCTTCCAGCATCAGCGGATACTCGACGAAATGCGGTCGAGAACGGCGCCAGGGGCTGAGGATGATACGTGCGACCTGGAGATTGGCAACGATGATATCGCCAACGACACGCAGGAAGAACAGCACCAGCTTCATGGGCTTGTGCACTGTCGGCTGTCGATCCCAGAAGCGAGAGGTCAAGCGTGGAATAGCGATGGCAAGAATGCCTCCCAGGAGCAGGTGCCCCACGGAGACTTGGTTGACCAGCAACAGCCAGACAATCAACAGCAGCAGTGACAGGCCCGGGGTGGGCAGCCAGGAGCGCAGGCGCATCATGGGGCATCCTCCTCAGTAGGAAGAAGGGCTTGAATTATGGCTGAAGGATCATTGAGCTGAGCCGCTGCCGCTTCGGTATAAGTGGCCAGGGGGCCGGCCAGAACGACCAGCAAAGGGGAGGCAATCAGCAGCCATGCGGTGCCAGCCCAGTGCCAGCCGGATAACTGGTCATCGGTGTTGTCGCTTTCCTGACTGCGCCAGAACAGTGTCGAGCCTGCCCGGGACAATGCTACGAGAGCACATAACCCAGCAATCAGCAGCGGTGGCCACAGCCAGGCGCGCTGGATGCCATCTGCCGCCGCCAGCAGCAAGGCCTTGGCGAGGGCGCCGGAGAGGGGTGGCAAGCCTGCCACCGCAATCGCACCAAGCAGGAACAGCAAGCCGAGGGCTGTTGCATGAATGGGAGTGCGGCCCTTGACCAGACGAGTACCCACCTTGCCGCGCTGCAGGCCGATCATGTCGGCAAGCAGGAAGAGTCCACCGGTGACCAGAGTGGTATGTACCAGATAGAACAGGAGAGCGGAGGTCGCCTGAGGTGAATGCATGCCCAGGCCCGCCAGCAGGGTTCCCACGGAGACCAGCACGAGATACGCCACCAGCAGACGCAGATCCCTGGCTGCCAGCACACCTATGGCGGCAATGACCAGTGTCGCCAGTGCCATCCACCATACCCAGGGCTGCTCCAGAGCTTCCAGAGTACCTGCCTGGTCACCAAAGACCAGGGAATAGACGCGTAGGATGGCATAGATCCCGACCTTGGTCATGACAGCGAACAGGGCTGCCACTGGTGCCGGAGCACTGGCATAAGTACGGGGCAACCAGAAGTACAGCGGCAGGATGGCAGCCTTGAGTCCGAAGACCACCAGAAGCATCAGTGCCCCGGCCACGACCAGGCCGTTACGTTCCGGGTCCATCACACTCACTGCTCGGGCCATGTCGGCCATGTTGAGCGTGCCAGTGGCGCCGTACAGCATGCCTACGGCAATCAGGAACAGCGCTGATCCCGCCAGGTTGAGCACGACATAATGCACGGCTGACTGGATGCGATCACGTCCGCCTCCATGCACCAGCAGGGCATAGGAGGCCAGTAGCAGGACTTCGAAGAAGACGAACAGGTTGAACAGATCGCCTGTCAGGAAAGCACCGTTGATGCCCATGAGCTGAAGCTGAAACAGGCCATGGAAGTTACTGCCTTTCTCGTCATCGCCACCACAGGCAAATATCACGCAACCCATGGACAGGATGGCGGTTACTGTCACCATCAGTGCAGAGAGTCTGTCCAGTACCAGGACGATGCCAAAGGGAGGCTGCCAGTTGCCAAGGGCATAATAGAGCACTTCCCCTTGGCTGGCTTTGCCTACCAGCATCACGCAGGAGATCAGCAAGGCGCCGGTGGCAATGAGCGCGAGCAAGCGGCGAGTGAAGGCTCCAAAACGTGCCAGCAGCAATATCACGGCTGCTGCCAGTGGCAGAACGACGGGAAGGATGATCAGGTGTGACATCAGCGACGTTCCCCTCGATCCTCGGCCTTGCGGCCATCCACGTGATCGTTGCCCATGTCACCGCGGGCACGCATGGCCAGAATGATGGCGAAGGCTGTCATGGCAAAGCCGATGACGATGGCCGTCAGGACCAGTGCCTGGGGCAGTGGATCAGAATAATGGCTGCTGTCACCGATGATGGCGGGAGCGTTTGATGTCAGGCCGCCCATGGAAAACAGGAACAGGTTGACGGCATAGGACAGCAGCGTCAGTCCTACGACGACCGGGAAGGTTCGTCCGCGCAGAGTCAAGTACAGGCCGCTGGCGCTGAGCACGCCGGTGGTGATGGCATAAAGCAGTTCCATATCACACGGTCTCCTTGGCATCGGGGTTCGGGTTGGCTGTGTCGCTAATATCGGTACGGTGCAAGCCACTCGGAATGGGAGTCGAATCGTCTTTGCTCGGCCGGTGGGAAGTCGTCACCTTGCCGAGATTGGCGAGAATCATCAGGGTGGCACCTACGACCGCCAGATAGACGCCCAGATCAAACAGCAGCGCCGTGGCCAGCTCCAGATCGCCGATCAATGGAATATGGAAATGGTCATAGGAAGAAGTCAGGAATGGATAGCCGAACAACCAACTGCCAAAGCCCGTCAGTGTGGCGATGCCGACTCCCAGAATTGCGATCGGCTGAAAGGGGAATGCCAGGCGCTGCTGGGTCCAGTCGACTCCTCGGGCCATGTAGATCAGGATCAGGCCCACCGCCGTGATCAGGCCTGCGATGAAGCCACCGCCGGGAAGGTTGTGGCCGCGAAGGAAGATGAATACGGACACCAGCAGAGCCAGCGGCAGAACAGGCTGAGATACCGTGGTCAGAATCATCGGGTAACGGTCAGGGCACCAGATACGGCCTTCACTGTCGCTGTGTGGCATGAACAAGCGCAAACGGTTGAGCAGCTTGAGAATGGCCAGGCCGGCAATGGCCAGGACCGTGATCTCACCCAGCGTATCGAAGCCGCGGAAGTCCACCAGGATGACGTTGACCGCATTATGTCCGCCACCGCCAGGGACGCTATTCTCGAGGAAAAAGGAGGAGATGGTGTTGGTGTCGCGGGTCAGTACGGCATAGTTGAGTGCCGCAATCACGACACCAAGCCCGCTGCACATGATGACATCGCGCAGTGAACGGCTGGGAGAGGATTCCCGAGGCGTCTTCTGGGGCAGGAAGAACAGTGCCAGCATCAGCAGGATCATTGTCACCACTTCCACCGACAACTGTGTCAATGCAAGGTCAGGTGCCGAGAAACGGGCAAAGGTCAGCGATACGATCAGGCCCACCACCGACAGCATGATCAACGAAAGCAGGCGCTGTCGGTGAGTAACGGCTGTGCCGATACCCGTGAAGATCAACAGCATCGCGCCAAGGATCAAGACACCATCCAGGGGCTGGTTACCTTTGGGGCCGGTCAGCGTTTCTACCTGGAACAGGCCAATGGCGCCCATCAATAGGGCAGTGCCAATCAAAAGCGCCATGAAGCGCTGCAACGAGCCATTATCGAAGAACTCTGTTATCACTTCGGCCTTGTCGGAGATGTACTGGACCGCGCCTTCGAAGATCAGATTGGCATTGCGTGACGGGAAATCGCGAATGAAACGCCGGATGTATCGATGCAGCACATAGGCTGTGATGCCGGCAGCAGCAGCGGCCCCGCTCATGGCCAAGGGCAGGTTGAAGCCATGCCAAATGGCGAGATGGAACTCCAGGGGGGCTTGCAGCACAGCTTCCACAGCAGGAGCCAACAGCCAGGTGGCAATCAGGGCAGGAAACAATCCTATCGCTACGCACAGTGCCGCCAGCAGCTCTGCAGGAGCCCGCATTAGGCGCGGTGGCTCGTGGGGGTGCTTGGGAGGAGCATGGCGTGGTTCGGCGAAGAATACCGCATGCACCAGACGTACGGAGTAGCCCACGGAAAGCGCTCCGCCGATGGTGGCCAGTACCGGCAGCATCAGGCTCAGGCCACCCAGCGCCTGGGTATGCAGAGTGGACTCGAAGAACATCTCCTTGGACAGAAAGCCATTGAACAAGGGGAAGCCAGCCATCGCGGCGCCTGCGACGCTCATCACCAGGCAGGTGATTGGCATGGCCTTGGCCAGTTTGCCCAGCCGTGAGAGGTCTCGGGTGCCAGCCTCGTGGTCGATGATCCCCGAACACATGAACAAGGCCGCCTTGAAGGTGGCATGGTTGAGAATGTGGAAGAGCGCCGCTAGTACGGCCATCGGGCTGCCGATGCCTAACAGCACCGTGATCAGGCCGAGATGGCTGACGGTTGAGAATGCCAGGATACCCTTCAGGTCGGACTCGACGAGAGCGAACCAGGCGGCGTAGACCATGGTGGTGATACCGATGACCGCCACCAGCGCCGACCATAGTTCGCTGCCGGCCAGGGCAGGGTGCAGGCGGGCCATCAGGAAAATGCCGGCCTTGACCATCGTTGCAGAGTGCAGATAGGCCGATACTGGCGTCGGCGCCGCCATGGCATGGGGCAACCAGAAGTGGAAAGGAAACTGGGCAGATTTCGTGAAGGCGCCGAGCAGAACCAGGACCAACACCAGCGGATAACGAGGATCCGCGAGGATGATGTCCGCACTATCGAGTACGGTCTGCATGTCGAAGCTGCCGACGATATCCCCCAGCAACAGAAAACCTGCCAGCAGGGCGAGGCCTCCCGCTCCGGTCACGGTCATGGCCATGCGCGCGCCCTTGCGCGCTTCACTGCGGTGAGACCAGAAGCCGATCAGGAGAAAGGACGACAGGCTGGTCATTTCCCAGAAGATCCACAGGACCAGCAGGTTGTCGGCCATGACGATACCGACCATGGACGCCATGAACAGGATCAGATAAGCATAGAAGCGTCCATGGCTTTCACTCTTGTCCAGGTAGTAGTGGGCATAGAGCAGAATCAACAAACCGATGCCGAGGATCAGAATGTTGAACAGCAGTGATAGCCCATCAAGGCGAAAGGCCAGATCGAGACCGAGCTGTGGCATCCATTCCAGCGCGACTCTGGGATATTCTCCGTCGGCAATGGCGGGAAACTGAGCCAGAGTCAGGATCAGTGCCAGAGTAGGAAGGGCGGCGGTCGCCAAGGTGCATATTGGCCGGCCTCGTTGAGCCGTCAATGCTGGTACGAGCACGCCCAGCAAAGTCAGCATGGGGATCCAAAGCAATGTCATCGGTCGGTCATCCTGCGCGGTCATTGAACGTGATGAGAGAAGGCTGGTGTACAGCTCGGCTCATCCTCGATGGCGGTCCCACTTTACCCGAAAGTTGAACGTCTCGCTTCCTGTTCAGTTTTCAACCTTTTATTGCCATCTTTCTGGCTGCTTTTCGGAAATCATATGGCTCGAGCAGTCAGGCATGGAAGGTGTATCAAAATGGGAAGAACGTTCCGTTGTGAGCTTGTGACTGGAATGACATCGATAGCTGGGTCATCATGCGGAGCAACTCGACTGCCAAGGACTGCTTTCGCCATGCTGACACGTGTGATGGTTCCTGTTTTATTGATTGCTTCGCTTTCTGGCTGCCAGAGTTCGGCTGCCGTACCCGACTCTCCGGCAGCACCGGGACAGAAGGAGCAGGCAGTAAACCCAGCTAATGAAGCGTCCCAGGCCACTGCGCCGAGCGCTCAGTTCCAGAGCTTCGAACAATGGCGGGATGCATTCCGTCAAGAGGCGCTTGCAGCAGGTATCAGCGAGAACACCCTGCAGCGAGCCTTTGACGGAGTGCGCTTCAGTTCGCGGGTGATCGAGCTCGACGGGGCTCAGCCTGAGTTCGTGCGGCCGATCTGGGAATATCTCGATGGCGCAGTCTCCGATTCTCGGGTTTCCCTGGGCCGTAGCAAATTGGCGGACAATAATGCCGCAGCCCGGTCGGCCGAGGCAGAGTATGGCGTGCCTGCTGAAGTGGTCACGGCAATCTGGGGAATCGAGAGCAGCTTTGGCCAGAATTTTGGTGACTTCTCCACCCTTGATGCATTGGCAACACTGGCCTATGAAGGCCGGCGGCGGGATTGGGCTCATGATGAGCTGCTGGCCGCACTCAAGATCATTCAAGCCGGTGATATCTCTCCTGAACGCATGAAAGGATCCTGGGCCGGGGCCATGGGGCACACCCAGTTCATCCCTTCCAGTTTCGTCACCTATGCCAAGGATGGTGATGGCGATGGGCACCGTGACATCTGGGGCAGTATTCCTGATGTCTATGCATCGACAGCCAACTATTTGCATCAGGCTGGCTGGCGGCAGGGTGAACCTTGGGGGATCGAGGTCAAGCTGCCACAGGGGTTCGATTATTCCCAGACTGAGCTGAGTACCCGCCACTCTGCTCAAGAGTGGGCCAGTCTTGGCGTAACAGCGCTCAATGGAGGGCGTTTGCCGGCTTTTACTGAAGCCTCGGTGATCACCCCAGGAGGAGCTCAAGGTCCTGCGTTCCTGGTGGGGCCAAACTTCCGCGCTATCCTGCGTTACAACAATGCCACCAGCTATGGGCTTGCCGTTGCGACACTCAGCGATCGTATCGCCGGTCGCCCAGGGGTTCAGGGCAGTTGGCCCAGGAACGAGAAGCCGTTGAGTCGCTCCCAGATACAGGAAATGCAAGCCCGCCTTGGAGCGTTAGGGTATGAGGTAGGAACGCCGGATGGCATCCTTGGCCCCAACACACGTAAAGGCTTGCGGGCCTGGCAGCGTGACCAGGGTCTGGTGCCTGACGGTTTTGCGACCCTGGGCGTGTTGGAACGCATGAACCGTTAAGATGTCTCACTTCGACGTTCTGATCGATGTCATTGAGCTATCAGGCCATCACATATATCAGAAGCGCAACGCATCAAGGAAACCAAGCTCTGTGCCGCCCATGATGGGCGGCGCTTGATGAGGAATGACCATGACGTTTTCGACTTCCCCTCTCAAACACGCCGGTCGCATGGCGTCGGTGCTGTTGGCCATGTCGGCTTTGTTCATCTCTGCTCCTTCACTGGCGGATCACGACAAGGAAGAACAGGATGTGTTTGGTTGGGTGGAGAAAACCACCATTGAACCCTGGAATATAGAGGTCAAGGCCAAGCTCGATAGTGGCGCCCTGACATCTTCACTGGATGCGCGCAATATTGAAGAGTTCAAGAAAGGTGACGTGCCCTGGGTACGTTTCGATCTTGAGCTGACCGATGAAGAAACCGGTGAAGTGTTCGAGAAGCATCTGGAGAAGCCTGTCTATCGTGACATGGCAGTACGTGGGGCAGGTGGTCGTGATCCTCGCCTGGTGGTACTGATGAAGATTTGCATGGGCGATACCATCCATGAGGAACAGTTCAGCCTGCGGGACCGCGAGGACATGATCTATCCCGTGCTGCTGGGGCGGCGCACTATCGGTGAACTGGGGCTGCTCAATGTCAACAAGACTTTCATTACCGACCCGACCTGTGACGAAGATTCTCAAGTGATCGAACATCATGGCGAAGGTGAGTACGGTAACGTCAAGGAGCATCTTGACGATGCCGATGAAAACCACGATGCCGATGAAGATCACGATGCCAAGAGTGATGACGCAGAGAGCAACAGGGACGACGCGTGAACTTATCGGGCGCTGATTCTTCAGCGCCCCTTTTCTGTCTTAAAACAGCCGGGCAAGCAGAGCCGTGACTGCTGTCTCGACTCTCAGGATGCGCTCGCCGAGGTGAATGCCCTCGCAGCCGGCTTCCAGCATTTTTTCTACCTCCCAGTCGATGAACCCCCCTTCGGGGCCAATCAACAACACCGCTTCGTCGTCGATGCCTCTCGGACAGGCCACGGGCATTCCTGGATGAGCGAGCAAGCCTCGACGCCCCTTGAGCAACTCTGGCAGGTCATCCTCGACGAATGGCCGAAAGCCTTTGGCTGTCTCGACAGTCGGCATCATGGTGTCCCTGGCTTGCTCCAGGCCCAGTACCAGGTGTTGGTGAATCTTGGCAGGGTCGAGCTCAGGTGACTGCCAGTAGCTTTTTTCCACTCGTCGGCTATGCAGGAGCGTGAGTCGTTTGACCCCAAGGGATGTGGCATGTTCTATGCTTCTAGCCAGCATCCGCGGCCTGGGCAGTGCCAGAACGAGATGAACCGGCAGTGGTGCCGGAGGCGCCTGGTCCAGTGCCGATATATCGAAGCAAGCCTCTTCATCTGTCAGCGACAGCAGTTCTCCGCGCCCCAGGAGTCCGTTCTCGATTCCTAGTGTCATGATGTCGCCGCATTTTGCGCGATGGACCTGACGAAGGTGGGTCAACCGACGAGGGTCTCTGACACGAGCCCTGGTCGAGGTCACAATGTCATCTTGGGCGAGCAAAATCAGGTTCATAGGGCCTCATCGTTGAAGATGGTTGAGACAGTATTGCCCGCGTTGATCGAGAAGATCGCAACGAGTTCGTGCCGGATTATCTTGCAAGGTGCGTATCGCAATGCAAAATGGAGGCTCATGGGAGCTTTCGACAACTCCTCACCGACTTTCAGGAGCAGCGCCGTGCGTGTAATTCGCAAGTATGCCAATCGTCGGCTCTATGATACCGAACAGAGCCGTTACGTAACTCTCGAAGATCTGCGCAGTCTGATTCTCGAAGAGGTTCCCTTCCGTGTTGAAGATGCCAAGAGTGGTGAGGACCTGACACGAACCATCCTGCTGTCGATCATCATCGAGCAGGAACAGGCTGACGGTGAAGCCGAGGTGTTTTCCAATGATCTGCTGGAACAGCTGATTCGAGTTTACGCCATGTCTCAGCCCCTGCCTCTGGCGCGTTACCTGGAGCAAGGTACGCGGTTGATGCTGGAGCAGCAGAAACGCATGCAGGACCAGTGGCAGCAAGCCATGCGTCATTCGCCGATGGAACTGATGCGAGAGCTGGCGGAAGAGAACATGCGCTTCTGGCAGCAGACCATCAGTCAAGCCAATCCGATGTCTGGTTCTTCCAGCAAGGATGATGAAGACAAGAAGTGAGTCTTGCTGGCAAGTGGTGCGCAGGGTCTCAGGGCTTGTCCAAGGCTGTCAGGTGACGCTGAACTTGGCCCTGGACCTGACGACGGAGGCGCATTGCAGCAGCGATCAAACCCCAAGTCACTTTCCTGATGCAGGTACCCTGCTCAGGCGTCTGAGCGGCGCCGGGTGATTTCTGCCATAATGCCGCCTCGTTTGTTACTCGAAAGGTAGTTGAGCGGATGAAGGTCTTGATCATTGGCGGCGGTGGCCGCGAACACGCCCTGGCCTGGAAGGTCGCCCAATCGCCCCTGGCCAACGAGGTATTTGTTGCTCCTGGCAATGCCGGTACCGCCAGCGAGGCTAGTCTGACCAATGTCGATATTGATGTGCTTGACCTCGATGGGCTGGTGGACTTTGCTCGAAGTGAAGCTATCGACCTGACCATCGTCGGGCCGGAGGCACCACTTGTGGCGGGCGTCGTCGACCGTTTCCGCAACGCTGGGTTGGATATCTTTGGCCCGACACAGGGTGCAGCTCAACTGGAAGGTTCCAAGGCCTTCACCAAGGACTTCCTTGCGCGCCATGCCATTCCCACGGCCGAGTACCAGACCTTTACTGCAGTGGAGCCGGCATTGGCCTATGTGGCAGAGAAGGGCGCTCCCATCGTGATCAAGGCTGATGGCCTGGCGGCTGGCAAAGGTGTCATCGTGGCAGAGACCCGCGAAGATGCTGAAGCGGCTGTTCGCGACATGCTGGAAGCCAACGCATTCGGCGATGCCGGTGCACGGGTGGTGATCGAGGAGTTCCTGGAAGGCGAGGAAGCCAGCTTCATCGTCATGGTCGATGGTGAGCACATCGTGCCGATGGCGACCAGTCAGGATCACAAGCGTGTTGGCGAGGGAGACACAGGGCCCAACACGGGCGGCATGGGAGCCTATTCTCCCGCGCCAGTGGTCACCAGTGATGTCTA
Source organism: Halomonas binhaiensis (assembly GCF_008329985.2). Classification (NCBI taxonomy): domain Bacteria; kingdom Pseudomonadati; phylum Pseudomonadota; class Gammaproteobacteria; order Oceanospirillales; family Halomonadaceae; genus Halomonas; species Halomonas binhaiensis. The sequence continues at coordinate 818,784 of NZ_CP038437.2, forward strand.
TCAGCGCATCATGGACGAAGTCATCGAACCTACCGTGCGCGGCATGGCTTCCGAGGGGCATCCCTATACAGGTTTCCTTTATGCGGGGCTGATGATCACCCCGGATGGTCAGCCGAAGGTCATTGAGTACAACTGCCGTTTTGGTGACCCTGAAACCCAGCCGATCATGCTGCGCCTGGAGAGTGACCTGGCGGAACTGTGCCAGGCAGGAGCTCGCGGCCAGTTGGCCGGGCGTGATTGCCACTGGAGCTCGCAGCCGGCAATTGGCGTAGTGATGGCGGCACAAGGTTATCCCGGAAGCTATCGTAAAGGCGATGCCATCCACGGCATTGAGGCTGCTGAAGCACTTGGCTGTAAAGTGTTCCATGCCGGCACCATGTACCAGAATGGACAATTGGTGACATCTGGCGGGCGTGTGCTTTGCGTTACTGCGCTGGGCGATGATGTGGCGAAAGCCCGAGAGCTTGCATATCGTGGTGTGGAGGCCATTTCTTTCGAAGGTGCTTTCTGTCGGGGCGATATTGCCCATCGTGCCATGTCACGGAAGAACTGAGCACTGCACTGTCAGGCGCCAGCCCTGGCCAGCCCGAGGGTGCTTGGGCTGGCCCAACAACAATAAGCACCAAGGAGCGAGCATGGAGCGAGTAAAGCTCGATTTCCCTGAGGCCGCCATCGTTTACCGTCATCCCATGACGGTGCGTATCACGGACATGAATTATGGCGCCCATCTGGGACATGATATGGTGATCTCATTGATGCATGAGGCCCGAGTGGCTGCTCTTGCTCATTGCGGGCTGGATGAGCGGGACCTGGGAGGATACCCCTGTGTTGCAGCAGATCTGGCAGTACAGTACCAAGCAGAGGCCCATTGGCCCGATGCGTTGACCGTGGATATCGCCATCCCGGAACCTGGTCGCAAGGCGCTGGCTGTTTTCCACCGTATTCGCCGCGACAGCGACGAGCGAGTGGTGGCGACGGCACGAGTCAACCTGGTGCTGGTTGAGGCTGAGGCCCGCCGTGCCGTTGCAGTACCGGATGCGGTGCGCGAGGCCTTGGCGAGGGCACGCTGATGTCACGCGAGTACCCTGTCATTGCGGTGACCGGTTCATCCGGAGCCGGAACCACTACCGTCAAGCGCACTTTTGAACGCATGTTTGCCCGTGAGGACGTGCATGCGGCTTTTGTCGATGGCGATGCCTTTCACCGCTATACGCGTCAGGAACTGGCGCGCATTTTTCGCGAAGAACCCGAGCGCAAGGACGAGCTGTCCCACTTTGCGGTAGAGGCCAACCTGCTCGACCGTCTCAGTAACCTGTTCCAGGAATATGGCGATAGCGGCACAGGCACCTATCGTCACTATATTCATGCCGAAGACAAGAAGATGATCGAGGCTGGCTACCAGGTCGGGACCTTTACTGAGTGGCAGCCGTTGCCGAGTGGCACCGATCTGCTGTTCTATGAAGGCCTGCATGGTGGCTTGGTAAGCAGTGATATCGATATTGCTCGACATGTGGATCTGCTGGTCGGGGTGGCGCCGACCATGAACCTGGAGTGGATCCAGAAAATCGATCGTGACATGCATGCCCGGGGCTATACCCACGAGGCCGTGGTCGACACCATACTGGGGCGCATGGACGACTATGTGCGCTACATCCTGCCGCAGTTTTCCCGCGCGCATATCAATTTCCAGCGGGTGCCTACGGTGGATACCTCCAACCCTTTCGAGGTTCAGGACATTCCCACTGATGCTGAATCCTTCGTCGTGATTCGCTTTCGTGATCCATCGACAGTGGACTTTCCTTATCTGCTGGCCATGATCCACGATGCCTTCATGAGTCGTCCCCATACCCTGGTGGTACCTGGGGCTCGCCTGCCACTGGCCATGGAGTTGATCCTTGGCCCACTGGTGCAGCACCTATTGGCCCAACGTCGATTTCGTTAGTTTTCAGGCTGAACACAAAGCACAAAGAAAGCACAAGGCGGCGAGCCATTTGGCTCGCCGCCTTGTCATCTGGATCATGGCCAGCCGTATTGAATGGCTCAGGTCTTGCTGAAGCGCTGGGCCATGGGTTGAGCAGTAATGCCATGCAGTACCACGGATACCATCACCGTCAGTGCCACGCTGACAAGGATCTCATTGCTGCCGGGGAGAATGCATCATGTCGGGGTGAGGGCTACTGACAGCGAAGCAGTGTCCGGGTAATCTCGTCAGGGATTCTCTTTTTCTTTGCCGCTGTTGCGTGCTTCTGGAGTCTGACATGGATTGCCTTTTCTGCAAGATCATCAATCGCGAGATTCCCGCGGACATCGTCTATGAAGACGATCAGGTGTTGGCCTTCAATGATATAGATCCGAAGGCTCCGACCCACATGCTGGTCATTCCCAAGAAGCATATCCCCACCCTCAACGATATCACCGAGGAAGACCTGGCACTGGTGGGGCGCCTGCCCATGACGGCTTCCAGACTGGCCAAGGAACAAGGCTTTGCCGAAGATGGTTTTCGAGTCGTGATGAATTGCAATGAAGATGGTGGTCAGACGGTCTATCATATTCATATGCACGTGATGGGCGGTCGTCGCTTCACTTGGCCGGCTGGCTAGCCGGCGCTCGACGGAGTTTCTTCCGGCATCATCAAGCGCTCGACGCTTCCCGTGCATTCATCGGCGCCGCCTATCATGGGCGGCGCCTCTCATTGCGTTGTACCATCGTATCGAGAGCGAGCGCGCATGAGCGGCCAGGCAAATCTCTGCCGTGGTTTTCTGATGCATGAACCAGTAGCTAGAATAGGCGCAGTCATTGCCAAGGAGTCAGTCATGCCCCGTATCCTCAGCCGTATCGATCAGGCGATCCATCAATTCGACAATGTGCTGCGTACCTTGGTGCCTGGCGCTGCAGTGGCCTCGCGTCCGACTCCTGCAGGAAAAGAGATAGAGGACGGAGAAATGAGTGCCGAAGAGCGTCACCACGCCGCAGGGCTGATGCGCATCAATCATACCGGTGAGGTCTGCGCTCAGGCGTTGTATCAGGGGCAAGGGCTGACCGCTAAGCTGCCGGAAGTGCGTGGCCAGATGGAAGAGGCTGCGCAGGAGGAGATCGATCACCTGGCCTGGTGTGAAGAGCGCCTGGGAGAACTGGGATCGCGCTCCAGTGTACTCAATCCGCTGTTCTACACGGCATCCTTTGGCATGGGTGCATTGGCCGGAGCAGTGGGAGACCGTGTCAGTCTGGGGTTTGTCGCGGCGACCGAGGAACAGGTTGGCAAGCATCTGGACAAGCACCTGGAAAGCCTGCCTGCCGGGGATCGGCGTTCCCGTGCTGTACTGGCACAGATGGCCATCGATGAGGCGCATCACGCACAGCAGGCCCTGGAGGCGGGTGGTGCTCGTTTTCCTGGCCCCGTCAAGGCTGGCATGACACTGATGTCTAAGGTGATGACCAAGAGCGTTTATCGTATCTAGCTACGAGCTACGAGCTACGAGCTACGAGCTACGAGCTACGAGCTACGAGCTACGAGCAATGAGCCGCGAGCTACGAGCAACGAGCAACGAGCAACGAGCTACGAGCTACGAGCCAGCGGGCATGCATGGCTTGAGCTGAACTCCGAAGCTGGCTTCGGTATCTGCCAACATCTAGCTGTGCTGAATCGCGCGTAGCCCGCGACTCGGAGCTCGCTGCTTTTGTTGTCTCAGCTTTCGACTGTTGTCTCAGCTTTCGACGATAGTGTACGAGTGAGTGACGTCGACACCACCCTTGGCGAGCATGATGGAAGCACTGCAGTACTTGTCAGCCGACAGCTCCACTGCGCGTTTAACTTGGCTCTCCTTGAGCCCCTTGCCGGTCACGGTGAAGTGCACGTGGATCTTGGTGAACACGGCTGGTACTGCATCGGCGCGTTCTGCTTCGATGCTGGCCACGCAATCTTCCACTGGAGCACGGGACTTTTCCAGAATGTCCAGTACGTCGAAGGAGGTGCAGGCTCCCAGGCCCATCAGCAGCATTTCCATTGGGCGCGGGCCTGTGTTACGGCCACCATGGTCGGGTGGGCCATCAATGACCACGCTGTGTCCGCTACCGGACTCGGCCAGGAACTGACGGCCATCGGTCCACTTCACACTGACGTTCATCGCTGTATTCCTTTTTCTTCAACCGGTGATGACGGTTTCTTCCACATAGGGTGACAGGGCTCTTTGCGAGCCAATTAATGACCAGAAGGCGAGCAGCATAACAGCTGCGGCCTCATGTCTCAGCTAGTGCACAGTCCTTTCGGCTGACGCATAGCTCAACTGGCACGTAGCTCAATTGGCACGTAGCTCAATTGGTACGTAGCTGGGCATCGAGTTCCTGCAGGCGCTGTGGCGTCCCTACATCGACCCAATGGCCCCGGTGATGTGTGCCACCGACACGCTGTTGTCTCATGGCCTGGCGCAGCAAGGGGGCCAGGGGGTAGCAGGGCTCCGGCAAGTCATCGACCAGAGAGGGGGCGATCAGGGCGATGCCTGCATAGGTGAGCGTCCTTTCACCCTGGGCATGAACTCTGCCAGAGTCATCGAGATAGAAGTCCCCATCGGGATGTTGGGGCGGGTTGTCGACCAGGACCAGGTGCGCCAGATCGTTACCTAGTTGTGGAAGACTGCTCAGCACCAGGTCTGTCCATATGTCGCCATTGATCAACAAAAAGGGAGAATCGCCCAGCAATGGCCTGGCCTTGGCGATGCCTCCGGCTGTTTCCAGTGGCTGTTCCTCGTGGCTGAATGCCAGCTCGACACCATAGCGGGAGCCGTCTCCCAGGGCGGAGATGATCTGTTCGGCGCGATAGCTGACATTGATCACGATCTGGCGGATACCGCTGGCGGCGAGGCGTTCGAGATGATGAACAATCAATGGCTTTCCAGCCACCGGCAGTAGAGGCTTGGGGCAATGATCGGTCAGCGGGCGCATGCGGGTACCCAGGCCCGCGGCGAGAATCATCGCTTTCATGCTGCACTTTCCTTGCCTGCCTGCATGGCCGGTGTAAACGTATTGGTTAGCCATGTCTTGAAGTCTTCATGGCCGGGCAGCTCAGCCAGGCTGTCCTCCAGGTGATCCAGAAACTGGGGAAGACGTGCCAGGTAGCCTTCTCTGCTATCTCGCAACGTCAGGCGACAGAAAATGCCGAGCACCTTGATGGCACGCTGGGCCGCCATGGCATTGACCTGAAGAGCAAACGTCGCAGCATCGACATCGGGGGCAAGGCGCCCGTCGGCAATCGCTCGCTGGTGGAAAGCCGTTACCCACTTTGCTCGTTGCTGCGAAGAGAAGCGCCGATAGCGGCCATGCAGCAGTGAAATCAGGTCATAGCTGATGGGGCCGGCCAGAGCATCCTGAAAGTCGATCAGATAGAGACGGCCATCGTGTTGCATGAGGTTCATGGCGTCATAGTCACGGTGCACGGTGACGATGGGTTGTTCCAGAGCGCTGTCGATCAATTGACGGCGAAGGGCGTTCCAGCCCGGGGGAAGCTCTGTCATTCCCAACCAGCGCTGCAGGCACCATTGCGGAAACAAGTCCAGCTCGCGACCAAGCGCTTCCTCGTCATAGGGCGGTAGCTGTTCCGGCGAGGCGCGATTCTGCAACTCGTGGATCAATGCCAGGGCAGCGTTGAAATATTCCTTGGTCGTGGTTTCGTCCGCATTTTCCAGCGGCAGGTTGAGAGGCTCGTCACCAAGATCCTCGAGCTCGACAAAGCCAGCTTCAGCGTCCTCTCCATGAATTTCGGGTACGGGCAAACCGGCCTGAAGCCAATATCTGGCAATGCTCACAAAAGGACGGATATCCTCCTGGGGAGGAGGGGCATCCATCAGCATTCTTGTGCTGCCATCGGCAAGCGTCACGCGATAGTAACGGCGGAAACTGGCATCGCCAGCCGCCAGCGTCAACTGGGTGACCTGACCGGGGTGGCGCTGGTTGGTCCAGTCGCTCAGACGATCGAAGCGGGTGGGGGCGTCGGCCTTGGGCATGAAGAGTAAGCGCTCCTGAAGTGGCATGTCAGAGGTGGCGTTAGTTGACGCTTTCTCGCCCCCGCCGCATGCTGTGTTAACTCATTGACTGTTGTAGCGCCGGATATAGAGCATCAATCAGGCACATCGCCACTTCGCGTTTTGGCGGACTTGGGCGTTACAGGTCATTCTGGGTCTGTATAATACCGATTCACCCCGTCGAGGACAGCGCGCACTATGGCGAAGCGATATGCATGGACGGCTCTGGCTGGCCTCGCCACCTCCAGCCTGATCAACGCCCCACTGATGGCGGCGCCACCGGATTCCCTGGCGGCCAGTCAACTTGACTGGCAGCCCTGGGGTGATGATCGTCCGCGTGGAGAAGTCTGCCGGGGCTATTATGTTCAACCCGAATATCGCCTGGAAAAGCCGGCTATAGAGGGTCAGGTCAGCTCTGAATCCGATGAAGCCAATTATGACAACAAAGGCGACACGGTGCTTCAGGGCGGCGTCGTGTTGCGCAAGGGCGATACGCAGCTTGAAGCGCCCCATGTACAGGTGCCTCCCGAGCGGGATGTAGCCAATATCGAAGGTCCCTTGACACTGCGTGACCAGAGCTTGCTGGTTCGCGGCGATAGTGCTCAGGTATCGTTGAAGACGGATCAGGCCAATGTGGATACTGCCCATTATGTTGCCCATGATTCGCATCTGCGTGGCGACGCCATTCGTCTTGAGCGTGTCTCGGAAAATGTATTCCGGCTGAACGAAGCCAGTTTCACCACCTGTGACCCCGGCGACAGTACATGGCGATTGGTCGGTAATGACATTCTGCTGGATCGAATGAAAGGTTATGGCATCGCCAAGCACGCTCGCCTCGAACTTGGCAACGTACCTGTGTTCTATTGGCCTTGGGTGCGATTCCCCATCGATGAACGACGTCAGACCGGCCTGCTGTGGCCACTGGTTCAGTTTTCCGATGGTGGACTGGATTACGAGCAGCCCATCTACCTGAACCTGGCACCCAACTACGATGCCACTGTCAGCCCGCGCTGGATTCAGGACAGCGGCTTCATGCTGGGAGGTGAGTTCCGCTATCTGCTGCCCAATAGCCGCGGCACCGTGGAAGGCGCGTACCTGGCCGATGACGAGAGTGCCGGTGATGACGATTCCAACTCCGAGCTGGAGCATGGTGACGACCGCTGGTACTTCGACTATAGCCATGTCGGCAAGATCAATCCGCAGGTACCGTACAAGCTGCGCTATGGCGCTGCCAGCGATGGCAGCTATTTCGATGACTTCGGCAAGACCTTTGGTGAGTCCTCGACCAATAAAATGTCGCGCCTGGCCCAAATTGATTACCTGGGTGACACCTGGAAGTTGCAGGCCAAGGCTCAGGGCTACCAGAAACTGGATGATCCTCTCAACGAGAAGGACAAGCCGTTCTACCGCTTGCCTAGCCTGACGGCGAAAGCTCGCTGGGATCAGGACAGTGGTCTCTATCAAGAGTGGTATTCCAATGCGACGTATTTCTGGCGTGACATCGAAGGTGATGAAAATGGCTTTTATGACTTCGATGGCAGGGAGCGCCGCATCCCTATACGGGAAGCAGCCAACGGTAGTCGCCTGACGCTGGCGCCTGCACTTGGCTATCGTCTCGACCCCTCCTGGGGCTTCTTCGAGCCGCGGGTGGAGATGCGCTATCTGCAATACGATCTCGACTATGAGGATCGAATCACAGACCGCTCCGATGACCCGAGTATTGCGGTGCCGGTCAGCACGATCGATGCTGGTTTGATTTTTGAACGCGACCTCAAGGTCGGTAGCGATGACTATCGCCAGACCCTGGAGCCGCGTTTGAATTATGCCTATATCCCAGCCAGGGATCAGAGCGAGTTCCCGGATTTCGATACCAACGAGAAGTCCTTCTCCTGGGGGCAGCTGTGGTCGCCTTATCGTTTCTCCGGTGGTGACCGTGTCGGTGACCTTAACCGTCTGTCCTATGGTGTGGAAAGTCGTTTCCTGGAAGACGAAAGTGGCCGTGAACGCTTGTCGCTTGGGGTTGGTCAGTCAGCCTACTTCGAGGATCGCAACATTGACATGAACGGCGATCCCGATACCCTGCCGCGTGATGAGGACTCTTTCGACTACTACGATGCCACGCGAGACCGTTCTGCCTGGGTAACCAAACTTGACTGGACCATCAACGACAACTGGCGGACCCGCTGGCAGTGGCTCTACGACGATCATCTGGATCGCACCGAGAGCACGGGCGTCGGCATGCAGTACCGCGCTGATGCGGGCCATGTGGTGAACCTGGGCTACCGCTGGCAGATCGAAGGTTTCAGCAAGGAAGATGATGCTGAGGACAACCGCAACTACAACACCGAGGAGATCGATGTGTCGTTCGCCTACAAGGCGACCAACAACATCGATCTGATCGGTCGACTGCTGTACGACAACACCAATGACCGCGCTCTGGATCAGATGGCGGGTGTGCAGTGGAACGACTGCTGCTATGGTGTGCAGCTGGTGTGGCGCGAGTGGATTGATGATGAGGACACTGCCAATAACATCGAAGATGACAGCACGGATCGGGGCGTTTTCCTGCGCTTCGTGCTCAAGGGGCTTGGTGGCGTTGGTGGCGAAGCTGATAGCTACTTTGAGTCTGCGGTACCGGGCTACCGCAATGTTTCACTGAACTGATACCCCCTTGCCGGGTCTTGATTACTGTATATAACTACTGCCGTACAGAGGATGCATCACTATGCGTAGCCGACATCTTGCCACCTGGGTGCTGGCCACCTGCCTTGGCCTTACTTCCATGGTGGCCATGGCGCAGGACGGCTATCGCCAGCCGCTCGATAGAATTGTCGCTGTGGTCAATGAAGATGCCATCATGGCTTCTGACCTGGAAAGCCGTGTGGCTCAGGCCAAGGCCCGACTCAATACTGGCAATGTGGCCATGCCGCCGGAACAGGCTCTGCGCTCTCAGGTGCTGGACCGCATGATCGTTGAAGAGATCGAAGCCCAGCGTGCCGAGAAGCTGGATCTCAGTGTCGATGAGACAGAACTCAACCGTCAGGTGCGTGCAGTGGCGAGCCAGAATGGCATGACGCTTGACCAGTTTGCCGATGCCGTGGAAGCCGATGGTCTGACGCTGGCAGATGTGCGTGAACAGATCCGCCGTGAGATGTTGATCATGCAGGTGCAGCAAGCGGAAGTGGCTAGCCGGGTCAACATTACCGAAGCCGAAGTCGACGGCTTCATGCAACAGAACCCGGGAGCTACCCGTGACCAGGCGCGCCAGGCCATCTTCCAGAGCAAGGCTGGGGATGAGATGGACAAGTGGGTCCAGCAAATCCAGGGTGAGGCGTTCATCGATAACCGCCTGAATCAGAATTGATGGGCACGCCTGATTGATGGGTATGCCTCTCGTCATCACTTGTGGAGAACCCGCTGGCATCGGACCGGAACTGGTGCTGATGCTGGCTGCTCGTCAGGCCATCTCTTGGGTAGCCATTGCCGATTCGCAGCTCATGCATGAGCGTGCTCGGGCAATAGGTGTCGATGTCGATATCGTCGCCTTGGCACCTGGAGATCCCATCCCAGAACCTCGCGTTGGTCGCTTGCCACTATGGCCTGTAGCATTGCGACGTCCCTGTTGCCCGGGTGTTCTGGATGCCGCGAATGCCGCTTATGTGCTCGAAACCCTGGACCTGGCCGTGAAAGCCTGCCTTGACGGGCATGCAGCGGCCATGGTCACAGCGCCGCTGCATAAAGGGGTGATTCGTGATGCTGGCTTTGCTGACTTCACCGGGCATACGGAGTATCTGCGTGATGCCTGTGGTGTAGACGACGTTGTGATGATGCTGGCCACCGACAATGCCTTGCATGGCCGCTTGGCAGGGCAGCCCCTGCCGCTGCGAGTGGCACTGGCAACCACACACCTGCCATTGTCTGATGTCGCCGCTGCCCTGACCCAGGAGAGCCTGGAGCGTGTTCTGCGTATTCTGGCGGCGGACCTGACACGCTGGTTCGGTATTCGCTCTCCACGCATTGCCGTGTGTGGCCTCAACCCACATGCCGGCGAAGGCGGGCATCTGGGGCGTGAAGAGATTGAGGTGATCTCTCCTGTGCTCGAGCGCTTGCGGGGTGAGGGCTTGATGCTGGATGGCCCGCTTCCTGCCGATACGCTCTTCACCCCACGTCACCTGGATGATGTTGATGCCGTGCTGGCCATGTACCATGACCAGGGGCTGCCAGTACTCAAGTATTCGGGGTTTGGCAGTGCTGCTAACATCACCCTAGGCCTGCCACTGGTACGTACTTCAGTGGATCATGGTACAGCGCTGGACCTTGCCGGTCGTGGCGTTGCCGATCCGGGTAGTCTTGCCGTCGCAATCGCCGTAGCTGCAGACATGGTCGTGCACCAGGCTGCTGGCCGGGCATGATTCTCGTCGAGCCCAGGTAGTTTTCGTCCTGCTTCCGCTATTGGTATCGTGGGACATCAGAAAGGAAAAACAGTATGGCTTCCCGCCCCATGGCGCATCGGGCCCGTAAGCGTTTCGGCCAGAACTTCTTGCGCGATCCAGGCATTATTTCTCGTATTGTGCGTTCCATCGGCGCTCGTCCGCAGGACCGTGTGGTCGAAATCGGCCCGGGTCAAGGCGCCTTGACCGAACCTTTGCTGGCGGACACCAACGGCCGTCTCGAAGTCATTGAGCTGGATCGTGACCTGATTCCCGGGCTGCGCGTGCAGTTCTTTCAGTATCCTGACTTTGTCATTCACGAAGGTGATGCACTGAAGATGGACTTCGTCGCATTGCGCGACGATGGCCAGCCACTGCGTGTAGTAGGCAACTTGCCCTACAACATCTCCACGCCATTGATCTCGCATCTGCTTGAAGCCGGTGATGCGGTTCAGGATATGACCTTCATGCTGCAGAAGGAGGTCGTCGATCGCTTGGCAGCTCCTCCCGGAGGCGGGGAGCGTGGCCGTCTGTCCGTGCTGGCCCAGTATTTCTGTGAGGTGGAGTCGTTGTTCGTGGTGCCTCCGGAGGCTTTCGTACCACGCCCCAAGGTGGACTCTGCCATCGTGCGGCTTACGCCACACAAGGAAAAAACCTGTGTGGCCAAGGATGAGAAACTGCTGTTCGAGGTGGTCCGAGAAGCATTCGCTCAGCGCCGCAAGACGCTACGTAACAACCTCAAGGGGCGCATCACCGGGGAGCACCTGAGCGAGCTGGGCATTGATCCTGGCCGTCGTCCTCAGACCCTGAGCGTGGAGGAGTTCGTGGTCATCGCCAACGCGATACATGGCAACGCGGCCGCTAGTGGTACTAGTTCAGATCGTGGCGAAAAGACAGGCTATGGCACAGACGCAGAAGGTGGAGAGAACGCATGAGTACGGGAGAGCCAGCGCTGGACATACGTGTTGATGTGCAGCATACCTGGCGCGAGGATGAATCGTCTCCGCTGGAAAACCGTTATGTGTTCAGCTACACGGTGACCGTACATAACCATTCGCCAAATAGCATTCAGATAATGGCGCGGTACTGGAAAATCACCCAATCCAGTGGGCAGGTACAGGAAGTGCGGGGCAAGGGGGTCGTTGGCAAACAGCCCATGATTGCTCCCGGACAGACCTTCCGTTACACCAGCCGAGCTATTCTCGATGGGCCTGTGGGGTTTATGGCAGGGGCTTATACCTGCGTCGACACGGTTAGCCAGCGACCTTTTGAAGTTCCCGTCGATGTGTTTCGTCTGGCCACGCCCAATCAGGTTCACTAGACGCACAAAGGCCATTCCTGTTGGCCTGCATCTGGCTGCTGTCATCAACGGGCTGTCATCGAATCGCTTTTGGCTTTTGTTGAAGTGGGTCTTTGCACTTTGAAGTGTCCTTGGTTCTCTGGAGTTTTTCATGCCTACTTATGCCGTTGGCGACCTGCAGGGGTGTCATGAAGAGTTTGTGGCACTGCTGGATAAGCTGAGCTTCGATCCGCGTCGCGACTGCTTGTGGCTGGCTGGAGACCTGGTCAACCGCGGTCCTGGGTCTCTGGCCTGCTTGCGGGAAGTCAGAGCGTTGGGTGATGCTGCTCAGGTGGTGCTGGGAAATCACGACCTGCATCTTTTGGCTGTGGCCAGAGGTGGGGCTGATGTCAAACGCAAGGATACGCTGCACGACATTCTTGCTGCGCCGGATAGAGAAGCGTTGCTCGACTGGTTGCAGTCCTGTCCATTGCTGCTGCGTGACGGTGACACCCTGATGACCCATGCCGGTATTCCTCCCCAGTGGGGCATGGCGGAGGCAGAAGCACTGGCGACAGAGCTGACTGGGTGCTTGCGCAGTGAATCAGCGGGTACTTTCCTGCAGCAGATGTACGGCAACAAGCCGAGACGTTACCGGCCTGGTCTGCATGGCATCGAGCGCCTGCGAGCCATCGTCAATACCTTGACCCGGATGCGCTTCATCGATGCACAAGGGCATCTGGATTTTTCCGCCAAGGAAGGCCTGGACAGTGCCCCCGAAGGCTTCGCTCCATGGTTCCAATATTCCCGCAACGACGACCCTTGGTTGCTGTTTGGCCACTGGGCGGCACTATGTGGCACAACCCCTGGAAGCAAGGTCAGGGCGGAAGCCCTGGATACTGGCTGTGTGTGGGGCGGATGTCTGACGGCTCTCAATCTGGACAGCGGTGAGCGCATCAGCGTACCTAGTCTTCAACGGACCTAGCCATCAACGTATCTAGTCTTCAATCTGCGTGACGCAGCTCTCGTTTCCTCATTCTTGTATCTACAATCCGCTTATCATTTCTCTGACTCTCCTGACGGAGGTTGCATGCATCATCCCAGCTTTCAACACTTGGATACTGGTACGTTAGAACGTTGGCTGGACGAAAGCGTCGAACTGACCCTGGTGGATATTCGTGATCCACAGAGCTTCGCTCAGGGACATATACCAGGCAGTCGCCACCTGGATAACGACAGTATTCCGGCTCTGCTCGAAGAAGCACCCAAGGAACGTCCTATGGTCGTGGTCTGCTATCACGGCAATTCCAGTCAACAGGCCGCTGCCTGGTTGTCTGCTCAGGGCTATGCCGATGTTTATAGTCTGGACGGTGGCTTTGTGGGCTGGCAGCAACTGCTGCCAAGCCGCGTCGAGGTCTGAGCATGGCCAAGGACCCTTGTGCCGGACTTGATGTCTATCGTGTTGGCGGAGCGGTACGCGATGCGCACCTGGGCTGGCCAGTAAAGGACACGGACTGGGTCGTGGTGGGGGCGACTCCGGAAGAGATGCGTCAACGGGGCTTTCGCCCGGTGGGCCGTGATTTTCCGGTGTTTCTTCACCCGCAGACTCAAGAGGAATATGCCCTGGCGAGAACGGAGCGCAAATCCGGCCATGGCTATACCGGCTTTGTCGTCTATGCCAGTCCCGATGTGACGCTGGAGGAAGACCTGGTTCGGCGTGACTTGACCATCAATGCCATGGCCGAATCGATGGATGGCACACTGGTGGATCCTTTCGGTGGCATGGTGGATCTTGAAGCTCGCATCCTGCGCCATGTCAGTCCTGCCTTTGTGGAAGACCCACTGCGTGTCCTGCGTACTGCTCGCTTTCTCGCCCGCTACGCAGGCCTGGGCTTCTCTGTCGCTGCGTCTACCATGACACTGATGAGTGAGCTTGCCGAGAGTGGCGAGCTCTCTCATCTGGTTGCTGAACGAGTCTGGGCGGAAACGGAACGGGCGCTGTCGGAGCCTTGCCCTGAGCAGTACTTCCGGACCCTGGATAGTTGTGGTGCCCTCAAGGTGTTGATGCCTGAGTTGTATGAGCACGAGGGGCTGGAGCCAAGACTGAAACGGATGCATGCGTTGCCGGAGGCCTTGAAGGATGTAGCGTCATGGCGCTGGGGCAGGTTGCTCGAAACATTGAGCGAATCACAGCGTGCCGATCTGGGGCAGCGCCTGAGAATGCCTCGGGCATATCGAGAGCTCATTGAGCAACTGGCATATACACGGCAACTGGCCAATGGTGGAGCTGACACCGCGCAGTCGATCATGACGTGGATGGAAAGTGTCGATGCCTGGCGGCGTGGTGAACGGGTCGGTCCCTTGCTGTCGGTTCTGGCGCTCGACCACCCTGAGCTTTCGGCATCCGTGGGTGCTGCATGGCAAGCCGCATCAAGCCTGGCGCCGCGCGAATTGGTGGAAGAAGGGTTTAGCGGCAGCGAGCTGGGGCGTGAACTGGCCCGGCGCAGACTCGCAGCCATCTCTCGTTCGCTATAGTTTTCTTTCGTTCACTATAGTTCTCTCCCGGATGAGAAGGGAGGCTCGGGTCTATAGCTTTGGCTCTTTCCCTTGATGCAGGCGGTGGATGTTAAGGGCATGGCGAACCAGTACAAGCAGGGCGAATATCAGCACAACCCAGGCAAAATCCGGGGATAGCCACAGGCTGACCAGCGGCGCCAGAGTGGCGCTGGCCAGGGAGGCGATTGCTGCGGTATGAATGCGCCAGGCCAGCAGTGCCCATATGGCGGCACAGATCAATGCGACGCCAGGCGTCAACAGGAGCATGACACCAAAGGCACTGGCTACCGCCTTTCCACCGCGGAACCGATACCAGGCGGGGTAACAGTGGCCAAGCAATACACCGAGACCAATCAGGCCTAGCCCCCAGGGTGGGAGCTGCATGATCATTCCCAGGATCAGGACTGGCCAACCTTTGGTGGCGTCGATGATCAGCGTTGCGAGGGCCAGTTGCACGCCATACTGACGTAGTACATTGGAAAAACCTGGGTTGCAGGAGCCTGTGACGCGAGGGTCGGGAAGTCGGGCAAGGCGACATACCGTCATGGCTCCCAGCCAGGTGCCACTCAGATAGCCCAGTGCTGCCAATGGCAGGGTGACGTGTAACTGTAGTCCCATGTGCTGTCTTCCCTCTCCTTGCTCGCGTACAATCGGCGCCTGATTTCACGCACTACCATCAGATTTCATTCGGGAACCCCGCGATGGACAAGGTATTGATCGAAGCTCTTGAAGTAGACACGGTAATTGGTGTCTACGAATGGGAGCGCACTATCACCCAGACACTGTCGCTGGATTTGCTGTTGGCGACCGACATTCGTGCTGCTGCAGAAGATGATGACCTGTCCAAGACCCTGGACTACGATGCCATCAGCCGACGCATTGGCACCTTCGCCAAGGAAAACGACTTCGAGCTGGTCGAGACGTTTGCCGAACGTCTGGCTGCCATGCTGCGTGATGAATTCTCCATTCCTTGGCTACGTATGACTATTCGTAAACCTGGTGCCGTACCCAATGCCCGAGCTGTCGGTGTCATGATCGAACGGGGCTCCCTGGTGGAGGTGGGTTGATGGCTTTGGTCACGCTCAGTCTTGGCAGCAACATCGAACGCGACCAGCATATTCGAGCCTGTCTCGATGCCTTGGCTGAGACTTTCGGGGAACTGATGGTATCCCGAGTCTTCGAAAGTGAGCCAGTGGGGTTCGAGGATGGCCGCAATTTCTACAACCTGATCGTCGCTTTCAATAGCGAGTGGCAGGTTGCGCAATTGCAGACATGGTGCAAGACGCTAGAGTCTCATCATGGTCGGCGCAAGGACAGCCCCAAGTTCAGTCCGCGTACATTGGACGTGGATATCCTCACGGTGGGAGAGCTGGTGGGGACTCATGATGGGGTGACACTACCCCGTGAAGAAATCCTGCGTCACGCCTTTGTACTATGGCCTCTGGCTGAAATCCTGCCAGACTTGCGTCATCCCGTCGACGGGAGTAGATACCAGGCGTTGTGGGCTGAATTTGACGATCCTGACCAAGTGCTATGGCCGATCGATTTCGAATGGCAGGGGCACAAGCTGCCCATCAAGCCCGACTGATGCCGCAAGCGCCGGCATCAGGGCTCTTGACTCATGATCCAGTATCAGCCTTTCGATGATTCCTGATCTTTGGGCGGTTCCTGACCCTTCGGTGATTCCTGACCTTTTGGTGATGCCTGACCTTTTGGTGATGCCAAGGTGTCCATTGGCCAGCGTGGTACAGCTTTCATCTGTCCGACCTCGTCGCGTTCTCCTGCAGCCAGGCGCTGAGCTCCGGCATACGCGATCATGGCGCCGTTATCGGTGCAGAAGCGACCTCGGGGATAGAACACGCGAGCACCTTGTTTGCGGCTTTGCTCGTCGAGTCGAGTACGCAAGCGCACATTGGCACTGACTCCACCTGCCACTACCAAACGCTTGAGCCCGGTCTGCTCCAGCGCTCGACGGCATTTTATCGCCAGGGTGTCGGCTACCGCTTCTTCAAAGGCTCGGGCGATATCGCATCTGGCCTGATCATCAAGCTCATGGCGTCGCTCGAATTCGCGAATGGTGGTCAGTGTGTGTGTCTTGAGGCCTGAAAAGCTGAAATCCAGGCCTGGGCGGTCTGTCATTGGGCGAGGGAAACGCAAGCGTTTTGGGTCGCCGTTTTCGGCCAGGGCCGCGACTCTTGGGCCACCGGGATAATCAAGGTCGAGCATCTTGGCGACCTTGTCGAAAGCCTCGCCGGCGGCATCGTCCACGGATTCTCCGAGCAGCGTGTAGCAGCCAATACCATCCACTCGTACCAGTTGGGTGTGGCCGCCTGAAACCAGAAGGGCGACAAAGGGGAAGGCCGGAGGCTCGTCTTCCAGCATGGGGGCCAGAAGGTGGCCTTCCATATGGTGAATACCAAGTACATGAATACCGAGTGCGCGGGCCATGCCGTGCGCCGTGCTGGCGCCAACCATCAGGGCTCCCACCAGGCCAGGACCTGCGGTGTAGGCAATGGCATCGATATCGTGGCGGCTCATATTGGCCTGATCCAGAACCTCATCAATCAGTGGCAGCAGGCGTCGGGTATGATCGCGCGAAGCCAGTTCCGGCACTACGCCGCCATAATCCGCATGCATTGCCACCTGGCTATGCAAAGTGTCAGCCAGCAGGCCATGCTCAGTGTCGTAGATAGCGACACCGGTTTCATCGCAGGAGGTTTCGATGCCTAATACGCGCATAGGGATTGGACTCGGTAAACAGAGCAGACTTGTCCAGGGATTGTTTCCTCGGGGAGGAGGGCGTTTCGGACAAGCTCGGACGCCAGAAAGTGCAATATTCTACGCTTTTTCCGTGACTGACTGAACCATTCTGGAGGCAAAGGATTTGCATAGTCCCGGTTCGGCGACTAAAATGCTGTGCGCTGTAAGACTGGGTCGTGCATCCAGGGCTCAGAAGACCAACGACACGGCAGGGTGTATAAGCCGATGCTACGGTTGTTGGAGGTTGGCCTTGAAGGTGTACGTACAAACCGAACTCAAGTTACCCAAGGTGGTGAGTGCTTAATGCCTTCTGTCAAAGTACGTGATAACGAGCCGTTTGACGTCGCTCTGCGTCGCTTCAAGCGTTCCTGTGAAAAAGCCGGCGTTCTGTCCGAAGTTCGTCGTCGTGAGCAGTACGAGAAGCCGACTGCCGAGCGCAAGCGCAAGGCTGCTGCCGCTGTAAAGCGTCACGCCAAGAAGCTCCAGCGTGAGCGTAAGCGTTTCGAACGTCTCTATTGATCCGTACTTGAGTCGGGGACATTTCGATGTCCGCGATTCAGGAGGACGCCAGGGAAACCTGTCTAAAATTTATTTAGCGTTTCCCCAAGCGGCCGCCATCCGGTGGCCGCTTGTTTTTTCCGTCTTTCGCTTCCCTGCTGGAAGGGTGGGTGCCGGACCGACGTTCTTCTCGGGTTGATGCTCTTCATGGAGCCATACGTTTCTTCGGAGTCATGCTCTATTTTTGGAGTCATACATGGCCGGTCAGATTCCTCAGCGCTTCATCGATGATCTTCTGGCTCGTGTCGATGTCGTCGAGGTGGTGGGTGAGCGTGTCAAGCTGAAGAAAGCGGGGCGCAATCACTCAGGGCTATGTCCCTTTCATCAGGAAAAGAGTCCTTCATTCACTGTAAGTGCTGACAAGCAGTTCTATCACTGCTTCGGTTGCGGTGCTCATGGTAATGCTCTGCGCTTCCTGATGGAGTATGACAAGCTGCGCTTTCCCGAGGCGGTCGAGCAGTTGGCTGCTCGCGTCGGTATGGAAATACCGCGGGAAGGCCGTGATGACCCTCAGGCCCAGGCTCGGGAGAAAAAGCGCAAGGAAGGCGTCAACCTGCTGGAAATGTCGGCCAGCTTCTTCCGTGAACGGCTGAAAATGCCTGAAGGGCAGGGGGCTAGAGAATATCTGGAGCGTCGCGGGCTCT
Source organism: Halomonas binhaiensis (assembly GCF_008329985.2). Taxonomy (NCBI): domain Bacteria; kingdom Pseudomonadati; phylum Pseudomonadota; class Gammaproteobacteria; order Oceanospirillales; family Halomonadaceae; genus Halomonas; species Halomonas binhaiensis. The sequence continues at coordinate 837,025 of NZ_CP038437.2, forward strand.
CGCTGGAAGTTCAGCGGACGTTCGGCATTGGATACGCTCCGGGGCAGTGGGATGCATTGAAGCAGCATCTCGGCGGTCAAGGTGTTGCCGAAGGCTTGCAGGTAGAGTACGGCCTGCTGGTGCAGCACGAGGACAGCGGCCGCACCTATGACCGTTTTCGTGACCGGGTGGTCTTTCCGATTCGCGATATACGCGGCCGAACTCTGGGATTTGGCGGCCGAGTGCTGGGTGATGCCAAGCCCAAGTATCTCAATTCTCCCGAGACTCCTGTGTTTCACAAGGGGCGGGAGTTGTACGGTCTGTATGAGGCGCGTCAGGCCAATCATCGGCTCGAGCGCTTGCTGATCGTTGAAGGTTACATGGATGTGGTGGCATTGGCTCAGTTCGGCATCGTCAATGCGGTGGCGACCCTGGGAACCGCTACTACCGAAGATCACCTGCAGCGCCTGTTTCGTCTGGTGGGTGAAGTCGTATTCTGCTTCGATGGCGACAAGGCGGGGCGTCAGGCGGCGGCCAGAGCCCTGGAGACGGTGCTGCCGCAGATGATTGACGGCCGTCAGGCGCGTTTCCTGTTTCTCCCCGAGGGGGAGGATCCGGACACCCTGGTGCGCAAGGAGGGAGCCAAGGCCTTCGAGGATCGTATCACTTGTGCCAGCCCGCTGTCGGAGTTCCTCTTCGATCAGGCTGCCCAGGGACGTGATCTGGCTCGTGTTGAAGATCGCGAGCGTTATGCCAGCCAGGTGCTTGCCGCTATCGAAAGGCTTCCGCAAGGCGTGCTCAAGTCACTGATGCTGACGGAACTATCGCGTCGCACCGGAGTCGATGAATCACGCTTCGAGGCGTTGATGGCGAGCCATCAGCGCCAGCCAGAAGCTATGACGGGTGTTGATGCTGCACCGGCAGAAGAAGGGCTTGTTTTCGAGGAGCCCATATCGGGCGGCGGCGAAGGCGTAGCTCCGTCAGGCATGTCGCGCGGCAAGCGCCAAGGGGCTGGGCTGGGGTTGATGGCTCGAGCCTTGCAGTTGCTTGTGCATGAGCCACGCTTGTTTGAGAGCCTGCCCGAGGACGATGGCTGGTGTATGGGCGATGATGATGACAGTCGCTTGTGTCGCGAAGTCATTGGGTTGCTCAGGGCCGGAGGCTATGCCAGTGCACAAGTGTTGTTGATGCACTTCCATGGCAGCCAGGACGGTGAGCGCCTGGCTGCGCTGGCACGACGGGAACTGTTGATTCCTGTTGCCGCCCGGAGAGCAGAGTTGGAAGGCCTGGTGGAATACTTCCGTCGCCGCCAGCGCCAACGCTCTCCGGAAGAGGAGTTGGATGCGCTATTGGCCAAGGATCGTGCCGGCGAGCGCCTTGGTCGCGAGGAACGTGAGCGACTGATGGCTCTGTTGACGGAAGTCAGGGGTTGAATTATTGCCCCGCACCACCATCTAAAGAATATTCGTTGGGAATAGGTGCAACCCGACAAACTAACACACCTGGATGATAGAGCAAACACATTTCGCTGGCAGAGATAGGGCCCTAAGCGCTATACTGTTCTGCTTATCGAGTTTTTTCTCCTCAGTGCTTCAGGTGCTTCATTCTTCTTCGTCGAGATAGGGTTTCTATGGCTGGAAATGCGCAGCAGCAGTCACGTCTGAAGGAGTTGATCGCGCGCGGCAAGGAACAGGGTTACCTGACCTATGCCGAGGTCAACGACCACCTTCCCGAAGATATTGCCGATCCAGATCAGGTCGAAGATATCATCGGCATGATCAATGACATGGGTATCAGCGTTGTCGAAGAGGCTCCCGATGAAGATACCCTGATGATGTCGGACCATTCAACCGACGAATCCGCTGCCGAGGAGGCCGTGGCAGCACTGGCAGCAGTAGAGAGTGACGTGGGCCGCACCACCGACCCGGTACGCATGTACATGCGTGAGATGGGAACGGTGGAACTGCTGACCCGCGAAGGCGAGATCGAGATTGCCAAACGTATCGAGGAAGGTACCCGCGAGGTGATGTCCGCGCTGGCCTACCTGCCTGGAGCGGTAGAGTCCATCCTCGATGCCTATGATGCGACTCAGGATGAAGAAGCACCTGGCCGTCTGTCTGACCTGTTCTCCGGTTTCATCGACCCCGACGAGGGAATTCCTGGTGTGGCCGAGGCTGATCTCCCCGAGGAAAGCGAGACTGCCTCCGTGGACGATGATAGCGATGACGACGACGATGCCGCCGAAGAAGATGACGCTGGTGGTGGCCCCGATCCGGAAGAGGCTCGCGCCCGTTTTGAGCAGATTCGTGAGCAGATGGCGGCTGTAAGCTCCATCATCGAATCCAAGGGGCGTGGGTCTGCCGAGGCCCAGGAAGAGCTGGCGCGTCTGGCCGAGCTGTTTTCCCCGATCAAGCTGGTACCCAAGCATTTCGAGCGTCTGGTGGGGCAGGTGCGCATCAGCGTTGAGCAGGTTCGTGCTCAGGAAAAGACGGTGATGCAGCTGCTGGTCAAGAAGGCCAAGGTCCCGCGCAAGACCTTCATCAAGGTCTTTCCTGGTAATGAGTCCCGGCTTGACTGGCTGGATGACTTCATCGCCGCCAATGCCCGTTATGCTGAGGGGCTGGAGGAGTTGCGCGCGGACGTCCAGCGTGCCCAGCGCAAGATCGCCTTCGAAGAGGAGATGGTCTGCCTGCCGGTCAGCGAGATCAAGGAAGTCAACCGTCGACTGTCGATTGGTGAAGCCAAGGCTCGTCGGGCCAAGAAGGAGATGGTCGAGGCCAACCTGCGCCTGGTAATCTCCATTGCCAAGAAGTACACCAACCGTGGCCTGCAGTTCCTGGACCTGATTCAGGAAGGCAACATCGGTCTGATGAAGGCAGTCGACAAGTTCGAATACCGTCGTGGCTACAAGTTCTCGACCTATGCCACCTGGTGGATTCGTCAGGCGATCACTCGCTCCATTGCTGACCAGGCGCGTACCATTCGTATTCCGGTACACATGATCGAGACGATCAACAAGCTCAACCGCGTTTCCCGTCAGATGCTGCAGGAAATGGGGCGTGAGCCGACTCCGGAAGAGTTGGGTGAGCGTCTGGAAATGCCGGAAGACAAGGTGCGGAAAGTACTCAAGATTGCCAAGGAACCGATCTCCATGGAGACGCCCATTGGTGATGATGACGACTCGCACCTGGGTGACTTCATCGAGGACGCTACCATGATCCTGCCGATCGACTCGGCGACGGGCGAGGGGCTGGTCGAAGCGACCCGCAACGTTCTAGGTGGCCTGACCGCACGTGAAGCCAAGGTGTTGCGCATGCGCTTCGGTATTGACATGAATACCGATCACACCCTGGAAGAGGTCGGCAAGCAGTTTGACGTTACTCGTGAGCGTATCCGCCAGATCGAAGCCAAGGCGTTGCGTAAACTGCGTCATCCAACACGTTCAGAGCCGCTGCGGTCTTTCCTCGACGAATGATCGTACGTCGAGGGCGATGCTGAAAGCACGCTGCTGAAAATGACAATGCCCGTGGATCTCTCCACGGGCATTGTCGTATCGGGTTGCTGATTCTTTGCCAACTCGTTCTTGAGCTCACATCAACTTCTTCTCATTGTTTCTTCTGCTGCTGTTGCTGTAGCACGAGATCGCTTTGCGATTGAGGAGCGGGTGTCTGTTCGCTGGAAGCCGCAAACCGGCGTCGCGCCCAGAGGCACAGTTCAATGACCGCGTAGAGCAATAGCACATAGCCGAATAGCTCGACCACTTCTTCGGCGGCATCCTTGAAGATCCTGTCGTAGTTATTGCCAAGCAGGGTTTCCCACATGACCCCGCGACCGAACAAGCGAGAGAAGGCGAAGGTGCACAGAAAGCCGGAAGCGAACACGCCAAAGGCGAAACTGTCGGAGAAGCTCTCAAACTCCTTCATGAAGGCATGCCGATAGCGGATGGTCTGGTAGAGAATTGGTAGCACCAGTAGTGTGACCAGTGTCTGCCAGGCGCCATCGAACACATAGATATCGAGGAAGGCATCCTGCTCACGGATAAGGGCGCTCCCCAGAAGGCCGAGCATCAGCAATGTGACCCTGGGCAGGGCGCCGAGAACCTGGCGGGTATAGAGCAGCAGCAAGCAGCAGCTCAGAAGAAGGATTGACTGAGTGATCTCGGTGAACCCTAGTTCGCTGAAGCGGATATCCGGTGACAGTCCGGCTTCCCATAGCACGCCTTGCATGATGCCGCCGATGCCCAGCAGATAAACAAGGGCTCGCAGGCATGTCTGGCGAAAGCTGATGGTAGGGGGTGGAGAAGTGGGCGATTTTGACATCCCTGGCCTCCAAAGGGGATTTGAAAGCCGGCTATTATACCTTAGTTACATTTCTTTGCTGAATCGTTATTTTGGATTGAGGGGTTATCTTGCCGAGGCGCAAGAGATAGTTAATGCAGAGATAGTTAGTGCAAGAGGGAGCTGGCGCGCGAGATAGCTGGTACAAGAGATAGCTGGCACAAGGCTTCAAGGCAAGGCGCTAAAGCCTCGCCTATCAAGGTCAGCGTTGTGCTTCTTCCACGATCCAGTCGTGTACGGCTCTGACTCGGCGGTCATCCAGGGCGCCACTGGAATGGACAATACCATAGTGCTTACCAGTGTCGACGCGGGTGCGGAAAGGGGCAATAAGTGCGCCGCTATCCAGCTCGCTTGTGATCAGTGTTTCCCGGGCAATGGCGACCCCCATGCCGGCAATGGCTGCTGCCATGGTCAGGTGATTGCGGTTGAAGGTATAACCACGTTCCAGGTTGATGGGTGGGGCGCCAATGGCTGAGAGATAGTGGTGCCACTCGCCATATTCATGGCTGCCACGCCAGGCGGTAATGTCATGCAGGAGTGGGTACCAGGCCAGGTCCTCGGGTTTGCGCAAGGGGGGGCGACCGCGTAAAAGGCCAGGCGAGCATACCGGGAAGATGCGTTCCTCCATCAGGGGGGTGATGGTCAACCCTGGATATTGGCCATCGTTGAGATCGATGGCCAGGTCAAAATTGCCGTCACGCAGGGAGATGTTGCTATCTTCAGAGGTGATATGCAGCTCGATGTCGGGGAAGCGCGCCTGCAAGCGCGGTAAGCGCGGCATCAGCCACTTGTTGAGGAAAGACGGTACTGAGCGTAATCGAATCACACCGCTCATGACGCCACTGCGCAAGCGGTTCACTTCAAGCCCTACGGACTGATAGGCATCTTCCACCACTGCCGCCAGGCGTTTGCCTTCCTCTGTCAGTTCCAGCCTGCGTGGCAAGCGCAGAAACAGCTTGAACCCAAGGCGATCTTCCAGTTGCTTGATCTGTTGGCTGACGGCGCCCGTCGTCACGTGCAGTTCCTCGGCTGCACGAGTAAAGGAAAGATGGCGAGCACTCACGGCAAAGCCTTTCAGCCAGGCGTGGGTCTGGGCATTAAGCAGGCGACTCATGGGGAAGTGATACGCTCCAATTATGGTTTAGCTGAGCTATAGCACAAGCCAGATATTCTATGTTGTTGTGCGGCTTGATGAGATCCATCATAGCGCTAAAGAGGGAGGGAGTAACAACAGGCTTTAGTGAAATTGATGGATAGCCTTTCCCATGCGGCATGACCGTGCATCCCTGAATAACCTATGAAAAGTGTCTCAGACACCCTCCCGGCAGCAATAACAAGAGGTTCTCTCCCCATGGCGATCAGCGTGTTCGACTTGTTCAAGATCGGTATCGGACCGTCCAGTTCTCACACTGTGGGGCCGATGAGGGCGGCATATGACTTCGTCGCTGGCCTGCGTCGCGATGAATTGCTTGAGCGTGTTGCCGGTGTTGAAGTACATCTTTATGGCTCGTTGTCTGCTACCGGCAAGGGCCACGCCACTGATCGTGCGACGCTCATGGGATTGATGGGTGAGCGTCCCGATACGATTGATCCCGCTATTGTCGGTCCCTGCATCGAGGAACTGCTTGAAAGCCAGACGTTGATGCTGGGTGGGCATGTAACCGTGCCTTTTGTTTGGGCTCGTGACTTGCTGTGGCACGAAGAAAACCTGCCTTACCATCCCAATGCCATGACGCTGGTCGCCAAGGGGCATGGCGAAGAGTTGCGTCGTGAAACTTATTATTCCATCGGTGGTGGCTTTGTCATCGATGAGGCTCAGGCCCAGGAAGGCTCCCTGGATACTGACCATACGGCGTTGCCGTATGACTTCAACAGCGGCGCCGAGCTGATGGCCCTGTGTCGTCTGCACGACATGTCAATCAGCCAGCTAATGATGGAGAACGAAAAGGCCTGGCGCCCGGAAGCTGAAATACGCGCAGGCCTATGGGATATCTGGCAGGCCATGCAGGCATGTGTCGAACGGGGCGTCCAAAATGAAGGCATTCTGCCTGGTGGCCTCAACGTCAAGCGTCGTGCTGCCGCTCTCTATCGTCGCCTGGAAGCCATGTCCGATGATGCCGGCCTGATTGCTTCCACGTTCTCGGCGATGGATTGGGTCAATGTCTACGCGCTGGCGGTGAATGAAGAAAATGCTGCTGGCGGACGTATGGTGACTGCACCGACCAACGGCGCAGCAGGGATCATCCCGGCAGTGCTGCATTACTACATGAAGTTTCAGCCTGGCGCATGCGAGAAGGATGTGGTCAATTTCCTGCTTACTGCTGCCGCCGTCGGGATTCTGTGCAAGAAGAACGCTTCCATTTCCGGGGCAGAGGTCGGCTGCCAGGGAGAAGTCGGCTCGGCCTGCGCCATGGCAGCGGCAGGGCTGGCGGAGGTCATGGGAGGAAGTGTTCCCCAGGTGGAGAATGCTGCTGAGATCGGCCTGGAGCATAACCTTGGCCTGACCTGTGATCCGGTTGGTGGCCTGGTTCAGGTTCCCTGTATCGAGCGCAATGCAATTGCCTCGGTAAAAGCCATCAATGCCGCATTGATGGCGTGCCGAGGAGATGGCGATCATTTTATATCTCTGGATCAGGCGATTCGTACCATGCGTGATACCGGCGCCGATATGCAGGAGAAATACAAGGAAACTTCGCGAGGCGGCCTGGCGGTAAATGCCATCGAATGTTGAGGAAGAAGACAGTCTATATAAATCGGTTCATGTGGGCCTATCAGAAAAGTGTTTTACATTCAGGTGCTTCTTGTTCAAGTAACTGAATTTGTGCGGACTGTCGGCTAGATATGAACTGTTGAACGAAAACACATCGTCATATTTTATTAACCTTTTGAATATAAGTTGATTTTTTAGTTCTGGCAGGCTTTGGATGTAAGTGGGCTGTTGGACCTGTGCAAGTTGCTGGATCGGATAATTTCGTCATTTTTTGGACGAACGACACCTCTGAATCTGGATACTAGATCCTGGCTCAGAGGTGTTTTTTTATGCCATTTTCATGTCAGACTAGGTTGTGATTCTTAAGGGCTTAATTAACCCTGTCGCCAGTGGGCAACATATAAAAACTGGGCAAGAATTTAGGGAACAAGTCGTTTACTGCATAGTCCACTTTACGAGGTATTCAATTTATAGGATTGCTTGACTCAAAGGAGCCTTCTCATGTTTCAACGGACCCCTTTTCAACGAACCCTGGGTCTCGCTAGCCTGGTGCTTATCTCCTCCAGCTTGGCTGCTACTCCGGCGTTTGCCTATGTAGGCCCTGGTGCTGGGCTTACTGCAATCGGCACCATGATTGCGGTCATCTTGGCCCTGGTGCTGGCGGTAGTCGGCTTCGTCTGGTACCCGCTGAAGCGGTTGATGCGCAAGAAGCGTACGGCTAGTACTCAGGAAAATGTGCAGGCCGAGGAAGCCTCTGATGATTCACGAGGTTCCCAATAATGGCGCTTGCTGCATTGATTGCAGGGCTTGTTGCCTTTGTCATGGTGTTGCGTGTGCTGGCAGCAGAGCGCCATGCCTTGCAGGTGATAAAGGTGGCCCAGGATGCAATGGGCGTGATCACGGATCCCGATCTGAGTGATGACATCAAGGAAAAGAGCATTCAGCGTGCGTCCCTTTCCTTGATGAAAACGTTCTTCATTCTTTTGGCCATTGGCGTGGCAGCCTGTGTGGCTGCTGCGCTGTTTGTTCTGGCTGGAGATGCGCTTGACCTGTTCACTACAGATCAAGTGATGGCGATTGCCACCAGTTGGTCATTCATCCTGTGGTCTTCCGTGGGTGCCATTGTGCTTTGGGTTCTCAGTGGCAAATTGAAGAAACGAAGCCCGCAAGCGGACACTGAAACGGCAGAAGATGCCACGGCTTCTCGTGAAGAAGTACCGTATTCCGCGATTGACAAGGCGTTGCATAACTACGCCTTTTCCTCACCATCTCGTCAGATCGCGCTATCGTCGTTCGAAGACAAGCTTTGGAAGCGTACGCTAGCCGAGACCCAAGTGGGCAAGCCGGTCTTCGTGACCTCGCTGCCGCGTGCCGGGACGACCATCCTTCTGGAACTGCTGGCCCGCCAGGAGGAGTTTGCCTCGGCTTCCTATCGCAACATGCCATTCACCATGTCGCCATTATTATGGGGACGTTTTTCGAGCATGTTCCGCAAGAAGGGCGAAAAGTCCGAGCGTGCGCATGGCGATGGGATTGCAGTGGACTTCGATAGTCCAGAAGCCTTCGAGGAAATGGTCTGGATGGCTTTCTGGCGTGAACATTACACTGACAAGGGCATCAAGCTCTGGGGGGCAGAAGATCGCAACCCTGAATTCGAAGAGTTTCTTTCTCGACATATGCGCAAGATCGTGGCCAGTGTGCCTGGTTCGCAGCGTTATGTATCGAAGAACAATGCAAATATTGCTCGCTTGCCACTACTGGATGCCGCGTTTCCCGAGGCCCAGATAGTGATCCCCGTGCGCGATCCTGCGTCACAGATTTCATCATTGATGCGCCAGCACCAGCGCTTTGCTGATCTTCACTCGCGTGATCGTTTTGCCCGGCAGTACATGGAAGGGATTGGACATTTCGAGTTTGGTGCCGCACTGCGCCCCATTGCCTTTCCTGGGGCTCCGCAAGGTACAGAAGGTGCTGAGCATGCTGATTACTGGCTGCGTTACTGGATCGCGGCTTATGAACATGTGTTGAGCACGGCTCCTGCTGAGTCTGCCTTTGTTGACCATGCTGCACTGAGCCGCGACCCAGAGACTCAGTTGCCGATGCTTGCTGAGGTGCTGGGGGTTGAGCATCGTGAGGCTTTCAATGCGGCCTCTGAGATGTTCCGGGCACCTGGTGCTTCTCCTGAACTGCCCAATGCTTCTGCCGACTTGGTGCAGCGCGCCAATGATCTTTATGCACAACTCCAGGAACGGGCTCTTTGAGTGCGAGTGCCCCTGAATGAAAGGATGTCTGCTCTGTGAAATCGTCTTTTTCTGACCGTATAGGTTCTATTGTCTTCATTGTGTCGTTGGTCGTCATTGCTGTGATTTATGGCGCTTTCGCGGCCTGGCGCAACTGGTTTCCTGCTCCACAGGTCGAGCTTGCACAGCGCACACTGACCGATATCGCCAAGAACTGGAAGAATGACTATGGCCTGGAGCCGACCCGGCATCTTGTGGACCCGGGTGGTGCTGATACCGATACCGGACCGGATCGCAGTGAATCCGGAAAGTTCTCGGCGGATGGCTATGTGCTCATCGCTGGCCTGAACGAGAACCAGGATGAGTCATTCCACGTGGTCCGCCTGTTCGATAACGACGGCAACGAGGTGTTCCGTTGGCCGGTTCATTACGACAAGCTTGATACCGAGCATGAACCGCAGAATGTCATGTTGCATGGCATGGAGGTCATGGAAGATGGCTCGCTGATCCTGACTTTCGATGCCGGTAATGCCATTGCCCGAATCGATGCCTGTGGTGAACCGATGTGGGTGCAGAACGGTGCTTACCACCATTCCATTACCCGCGATGGTGAAGGGCATATCGTGACCCCGTTTAAAGATGGCGTGGCATGGCTCGATGAAGACACCGGAGATGTTCTGAAACGGCTGGATATCAAAGAGGACATGGTTCCTGCGAATGGTGGTATGCAGCAGGCCATGCTCGATATCCGTACTCGCACCCCTGAAAGCGCGAGTGAGAAAATCCGCCGTCTGCCCGATCCATTTCATATCAATGATGCCGAACCTCTGCGTGCAGATATGGCAGATGCCTTCCCGATGTTCGAAGCAGGCGATGTCTTGCTCAGTATGCGTGAGTTGAATCTCATCACTGTTGTTGATCCCGATACCGGGCGAATGAAGTGGTGGCACTATGGCCCCTGGTTCAAGCAGCACGACCCGGATTTCGAGCCTGATGGCACCATCACTGTATTCGACAATGCGACAGGTTCAGGGGCTACCAAGATTCGTCAGATCCGTCCCAGCGAGCAAGGGAGGGAGGCTGTCGAAACCGTCTTCACTGGTTCCGATCAGGTGCCGTTCTATAGCTGGCGTCGCGGCAAGCATCAGACCTTGCCGGATGGCAATATCCTGCTTACCGAAGCGGAAGGTGGTCGTGTCCTGGAGGTATCGCCGCAAGGTGAGTTGATCTGGGACAAGCCGATGGTCTGGGATGAGAAGAACAACCTGATCACCACCGAGGCTCGCTTTGTGCCGAAGGATTTCTTCACCAACGGCGTACCGAGCTGCAACAGCAAATAGCCTAAACGCCAGGTGCCATCACCGGCACATGGCGTCGTGAGTTCCTCGCCCCGAATGGCCTTGAAGCGGATGGAAATCTGCTAGAGCGCTGTTTGGGGTTTCTTGTTGGTGTCCAGGGTTCAATATCAATAGCGCTCAGGGCTGTTCATAACGCTCAGGGCGGTTCAGTCGCGCTCAAGGCTGTTCAGTCTCGCTCAAGGCTGTTCAGTCGCGCTCAGGGCTGCGTAGCGGCAAGTGCCTGGCCAGTTGCTCGGCAAGGTAGTCGATGACCAGACGTACCTTGGGTGAGCGCTGGCGGTGGTGAGGTGTCACGGCCCAGACTCCGGTGTCACTGTGGCGGTAAGCGTCGAGGACAGAGATCAGTTGTCCTTTGGCCAAATGCTGTTCGACGTAGTAATCCGGAAGCTGAGCCAGCCCCAGGCCCTTGAGTACGGCGTCGAGCAGCGCTGGCCCCGAGTTGGCCTGCCATGGTCCTCGAACGGTGACTTCCCGCGCGATGCCGTCCACGGCAAATCTCCAGCGATCCCGGGAGCCATGCAGACAGCGATGGCGTCGCAGTTCTGAAAGCGTGTGGGGTTGTGGGTAGTGCTGAAAGTAGTCCGGTGATCCGACAACATATTCACGGCGATCGGTGAGGCGGCGGGCAATCATCGAGCTGTCCTCCAGTGCGCCCATGCGAATACCGATATCGAAACCCTCCTCGATCAAGTCCACTTTCCTGTTGGTGAAATGCAGGCGCACGCTGAGCTGTGGATATTGCGCAAGCAGGTCATTGATCAACGGAGCAATATAGCGCTCCCCAAAGGTAGTAGCACAGGTCAGGGCGATTTCTCCTCGGGGCCGGGCCTCGAAGTCGCGTAGTACCGCATCGGCATCGCGAAAACCATCCACCAAGGCATCGCATTGCTCGTAATACAGACGGCCGGCTTCCGTCAGGCGAATACGCCGCGTGGTGCGGTACAGCAGTGGCGCGTCGAGGCGCTTTTCCAGGGCAGCGATCTGACGGCTGACATGGGAGCTGGAGACTCCGAGACGCTGAGCTGCATTGGCGAAAGAGCCGAGGCGGACGACCTCGACAAAGGCTTCTATGCCGGCCCAAGGATGCATGACGACCTTTCCATTATTGCAATATGGCAACAATGTTATGCCGTTGATGCTATTTATCCTAGTCTGCCATGGGGGCTAGACTGCGAAGCATATGCATCATCCATCTTGTCAGGAGAAACACATGAAATCTCGCGCCGCCATTGCTCTGGAAGCGGGCAAGCCTCTTACGCTCACAGAAATCGACGTGCAGGGGCCCAAGGCTGGAGAAGTGCTGGTGCGCATGGTTGCCACCAGTGTCTGTCACACGGATGCCTACACGCTGTCTGGGTCGGACCCGGAAGGTCTGTTCCCTGCGGTGCTGGGCCATGAAGGTGCTGGCATTGTCGAGGAGGTGGGCGAGGGTGTGACCAGCGTCAAGCCGGGCGATCATGTCATTCCGCTCTACACTGCCGAGTGCGGCAAGTGCAAGTTCTGCCTTTCCGGCAAGACCAACCTGTGTGGTTCAGTGCGAGCGACTCAAGGTCAGGGCGTGATGCCGGACGGCACCTCTCGCTTCTCCCTGGAAGGCAAGTCGCTGTATCACTACATGGGCACCTCCACCTTCAGTGAATATACCGTGGTGCCGGAAGTTTCCCTGGCAGTCGTGTCCAAGGAAGCCCCCATGGACAAGATCTGCCTGCTGGGTTGTGGCGTGACCACCGGTATTGGCGCGGTACTCAATACTGCCAAGGTCGAGCCGGGCGCCACCGTTGCCGTGTTCGGACTGGGTGCCATCGGTTTGGCAGTCATCCAGGGTGCGCAGATGGCCAAGGCCGGGCGCATCATTGCCATTGACGTCAATCCGGACAAGTTCGAGCTGGCACGCCAGTTCGGTGCGACCGACTTCGTCAATCCCAAGGATTACAGCGACCCGATTCAGCAGGTCATCGTCGACCTGACCGATGGCGGCGTGGACTATTCCTTTGAATGCATCGGCAACGTCAATGTCATGCGTTCTGCCCTGGAGTGCTGTCACAAGGGGTGGGGCGAGTCGATTATCATCGGGGTTGCCGGTGCCGGCCAGGAAATCTCTACCCGTCCATTCCAGCTGGTCACTGGACGGGTGTGGAAAGGCTCTGCCTTCGGTGGTGTCAAGGGCCGCAGTGAACTGCCAGGCTACGTGGATCGCTACATGAATGGCGAACTGAAGATCGATGAATTTATCACGCACGACATGCCGTTCGAGAAGATCAACGAAGCCTTCGACCTGCTGCATGCTGGCAAGAGCATTCGCACTGTGCTGCATTTCTGAGCCTGAACTCCCGGGGATCTGAACTCAGAGCCCCGGGTTCAAGGTTCAGAATTCAAGTGCCAGGAATGCGTGGATTCCTTCTATCCGTGTGAATGCCACTGAACCGACTGTTATCAGAGAGTGCTCCCATGTCGATATCCGAACAACTGGAACTGGTCAGTGCCAATCGCAGTCATGGCGGTTGGCACAAGCGTTACCGTCATCGCTCGCGGGCACTGGATTGCGAGATGACCTTCGCCATCTATCTGCCTCCTCAGGCGGAGACTCAGAAAGTGCCATTGTTGTGGTGGCTGTCGGGGCTGACCTGCACCGACGAGAACTTCATGCAGAAGGCCGGTGCCCACCGTCTGGCATCGGAGCTGGGTGTTGCCATCCTGTGTCCTGATACCAGTCCCAGGGGGACGGACCTGGCCGGTGAACACGATAGCTATGATCTGGGCTCCGGTGCTGGTTTCTATGTCAATGCCAGCCAAGCCCCCTGGTCGGCTCACTATCGCATGTATGACTACATCACCGAAGAATTGCCTTCGGTGATACATCAGCATTTCCCGCTCAATGGCCGGGAATCGATCAGCGGCCATTCGATGGGGGGGCATGGGGCCTTGATCATGGCCTTGCGCCGTCCTGGCCACTATCGTTCGGTATCGGCCTTCGCGCCGATCGTCAATCCCACACAGGTGCCATGGGGACGCAAGGCGTTCAATGCCTATCTGGGGGACGATATCAGTCAGTGGAGCCAATACGATGCCTGCGAACTGGTGGCTCGAGGGGCTTCCCGCCAGCCGCTGTTCATCGATCAGGGTGAAGCGGATGACTTCCTTGAAGAGCAGTTGTGCCCGGAGCGTCTGGAAGCCGTATGCGCCAAGCATGACCACCCGCTGACTCTGCGCCGTCAACCTGGCTATGATCACAGCTATTATTTCATCGCCAGCTTTATCGATGATCATCTGCGCTATCATGCGGAACGCTTGTATGCCCAGCGCTAGGTTTGTGCGACTAGGCTTGCGCGATAAGAGCCTGGGCTTGCTCATGTCACGCAGGCGATAAACCCAAAGTAGTAGAGATAAGTAGCAATAAAGTCTGAGAAAAACCTGTTGGGACCTCTGTTCCAACAGGTTTTTTTATCGATTTTCCCCCATGCAACAGAGGTTTGTGCAGAGGTGGAGCGTCTCTCAGGCGACCTGTAATGTTCCAGAAGCGACATCATTGTCGCAATTCATTATGTTGTGGTCGTGCGATAGTAATTTTTGCTGTGCATTGTTGCACCGTTCCAGAATACATTTCGCTTGAACTCGTCGGCAAAACTCCTGACTCGTGATCTGGTCGCAACGACTGGCTCTATCCATCGAGCGATACCTCCCGGCGGGCTGCATACTGACCTAATAACAACACCAGAAAGGTGGCGGATTAGCAGACTGCGGTATCCCAGCCACGATGGAGGTGACCATGACCGTGAATAATAACGCGATGCCGCGAGGCACCGCGCCCCAGACCATTGGCTTTTTGCTGCTGGATGACTTCACCCTGATTTCTCTGGCGTCGGCGATCGATCCCCTGCGGATGGCCAACCAGCTTTCCGGCCAGGAGCTATATCGCTGGTATACCCTGAGCCTGGATGGAGCCGTCGTGCAGGCCAGCGATGGTTTGACCGTGACACCGGATGCATCGACGTCAGTGCCCTTGTCGCTGGACATGATCGTGGTCTGCGGAGGTGTTGCACCGACGCGTACGGTCAAGCCGCAGCATGCGACATGGCTGCGTCACCAGGCCCGTCACGTAAGCCGCTTCGGCGCGGTATGTACCGGGGCCTGGGCCCTGGCCCGGGCCGGGCTGCTGGAAGGCTATGAAGTCAGCACCCACTGGGAGTGCCAGGCAGCATTGCAGGAGGATTTCCCTGGAATCTCCCTGACATCGAAGCTGTTTTCCATCGACCGAGAGCGTTTCACTGCTTCCGGTGGTACCGCCCCCCTGGACATGATGCTGACACTGATCGCGCGTGATCATGGTCGTGAACTGGCGGCGGGGATCTCGGACATGTTCATCTACGATCGAGTGCGTAGTGAGCAGGATCAGCAACGCGTTCCTCTCAAGCATGTCCTGGGGACTACCCAGCCACGCCTCCAGGAGATTGTCACCCTGATGGAGGCGAACCTGGAAGAGCCCATCGATCTCGATGAACTGGCCAGCTACGTCAACCTGTCACGTCGTCAGCTGGAACGGCTGTTCCAGCGTAACCTGAAGTGTTCTCCCTCGCGCTATTACATGCGCTTGCGCTTGAATCGGGCTCGTCAGCTGCTCAAGCAGACATCGATGTCGATCATCGACATTGCGGCGGCCTGTGGCTTCGTTTCCACGCCGCACTTTTCCAAGTGCTATCGCGAGTTCTTCGGCTTTCCACCACGCGAAGAACGCTTGGGCTGGAGTGCCTTCACGCCGGCAATGACTGCCGCGGCCGTGCCTGAGCCCGTGCCAGCACCATTGCACAGCAAGAATCTGGAACCTATCTCCCAGGCCATGGCGGCGCTGGAGCATGCTCGTGGGGAGCCGACCTACGGTACTTGCCGGATTATTCCGGCTTGACGCCATTTGCTAGCCTTTCTCATCTCTCTCGTCTCATTTCATGGCCGTTGGTCTCTGACCGACGGCCATGACGTTTTTGGAATTCTGGCCGTCGCTATCAGGAGCCGGAAGTACTGAAGGCGGCGCTATCCTGCCGGCATGACGCGTCCTTTGGGCGCAAGCCCCATTCACCGGACAGGATAATCGCGATGAATTCTCCTATAACTCAGCCCCCGGCCACCCAAACACCCTCGACCCAAGGTCAGGGGCAGTCCGGGGATGCTGCTTCTCTGCACCGTGAGGCGACGGTGATCGACGGTCTGGTCATTGCCAAGTGGAACCGTGAGCTGTTCGAGGACATGCGTCTTGGTGGCCTGACCGCGGCGAACTGCACGGTATCCGTCTGGGAAGGTTTCCAGGCGACGGTAGACAACATTGTGTCTTCCAACGCGCTGATGGAGGAGTGCAGTGACCTGGTGCGTCCAGTGCGCACCACTGCCGACATTCGTCGCGCCAAGGAAGAGGGCAAGACCGGCATCATCTTCGGTTTTCAGAATGCCCACGCCTTCGAAGATCAGATTGGCTACGTGGAAGTCTTCAAGCAGCTCGGCGTGGGTATCGTGCAGCTTTGCTACAACACCCAGAACCTCGTTGGCACCGGTTGCTATGAGCGTGATGGCGGCCTGTCCGGTTTTGGGCGGGAAATCGTCGCTGAAATGAACCGCGTCGGGGTGATGTGCGACCTGTCGCATGTCGGCAGCAATACCTCTCAGGAAGTGATCCTCGAGTCCAAGAAACCTGTGTGTTACTCCCACTGCCTGCCTTCAGGGCTGAAGGAACATCCGCGTAACAAGTCCGATGAAGAGCTGCGCTTCATCGCCGATCACGGCGGCTTCGTTGGTGTGACCATGTTCACGCCTTTCCTGCGAGCTGGCGTCAATGCCACTGTCGATGACTATGTCGAAGCCATCGAGTACGTGATGAACATCGTTGGTGAAGATGCCATCGGTATCGGTACCGACTTCACCCAGGGCCACGACCAGAACTTCTTCGAGTGGCTGACCCATGACAAGGGTTATGCCCGTCGCCTGACCTCCTTTGGCGAGATCATCAACCCCAAGGGCATTCGCACCATTGGAGAGTTCGGCAACCTCACCGAGGCCCTGCTCCGTCGCGGCATGAGTGAGCAGCAGGTGCGCAAGATCATGGGTGAGAACTGGGTAAGAGTTCTCAAGGACGTCTGGGGCGAATAAGCCTGACTTCTCCTTATTGAAATCGAGTGCTGAAGTCGGGTGTTGTTCATCCGCCACAACAAGATATTTAGAGGTAACAACCGTGACCAAGATGGCCCCTGAGCTGCCGATTGAAGTGGATGTCGAGACAGGTGTGTGGACCACCGACGCCTTGCCGATGCTGTACGTACCACGGCACTTTTTCATCAATAACCATGTGGCAGTAGAGGAAGCCCTGGGGGCTGAGCGCTATGCCGAGATTCTTTATCACGCCGGTTACAAGAGTGCCTGGCACTGGTGTGAGAAAGAGGCTGAATTGCACGGCCTCGAAGGTGAAGCAGTTTTTGAGCATTACATGAAGCGCCTGTCCCAGCGTGGTTGGGGCCACTTCATCACTGAAGCCATTGATCTCGATGCGGGGACTGCAGCGGTGCGCCTTGAGCACAGCGCCTTCGTCTATCAGCTTGGCAAGGTCGGACGCAAGATCGAGTACATGTTTACCGGCTGGTTTGCCGGTGCCCTGGACCAGATTCTGGAGGCTCGTGGCAGCTCGCTGCGTACCGTGGCACTGCAGACCCAGAGCGCTGCTGAGCCTGGATGTGAGGTTGGCCGTTTCGAGGTGCAACCCTTGACTGCCACCCAGCAACAGACCGGCGAGGGTCGAGGAGTCTGACATGGCTTTTGATGCTATTTTCCAACCGATCCAGATTGGCAGCCAGACCATCCGTAACCGGGTGGTCAGCACGGCCCACGCTGAGGTTTATGCCACCGATGGTGGCATGACCAGCGAGCGTTACGTCAAGTACTACGAAGAAAAGGCCAAGGGTGGCTGTGGCCTGTGTATCTGCGGTGGTTCTTCCGTTGTATCCATCGACAGCCCCCAGGGCTGGTGGAGTTCGGTCAACCTGTCCACCGACCGCATCATCCCGCACTTCCAGAACCTCGCTGATGCCGTGCACAAGCACGGTGGCAAGATCATGATCCAGATTACCCATATGGGACGCCGTTCCCGTTGGGATGGATATGACTGGTCGACATTGCTGTCACCTTCCGGCATTCGTGAGCCAGTCCACCGTTCTACCTGCAAGACCATCGAAGAAGAGGAAATCTGGCGCATCATTGGTGACTTTGCTCAGGCAGCACGCCGAGCCAAGGAAGGCGGACTGGATGGCGTTGAGCTGTCTGCGGTCCACCAGCACCTGATCGACCAGTTCTGGAGCCCGCGCGTCAACAAGCGTGAAGACGAATGGGGCGGCAGTTTCGAGAACCGCATGCGCTTTGGCATGGAAGTGCTCAAGGCGGTACGTGCCGAAGTCGGTAATGACTTCGTGGTCGGCTTGCGTATCTGTGGCGATGAGTTCCATCCCGATGGTCTCACCCACGACGACATGAAGCAGATTGCGGCCTACTACGATGCCACCGGCATGATCGACTTCTTCGGTGTGGTGGGTTCTGGTTGTGATACGCACAATACCCTGGCCAACGTCATTCCCAACATGTCCTATCCACCGGAGCCTTTCCTGCATCTGGCGTCAGGCATCAAGGAAGTGGTCAGTGTGCCGGTGATCCATGCCCAGAACATCAAGGATCCGACTCAGGCCAACCGCATTCTCGAAGGTGGCTATGTGGACCTGGTCGGCATGACCCGTGCGCACATCGCCGACCCGCACCTGATCGCCAAGATCAAGATGAACCAGGTCGATCAGATCAAGCAGTGTGTCGGCGCCAACTACTGCATCGACCGCCAGTATCAGGGTCTCGATGTGCTGTGCATCCAGAATGCTGCCACATCCCGCGAGTACATGGGCCTGCCGCATATCATCGAGCCGACGGAAGGCGCCAAGCGCCGTGCCGTGGTGGTCGGTGGTGGCCCCGGTGGCATGGAAGCAGCCCGGGTTCTGGCCGAGCGTGGTCATGAAGTGACCCTGTTCGAGGCCGAAGATGCATTGGGTGGCCAGATCACCTTGGCAGCCAAGGCGCCGCAACGCGACCAGATTGCCGGTATCACCCGCTGGTATCAGCTGGAACTGGCTCGCCTCCAGGTCGATCTGCGCCTGGGAACTCGTGCCGACGTGGCTACCATCCAGGACCTGCGTCCCGATCTGGTGGTGCTGGCCACGGGCGGGCAGCCGTTCCTGTCTCAGTATCCGCAATGGGGCTATGACGCCGATCCGGAAAAGAGCCTGGTCGTGAGTACCTGGGACATCCTTTCCGGCAAGGTGGCGCCAGGCAAGAACGTGCTCATCTATGACGCCATCTGTGAATTCTCCGGAGTCTCCACGGCTGACTTCCTGGCGGATAAAGGGGCCAAAGTCGAGATCGTCACCGACGATATCAAGCCGGGTGCTGCCGTAGGCGGTACCACGTTCCCCACTTATTACCGCAGCCTCTACGAGAAGGAAGTCATCATGACCGGCGATCTCATGCTGCATGAGGTCTACCGTGAAGGCGACAAGCTCGTGGCCGTGCTGGAGAACGAATATACCGGCGCCCAGGAAGAGCGAGTGGTCGATCAGGTGGTAGTGGAGAATGGCGTGCGTCCGGATGAGGCGCTGTATCTGGAGCTCAAGGCAGGGTCTCTCAACCACGGCCAGGTGGATCTGGAAGCGCTTTATGCGGCCGAAGCCCAGCCGTGCCTGGAGAAGCTCGGCAATGGCGAAGGCTTTGTCCTGTTCCGTCTTGGTGACTGCACTGCGCCGCGCAATACGCATGCGGCAATTTATGATGCGTTGCGGTTGTGCAAGGACGTCTAATCGAGATCGAGAGCCGTAAGTAATGAGTTTTAAGCTGTAAGTAAAACCTAGCAATAGCCACTGTTGAGTCATTGGCCTGGCAAGAGTTCAGCGCTGTGCACTTTACTCGAGACTGCTGGCTTACGGCTTACGGCTTACGGCTTACGGCTTACGGCTTCCGGTTCAACCGACGTTCTTGCTGCCTGAATTGCCTGAGGTACTGGCTATGCTGAATACTCTTCTCCCCCTGTTGCTGTTGGCAGTGCTGGCGCTGGCTGTGGTCGGTGCAGTCAGGCGCATTGCTTTGTGGCGGCGGGGCAGGCCGTCGTCGGTCCCGGTGCTTACCGGGCTGATGGCCATGCCACGTCGCTATCTGGTCGATCTCCACCATGTCGTGGCGCGTGACAAGGTCTTTGCCAATACCCACGTGGCTACGGCAGGTGGTTTTGTTGCAGCAGCGGCTCTGTTGCTGGTGGTATACCTGGTTCCGCTGCCTGGCAGCGTAGAGACGGTGCTGGAAGTACTGTTGCTGGTCTTCAGTGCCACGATGTTCGTCGGTGCCCGGCTGGTAGCCAAGCGTCGTCGCCATCCTCCTGCACGGTTGTCGAAAGGTCCGTGGATGCGTTTGCCGAAAAGCCTGCAGGCCTTTTCAGGCAGTGTCTTTCTGATCGCCCTGGCCAATCTTGGCCTGCTGCCGGAGGGGTTGATCTCTGGCGTGATTGGTTGGGCCTTGGCCGCTGTGCTGCTGGTCGCCCTTGGACTTGGCCTGGCTGAGTTGTTGCTGGGCATGACCTGGGGCGGGCCGATGAAGCACGCCTTTGCTGGCGCCTTGCATCTGGCCTTTCACCGCCGGGCGGAGCGTTTCTCCACTCGCAAGTCCGATCGCGAGGGCAAGGTCCATCGCTCGACAGGACTCAAGGCGCTGAACCTCGAAGATGAAACTGCACCACTGGGTGTGGCAACGCCCGAAGACTTCACCTGGAACCAACGCCTGGGCTTCGATGCCTGTGTACAGTGCGGGCGCTGTGAAGCAGTGTGTCCGGCCTTTGCTGCCGGTCAGCCGCTCAACCCCAAGAAGTTGATTCAGGACATGGTGCTGGGCATGACTGGCCACAGCGATGCGGCCTATGCCGGATCACCCTATCCTGGCAAGGCGGTTGGTGAGCACCAGGGAACACCCTCTGGCCCGATCGTGGTCGAGGCGGGTGGTGCATTGCTTGACGCAGACACCTTGTGGTCCTGCACGACCTGCCGTGCCTGTGTCGAAGAGTGCCCGATGATGATCGAACACGTCGATGCCATCGTCGACATGCGCCGCTTCATGACGCTGGAACAAGGCCAGACTCCGGGCAAGGGTTCGGAGGTCATCGATAACCTGATTGCCACTGACAACCCCAACGGCTATGCGCCAGCAGCGCGCATGCACTGGGCTGCAGATCTTTCCTTGCCATTGATGCGTGATCTTGGCCAGGCCGATGTGCTGCTGTGGTTGGGTGATGGTGCCTTCGACATGCGCAACCAGCGCACCCTGCGTGCCTTGGTCAAGGTTCTGCGTGCTGCCGAGGTGGATTTCGCTGTACTCGGAGACGAAGAGCGCGATAGCGGAGATGTGGCTCGTCGCCTGGGCGATGAAGCAACCTTCCAGCGCTTGGCCAAAGCGAACATCGCGACCCTGGAAAAGTATCGTTTCCAGACCATCGTTACCTGTGACCCGCACAGCTTCCATGTATTGAGCAACGAGTATGGCGCTTTTGGCGGCCACTATCGTGTGCGCCATCACAGTACCTACATCGATGAGCTGATGGCGGCTGATCGCTTGAGTCTGCGCAGTTGGAAAGGCGGCTCAGTGACCTATCACGATCCTTGTTATCTTGGCCGATACAATGGCGAGTATGAAGCGCCGCGACGGGTGCTTACGGCACTCGGCATCGAGCTGAACGAGATGCAGCGCTCGGGTTTCCGTTCACGTTGCTGCGGCGGCGGAGGTGGTGCGCCGATTACCGATATTCCTGGTGAACGCAGGATTCCCGATATGCGCATGCAGGATGTCGCGGAAACCGGAGCAGAGCTGGTCGCGGTTGGCTGTCCACAGTGTACTGCCATGCTCGAGGGTGTTGTGGATGCCACTGCCCAGGTGCGTGACATTGCTGAACTGGTGGCAGATGCGCTGATCAGCGAGGACGCTGCCGGAAAAGAACGTGCTGCCAAGCCTCAAGTCGTGGAGGTGAGCCCATGAGTTCGTCCAACCAGGATCGGGTGCGGAGAGATCCACGTCTTGAGTGGATTGCTCGCAATCGCCTGCACCCGGAACATGAACAGGCGCTTGCTGCCCTTGGCCAAGGTGCGTCAGTCGCTGCCATCGAGTGGATGGGGCCCAATGGCCGCATGCGCCGCAATCCCCATGCCGTGGGCTTCATCGGTCCCAACGGTCGCAAGCGTATCGACCGTAGCGGTGCCCAGGTAGGCGCGGCGGACAGCCTGCGCGGCAGGGCTGGCAACACGGCGCGACAGGACAATCGCCGGCAGGTGGATATTGCCGAGCCGGACTTCTTTGTCGCGGTAGTGCCAGATACTGGCAGTGGTCGTCTGACAGAGCATGATCGTGACCTGTTTGGTCTGGCTCGGCGGCTGGCGGATCAGCCAGGGGTCGAGCAAGGGGCGGTACTTGCCGTTGTCTTCGCTGACAGCCTTCCCGAAGGCCTCGATGAAGCTGGCGCGGACCGCGTTGTGCGCTTCCCGATAGCCTCTGGATATGCGCCGGAGGAACGCCTTGCTGCGCTGATGTCCCTGGAAGCTGCCTTGCTGCCGCGTCATTGGCTGTTGCCCGACACCGTGCTCGGCGGCGGTGATCTGGGACGTCGTCTCTCTGTGCAGCTTGGTGAACGCCCGGCCTGTGGTCTGTGGCGTGTGGATGAGGATGAGCAAGCTTCCTCGGGATGGAGTTGCGTGTGTCGGTCTGGTTCCGGGCGCTGGGATCAGCCGCGCCCGTTGCCCCGTGTGGCCATCGCGTTGGCTGAATGTGCTGAGCCAGTTGTGGAAACTCGTCATGCCGCCGCCGAGATGGGTGGGCTGGATCTGGTGGCCATTCAGGCCAATGAAGGAACCGGCGACATTATCGGCTCATCCATTGAAGACCTGGGAGCAGTGGCGGTGGATCCGTCTGCCATCGCCCTGGACGAGGCCGAGTTCATTCTGTCCGCAGGCAATGGTATTCGCGACTGGGAGGGTTTCCATCAGGCGGCCAAGGTGCTTGGGGCTACGGAAGGGGCATCCCGGGTGGCCGTGGACGATGGCTTCATGCCGCGTACCCGCCAGGTAGGGGCTACTGGTACCTGGGTCAGCGCTCGGGTCTATGTGGCGGTGGGCATCAGTGGTGCCATTCAGCATCTGCAGGGAATCCAGCGCTGTGACAAGGTGGTTGCCATCAACAGTGATGCCGGCTGTGACATGGTCAAACGCGCCGATCTTTCAGTGATTGGTGATTCTGCTGAGGTACTGCAAGCATTGGTTACGCTGGCCGAAGCCTCGCGTGGTGAAGCGACTTCACAGCAGGCAACAGCGTCTGATGTTCATGCTCTCAAGGAGGTCCGTGATGTCGCTTGAGCCATCTTCTGTCAACCCGTCATCCGCCGCCTCGGCATCCACGCAAGCCCTGAGTATCGATGTGCTGGTCTCGGTGGGGCGGCATTCCCTCACCGAACGCCCGCGTCGGGCGGACCTTGATGCCCGTGCGCTGGAACTGGCATTGCGCCTTCGCGATAAGCGAGGCGCTCAGGTCAACGCCTGCCATGTTGGCGAAGGTGGCCAACAGGCAGGGTCGGATACCGAAGCGGCACTGCGTGATTATCTGGGTATGGGGCTTGAGAACTTGACCTGGATTGATGCACCGCAAGGCTCGGATGCGTTGGGCCTGTTGGATGAACATCTGCGCGCAGGCCAGGTTTCGGCTGGTCCGAGGCTGGTCCTGTGTGGCATGCGCGCCGAGCAGGGCGAAGGTTCCGGTCTTTTGCCCTTTCTGCTCTCAGAATCGCTGGGCTGGGCTTATGTGCCGGCAGTGGTCGAGGTGGAAGACGTCGCATCGGAGGATGGCCATTGGTACACGACGGTGCTGCAGGCATTGCCGCGCGGCCAGCGTCGACGTCTGCGAGTCCGCTTGCCGGCATTACTCGGCATCGATTCTGCGGCAGCGCAGCCACGCCAGAGTGCTTTTGGCCCCGCGCGTCGTGGACGTATCGAGCAGCGCCAGCTGGAGGCGAGCGTGATGGCAGACGAAAGCCTGGCCAACTGGCCATTGCAGCCTGCCAAGCCGCGTCCCAAGCGCTTGAAGATCGTTACCGCGACCAATGCCCGGGATCGTTTCAAGGCGGCTGCGGCGAAAGCCGAAAGTACCGGAGGCAAGGTCCTGCAGGATGTCAGCCCTGAACAGGGGGCCGAGGCGGTGCTGGCCTTGTTGAAGGAGGAAGGGGTATTGAGGTAGGCATGTACGCCCTGCACACTAATCTGCTCTGAACATCAATCCGCTTTGCATACAACGCCCAAGGAGAGATCCTTGGGCGTTGTTGATTGACACGTCTGTCTCCTCGACCCGTGTTACCGCCGGATTATCGAACTCCGTTCCACTAGAGGCATCGGAACCAGGGTCTCTGAGCCAGGTTCTGTGGGTGCATCTGCCAACAGCATTTCGACGCCCAGATAACCCATCTCTCTATAAGGGAGTCGCATGGTGGTCAATTGTGGGTGCAGGTAGGTGGCAAGCTGCTCGTCGTCAAATGACATCACGGCAACGTCCCCGGGAACAGTCAGGCCGCGCTCCTGCAGGGCTCTGTAAGCACCAAAGGCGACTCGATCGTTGGCGGCCAGAAGCGCTGTAAATTTTGCGCCGTCGTCCAGGAGGCGCAAGGTGCCCTCGTAACCAAGCTCTGGCTCCCACTCGTGGCCCTGGAACTCTGCCACAAAGGATAGTCCGGCTGCCTGCATGGCTTCGTCGATGCCGGCATAGCGCCTGGGAATCGTGACCGAGAGATAGGGATCATAGACTTTCTCGGATCGCCCGATGAAGGCAATACGCTTATGTCCCGCAGCCAGCAAGCAGTTCACCGCCGCTGTACCTGCCTCGTGCTCGGCGGGAAGAATGGAAGGCAATCCCTCGGCAGTAGCGTTGATAAGAATCGTTCGAGTGTCAGGAAGCAGGGCAGGCAGGTCGATTTTCCGAGCACTCATGAAACCAAAAAGCAGGCCATCGACACGGCGTTCGAGCATGGATTCCACAATGCTTCCCTGACGCTCCAGGTGGTCACCGATCTCTGCCATGAGGACTGTGTACCCGCGCGCCTCAGCAGCATCCAGAACACCTCGGATCATGGCCGATGCATAGCGGGTCACGGTCACATTATCGGAAATGAAGGCAAGTGAACGGGTCTGCCCTGTGCGCAGGCTGCGGGCAATGGGGTCGGTGGAATAATTCAACTTCTCGGCCGCCAGGCGCACACGTTCAGCGGCTTCCTCGGAAATGCGAGTGTTCTGTCGTCCGTTGAGGACAAGATTTACTGTCGTGACTGAGACACCTGCTTCCCGGGCCACATCAGCCTGACTAATTCTCTTCTTCTTCATTTCTAGTCCCGCTATTCGACGAAATGACGAGTTACGCAACGTGTCGTCATTGCTAGCATTTGCCTGCTAAAACGATTTAGCATCGCATTGAGGTCTAAGGGTTGGCCTCTTTCGAAATGGTAGTGAGGAGCGGAAATATGGCCCTGTGTTCTTCGACATTCAAGCACCATTCCTACCTGCAGAGCTCTCTGACGCTCCTGCTCTTCTTTGCCTCCTGGGGAGTATGGTGGTCCTTTTTTCAAATTTGGCTCACCGATCCTGAGTCTGGCCTCGGGCTGAATGGCGCCCAAGTCGGGACAATTTATTCAGCAAACTCATTGGGAACCTTGGTCATCATGCTGTTTTATGGCGTGATTCAGGACAAACTTCATATCAAGCGACATCTGGTTATCTTTGCTTCCGTTATCATGACCCTTATCGGTCCCTTTGCCATATGGGTCTATCGCCCACTTCTGGAAGATGTATTCTTTGTGGGAGTATTTGCAGGAGCTATTGTGCTTTCTGCCGGGTTCATGGCGGCAGTCGGTCTGCTAGAGGCTTTCTCGGAACGCCTTAGTCGTATCTATAACTACGAGTACGGCCAGGCTCGCATGTGGGGTTCTGTTGGCTACGCTGTGGTCGCATTGGCTGCAGGTTTCCTGTTCACGGTGAATCCGGAACTGAATTTCTGGTTCGGTTCGGCCTTTGGCCTACTCTGCTTGCTGGTGCAGATATGCTGGAAGGGGCAGGTAATGCCTGGCAGTACGGCCACGAATGCCGCGGTCACACCGAGCCTTCGCGAAATAGTAGGGGGACTATATTCCCCGCAAATGGGGGCAGTGATCCTTTTCGTCTTGCTTTCCTGGACCTTTTATACAGTCTTTGACCAGCAGATGTTTCCGCAGTTTTACACCCAGCTTTTCGATTCTCCGGAACGTGGCCAACAGGTCTACGGGGTATTGAACTCAATTCAAGTGTTTCTGGAAGCCATCATGCTAGGTCTGGTGCCTATCTTGATGCGCAAGGCCGGCGTCAAGACCACGCTCATGCTTGGCATGTTTGTCATGTTTTTCCGTATCCTGGGCTGCGCAGTCTTCCAGGACCCAGTGGTCATCTCGTTCATCAAGTTGCTCCATGCCCCCGAGGTAGCTTTGTGTATTCTGCCAATCTTTCGCTACTTCACGTTGCACTTCAATCCAGCCCTCTCGGCAACGTTGTACATGGTGGGGTTCCAGGTGGCTTCACAGGTGGGCAACATCATCCTGTCTCCGGTGCTCGGAGCCTTGCGTGACGATATTGGGTATCAGCCTACTTTCTATGTGATTGCGGGCATCGTGCTGGTTGCTGGTGCCTACGGAATGTTGATTCTGAAAAGAGATGACCAGCACGTCGAGGGTGATCCCTTCGTTCGTGACTCGAAGGGTGGCTCCATGATCGAAAAGAAGGCTTGAAGATGTCTGAGATGAACGTCAAATCACAGCAAACCGAACAACTCGAGCGGGCAAAGGAGACCAATGGAGTCCTGCGCCAGAAGCGTGTAGATCGTTGGTACCCCCTCTACCACATCGCTGCCCCGGCTGGCTGGATCAATGACCCAAATGGCCTGTCTTTCTACCGAGGACGCTATCAAGTCTACTTCCAGCACCATCCTTATAGTGCCCAATGGGGTCCGATGCACTGGGGACATGTCAGCAGCGAAGATATGGTCACTTGGCGGAGAGAGCCGATTGCCCTCGCGCCGAGTGTGGAGGCGGACAGGGATGGTGTTTTCTCGGGCTCGGCCGTAGTAGGCGACGATGGGAAGCTCTACGCTTTTTATACCGGCCACCGCTGGCGCAATGGCGTCAATGAGGATGAAGGTAACCTCCAGGTCCAATGCTTGGCCGTCTCCGAAGACGGAATAGTCTTCGAGAAGCGGGGTGTCGTGGTCGAGGGTCCGGCCGATCTATTGCACTTCCGTGATCCCAAGATCTGGCGTACCGGCGATACCTGGTGGATGATCGTTGGCGCATGTTCGCTGGAGAATCGAGGTGAGCTTTGGCTGTACCGTTCCTCGAACCTGACCGATTGGGCATTTGACCGTGTCGTATTCCGAGCACCAGACCCTGACGTCTACATGCTGGAGTGCCCAGACATGTTTCCGCTGGGGAATAAGTGGGTCATTCTGTACTGCCCGATGGGAAGCAAGAAGGAGGGTTTCCAGGCTCGTAACTCCCATAATGCCGGATACGTGGTCGGTGACTGGAAGCCTGGCGGAGACTTCCAGCCGTTGACCGATTACCGCCCGCTGGACTGGGGACATCAGTTCTACGCTCCGCAGACCTTCGAAGCGCCTGATGGTCGCCGCATTCTCTTCGGCTGGATGGGATCCTTCGAGATTCCGGTCGCGACTCAGGCTGCTGATGCCTGGTGTGGTCAACTGACCGTGCCACGGGAGCTGTCTCTTGACGAAAAACTGCAGCTGCAGAACCGTCCCATTGCTGAAATCGAACGACTTCGTGTCAATACACAGGATCTTGGCTCTTTTGAGCTGGGACTCAATGAGGACAGGGTTCTGCTCGAAGATGCCGAGGCCTACGAGATTGAGCTCGAAGTAGACCTGGAGCGTACAACCTCGGAGCGAGTGAGCCTGACGTTAGGTGCTACAGCGGATGGGGGCTCTACACTGGTTGCCTACGATGACCTGATGCACCGGGTGGTCCTTGATCGCCGAGCTGCAACCCATGGGGACCGAGGTCATCGCGGTGCCCCCTATGACGGGTCTAAAAGGCTGAGACTGCGAATCCTGGTGGACCGCGGGTCCATAGAGGTCTTCGTCAACGATGGTGCCGAGTCAGTTACCTCCTTTGCGTTTCCTGGCGAGGGGCCTCGGGCCGCGGTACTTGGTTCGGAGTCGGGCACAATCGCCGTTAAGTCTCTCGTTCTGCATCATTTGCGCAGCGCCTGGTCAGACAGCTAAGCGTCTTTCGAGTTTGCGCCCCGAAAGCTGGGCCTCAATCAATCCAGCTTTCGGGGCGTTTTCATGCAAAGCAGAGACAACTAGCCACTTTAGCCTCCGGCGGTGGAAAGCCCCGGGCGACGGTGTTCTTCAGCCAAGGCCTTGACCAGAGCCAGGCTCATCACCAGCAGCACGATGGTGAAGGGCAGGCCGGTGGCCACGGCGCCTGCCTGAAGCGCGCCAAGTGCAGTGTCACCTCCGCCATACAATAGAATGGCGGCAATCAAGCCCTCCAGGGTCGCCCAGAATACACGCTGGCCCTTGGGAGCATCTTGCTTGCCGCCAGCGGTGATGCCATCGATCACCAGCGAACCGGAGTCCGATGAGGTGATGAAGAACACCAGCACCAGGACAATGGCGCAGCTCGACGTCAGAGTGGTCAAGGGCAGCTGTTCCAGCATCTGGAACATGGCCAGGGAGACATCGCTGATCCCGGAGGACAAGGCACCGACATTATTCTGGGCTTGCTCCAGTGCCTCGCCGCCAAAGGCAGCCATCCATACCAGGGTGATCAAGGTCGGCACCAGCAGCACGGCAATCAGGAACTCTCGCACTGTACGCCCGCGTGATACCCGGGCAATGAACATGCCGACAAAAGGCGACCAGGAAATCCACCAGGCCCAGTAGAACACTGTCCAGCCGTGGTACCACTCGCTATCTTCGCGGCCGATCCAGTTCGATAACGGCAAGAGATAGTGGGCGTAGGACTGCACGGCTTCGCCTAAATGGGTCACGAACAGGCCCAGCGAGGTAGCTGCGACAACGAAGATCAACAGCAGCAGTGCAAGGACCATGTTGATGTTGGAGAACAGCTTCACCCCCCCATCGATACCGCGCCATACCGAGAAGAGCGTGATGACGGTCACCACCACGATGATGGCCAGCTGGGTGCTCAGAGTATTGGGGACATCAAACAGATAGTGCAGACCGGCAGCAGCCTGGGTGGCGCCAAATCCAAGGGAAGTGGCCAGGCCGAAGATCGTCGCCAGCACGGCGAGTATATCAATCAGATGGCCAGGCCAGCCTCTGACTCTGCGGCCCAGCAATGGAGTGAAGGCGGAACGCAGAGTCAGGGGCAGGCCACGGTTGTAGGCAAAGAACGCCAGTGACAGGCCAACGAGGGCGTAGATGGCCCAGGGGTGGAGTCCCCAATGGAACAGGGTGGCCCCCATGGCGGCGCTGGCAGCTTCTGGACTGTTGGCAGCGACATTCAGCGGAGTACCGTACCAGTCGGTGTAGTAGGCGACGGGTTCTGCCACGCTCCAGAACATCAGGCCAATGCCCATGCCAGCGGCGAACAGCATGCTGAACCAGGAAAATGTCGAGTGTTCTGGCTGGGCATCGGCACCACCCAAGCGGATGCGTCCGAGTGGCAGGATGATCAGTACCAGGCACAGCACGACAAAGATGTTGCCGGATATCATGAACAGCCAGTCGAAGTGTTCGATCGCCCAGCCGCGAGCTGCAGTCAGATGGGTGTTGGCGTTGTCGGGAAAAGTCAGAGCGTAAAGGATGAATCCCAGAATACACACTGCCGACAGGGGAAATACCGGCGAATGATAGTCCATCCCCCAACGCTGGGTATTGTCCTCACCCGGCGTCAATAGGGGGTCCGATGGTTGGGTCATTGAGAGTACCTCTCGAACATTGTCAGATTTGTTATGGGAGGTGGGTCGAACATCGCAGAAGTTCGGCCTTTTTCATTGTTCGGAGGTATTCGCAGAGGCACTGTCGTCAAAGCGACACCTGTCTATCTATTGGCTCCTCGTGGCGAGCGCATGTCTTGAATGGATATGTCAGTGACTCTTCGAGAACAGTCGTCATTGCCAGAGACGCTATGTTCCCAAGACACGCCAGGCTCTGTGCGAAGTCGAGTATTCGCACACAATATGTTTTTCGTGCACAGCCTACCTAGGAAGCGCTGAATGAATCGGGCTTTCTTAACCAACACAAATAAAGAGGACTACCGCCATGAGTGCAGGAAATCGCGGAGTGGTCTACAAAGGTCCAGGCAATGTTGCCGTCGAGTCCATTGACTACCCGGAACTCGCCATCGGCAACCGCAAGTGCGATCACGGTGTCATTCTGAAGGTCGTCACCACCAACATCTGTGGCAGTGACCAGCACATGGTGCGTGGCCGTACCACCGCCCCGGAAGGCCTGGTACTGGGCCACGAGATTACCGGCCTGGTGGTCGAGTGCGGGCGTGACGTCGAATTCATCCAGCCAGGTGATCTGGTATCCGTGCCGTTCAACATTGCCTGTGGTCGCTGCCGCAACTGCAAGGAAGGCCACACCGGCATCTGCCTCAACGTCAACCCGGCTCGTCCGGGGGCGGCCTATGGCTACGTGGACATGGGCGGCTGGGTCGGTGGCCAGACCGAGTACGTCATGGTGCCCTATGCGGACTTCAACCTGCTGAAGTTTCCGGATGCTGACCAGGCGATGGACAAGATCCGCGACCTGACCCTGCTGTCGGATATCTTCCCGACTGGCTTCCATGGCTGTGTTACTGCCGGTGTAGGACCGGGTAGCACGGTTTACATTGCAGGTGCCGGTCCTGTCGGCCTGGCTGCGGCTGTCTCGGCCCAGTTGCTGGGCGCGGCCTGTGTCATCGTTGGCGACATGATCGAAGAGCGCCTGGCCCAGGCCCGTAGCTTTGGTTGCGAGACCATCGATCTGACCCAGGATGGTGACATGGCCGACAAGATCGAGGTCATTCTCGGTGAGCGTGAAGTCGACGCCTTTGTCGACTGTGTCGGTTTCGAAGCCCATGCCTGCGGCTGCAACCACGGCAAGGAAGCTCCGGCTACGGTATTGAACTCGGCCATGGCACTGACTCGTGCTGGTGGTCAAATCGGTATCCCGGGGCTGTACGTGACCGAAGATCCGGGTGCCACCGATGAGGCAGCCAAGCATGGTGCTCTGAGCATGCGTTTTGGTCTTGGCTGGGCCAAGTCTCACTCCTTCCACACTGGCCAGTGCCCGGTGATGAAGTATCACCGTCCGCTGATGCAAGCGATCCTGTTTGGCAAGGTCAAGATTGCCGATGCGGTCAACGTCCAGATGATCACGCTGGATCAGGCGCCGCAGGGCTATGCTGACTTCGACGGCGGTGCCGCCAAGAAGTTTGTCATCGACCCGCATGGCAGTGTCGCGGCCTGATCTGAGCTACGAGCCACGAGCTACGAGCTACGAGCTACGAGCTACGAGCTACGAGCTACGAGCTGCGCCACGAGCCACAAGAGCAACGGTCCTCGGCGATATGCCGGGGGCCGTGTTCGCCGTTGCGGATAATGATGAAGTCGGGATAGGTGGGAAGCCCGTGGAAAAGAGACTACTGCCAAGAGTGCATTGCAGAAGAGAGGGGCGACTGCCAGATTAAGAGAAGGCTTTTGCTGAATGACAAGAGTCACACATGACCGAAACCGAGACTGCAAAGCCTGACGCCGAACCACGTCGTACTCGAGCGACGTTGCGGGGACGCCAGGTGGAGGGCAAGACCCTCGATACCCTGCGTAATCTGCTGGGTGATGAACGCCGCTATCCTGAGCTTTCCCGCCGTGACTTGCTGATCGAGCACCTCCACGCCATTCAGGATGAGTGCGGCTACCTGCCCCTGGTGTGGTTGCGTGCCCTGGCGGCCTACATGAACCTGCCCATGGCGGCGGTTTATGAGACAGCCACTTTCTATGCTCATTTCGATGTCGTCCACGACGACGATGCGCCACCACCGCCCAAGACGGTACGTGTGTGCGATTCCTTGACCTGCCAACTGGCGGGTGCAGAGAAGCTTCGCGCTGAGCTGCAACTGGAGTTGGATGTCCGCCGGGTACGAGTGTTGCGCGCCCCCTGCATGGGGCGTTGTGACCAGGCGCCTGTGGTGGAAGTGGGACATCATCATCTGGGGCATGCGACCCGAGACGCCGTGTGCGCGGTGGTGGATACCGGCCAGCACCAACCTGAAGCGGTGATGTGGCAACGCCTGGATGCCTATCGCCAGGAGCAAGGATATACATTGCTGAACGGCTGTCGTGATGGTGAAGTCCTGGTCGATGATCTGCTCACCCTGCTTGAGCATTCTGGTCTGCGTGGACTGGGAGGTGCTGGATTCCCTACATTTCGAAAGTGGCGATCGGTGCGCGCTGAGCCGGGCCCGAGACTGTGCGTGGTCAATGCCGACGAAGGGGAGCCTGGCACCTTCAAGGATCGCTACTACCTGGAGAGATCCCCTCACAGGATGCTGGAGGGGGCCCTGGTCGCGGCCTGGGCGATTGAAGCCGAAAAGCTCTATATCTATCTACGCGATGAATATCCCGGACTGCACCGGGTGCTGCATGTGGCGATTGCCGAGTTGGAAAATGCTGGACTCGTCGAGCCGGGCTTCATCGTGCTGCGACGGGGTGCCGGGGCTTATATCTGTGGCGAGGAGTCGGCACTGATCGAGTCGCTGGAAGGCAAACCCGGCAAGCCTCGGCACCGTCCGCCTTTCGTCGCCCAGAAAGGCTTGTTCGACCAGCCGACATTGGTCAACAACGTCGAGACATTGTACTGGATACCGCTGTTTTGGCGGGATGGCGCCGACTCCTATGCCAGCCATGGCCGTCATGGTCGCAGTGGCCTGCGCAGTTTCTCGTTGTCAGGTCGTGTGCGCCTCCCTGGTGTCTACCTGGCGCCTGCTGGCATCACGCTCATGGAGTTGGTCGAGGAATATGGTGGCGGCATGCTCGAAGGGCATACGCTGGCCGGCTATCTGCCCGGAGGTGCCTCCGGAGGCATATTGCCTGCTTCCAAGGCCGATCTGCCGCTGGATTTTGACACCCTCCAGGCAGAAGGGTGCTTCATCGGTTCGGCGGCCGTCATCGTCCTGTCGGATCAGGATGACCTGCGTGCCGTGGCTACCAACCTGCTGGCCTTTTTCGCCGATGAGTCCTGTGGTCAATGCACTCCCTGCCGAGTGGGCACGGAAAAGATGCTCAGCCTGCTTGAACGCGATACCTGGATCGTGGAGGACCTGGAGCGGCTGTCGCGCATCATGCAGGACGCCTCGATCTGCGGCCTTGGCCAGGCGGCCCCTAACCCGGTGCTCAGCCTGCTGCGACATTTCCGCGCCGATCTCGCACGTCACAACATCATTGTGACGTCGGCATCAGGGGAGGGGCAGCCATGAGCGCAAAGACAGCCATGAGCCAGAAGACAGCCTTGAATGAGCAACCCTTCACGCTGACGCTGGATGGGGAGCAAGTAAGTGCTTACCGGGGCGAGACCCTGTGGCAAGTGGCCAAGCGTGCTGGCGAAACCATTCCCCACCTGTGCTTCAAGGAAACCAGCGGCTATCGTGCGGATGGCAACTGTCGTGCCTGCATGGTGGAAATCGAAGGTGAAAGGGTGCTGGCTGCCAGCTGTCTGCGTGAGGCGCAGCCGGATATGGTAGTAAGAAGCCTGACTTCCGAACGGGCCCGGGAGGCCCGGGAAGGCGTGTTGGAACTGCTGCTGGCCGATCAACCCGACCGAGAGCGCAGTCCCGACCGTTCCAGTCATCTGTGGGCCATGGCCGATGCTCTGGCAGTGGATGCCACCCGGGCCAGGGCGCGCTATCCGCGGCGCCGCATGCAAACCGTACACCATGCCCCCGGTAAGCGCTTACCAACGCCAGGCACACCATTCGTGGCGGAAGACGTCACTCGAGAATCCACCCCGACGACAGACGATGAAGGTATTCAGGAGGCGATCGTGGTGGCTGGCCATGACGCCAGTCATCCCGCCATGAGGGTCAACCTGGATGCCTGTATCGATTGCAACCTGTGCGTGCGGGCCTGTCGTGAGGTTCAGGTCAACGATGTCATCGGGTTGGCGTATCGAGGCGCTGCCAGCAAGGTAGTGTTCGACTTCGATGACCCTATGGGGGACAGCACCTGTGTTGCCTGCGGTGAATGTGTCCAGGCCTGCCCTACCGGAGCATTGATGCCAGCCACGTTGATCGATGCGGATGGCTGCGGTGACAGTGCCAGCGCAGAGCAACAGGTCGATTCGGTATGCCCTTATTGCGGAGTGGGTTGTCAGTTGCGCTATCACATCAAGGATGATGCGATTTTGTTCGTGGAAGGCCGCGATGGTCCGGCCAACCAGGGACGACTATGCGTCAAGGGACGCTTCGGTTTCGACTATGTTCGCCACCCGGCGCGCCTGACTCGGCCATTGGTTCGTCGTGCCGGGGTGGCCAAGGCGCTCGATCCCGCCTTCGACCCCGCCAATCCATTGACGCACTTCCGTGAAGCCAGCTGGGAAGAAGCCTTGGATCTGGCGGCGGATGGACTGATGCAACTCAAGCAGGCACATGGACCCAATGGCCTGGCCGGGTTTGGTAGTGCCAAGTGTTCCAACGAGGAAGCCTGGCTGTTTCAGAAGCTGGTCAGAACAGGCTTTGGCTCCAATCACGTCGATCACTGTACGCGCCTGTGTCATGCCAGCTCCGTAGCGGCGCTGATGGAATGTATCGGTTCTGGCGCCGTGACCGCTTCCTTCATGCAGGCACTGGAAGCCGATGTGGTGATTCTCACCGGCTGTAATCCGGCGGTGAACCACCCCGTGGCAGCGACATTCTTCAAGCAGGCGGCCAAGCAGGGCACCCGCTTCATCATCATCGACCCCCGCGGTCAGGCCATGGGAGCCTATGCGCACCGGGTGCTGCGTTTCCATCCTGGCACCGATGTCTCACTGTTCAATGCCATGCTCAATGTCATTGTCGAAGAGCAGCTCTACGATGCCGACTACATTGCTGCGCATACTGAAGGCTTCGAGCGGCTCAAGACACAAGTGCGTGGCCAGACCCCGGAGGCCATGGCTTCCCATTGCGGTGTCGATGCCGACGAGATTCGTGCCGCCGCCCGAGAGTTCGCGCTGGCTGACAAGGCCATGATCTTCTGGGGCATGGGCATTTCCCAGCATACCCATGGTACTGACAATGCGCGTTGCCTGATTTCCCTGGCGCTGGCTTGTGGCCAGACGGGACGTCTCGGTACCGGTCTGCACCCGCTACGCGGTCAGAACAACGTACAGGGGGCCTCGGATGCCGGGCTGATTCCCATGGTGCTGCCCGACTACCAGCCAGTCACGGATGCGCAAGTGCGGGCAGCTTTCGAGGAACTGTGGAGCACTAAGCTGGATGCCGAGCCGGGACTCACGGTGGTGGAGATCATGGAAGCCATCCATGCTGGGCAGATTCGTGGCATGTACATTCTCGGTGAGAACCCGGCCATGTCGGATCCGGATCTTGAGCATGCCCGAGCGGCCCTGGCCAAGCTCGAGCACCTGGTGGTGCAGGATCTGTTCGTCACCGAAACGGCCCAGTACGCCGATGTCATTCTGCCGGCCTCCAGCTGGCCGGAGAAGGATGGCACGGTGACCAATACCAATCGCCAGGTGCAACTTGGGCGTCAGGCCTTGTCACTGCCTGGCGAGTCACGTCCTGACTGGTGGATCATTCAGCAGATTGCCCAGCGCTGCGGGTTGCCATGGGATTATCAGCACCCCAGAGAAGTGTTTGCCGAGATGCAGCAGGGCATGCCATCGCTCAATCACATCAGTTGGGAACGTCTGGAGCGGGAAGGTTCAGTGACTTACCCTTGCCCGGCGGACGACGCACCGGGTGAAGACGTGGTCTTCAGCGATACATTTCCCACTGCCAGTGGCAAAGCGAGTTTCTCACCGGTACGCCCACTGCCGCCGGATGAGCCCGTCGATCGCCATTACCCCACGGTGCTGTCCACAGGGCGTCAACTGGAGCATTGGCATACCGGTTCGATGACCCGGCGTGCCCTGGTGCTCGATGCGCTGGAGCCGGAAGCTGTCGCCATGCTGTCTCCTGGAGAGATTCGGCGTCTGGGCATGCAGGCAGGGGAACGGCTGACCATTACCACGCGACGGGGCGAAATTACTCTGGTGGCCCGTGTCGATGAAGGCATGCCGAACGGTATGGTGTTTGTCCCATTCTGTTATGCCGAGGCGGCCGTGAACCTGCTGACGAATCCGGCCCTGGACCCCTACGGCAAGATTCCTGAATTCAAGTATGCTGCTTGCCGGTTGAGTCCGGCCGCACCCAGCCATTGATCCTGCTACTCATGGACCCTTCTATTCATTACCCTTTTTCTCAATAACCCTGCTTCTCAATAATCTTAGTTGCTCGTTGACCTCAGGAGATATCCATCATGATGATTGCCGAACTGATCGATGGTGATGATTTTCGTGACCGCCTGGTGGCGTTAGGCATTCGTATTCCCGACGATGCCTGTCCGGATACCTGTGCGCGCATGGCGCGCCTCAAGGCCCAGGAAGTGGGTGTGCCAGGGCTGGCCGAGCTGGTACAGGAACTGCTCAACAAGAGCGACGTGCTGTTGCCGTCAGTGCATCGAGCGATCGAGGATCATTTGCGGTCGTTGCCGTCTTGAATTCTCATTAGCTGTTTCGATGCATGTAGGCATTCGCCTGGATATTTATAAGAAGTTCCACAGGTAAAATCCGCTTGCTACGCCCCGAATGAGTCAAGTCATCGGGGCGTAGTTTTTTATATTCAGATAAAATGCATTTATGTTTTTTGGGTTATTTGTCTATGTCTATTGTAAATTGGTTATATTTCCGCACTGTATCATGATAGGTGTATGCATTTTATGTGACGCTAAAAATAATATTGACCCAAGTCAAGAAACAGGCGGGAAGTAGAAGTTTTTGATCCTGTTAGACCATAAACTGCCATGATCATTTAGTAATGAGCGATGTCGTCTACTTCATAGTCTAAAGTTTATATATAAGTTTAGGAGTATCGTCATACTTTTGTATCAGGATTCCTGGGAACTTTTGCTATTTCAGGATAGTGATAAAGTTTATCTTGATCCCAATAATCTGTATTCAAGGCATCCGGTATCATTTTAAATTTTCTATTGCACAGAGATATACTTAAGAAAGCGAGTGATACAACACCTGAAAAATTCATAAGGCTTAAAATGAAAACCATCATTACTTATGGAACTTTCGATATGTTCCATATAGGGCATCTGAATTTACTTCGTCAATTAAAAGAAATGGGAGACAAAGTTGTTGTCGCAGTCTCTACTGATGAATTTAATCTGGGGAAGGGGAAAAAAACACTAATCCCTTATGAGCAGAGAGTACAGATTGTTGAGTCAATCCAATACGTAGACTTAGTAATACCAGAAGAAAGTTGGGAACAGAAAACATCTGATGTAGAGAAATATAATGTCGATGTTTTCGCTATAGGAGATGATTGGGAAGGAAAGTTTGATTTCCTCAAGGATCAGTGCGAAGTCATCTACTTGGCCAGGACAAAAAATATATCAACAACAGACTTAAAAAGATCTTTAAAACGTCTCCTTTCAATACCGCACGAAGAGCTTTGTCGCGCATTTGAGGTTTTGGAAGTTCTAAAGAATGATTTATCCTAGAAATGGTTTCATCATGCACGCATGATGGTTTAAGGTTCTTTATATGATTTTATCAATGGTTTAGGGAATGGAAATCTTATGAGACTTGAAGTACAAAAAACTTATAAAATACTCAGATTTCTTAATAAGCCTAGATCACTACCCGTCAGGTCGCTATATAGCGTATCCTGCTGGTGCGGGATGCTACTTCTTGGAGCACCACTGCGTGTTGCCAATGATAGTTTTTGTCTTGCAGCAAAGCCTAATGGAATTATCATTGTCGTTCGTCGAATGATATGGTTCATAAATACTGGATGGATCCCTGTTTCAATTCCAGCAGATTATTTTTTTGATATTTCTGAAAAAATGTCATTATCCGCTTCGCGCTCACTAATAGAGTGGCTGGGAAGAAATAATAGAATTGATGAATTCGGGAGATGTATCTGGCAAGCGGATCTTATCGGCGGAATTATTGAGCGAAAATGTGATGCTCAAGGTCGCCTTGAACTGACTCCTGCCAACGCAGTAACAGTTGAAGACAATCTTTTTTGCCAAAAGGTAGATGGTGCATTGGGAGCTCTATGTGAATATTCAAAGGTCATTCCAGATAACAAGACTGTGACTAAAAAATTCAAAAAAAGAAAGGAGTCGTTTGACAAAAGAGATGCATACCAAGCTATATCGGATTTTCGTCGCTTGATGTCAGAGCTTGAATTCCCATGGTATGTAGTAAGTGGGACACTTCTCGGGGCAGTAAGGAACAAAGACTTTTTAGATCACGATTATGATATTGATGTTGGCATTGATTATGATGATTTTGATACAGAGCGCTTTCTTGAGCTAGCCAATGGTTCTGCTGAAAGAGCATGGGTAGTCAAATCTACTAGTTACTGCACTTTTAGAGAAAAATCAGAAAGTGGAAGTGTAGTTTATTATCAGATGGAAAAGCCAATTTTAATAAAACTGGTTCATAAGTCTGGTTTGGTAATAGATGTTTTTATTCACATAAAAGATGGAGAAAATATATGGCATGGATCCCCTATCCATCGCTGGGATAATACTCTGTTCGAGATAACTGAATACCGCTTGGGAGAAGAGGTCGTCTTTGGTGCAAAGGATGCTGACCGATATCTAACAGAAAATTATGGAGACTGGAAGACTCCCGTTGTCGAGTTTGATTGTAGCATAGATCCTCCAAATATAAGATATTCTAATACTGTTAAATCTGTCACCTATTTGTCTAAAGTTGCATATAGATTTCTTCAATGTGGGGAGATTGAAAAGTCTTCTATATATTTGGAGTCCATGCAACGCTCTGGGGCAATCATTCGTGATAAAGGAACATGGAAATATAACCGGTAGTATAGTGATAGCTAGATAATTCATGTCTACAACTTTGAGTCAATGATGTTGATTAAGTCACGGCGCTTCACTTAAGAGGCTGGTAATTTGAGTCCATTTTTAAGACATTTTCGCAATGTTGCTATCATAGTTGCAGAATTTGCCTCTTCAGCACTGCAGTACAATGTATCATGTGTTCTGTTGGCTGCTTCAAAATTCTTGCAAGTGGTAGCATTTTTTTTGCCATTAAAAATATTGATACTACTTGCATCTGACAGTGCTCCTTCATATTTAAATAAGCTTCCTATTAAGATGTCGTATGAGGAGCTTATACTGCTGTTTATCGTGATGGTACCTGTAACTTATATAGGTTATGTTATATCAGGAGTGTTGCATAGAAATATTCTAGATAAAGACTTGAAGAGGTGGGGTTCTGAAGAAAAAGTTCTACAGAATATAAGTGTGAAGTCGAAGTATAGGCTTTTAAAGCTACATGGGCATTCAGCAAATATCTTATCTGAGCTGTTTCTTATATGTTCATCATTGATAATGGTGGCTTTTGTAGATGTTCTTATGGCCATGATGATGGTTCTGATGATAGTTACAATTCAATACTATTTCGCAATAAATGTTTTCTACAAGAAAGATGATGATAGGATTGGTGTGTTTAATCTTCACAGAAGACAATACATAGAATATATATTTTCTATAAGCTTTATAACTGTTTTTCTTTTCCTTTCGACTCAAGTTTATTTTTATCACATGGGTATTTTTGAAGCTATTTTTGTTTTATTGGTATCAAGAATGATCTTACAGGCAGCACAACGTTTTTCAATGGAAAATATATATTTTGTTTATTATCTATGGGCATGAGTTCATGATTGAAGAGCGCTATAAATGTAATAAAGAAGCATAACTTCTACCTGGAGTTATGGGGAGTTTAAAATGCATGAATAATCACTTGTGCTACTTTTTAACACTGTCGGCCATAGGAGATGAAAGAAGTGAAATTTGGCCGAAAAATCTTGATGGTAATGTATAACTTTTTATCTGATCCTGTAAAATTCATAAGGATTTTTATTTACTTTTCATTGCTATTAAGAAGGGGAGTGGGGATGGAGAAGGTAGATACTGCTACATGTGTACATGTGGATGTTGATATATCTGAGCAAGAGCTTTGCAAGAAAATTTCAGACTTCCCAAAACTCAATTTTGTTCATATTGATCACTCGTCATGGGGTTGTGAAGAAAATTCAAGCATTATAGATATCTCACGAGATAATTCAGAAGTCCGTTCTAAACTGATTGCTTTGGCGAATGCAGGATTCCATCTCTATGTGGTGAGAAATGGTATTTCATCTCTGGTTCATCACCGAAGAATCAGCACGCTTTGGCATCCTGCTGTAATCGGTAATGTCAAAGTGGATGAAAATAGTATTTTTTATACTGTGCAAAAAGCCAAGGGAAATGGTGAGGCAAAATTACTGGTTGTATTTTCTTCCATCGCAGGTGAGATGTATACACCAAGTCTTATACGACATTTTGAAAAAAATTTTTCAACTATTGATAAATATATTCCTCAAAACATCAATATTCTCAGAATTGTAGATTTTGGTAGTGTTGTAGGTTCTTTTTATTTGAATTCACACGCACTTCCAAATAATGAAGAGAATATTTGGAACTGTATTAAGACATGTGCGAAAAAACTTAATGTGAAACAGGATAATATTGTTCTTTATGGTACATCTAAAGGAGGAACTGCAACCGTTTTTTATGCTCTGAAACACGGAGTTCGCGGAGTGGCTGTAGATCCAATCTTATCAGATGATCATTATGTGCGAGTATATGATGATCTGCACTTCACACAAGGCACCTTTCCTGAAAGTAAGGAGAGAAAATTTTTTAATCTGTCAGAAAGAGAATTATTACCAGAATCTAAACTCTCGGTTATATGCTCGACTCGGTCTCCACAGTATCCATATATCGAAAAAATGCTTATGAAACATGAGAAAAATATTTTAATTTTAAACACAGAAAATAATGAAATACATAAGCATCCAGATGTCGCGCCTAAATCACTTCCTCACACTTTATCTCAAATTAACTTACATCTGGCAGGGCTAGATAACCCAAAAGGATATTATACAGTTTGGTAGTGGAAAGTTTCAAGAATTGAAGTGTGAATGGATGTGAGGGGTTTATGAATCTCTCTTTCCCTGTTTTATAGTGTGGAATGTCATATTATGATAAATGCAAAAAAAATCATTGTCGCATGCGTCCGTAGATATAAGCCGATCGACGGAAAGCTGCGCCACTTTGCTCCATATGCGAAGTTATCCAGGAAATTGCAAAAGCGCTATCAAATATTTAAGTCAGATCTAAAACCTGTACGCGCTAAAGGAGATTTAGCAAAAAAATATTATGGTGAAAACTACGAGGAAGTATCCCTTAAAGATAATGTCATATTGTTCGAGTGTTATTGGGGGAAAAAAATATGTGGAAATCCATTGGCGATATATCGGAGAT
Source organism: Halomonas binhaiensis (assembly GCF_008329985.2). Taxonomy (NCBI): domain Bacteria; kingdom Pseudomonadati; phylum Pseudomonadota; class Gammaproteobacteria; order Oceanospirillales; family Halomonadaceae; genus Halomonas; species Halomonas binhaiensis. The sequence goes on from NZ_CP038437.2 coordinate 878,383, forward strand.
TGGTAAATAGTAATGTTGATGATGATTACAAAATTATTTGGGTGGTAAATAACATCGATATTCCTGAAGAAGTATCAGGGAATAAGGATGTTGTTATAGTAAAACCAGGGTCAAAGGAATACGGGCATGCATTGCTAGAAGCAACTTATCTAGTTAACAATGTGACATTTCCCACATATTTTATAAGAAGGCCTGGTCAGAGATACCTCAATACGTGGCATGGTGTCCCGGTTAAGGCTATGGGGCGCGATATGATTGCCCCAATGATATCCATGGCAAATACTCAAAGAAATTTCTTGCAATCTAATATTATTCTTGAATCAAGTGATTTTTATAGAAATAGTGTTATACGGCCTTATTATGTTGAAAGCTTGACTGAAAAAAATATCCTTAGATCAGGATCCCCTAGGGTTGATGACATATTTACTTCATATATAAATGATGAAGATTTCCGAATCAGGTATGGAGTAAGTAAAGGACAAAAAGTAGTAATGTATGCTCCCACATGGAGGGGGAACTCGACTAAGATTAAGTCAGTATTTAATGATCAGGCAAGCATTTATCAAACCATTGCTAATCTCCTTGGGGACGAGTATTTTGTCATTTTTTCGGCCCATCAAATGGTAAAGTCAAGAGACTTAACCGAACTGAATAATGGTGCCGTACTCTTGGAAAGCGAAAACATTAATGACGTTTTGGTTCATGTCGATGTTTTGGTAAGTGATTATTCTAGCATTATCTTTGATTTTTTCCCGGCTAACAAGGCGGTGGTCTTATATACATATGATATAGAGCAGTATCAAGAAGATCGAGGATTATATGTTAGTCCATCTGAGCTGCCCTGTGCAGATGTTAAAACTATCGAAGACCTTGTAGCTGCTATTCGGGAAGGATCTCTTCCTTCAAGCTTTGCTACTTATGCTTCCATGTGTGAGCGTTTTATTCCCCTTGAGAATGGTAACGCTTCAAAATCGGCTCTTACTGAGCTTTTATGCAACAGTAATGAAGATGACGTCTGTGCCAGCGGAAAGAAACGGTTATTGATTGCCCCAGGTGGGCTCATTCCCAATGGTATAACCAGCTCGTTAAAAAATCTTATTTCTAACCTAGACTATGATAAATATGACCCCTATATCGTGATCGAAGCCTCTGTGATGGATAATGATCCTTTGCGGCGAGAGCAGTTTTCTGAGTTTGACTCACGCTGTAATTGGGTTCTACGCTGTGGGGATATGCTTCTAAACGAAAACGAGAAAAAAACATATCAAGAATTTCGTCAGGGAAGTGAATCATTTGATCCCAGCGATATTGATACTATAAAAAGAATTTTTGAGAGAGAGAATCTTAGAGTGTTTGGAGACACCAAATTTGATGTGTCGATTGAATTTGGGGGATATGCTCCTTTTTGGACAGCATTAATAGCGTTCTCAAATGCATCAAGGAAAATCTGCTATCAGCATAACCATCTGTGGGCTGAATATACCAACACTGATGTTTCAAGAAACCAAAAGCAGCTCTATAGCGTTTTCTTGCTATACAGGTATTTTGATCAGATTGTTGCTGTATCAGATGAAACCAGAATGGTCAATGAAGAGCATTTGGGGACATTCTATGCAGAAGGAGTCGTTGCTCATACCGTAAATAATACAATTGATATAAATAGGTTGAAAGAAAAAGCATTAGTTCCTGTTGTATTGGCCCATCCTCCTGCTGCGCCTTTATATCAGGAGAATTCACTTTTTCGTTTTATTGCCTTAGGTCGTCTCTCTCCAGAAAAGCGATTTGACCGCATGATAGGGGCGTTGGCCAAGATAGCAAGGAAATACCCTAGTGCTATATTGATTATTTGCGGTAGTGGCCCCCTTAAAAAGAAGCTCTCTCAGCTCGCAAAACGGTTGGGAGTTTCAGAAAGAGTAATATTTTTGGGGCAAGTTTCAAACCCGTATCCTCTGTTGGCAAAAGCGGATGCTTGTGTCATGTCATCTGATTACGAGGGACAGCCAATGGCTCTCCTGGAAGCTCTTTGCCTCGGAACAACGTGCATTGGTACAGACATACCAGGTATTCGGTCAGTTCTGAAAGATAAACTTGGACACATTGTACCGCCGACTGTTGATGATTTTTCCCAGGCTATGGAAGCTGCTATTTTGAAGACCCTTCCACCTTTGTCAGATATGAAAGTTGATGAGGAATATATTGAACGGACCATGAAAACTTTCTATAAAGTCGTATGTGGACAAGATAAGGCGGAAAGATTAATTGACCGATGACGACAGGCTTCTTGGTTTTATTTTTAAAGATGTGGGGAAAATGTATATCTTGGATAATAATGTTAGATTGTTGATATGATAAATAAATATTTATATCCGCCTTTCTCTCGTACGCCATGTTACTTGCAGTGGATAGGTATATTCGCACTTTTTCTATACGGAGGGGGGCAATTCCTTGCTCCACCTGTGGGGGGCACGGCGGAATCGGTCACAGCCCTTTTGGGATTGGGGGCAGTACTCGTTTATGGTAAAGGGGGACGGCGATCAGAGGCGTTATGGCTGCTGCTGCTGGTGATCGCTGTTCAATGTCTGTCATGGTGGTTGGGGTATATTCATCACCCTGATTGGGTGACGAAAAACCCACAGATCGACCGTCTTGCCAAGCTTTTCATCTTCATTGGTGTGGCCTGGTGCTTGGGGGGCAGCACAAGGTTGACGTTATGGCTGTGGTTGCTGGCTGCACTTGGATATATTGCCTCAACATTTATACATGGCGGTGGATGGCACGAATGGCTTGCGGGGTTTCAGGGGCACAGGGCTGGCTTTGGTGTTCGCAATGGACAGCATGGTGCGATGCTGTTTGGTGTCTTGCTACTAGGCTCCCTTGTTTTTGCTTTAAGATTTTTGAGCCCTGGGCCATGGCGTATATTGCGCTGTCTGTTATGGATATTGCTGGTAGCATTTGGTACAGCAGGGGTTCTGATAGGGCAGACACGAGCAGTATGGCTTGCGCTGATTCTGGCGCTGTTACTGGCTACGGGAATATGGTTTTGTTTTACCGCTAAACGGCACTCTCAACGCAGGGCATTGTTTAGACTCGCCGTATGTATAGTACTTGTTGCCATGACTGGGCTTGCATGCATCTGGATATTCCATGATTTATTGATCGCTCGGATAACCAAAGAGTCTCAAGTCATTGCTCTGCTAGTTGAAGGGGACATTCAGAATATACCGTATAGCAGCATAGGGATTCGGATTCACTCGTGGGTTGCAGCTTGGCAGTGGATTCTTGAGCGTCCGATCGTCGGTTGGGGCGAAGAAGGGCGTAGTCTGGTTATTCAACATACTGACTGGATTCCAATCTCTGTAAAACAGAATTTTGGACATCTGCATAATTACTTTATCGAGATCTGGGTGGCCTATGGCCTGCTAGGCATACTGGCTATCGGAGCGCTGGCGGCCTGGGTTGGGCTGGCGACATGGCGAGCCTGGAAGTCCGGTGCAATGCCTGATGATATGGCTCTGTTTGGTGTGGCTTTCTTTATTTACTGGATGATCGTTAACCAATTCGAGTCTTATAATTCCTTTTGGACAGGAGTGTTCGTCCATAACATCATCGTTGGAGGGCTGGTGACTCACTACTGGAGACTTAACGACGGTGGGTATAAACCAGACTAGGGCATGGTGTAAATCAGCGAAGCCCCTCTCCTGTCACTTAACTATGCCATAGAATGATTGGTGCAGTCGTGATCAGGAGGGGGCTCTTCACCGTATTACGCTTCGGCCAAACGCAATGTCGGTGTCTTGGCCAGGTTGGCGCTCAGGGTTTCCCGGTACCAGTCGATGAAATCGATGACGCCGAACTCGTAGGTGGGCGAGTAGGGACCAGGCTGGTAGGCCAGGGAGTTGATGCCACGCTGGTTCTCTTCGGCGAGGCGGCGATCCTGGTCATTGGTGGCATCCCATACCCGGCGCATTTCTTCGGGATGGTAGTCGACACCTTCCACGGCATCCTTGTGCACCAGCCACTTGGTGGTGACCATGGTGCGCTGGGGGCCCAGGGGGAGTACCCGGAACACAAGGGCGTGATCGCCCATGAAGTGATTCCAGGAGTTGGGCAGGTGAAGAATGCGCAACGAGCCCATGTCTGGGCTGGTCAGGCGACCCATCAGCTTCTTGCAGGCCGGCTTGCCGTCCATGGTCATGGATACGATGCCGTCCAGCAGCGGGGTACGGGTCAAGCGGTTGCGCCTGCCGATACGAGTTAGCTGCCAAGGAACCTGCATGGCATCCCAGTCGTCCTGCTTGCGCTTGACCAGTTCACGATACGCCGGGGTGGCGCGAGGGTCGTCGCTATCGTCGAATTCCTGCAACGAATTGAGCAGCTCCGGGTGAGCACCGTTACAGTGATAGCACTCGCGGTTGTTCTCGATCACCAGCTTCCAGTTGGCGTCTTCTTCGATCGAAGAACTGACAGCCACCTTGAGATTTTCCATCTCATAGGGTGCCAGATAGTGTTCGAGCGTTTCCTTGAGATCGTCGATGGGTGACGGATTCTCGGACAGGTTGATGAACAGGAAGCCACCTGCCTCGGTCAGGGCGATGGGCTTCAGGCCATGGGCACTCAGGTCGAAATTTTCGCCCATGTCAGTACCGGCAAACAGCAGGCGTCCATCAAGCTCGTAAGTCCACTGGTGATAAGGACAGACCAGCTTGGCGGCCTTACCCTTTTCGCTGAGACACAGGCGTGAACCGCGATGGCGGCAGACGTTGTGGAATGCGTGAATGGTACCGCCGTCACCACGCACGATCAGCACAGGGTTGTTGCCGATGTTCAGAGTGATGTAGTTGCCCTTGGCGGGAATTTCGCAGCTCATCCCGGCAAACAGCCACTCGCGTTCGAAAATCTCCTGCATGTCGAGTTGGAACAGACGCTCGTCATTGTAGAAGGGTTGTGGCAATGAATAGCCTTGCGGGTGCTGGGCCAACATTTCCAGGGTAGCGCTGCGAGCGCTGTTCAGGGGATCGTCCAGAGACTGTTTCGCTAAGAGATCCATCGTTCCACATCCTCATCATGGTGCAGGCCACGGGCCCTCATGATGGGACCCTTTTATGGGGTGGAGTGTGGGGCAGGGTGCCAGGTGGCAGATATCCAACGACGACACTGGATGATGCCATTGCGACCTGTATTAACGAATTTCTGGCCTATGAGGTGTTCCTGGGTACGAAGATGTCGCGATTAGGAAAGTAGTCGCATGGATAGGGTGGGCAGAATGCCGGCAAACAACACCCTCCTGATGATCATCAACGAGCGATACCACCATGTCCATGAACTTTTCCAATCCGGTGACGACTCAGACCTGGACCAACGGCCGGCACTTGGTGCGCTGCGTCAAGGTGATTCAGGAAACCTGGGATGTCAGAACCTTCTGCTTCATGGCCGAACAGCCGGTGCTGTACTTCTTCAAGCCTGGTCAGTTCGTGACCCTGGAGCTGGATATCAATGGCGAGCAGGTCATGCGCTCCTACACGATTTCCAGCTCACCTTCGATTCCCTACAGCTTTTCCATCACAGTCAAGCGAGTGCCCGGCGGCAAGGTGTCCAACTGGCTGCATGATAATCTCAGTGTCGGCGATGAGCTGGCGGTGCATGGTCCGGTCGGCAACTTCAACGCCATCGATTTTCCGGCAGACAAGATCCTGATGCTTTCCGGTGGTGTGGGTGTCACGCCACTGATGTCGATGACGCGCTGGTTCTTCGACACTAATGCGGCCGTGGACCTGGAATTTGTCCATAGTGCGCGTACTCCGCGGGACATCATCTATCACCGCGAGCTAGAGCATATCTTCTCGCGTATCGACGATTTCCGTCTGCATATCATCTGCGAGAGAGACAAGGAGCTGAATCAGGCTTGGGCCGGTTTCCGCGGCTATCTCTCCGATGCCATGCTGGAAATGATGGTACCGGATTTCATGGACCGTGAAATCTTCTGCTGTGGCCCGACACCCTACATGGAGGCGATCAAGAGAATCCTGCGCGAGCGTGGCTTCGACATGGATCGTTACCACGAAGAGTCCTTCGGTGCCACGCCCAGCGATGTTCAGGAAGAAGCCCTCGAACTGGCCGAGCAAGCCGAAGCAGAGGCCGAGGAAATCGATGCTTCCGAGCTGATCCGTGTGGAGTTCACCGGTGCCGGCAAGAGCGTTCAGATTCAACCGGGCGAAACGGTGCACGCCGCTGCGGCCAAGCTGGGCCTGCATATTCCCAAGGCCTGCGGTATGGGAATCTGTGGTACCTGCCGCGTGTCGCTGACTTCGGGCAATGTCGAGATGGATCACAACGGTGGCATCACCGAGGAAGACATCGAAGAAGGTTACATCCTGTCGTGCTGCAGCCGACCTGTCGGGGATGTCGAAGTCGATTTCTGATCAGACAGTGGACTTCGAGCTTCGAGTTGTGAAGGCAGGATCCTAGGGGAGTAATGCTGCTCGTCGCTCGTCGCTCGTCGCTCGTCGCTCGTCGCTCGTCGCTCGTCGCTCGTCGCTCGTCGCTCGTCGCTCGTCGCTCGTCGCTCGTCGCTCGTCGCTCGTCGCTCGTCGCTCGTCGCTCGTCGCTCGTCGCTCGTCGCTCGTCGCTCGTCGCTCGTCGCTCGTCGCTCGTCGCTCGTCGCTCGTCGCTCGTCGCTCGTCGCTCGTCGCTCGTCGCTCGTCGCTCGTCGCTCGTCGCTCGTCGCTCGTCGCTCGTCGCTCGTCGCTCGTCGCTTTCAGGGAGATACGCTATGCTGGTGACCGGTTCTCCATCCGGCCCCTGTTCCATGGTGCAAGCTCCCATTGCTGATACGGCGCAGTCATCGAGTGCACCTGCTCTGTCGGTGGGCTTTGTGCTGTTACCGCGTTTCACTCTGCTGCCCTTTGCCGCTTTTGTCGATTGCCTGCGGCTGGCGGCAGATGAGGGGGATCGTAGCCGTCAGTTGCATTGTCGCTGGCGCTTCATGACCCATGACGGCAATGCGGCACTCTCCAGCTGCGGGGCGGAAATCACGCCCTGCGAACCCTTCGTGGATCCTGGCGAATTCGACTATCTGGTCGTGATCGGAGGCGTGCTGCATGACCCGGGTGTTGCCGACCGTGCCGCCATTGACTATCTACGCATGGCGGCGTCGAAAGGGGTGACATTGGTTGGTGTGTGTACAGGGGTGCTGTCATTGATTCAGGCGGGTGTCATGCAGGGACGACGCTGCTGCATCAGCTGGTATCACCATGGCGATCTCGCCAGCCGCTTTCGCGATATCGAGCCGGTGGCTGATCGTCTCTACCTGGATGATGGCGACCGTCTGACCTGTGCCGGAGGCTCGGCGGCGGCCGACCTGGCGGCCTATCTCGTCGAGCGTCACCTGGGACGTGCCTGGGCGCGCAAGAGCCTGGCCATCATGCTGTATGACGGGCATCGCGCCGGAGAACATGGGCAGCCTCAACCGGTGGTGTTCGATCGCATCTCCGACCGCTTGGTTCGCCGGGCCATTCGGGTGCTGGAACAGCAATTGGGCGAGCCGCTCAGCGTCGACCAATTGGCCAGTCGAGTCGGATCTTCGCGGCGCGCACTGGAGCGGCGTTTTCGCGCCACGCTGGGGGTTGGTCCGCAAAGGTTTCAGCGTGACCTGCGGCTACGCTATGGCTTGTGGCTACTGCACTACACCGAACGCAGCATCACGGAAATCGGAGAAGCCTGCGGCTTTGCCGATACCGCGCATTTTTCTCGACATGTCCGTGCCAGTTTCGGTGCGTCGCCGTCCCAACTGCGCCGGGATCCCGAACTGGTGCAGGACCGTCTCGTTGATCCTTACTTCCTGTACGTAGGGTCCATCACCTGACGCGCCTTTCCTGGTGACGCTCTCGATCTTCCTGGCGGCGTTGTTGCTCTTTCTCTTCCGCTTGCTGACAGGCACTCCTGTTTCGCTCTTGCAGTCTTTGCATTCGCTGCCGGGCTTTCTCTGCATCTTCTCATGCGCTTTCCCGATGACTTCCTCCAGAAGTGTCGAGGATTCTGCAATTGTCCAATAAAAGTGTCGCATTTGTTCAAGCCGGACAGGCCGCCAGGCGGTTGAATGGCGGGCATGGTTGCAAACAGTGCCAGAACGCCGGGCAATCAGCTTGGGGATGTCTCAAGTGGTGATGCCGAAGTCGTTTCTAGAATGCACCCGTGACGCAGTTTGCCTAACGTGGAGCCATGATTCGGAGCGACTGTTTCATTGGCATATGGAATGCCTCCTGCAACCGACAACAGATAACTGACAATTGACAATATGGGCCTGTGCGGCCGACTTGTTTACGGAGACCCTCCCATGGCGCTATCTCTTCTCTCCCAGTTCGATCCTCAAGTGGCTGCAGCCGTTGCCGATGAAGAGGCCCGCCAGGAGGCCCACGTCGAACTCATTGCCTCGGAAAACTATACCAGCCAGGCCGTCATGCAGGCCCAGGGCTCCCAGTTGACCAACAAGTATGCAGAAGGCTACCCGGGCAAGCGCTACTACGGTGGCTGTGAGCATGTGGACGTGGTCGAGAGCCTGGCCATCGAACGTGCATGTGCGCTGTTCTCTGCCGACTATGCCAACGTTCAGCCGCATTCCGGCGCTCAGGCCAACGCCGCTGCCTTCATGGCGCTGGTGTCTCCGGGCGACACCGTGCTCGGCATGAGTCTGGCCCATGGTGGTCACCTGACACATGGCGCTGCGCCGAACTTCTCTGGCAAGCACTACAACGCAGTTCAGTACGGTATCGATGAGGCCACCGGGGAGATCGACTATGCCGAAGTCGAGCGACTGGCCCAGGAGCATCGCCCCAAGCTGATTGTGGCCGGCTTCTCCGCCTATTCCCAGATTGTCGACTGGCGTCGTTTCCGCACCATTGCCGACAGCATCGGTGCCTGGTTGCTGGTGGACATGGCCCACGTTGCCGGTCTGGTTGCGGCAGGCCTGTATCCCAGCCCGCTGCCCCATGCTCATGTGGTGACCACTACCACCCACAAGACACTGCGTGGTCCTCGTGGCGGCCTGATTCTGTCTGCCAGCGGTGATGAGGCGCTGTACAAGAAGCTCAACGGTGCCGTATTCCCCGGGCAGCAGGGTGGCCCGCTGATGCATGTGATCGCGGCCAAGGCCGTGGCCTTCCGTGAAGCCATGAGCCAGGACTTCGTGCGCTATCAGGAACGTGTCATTGCCAATGCCCAGCGCATGGCAGAAGTGTTCATGGAACGTGGCTATGACGTCGTCTCTGGAGGAACCCGCGACCACCTGTTCCTGGTATCGCTGATTCGCCAGGGGGTTACCGGCAAGGATGCCGATGCGGCGCTGGGACGTGCCCACATCACGGTCAACAAGAACGCAGTACCGGGCGATCCGCAGAGTCCTTTCGTGACCTCTGGCCTGCGCATTGGTACCCCGGCTGTGACCACACGTGGTTTCGACGTGGAAGACTGCGAAACCCTGGCCGGCTGGATCTGCGACATCCTCGATGAACTGGCTGCCGGGAACGACAGCAGCGAGATCGAAAGCCAGGTGCGCGGCCAGGTCGACACACTGTGTACCCGCTATCCGGTTTATCCGTCAGCGGTAGCGCAACAACAGAGTGAAGTGGCTTCAGCCTGACGGCAGACGCAGTTACAGCGACAAGACATGCCCGGTCGATATAGCGGCCGGGCAACGAAGGATAAGCTCTGTCTGAAAAGTGTCTGCGCTCAGCTATATGGCGTTAAAAATTGGCTCAAAGTGCTCATTTACCCCTTCGTAAACTGCGCCTTATCACCAATTTTTGCCTTATCTGGCTATCGCTCGCCGACTTTTGAGACAAACCTTAGGGGGTAACAACATGCAGCGCTATTCCGGGTTCGCCCTGGCCAAGCATGCCTTGAGTCATCATGAAAACTGGGAGCGCCAATGGCGCAACCCGACGCCAAAGAAAGCCTATGACGTGATCATCGTCGGTGGCGGTGGTCACGGTCTGGCGACAGCCTACTATCTGGCCAAGGAATTTGGTGTCAAGAATGTCGCAGTGATCGAGAAAGGCTGGCTGGGTGGCGGCAACACAGCACGTAACACCACCATCGTGCGTTCGAACTATCTGTGGGATGAGGCCGCCGCGCTATATGAGCATTCCATGAAGTTGTGGGAAGGGCTGTCCCAGGACCTCAACTACAACGTCATGTTCTCCCAGCGTGGTGTGCTCAATCTGGGCCACACCCTGCAGGACATGCGTGATATCCAGCGCCGGGTCAATGCCAACCGCCTCAACGGTGTCGATGGCGAGGTGCTCGATGCCAAGGGTGTCCAGGAGATCGTGCCGATTCTCGACTGCTCCAAGAATGCCCGCTATCCGGTGCTTGGTGCTTCCTGGCAGCCACGCGGTGGCGTCGCGCGCCACGATGCCGTGGCCTGGGGCTTTGCACGTGGAGCGGATGCGCATGGCGTCGATATTCTGCAGCAGACCGAGGTGACGGGCTTCAAGATTCGCGATGGTCGCATCTACGGTGTGCACACCAATCGTGGTGATATCGAAGCGAAGACCGTGGGCTGTGTGACCGCCGGTAATTCCGGGGTAATGGCGAAGATGGCAGGCATCAAGTTGCCGCTGGAATCCCACCCGCTGCAGGCGCTGGTATCGGAGCCGCTCAAGCCGGTGCTCGATACCGTGGTCATGTCCAACCATGTGCACGGCTACATCAGCCAGTCCGACAAGGGTGACCTGGTCATCGGCGCCGGTATCGACGGCTACAACGGCTATGGTCAGCGCGGCAGCTACACGACGGTCGAGCATACCCTGCAAGCCATCGTCGAGATGTTCCCGATCTTCTCTCGGGTGCGCATGAACCGTCAGTGGGGCGGCATCGTCGACACTTGTCCGGATGCTTGTCCGATCCTGTCCAAGACCAACGTCAAAGGGCTCTACTTCAACTGTGGTTGGGGAACGGGCGGCTTCAAGGCGACACCGGGTTCCGGACATGCCTTCGCTGCCAGCCTGGCCAAGGGCGAGATGCATCCATTGGCTGCGCCGTTCTCGATCGATCGTTTCCACTCTGGCGCGCTCATCGATGAGCATGGCGCTGCCGGCGTTGCGCACTAAGTTCGCAGAGGAGAGTCACCATGTTTCACATCTACTGCCCCTACTGCGAAGAATGGCGTGAGGAAGAAGAATTCCATGCCAAGGGCCAGGCACATATCCAGCGCCCGCTCGACCCGGAATCCTGCAGTGACGAGGAGTGGGGGGATTACCTGTTCTTCCGTGACAACCCCCGTGGCATCCACCACGAACTGTGGGTACATGCCGTCGGTTGTCGCAAGTTCTTCAACATCACGCGCAACACCCAGAGCTACGAGATTCTCGAGACCTACAAGATGGGGGAGCAGCCGCGTTTCACCGCTGAATGCCCGAATGGCGAATCTCGGGATGGGGCTGCCAGTGCGGACCTCGACTCACAGACAGCATCAGTACAGGAGGCTCGCGCATGAGACAGCCTAACCGCCTGAACCAGGGAGGACGGATTGACCGCTCCCAGCGCCTGACCTTCACCTTCAATGGTCAGACTTACCAAGGCTATGCCGGTGATACCCTGGCGTCGGCACTGCTGGCCAATGGTGTCGATGTCGTCAATCGCAGCTTCAAGTACTCACGCGCCCGGGGCATCGTGGCGGCGGGGGCTGAAGAGCCCAACGCCGTCGTCCAGTTGGGTGAGTCCGCTGCCGAGCAGGTGCCCAACGTGCGTGCTACCCAGCAGGCCTTGTTCCAGGGCCTGAGCGCGCGCTCCACCAATGGCTGGCCCAACGTCCAGCGTGACCTGATGGGCATGATCGGCAAGCTTGGCGGCAAGATGATGCCTCCTGGCTTCTACTACAAGACCTTCATGGCGCCGGCATCCATGTGGATGACCTACGAGCGCTATATCCGCAAGAGCGCTGGTCTGGGACGCAGTCCCAGCGAGTCGGATCCGGATATCTACGACCACATGCATCAGCACTGCGACGTGCTGGTGATCGGTGCTGGTCCTGCCGGGCTTGCCGCTGCACTGACCGCTTCTCGCTCTGGCGCCAGGGTCATCCTGTGCGATGAGCAGGAAGAAATGGGCGGCTCACTGCTGTCCAGCCGTCAGACGCTGGACGAGCGCCCGGCGGACAAGTGGGCAGCGGATGTGCTGGAAGAGTTGGCAGATAACCCCGATGTCACGCTGTTGCCGCGGACGACGGCCAATGGCTATCACGACCACAACTTCGTCACCTTGCACGAGCGTCGTACGGAGCATCTGGGACATACGGCACCAAGCGTGGCAGGCAAGCGCCAGGTGCGCTCGCGCATGTACCGGGTGCGTGCCGGCCGGGTGATTCTGGCTTCCGGCGCCCACGAGCGGCCGCTGGTTTATGCTGGAAACGACATTCCGGGCAACATGCTGGCGTCTGCTGTTTCCACCTATATTCGCCGTTACGGTGTCGTGCCGGGCAATCAGCTGGTGTTGTCCACGTCCAACGATGATGGCTATCAGGCTGCGCTGGACTGGCTCGAGGCCGGGCGCGAAGTGGTGGCCATCGCGGATTCCCGCCAGGCACCCAAGGGTGAGCTGGTCGAAGCGGTTCGTGCGCAAGGTGTCACGATCATCGAAGGTGCGGCAGTGATCGAGGCCCAGGGCGCCAATCGCGTCAAGGGTGTGCGCATTGCGCCTATCGATGTCGCCGGCTTCCGCATCAGCGGCGCTGTCCAAGAGTTTGCCTGTGACACGGTGGCCAGTTCCGGTGGCTTCAGCCCGGTTATTCACCTGGCATCGCATACGGGTTCGCGTCCGCAGTGGAACGACGAACTCCTCGGCTTCATTCCCACCTTGCCGAAGGGCATGCTGGTGGCCGGCGGCGCCCATGGTGTCTACGAACTGGCCGCGGTGCTGGAAGATGGTGCCAATGTGGGCAGCCAGGCTGCCCAGGAGACAGGCTTCGAGGCAGTATCGGTGATGCTCCCCAGCGTCAAGGCACGCAGTGAAGGCAAGGCCATGGCGCTGTTCCAGGTGCCTCATGACAAGCCGACATTGCGCGCACCGAAGCAGTTCGTCGATCTGCAGAACGATGTCACTGCAGCGGCCATCGAGCTGGCCACCCGTGAGGGCTTCGAGTCCATCGAGCACGTCAAGCGTTACACGGCCATGGGCTTCGGTACTGACCAGGGCAAGCTCGGCAATATCAACGGCATGGCGATTGCCGCACGTTGCCTGAAACGCTCGATTCCTGAAGTGGGTACTACGGTATTCCGTCCCAACTACACGCCGGTGACCTTCGGTGCCATCGTCGGACGCCATTGCCGCGAGCTGTTCGATCCAGAGCGCTATACCGCCCTGCATCAATGGCATGTGGAACATGGTGCCGAGTTCGAGGAAGTGGGCCAGTGGAAGCGTCCCTGGTACTTCCCCAGAACGGTCAATGGCAAGCGCGAGACCATGCATGAAGCTGTGGCCCGTGAGTGTCGTGCGGTACGTGAAGGCATCGGTATCCTCGATGCGTCCACACTGGGCAAGATCGATATCCAGGGTCCCGACACACGGGAATTCCTTGGCCGTGTCTACACCAACAAGTGGGCCAAGCTGCCGGTTGGCAAGGTTCGCTATGGTCTGATGTGTAAAGACGATGGCATGGTGATGGATGACGGTACCACCAGTTGCCTGGCGGAAGACCACTTCCTGATGACCACTTCCACCGGCGGCGCTGCTGCTGTGCTGGAATGGCTGGAGCTATGGCACCAGACCGAGTGGCCGGAGCTGGATGTGACTTTCTCTTCGGTGACAGACCATTGGGCCACCATGACCATCACCGGGCCCAAGGCGCGGGATCTGCTGGCCGAACTGTCGGACATCGACCTTGATCGTGAAGCCTTCCGCTTCATGGACTGGCGTGAAGGCAAGGTCGCTGGCGTACCGGCACGCGTGTTCCGTATTTCCTTCACCGGTGAGCTGGCCTACGAGATCAACGTTCAGGCACGTGCTGCCATGCACGTGTGGAAGGCGCTGTTCGCCCACGGTGAGAAATACGACCTGACGCCATACGGTACCGAAACCATGCACGTGCTGCGTGCCGAGAAGGGCTTCATCATCGCCGGCCAGGATACCGATGGCTCGGTGACTCCGGAGGATCTGGGCATGCAGTGGGCGGTCGGCTACGACAAGCCGTTCTCCTGGATTGGCAAGCGAGCGCTGACGCGTCCCGATACGGCACGCAAGGACCGCAAGCAGATGGTCGGCCTGAAGCCGAAAGACAGCGCTGTGGTACTGGAGGAAGGGGCCCAGATCGTCTTCGATCCTGGCCATGCGATCCCCATGCCCATGATGGGGCATGTGACCTCCAGCTATTACAGCCCAACGCTGGATTCCGGATTTGCCCTGGCACTGGTCAAGGGTGGTCACGAGCGCATGGGGCAGACCGTCTACCTGCCCATGGCCGATGGCAAGGTCCACGAAGCCGAAATCGTCAGCCCGATCTTTCTCGATCCCAAGGGAGAGCGCCAGAATGTCTGAGTCTGTGAACCATACTGATCGTGCCAATACTTACGATGCCTGCCCAGGTGCCGACATCGCCCAGGAGTCCCCTCTAGCCTGGTCTTTCTTCAACAGCGGGGCTCCGGCTCCGCGACCCAACAGCCGTGTAGTCCTGCGCGAGCTGGCGGACCGGGACCATTTGATCCTGCGTGGTGGTGCCATCGTTCTCGATGAAGCTGTTCGCCAGGTATTGGGAGTGGGGCTACCGTCACGCCCGCAACAACTGGTGATCTTCAATGGTGGCGTCAGCAGCCTGCAATGGCTGTCACCGGATGAGTGGCTACTGATTGTGCCGTTCGGCCAGGCTTGTCGGGTCGAGACTGAACTGCGTCAGGTGCTGGGCGGCGCTTCCGTGGCGATCAGCGATGTCAGCGCCGGCCAGACACTGGTCGAGCTGCACGGCGAAGACCTGGCCATGCGCGAGTTGCTGATGAAGTCTGTGGCTTACGATGTGCATCCCCGCAACTTCCCGCCGGGCAAAGGCGTGACTGTGGTGATGGCCAAGTCCAGCGCTATCCTGCGACGTCCGGATGACAGCCGCTGGGAACTGGTGATCAGGCGCAGCTTTGCCGATTATCTGTATCGCTGGCTGCTGGATGCCGGAGAAGAATTCGAGATTGGTGTTGATCGAAATAGCTGATCGAAACAGTTGAGCGGAGAGCAGAGCCATGTCGCTGACCAGTGCAGTGAAAGAGATCCGGGCAACGAGAGAAGGGACCTGGATCCTGACAGCCCAGTGTCCCAGTCGCTTGGGTACCGTGGATGTGGTAACCCGTTTTCTGCGTGAACAGGGCTGCTACATCACCGAGCAACAGTCTTTCGATGATAGTGCGTCCGAGCGCTTTTTCATTCGCACTGAGTTTCGCCCCCTGGATGTTGATCAGGGGGGAGAGTTTGACGCGGCGGCCTTCGAGGCCGCCTTTACCCATCGGGCATCCGGCTTCGACATGACATTCGAACTGACACCCCCGGAGCGTCTGGTGCCGGTGGTGATCATGGTGTCGAAGGCCGATCACTGTCTCAACGACCTGCTATATCGTTACCGCACTGGGCAGTTGCCGATCACTATCAAGGCGGTGATTTCCAACCACCCGGACCTGGCATCCTTGGCCGAGTGGCATGGTCTCGATTATCACCACCTGCCGATCACTGCCGACACCAAGCCGGAGCAGGAGCAAGCGGTGTGGAGCATTATCGAGGGGTGTGGTGCGGAACTGGTCATCCTGGCGCGTTACATGCAGGTGCTGTCGAGCGACATGTGCGAGCGCCTGTCTGGGAAAGCCATCAACATCCACCATTCCCTGTTGCCTGGCTTCAAGGGAGCCCGGCCTTATCATCAAGCCTTCGAGAAGGGCGTCAAGTTGGTGGGTGCCACGGCCCACTATATCAACGACGATCTGGATGAAGGTCCAATCATCACCCAGGGGGTGGAAGCGGTGAGTCATGCGGACACGGCAGAGGACTTGGTGGCCCGTGGACGCGATATCGAATGCTTGACCCTGGCCAGGGCTGTCGCCCTTCATGTCCAGCGCAGGGTGTTCCTCAACGGCAATCGCACGGTAGTCTTTCAGCGTTGATCGCCATTTGGTTGATCGCGATGAGGGAGAAGTGCGGTGAATGTATTCCTGTTGCGCGAGGATGGTAGCGAGGTTCGTGGCGGCTTCGAATTGCTCGAGGAGTGGAAGGCCTCGAGCAATAGTCATATCTGGGTGGATATGTACCGCCTCTCGGAAGACGATGAGAATCGTATCGCTGCGGTTTTCGGCCTGCACCACCTGGTGATGACCGATGCCAGGAGGCAGAGTCATCCTCCCAAGCTGGAAGTGTTCGATGACCACCTGTTCATACTGTTGAAGGGGCTGGATGCAGAGAGCCGAGGATTGGACTTCGGTAGTCTGCAGCTGGCCATGTTTGCCGGTGAGCGTTTTCTTGTCACCCGGCATGACAAGAGATCGGTGAGTCTGGAAGGCTGGTCCGAGTCGCCGCGCCTGGCAGAAGTCCTGAAGCAGAGCGGTATCATGCTGGCGCTGGGGATGTCGACCTCGGTGGCACGGCGCTATATCGACCTGCTGGCGGAATTCGAACCCAGCATGGAGGCGCTGGAAGACCAGCTGCAGGAAAAACCCAGCGACGCTACCATGCGTGAGTTGACTCTGTATCGCACGCGTCTGCGCAAGATGCGTCGGGATTTCAACTATCACTGCCGGATATTCGAGGCGCTGCGCGAAGAACAGGCAGTGTTCTTCCATGGCCGCAAGGGCCGCTACAAACACGTACTCACCGATACCTACGAGAAGTACGAACGTCTGCTGAGCCTGTGCACCATGTATTATGAGCAGGCTGGCGACCTGGTCGATGGTTATCTATCTCTGAGCTCACACGAGCTCAACAACACCATGCGGTTGCTCACATTATTGACCGCAATCTTCGTGCCTCTTGGCTTTCTGGCAGGCCTGTACGGGATGAACTTCGACTACATGCCGGAACTTCATTACCGCTGGGGATACTTCGTGCTGCTGGGTGTCATGGGGACCTTGATCGTCACCTTGCTGGTGGTTTTCCGACGCATGCGCTGGCTTTGAGGTATAGGTGAGGATTTCGTCGGGGCGGCCATCCGCCGGGCTGGCGTACCAACACCGCGTAACGTAGTGATTGAGTAGCGCAGACATTTAAGCAGTGTTCCCATAGGCATTCATATTGCACTTGCCTATATACTGGGTCGAAATTTCGCTGTGTCGGACCGAAGAATGAGTGATTGGTGGCGTCCTGTCTCGAGAATTGCGCTACGCGGGCTGCTGGCTTTTGTGCTGGGGTCGGTGTTGCTGGTGCTGGTCTTTCGCGTAGTGCCGGTGTTCGGTTCCATGGTCATGCTCGAGCGCGAAGTGTCTTCCTGGTTCTCGGGCGAACCACTGGACATCCAGCAGAGCTGGCGCCCCTGGGATGAGCTGTCCGATTACGCCAAATTGGCGGTGATTGCCGCGGAAGATCAGCGTTTTCCCCAACACCATGGTTTTGACCTGGTGGAATTACGCAGGGCTATCAAGAAGGGGATGAATGGCGGTTCCCTGCGTGGTGCCAGTACCATCAGTCAGCAGACGGCCAAGAACCTGTTCCTGTGGACTGGCCGGGATTGGGTTCGCAAGGGCTTCGAGGCCTGGTTCACCACGCTGATTGAACTGCTGTGGCCAAAAGAACGTATTCTCGAAGTCTATCTCAATATTGTCGAATTCGATCGCGGGGTCTTTGGCCTTCAGGCCGCCAGCCGGCATTATTTCGGGGTCGATGCTGACCAGCTCAGTGCCGATCAGGCCGCGCGCCTCGCGGCGGTGCTCCCCAACCCCCTTGAGCGCAGTGCCTCCAGCCCTGGTCCGACTACTGCCGGGCATGCCAACTGGATTCGGCGTCAGATGAGCAATCTGGGGCTTGGGTATCTCGATAAACTGTGATCGTGCCGCTTCTGTGCCGATGGTGAATCCTATGCTTCTGGATGCGGAACTCGCCCAGCAGATCATCGACAAGACCCAAGGCATCCTTGATGCCAACATCAATGTGATGGATACCCGTGGCGTCATCATTGCCAGTGGCGACCGGTCTCGCCTGGGGCAACTGCATGACGGCGCGGTGCTGGCACTAAAACGTCAGCAGCAAGTGGTAATCACGGTTGACGACCAGAAGACACTGCAGGGGGTGAAACCTGGCATCAATGCACTGCTGAAATGCCACGATGAAACCGTGGGAGTGCTCGGTGTCACGGGAGACCCGGACAGGATTCGCCAGTATGTCGCGCTGGTCAAGATGGCTGCCGAAATGCTCGTGGAGCAAGCCGCGTTCATGGACCGGGTGCAGTGGGACAAGCGCCACAAGGAAGGTTTCATCCTGGCCTGGATTCAGCGTGAATTGAGTGAAGAACAGCTCCAGAGCTGGGCGGTGCGATTGGGTATCAACATCCATGAGCCGAGGGTGGCGGTTCTGATCGAACTGGGCAAGGCGAATCCCATGTCGAACCTCAGTGACATGCAGCAGGTGATCGAGTTATTGGAGTTTCCCAGTCGCGACAACCTGGTAGCCATGGTCTCGACCCGCCAGTTGGTGGTGCTCAAACCCTGCAGCACACCAAGAAGTGGCCAACCCTGGGGAGAACGTGAGAGCCAGCGTATCGATGTGCTGATGGAACGCCTGGAAGACCTGGGAATTGCCCAGGTCAAGGTGGCTCTGGGGCAATTCTTTCCCGACCCGACACTGCTTCCGCTTTCCTTCCAGAGCGCCTGCCAAGTGATGCAGACCGGCAAGTTGCAGAACCCTGAATGCCACAAGTATCTGTTCGATGATCTTCGCCTGCCAGTGTTACTGGCCCCCTTGGCGGACAAATGGCAGGGGGCTCAGTTGAAGACGGCCATCGAAGCATTATGTAAGCAGGATACTTCAGGAAAGCTACTCAAGACCTTGCATACGCTTTACCATCACCAAGGTAGCCTAACCCAATGCGCTCAAGCGCTGCATGTGCATCGCAATACACTGCGCTATCGCCTGAACCGCATCCATGACATCACGGGAATTTCTCCTCACCACTTCACCGGGCTGGTGGAGCTGTATCTGGGAATACAGCTGCAGGTGTCCGGAGGAGAGGGATAAATATAGTGCCATATAATGGCATTCTGCTCCTTTCTGCTATACAGCCTTATCATAATAGAGTATTAAAAAAAGACTGTTATTGTGCACATTCAATACTTGTTGAGTGGATTTTTTTACGTGCATAAAGTTTTTGTAATTTCTCAGAGAAAGTATGCTATTTAAAATATAGTAAATATTATTCACCAGGACGCGTAGCTATATCTCCACTATCCACGATGATTTTTGCGAGATCTGTAAGGAAGCCGTAAGCAGAGAGAGGAGGGCGAAAAGAGGAGATATGGTTTTTGTTTTTTAATATATTCATAAGTTTATGAAAGAATGTGCGATGTCTTGGTATCTTCAAGTGAATGCTAAATGAAGAGAGCAACCTGTCTTGTCCCTTAGCATATATCAAGACGAGATACCTGGGACCGATTCTGAAGCTGGATGAAGAGTCAAAGGGATAAAGTATTCAGGGGTGATCCATCGAAATGAGATAGTGTGTTCGTGACGATGGCTACCTGAAAAAGGAGAAAGATAATGATTTCATTCAAGCACCTACTTCCTATAAGTCTCAGTAGTAGTGATGAATCATTTGTCATCAAGAAGCATATCTTGGGGCATCCAGACTATCATCTTCAAGGACTGTATATCTATAGGGATCATTCTCTGTATAGAATTTTATCATTTGAATGGGGGGATGAAGCCGATGTGGTAAAGAGACTGATCCTTCAGCATAAAAAGCTCATGAATGCTGATGATTTCAATACCTGGTTTGATGGGTGCTTTCCGGAAACGATCATGCAGCTGTCAAGAAAACAGCTGGAACTCATCTTCCAGCATAGGCCTACAATGATCAGGGATATCTTCAGAAGAAGGGAATTACACTACTGGGATATGACAAGGACATATGGAGAAGGCTACTAGAATACAAGGGACGCACGGCATCAATGCCTGCGTGTGAGAGACACTGGGCTATAACAACGGGGCTATAACAACAGGGCTATAACCACCACCCTCGGTGATACCTTTCGAGCCAAGCGCAGGACGCTTCAATTCGCTCCCTGGGAGTTGGTGGTGCACCAACCTGATGTCCCTCATCCACCATGGACTCAGTTGCAGCGGGCCTTGTGCGGCCTTCTTGGATGAGGGAAGAGTAGCTGCTCGATGAGAATGTCTGAAACGCACTTTTGTCAACATGCACAAATTCTAATGCCTGAAATGTCTAGCTCTCTGTTCGTAAGCACAGGGCTTGATGATAATGGGTTGGGCATACTCCGCTCGGGAGCAATGTGCATGGAGGCGTTGCCAGCTCAAGTGTGATTGGCTCCCTCATACAAGAGATAACACCAATGGAGCCCACATGAGTCTGATTCTGATATTGCTGGCGGTGATCGTGTTCATCGTTCTGGCTACCAGCAAGTTCAAGGTCCACCCTTTTCTTGCCCTGCTGGCGGCGGCCTTCATTGCTGCCTTTGCCTATCGACTGCCGCTGGATACCATTGCCGACACCATCACCTCGGGGTTTGGTGGCATTCTCGGCTATATCGGCCTGGTCATTGTGCTGGGCACCATCATCGGGGTGATTCTGGAGAAGAGTGGAGCGGCCATCACCATGGCCGATGTGGTCATTGCCAAGCTGGGGGATCGCTTTCCTAATCTGACCATGTCGATCATCGGCTATATCGTTTCCATACCGGTGTTCTGTGATTCTGGCTTTGTCATTCTCAACTCGCTCAAGGAATCCCTGGCCAAGAAGCTCGATACGTCTCCCATTGCCATGAGCGTGGCGTTGGCCACGGGACTTTATGCAACCCATACCTTCGTGCCACCGACTCCCGGCCCCATTGCGGCAGCGGGTAATCTTGGGCTCGAATCCAACCTGGGACTGGTCATTGGCGTGGGCGTTGTGGTCGCAGCGACTGCCGCGCTGGCCGGGTTGTTGTGGGCCGGGCTGTTTTCCCATACCCAACCGGATGTGGAGAATCCGGCACTGGAAGATGATGCGCACCATCAGGACTGGGAAGCACTCAAGGCATCCTATGGCCGTTTGCCTAGCCCGTTCATGGCTTTTGCCCCGATCTTTGTTCCCATCCTGCTGATCTGCATTGGCTCCATTGTGCGCTTGCCAGCGGCTCCCTTGGGCGAGGGAGACCTGGCGGCATTGCTCAGTTTCCTTGGCCAGCCACTCACTGCCCTGGTCATTGGCTTGCTGCTGTCGTCCTTGCTGCTCAAGGGGGACAACAAGATCGAGCAGTTCAGCCAGCGCATTGGCGATGGCATCGTCGCTGCTGCGCCAATTCTGCTGATCACCGGTGCAGGTGGTGCCTTTGGTGCCGTGCTCAAGGCAACACCTCTGGGCGACTACCTGGGAGCAACGTTGTCGGCGCTGGGAGTGGGCATCTTCATGCCGTTCATTGTATCGGCGGCGCTCAAGAGTGCCCAGGGTTCCTCGACAGTGGCTCTGGTCACCACTTCAGCGCTGGTGGCTCCTATGCTGGGAGACCTGGGGCTGGACTCAGAAATGGGTCGTGTGCTGACCGTCATGGCTATCGGTGCTGGCGCCATGACCGTATCTCACGCCAACGATAGTTTCTTCTGGGTGGTGTCCCAGTTCAGCCGCATGAGCGTGGGGCTGGCCTATCGTGCCCAGACCATGGCAACTCTGGTGCAGGGTGTGACAGCAATGGTGCTGGTGTATGTGTTGTCATTGGTCTTGTTATAAGGGAAACACGGCATAAACTTGGATGTGGCTGCGCGTCTGATCCATGCTGTGACCATGGCGTGTGATTTTTGGTTCGTGATTCATGATGGGCGGTTAAAAGGAATCAACCATGGCAACGGTACTGGCTTTCGATGTGTACGGAACCCTGATCGATACCCACGGTGTGGTGACAGAACTCGAGAATCGGCTGAAAGCTCAGTCGAGCGGAGACGAGCGGGAGACTCTTGCTCGAGAGTTTTCTCGTCGCTGGCGCGACAAGCAACTGGAATACAGCTTTCGGCGCAGTGTGATGGGGGCCTGGGTGGACTTTTCCGAGTGCACTCAGGCGGCCCTGGAGTTCACCGACCGTGTCCTGCAGACAGGGCTATCCGAAGGTGACAAGGACCACCTGATGATGGCCTATGACCGTTTGCCAGCTTTCGAGGAGGTATCGACGGCACTGGAGCGCTGTCACGCGGCAGGGCTGACCTGCGTGGCCTTTTCCAATGGCAGCCGCAAGGCGGTGGAAGGGCTATTGCAGAATGCTGGAGTGCTTGAGCGTTTCGATGATGTGATCAGTGTCGAGGAGGTCAAGCGTTTCAAGCCGGATCCGGCGGTCTATGCCTACCTGAGAAGTCGGCTCGAGGTGGCGCCAGGGGATACCTGGCTGATTTCCAGCAATGCCTTTGATGTCATCGGTGCGCGGCATGCAGGGTTGCATGCCGCATGGGTGCGACGCAGCCTGGAGGCGCCCTTCGATCCCTGGGGGATCGAGCCGGACATGACGGTGACAGGACTCGACGACCTGGCAGATCAATTGGCCTGAAGGGGCGCGGCCGCAGTCATCATGGGCACTGAGGTGGATTGGCGTCGCTGGAAAGTTCCATCTTGCTGAACCAGGCGGTGGCATCGACATTGGCGTTGTCGCCATCGCTCATCAGTGCGATCCCGTTGATACGCGCAGGGCTTGAACCGAACAGGCGCTGATAGTCGGCCGCGATGTCACGGACTTCTCCCACCCACTGCCCGGCGCGTTCATTTCCACTTTGCAGGGCCAGCAACACAGCCTTGTCGGTAAAGGCATTGGGCCAGCTGGTATCGATGGGCTGGTTCGATGACCACACGTAGTTGACCGATTCTACCTGCCAGGGCAGCACTCCAGTCTTGCGGGCAACATACACCCGTGCCGCGTAGTCGTCGCCACTTCTACTCCGTTCATTCACGCCTGAATGCACATTGGATACCTGCCAGCACCAGCGCAGATAGGGGGTTTCCCGCAGGTCAATCTTTCTTTCCAGGTACTTGGCCGATGCCTGATGGTTGGCACGAGCCATCAGTACTGTCATACCGTCACGCTGTGTCAGGCGATAGTCGGTTGCTCCGGCAAAGGATTTTTCTGGCCAGTCCATCATGGCCCGGGGGCTGAAATGCATGTCTGCCGCAATGGCCGCTCCACTACCTGAAAGGACCAGCGATAGAAGGAGTGCTCGAGGAAAGAGAGTTGGGAGAGAAGACATGGTAGTGACCCCAAGATATTGTCGTTCAGGATGAGCCGGGCGGGTCGTTCTTGTCGTTTCTGGGAGGCGCTTGATTGAAATGCTCACCGGCACGGTGAAGCAGCTGAAATTGCTTCTCACAACGACGGCAGGCCCCGCACAACAGCAAGTGGAAGCGTAGAGTCAGGCGCTCACGGGAGGTTAAAGGAGTATCAAGCTGTTTCGACATCAGCCTGGTGGCAGCTTTACAGTCCTTCATGCTCATGCGATTTCCTCCAGCCAGCCTTTCTCTATGCAGGCCCGTAGTTTCAAGCGGGCGCGGTGTAATATCACCCAGGCATTAGTCTCCTTGATGCCGACTTCCTTACAGATATCTTCAGTGGACAGTCCCATCAATTCGCGCAGGGAAAATACCCGTGCAACGTTGTCGGGCAGTGCCAGCATGCAGGCATCGAAGACTTGCCAGAAATGCTCGTTTTCAAAAGCCTGGTCCGGGTCACCCCAGGCCTGGGGCCTGGAAGCTTCATGCCAGTGGCCATCCTGGAGAAACATGCGATCGATCGCCTCATCATTGGTTTCGTCGCTGAAGGGCTCCCATCTCCCCATGCGTTTCTGTTGACGCATCTGGTCGAGCAGTTTGTATTTGAGAATGCCGAATACCCAGGTCTCGTAACCGGAACGTCCAGAGAAACTGTCGTTTTTTTCGATGGCGGAAATCAAGGCTTCCTGGACGGCATCCTCGGCTGCGGCATGATCGCGCAAGTGAAGTCGGGCGAAAGATAGCAGCCGTGGTCGCACGGCTGCGAGCTTGGCATGACGGTCTTCCATGGTGTCGGAGGTATCAACGGTCACAACGAGATCTCCAGGGAGTTGAGTTCCTTGTTAGTGAGGTGCATCAGGTCTTCAGGAGTATCGAGGTCTCGGACTTTTGCAGGGCAGGACAACGACCAGCCGAGCCTTGCTAGTCGGTCCCGGGTTTGTGCCATGACCCGGGAAGTGCCCCAGGATATGTCGGAAAATAGTTCGAGGTCGGTGTTACGCACACCCACTAGAGCATAGCCGCCGTCCATTGCGGGAAGGAAGACGCTATCTACATGATTTAATTGTTGGAAACAAAGAATCAGCATATTCCTACAAAGAGCGGGGCAGTCGGTGCCAATAAGCAAGCCCGGTTTTTTCATGCACTGCAGTGCATGGTGCATACGTGTGCCAAGGTCCCCGGAAGGTTGGGCGCGCAGCGTGATGCCATAAGTGTCGGCCAAGGATAGAAACAGTGGATGCTGGTGATCCAGTGCTGTCCACAAGGTGATGTTGGCAGCAGGAGTGCTTTCCAGTGCGGTGGCCAGAGTCAACTGAATCAGCCTGGCCTGCAGGCGAGCGGCACCTTCTGCTCCGAGTGCCGGAATCATGCGGGTCTTGGCCTTGCCGGGGAGAGGTGCCTTGGCCAGAATAGCCAGGGGGAAATTCCCTTGGGTGGAGGAAGGCACAGCAGAAATACGATCATCGTACATGGCGATAGTCCTCGGCCAATTCATGGGCGGAAACACCTCGCCAGTAGCGCCACCTGAGTTTCCACATCAGCCATATGGTTGTTATCACTCCGTGGCGTTCCCACCGCCTTCCATCGGTCATCACGCGCTGTCTGAGACAGGAGGGAGGCGTCAGTTGTTTCAATCTGCGCGAGATTTCAACGTCCTCCATCAAGGGTTGGTCAGGAA
Source organism: Halomonas binhaiensis (assembly GCF_008329985.2). Classification (NCBI taxonomy): domain Bacteria; kingdom Pseudomonadati; phylum Pseudomonadota; class Gammaproteobacteria; order Oceanospirillales; family Halomonadaceae; genus Halomonas; species Halomonas binhaiensis. The sequence goes on from NZ_CP038437.2 coordinate 903,459, forward strand.
AGCCTGCCACTGTGTCGAATGCCTGGCGGGTCATGAAAATGGCCTGGTCTCCGGTGGCAATGCCTGTCAGACGGGAGCGCAGGTTCATGGCGCGGGCGATGATGCCGAACCATGGTGAGTGACCTGAGATACTGACATCGAAACGCCCCCATGCCTTGCGGTTCAAGGCTTGGCTGACTGCTTTCGTGGCATTGGCCGGCAAGCGTGTATCGGCATGCAGAAACAACAGGTGGGAGGCACGGGCTGCCTGAGCGCCATGGTTCATTTGCCGTGCCCGGCCGGGGGCAGAGACCAGCACCTGGTCTGCCAGTGGCATGGCCAGGGTAACCGTCGCGTCCTGGCTGCCGCCATCGACCACGATCAGTTCTACTCCCTTCGAGCGAAATGCCGCCAGCGCTGCCAACTGTGCTTCGATGATATCCGCTTCATTCAAGGCAATGATGATGATCGATAAGTGGAAGTCGTGATGCTCAACGCTTTGCATGCCGCAGTCCTGGAGTCGATGAGTGAGCGTTGAAAGGAGAGCTTCGTGTCCCGTCATGCTCAGACTCCTTGGTGGGGAGCAGTTCAATCACGGCATCTCCTGTTGCTTCGGCATCCGCATGATCATGCGTCACCATCAGGGCGGGTAACCCACGGGCGCGAATACGCTCGAAGACCATTTGGCGCATGTCGTGACGAAGGGCAGCATCGAGCTTGGAAAAAGGCTCGTCCAGCAGCATCGCATGAGGCTGAGAGAGCAGTACCCGCATCAAAGCCACTCGGGCTTTCTGGCCTCCGGACAGCGTTGCCGGGTCACGCTTGGCGAATCCGGCCAGACCGATATCCGCCAAGGCCGATTCAACTCGTTCGCGGCGCTCGGAGCGTTTGATCGAGGCCGGCATGCCAAAGGCCAGGTTGCCTCCTACATTGAGATGAGGAAACAGCAGCGGATCCTGGAACAGCAGGCCAAGGTGTCGTTGCTGGGCGGGCAGGCCAGTCAGTTCACGCTGGCCTAGATACACATGACCGGTGGCTCGAAAGGCAGGAGCCAGAAAACCTGCCGCATAGGCCAACAGGGTTGATTTACCGACACCGGAGGGGCCCATGACGCTGACGACCTCGCCAGGAGCGATCCGGGCATTCAAGGTGATCAGGCGATGACCGTCGAGGTCGATGGCGACGTTGTTGAACACCAGCGTGTCGCTGAGGGAGCTTGATGAATCTGGCGGCATATGGGGGCGCATATCAAGTTTATGACTCTAACTCTAGAAGATGTTGGGGTAAGTGGAGTGATGGTCATTCGTCAATCAGTTCTGCAGCGCTCGGCGGTGATGGTGGAGCAGGCGTGGTAACCACAGGGCGATGGCAAAGCCCAGGGCTGGCAACAGCAATTGGGCAAGGGCATAGACAGCGGTCAGGCGCCGGTCTCCTCCTGATGCCAGGGTGATGGCTTCGGTGGTTAGGGTGGTCAGGCGTCCGGCGCTCAGCAACAGGGTTGGCAGGTATTGGCCAATGCTGACAGCCAACCCGACCGCCATGGCGACAGCGATAGGCGCCAGCAACATGGGCAAGCGCACGCGCACGAAGGTATAGGCAGGGGAGCGGCCCAGAGAAGCAGAAAGCTGCGACCAGCGTGGATCCAGACGCCGGTAGCTTTCGGCCAGGGACAGGAACACATAAGGCAGTACGAACAGGCAATGTCCCAGGGCAGCTGATAAGAACCCTGGGGAGAGTGCCAAGCATGCCTGCAGTTGAGCCTGCAGCTGTACCAGACCGAAGAGAAAGGCAACAGGAGGCACCAGCAGCGGAAGATAGAGAATCAGGCTGGCACCTGTTCCCATTGTGCGCCGATTGACGGTTTCATGTTCCAGGCAGCCTACCACCAGCAGGCTGGAAAACAGGGTGGCACTGAGAGCCAGTGCCAGTGTGGTGAGAGTGGCAGGCCATAGGCCATCGAGTGCGCGTTGCCAGTTGGCCAGACTCAAGGGGGTTGGCCAGAGCACAGGAAAAGGCCACCAGGTAGCCAGCGACCACAGTATCAGAGCGATCAGGCTGGCGCCGAGCAAGGTCACGCTGATCCATGCCGAGCCACCGCCAAGCCATAGGCCCAGGCGATGGGCCGTATGGCGTCGACCATCGGTCAGCCAACGTCGGCCAAGACAGGCAACAAGACACTCCATCAGCCACCAGCCTGCCAGAGCAAGCAGTGTGATACCAAGTTGGGTCAGGGCGGCGGCGGAAGCCATGAAGCGCTTGGACAGGTCTGGATCGTTCAACCAGTGCACCACGCTTACCGCCAGCGGCGGGGGGGTTGAAGGGCCGAGAATCATGGCGACATCGACATTGGCTGAAGCGAAGGCAATCACGGCATAGATGGGAAGACGGATCAGCGGATAGAGCGTGGGAAGAACTGCCTTGAGAAAGGCGGTGGTCGGGGCATAACCCAGGGAACGGGCAAGATGGGTACGTTGCTCGGCCTGGCATTGAGACAGGGCGGCAAGACTCATCAGCAGCAGGAAAGGCACTTCCTTGATCACCAGCCCCGCGATCAGTGCCATCCCCCCGCCATCACCGGGAAACAGATAGTCCGGCGGCGAGTGGAAACCGCTCAGGCCGGGAGAAATCAAGCGCATGGCCAGCCCCGAAGGGGCAAGCAGGAAGGCCAGGCCGATGGCCGCTGCGGCATGGGGAACGGCAAGCAGTGGCGACAAAAGCCGCCTTAACCAGATGAAGGCTCGGCTATCAGCAAAGGCACCGAGAAACAGCACCACGATGACCAGAGCGATGGCAGTGCTGGCGATACCTGTGACCAGGCTCAAGCGAATCATTGAGGCCAACCCGGGAGTGTCCAAGAGTGCGCGCCAGGGATCCAGGCTCAGAGTTTTGCCACCCAACACGGGCAACCAGCCGAATGCCGGGCCAGCAGCCCCCGCCAGGCCCACTAGTACCGGGACGATCAGCAGAGTTGCCGTGGCCAGGGGGGCCAGCAACAGCAGTCGGGCGTAGGTGGATGCTCGGACCGTCACCTGACTGTCTGGGAGATACTCAGCGTTGGCCATAATGCTTGAGCCAGCCAGCCTCTGCCGCTTCCATCCAACTTGGATGGGGCTCCGGGAGTGTCTGGCTCAGGGCTTGTGTGGGCAGGCGGGCAGGCTGATCATCCGTAGGGGTGAGAGCCTGCTTCTGGGGTTCGCTCAATACTGCCAGGTCCAGCACGGTAGGGTCGCCCCAGACATCGAGACGTTGCTTGTACGCCTGGGCCTCGGGTGACAGCAGGAAATTGGCTGTGACCATGGCTCCGGCCTTGTGGCTGGCATTGAAGGGGATGGCAACAAAGTGGACGTTGCCGATGGTGCCTCCATCGAGCACATAGCTGCGTGTAGAGGGAGGCAGCTGGTAGCTGGAAACCGCTGCAGCGGGCTCTGCCGGGTTGAAGGTATAGGCCAGCCACACTTCTCCATCTCCCATCAGGCTCTTGAGCTTGGGGCCTGAGGCGGGGAAGTGACGCCCCTTGCGCCACAAGTAGGGGTGCAACTGGTCCAGATAATCCCACAAGGGTGCAAGTACGGCGTCCACATCAGCTTCGCTGGCGGGGCGGGCAAGCACATCAGGATCATCGGTCAGCGCGATCAGAGCCTGCTTGAGAAATGTCGAACCGAGAAAGTCCGGGACCAATGGGTAAGTGAAACGTCCTGGATGCTGCTTGGCCCAGTCCAGCAGCTCGGCCATGCTGCGTGGTGGCGAATCAACCCTGTCGGCGTCGTAGTAGAAGGTAAGCTGAGCCTTTCCCCAGGGCGATTCATAGCCTTCTGTTGCTACCGTGAAGTCGGTTGTCATCTCCGTATGAGTGTCGGGGGATGTCAGCGAGAAATTGGGCAGACGCTCTGCCATGGGCCCGAACAGCAAATCGTTCTTCTTCATCGCGGCGAAGTTCTCGCCGTTGATCCAGATCAGGTCGATAGCGCCCTGTTCATCGTTACCTGCGGCTTTCTCTGCCACGACCCGCGATACGGCCGCTGCCGTATCGTCCAGTTTGACGTGTACCAGATTGATGTCATACGCACTCTTGAGCTGAGCCCCGACCCAACCGATGTAGGCATTGACATTGCTGTCTCCTCCCCAGGCATTCCAGTACACGGCCTGTCCCTGAGCAGCGTTCTCGATGGCCGTCCAGTCTTGCGGCTCATTGCTGGTGGCTAGTGTAGTGTTGGACAGGTCCGTGTTGGACAGGGCCGTGTTGGACAGTGTCGCCAGCGCCAATGCCGAGACGAGACCAAGGAGGCGCAATGGCGACAATTTCCGTCGGGAGAAGTGCTGTGAGGGATACGACATCAGGCTTTCCTTGGGGCAATGATGTTATTGAGCGCGATCTTGGGAAGGTGTGTGTTGATCGAGTGCGTCGAGTTCACGGGCTACGTGTTCGATAACGGGTGGAGACAGGTAATGCTCGACACGCTCGCGTACATGAGTGACAAGGGCATCATCGCTGAGACGGTTCGACCAGTCTTCACCACGGTGTTCACTATCCACTTGATGTGAATTCGTTGCACGCCATTTGGCGCACCAGGTCAATGACCATAACCACATGGCCCGGCGGCAGGCCATCAGCTCCTGCCACGGAAAAAGTTTACGGTGTTCTTGCAGACATGACTGCCAGTGCTGGTACAACGAAATGACCTGTGCGTGGGTCAGCACAGCTTGGGTGTTGATGTCCCAAGTGGTGGAGGTATACAGACTGAGATGGGCCAGGTCGAAACCGGGCAGGGAATAGCGGCACTTCTCAAGATCGACCAGCACCGCACGACCACTGCGCTCGATGAGGAAGTTGCCGGGATGGGCATCGAAACTGATCAGGCCTATGGTCGACAGGCTGATGGCCTTGGGCAGCGTTTCCAGAGCCTGGTGAATCTGGTCAAGGCTGGTGCTGTTCAACTGGGCGGCATCCAGATGGCTTGCCTGGATGTGTATCTCCTTGAGCATTTCATGCCAGGGATTGGCTGGTGCCATCAGGGGAGTGCGCCGGTTCTCTGATGGTAGGGGAAGATGATGGAGGCTGGCCAGCGTTTGCGCCAGACTCGGCAGGTCATCAGGCAACTTGGCTGGGCGACCTTCGATGGCTTCTACCAGCAGTGCTCCTCTCGGAAGTTGTTCATCGCAGGGCAGTACGCCATGCAACCGGGGGGTATGGCCACTGGCCTGGGCGCGCTCGAAGCACGTCGACTGGTAGGACAGGTTGTCATGGGCAGAGAGCTGCATCTGGCTTTGCTTAGGAATGCGTGCCACCCAATCTCCCCGGGGGCGTCTGATACGTACGTGCCAGTGGGCCAGTCCGGTATCTGCCATGGCGATGAGTGCGCTTTTCGGTATGGACCAGCCTTGGCATTCCAGGCTCTGGTGCAACGCATCCAGAGGTGGTGCGGGATGGGGGATAGCCGGTGTCTGGACATAAGAGGGCATGTCGCATTCCTGTGACGTTTAGGTTGAGTCTCCAAGGTCACCTGATCCTTACAAACTTTCTTAAAGTGCTTTTCTTAAAGTGCTTTTCTTAAAGTAGTTTTCCGCTAGTCCTTATCACTCATCATTGACGCGACAAGATGACTTTGCCATGTTCCGGGGAAAATAGGCCAAGGACCGTGACGTGATGCTGGTCGATGGTGTAAACAGGATGTAGATAAAAAAGAAGATCAGCCAATTGCCAGCTGCAGGATGATGCAATGACAGAACAAGTAATGGCCGCTATCGATGGCTCGCAGTTTTCTGAAGCCATCTGCGATTACGCTGCCTGGGCAAGCAAGGCGCTGGATGTGTCCTTGACCTTTGTGCACGTGGTCGATAATCACCCTCAGACTGCCGAAGCCGATCTATCCGGTACCATTGGTCTGGGCTCCCGGGAGCATCTACTGGAAGAACTGGCCGAGCTCGATGAGCGCCGTGCGAAGGTCGCGCAGGAGCATGGTCGCCTGATGCTCAAGGCCGCGATAGAGCGGGCTCGGCAAGATGGCATCGAAGAGCCATGTAGCCGTCAGCGCAATGGGACTCTGGTCGAGACTTTGATTGAGCTGGAAGGAGACATTCGCCTGTTGGTGATTGGCAAGCGTGGCGAGAGTGCTGGCCTGGACAGCGAGCATCTTGGCTCCAACCTGGAACGGGTAGTACGCGGCATGCATCGGCCCATCCTGATGGTACCGCCAGTGTTCAAGGCTCCCGAGCGTGTGATGATCGCCTTTGATGGCAGCAAGACGACCCGCAAGGGGGTGGAAATGCTGGCCTCCAGCCCTCTGTTCCAAGGCATCGATTGTCATGTGCTCATGGTCGGAGCCGATACAGGCGATACCCGTTCGCAACTGGACTGGGCCCTGGAGGCATTGCGTCATGCGGGGCATGTTGCTCAAGGAGATATTCGTGCCGGGGAGGTGGAAGAGACCTTGCGGACCTATCAGCAGGAGCATGATATCGATATGCTGGTGATGGGAGCCTATGGGCATTCACGCATTCGTCAATTGCTGGTAGGCAGCACGACAACCAGTGTGTTGCGTTCGGCTGAGACGCCTGTATTGCTGCTGCGTTAGTCGATACACGATCTGACATCGATCAGCACTGTTGAACCCCTGGAGTCTTTCGAATCCCGGGGTGTTTTTATGTAAAGCATATCTTTTCCAGGCTTCGTCATTCACGAAGCTTAGGTTGCTGATTGCCGAATTGCGGTCAAGTAACCACTGTCTCATGCTGTTATAGCCATTATTCCAATAATACGAGTTGTAACGAAATTTCCTTTCAGGAAAACGAACCCCCTTGCCAATAAAAAAGCAGAACACAACCCATGTCCCAACATATGTCTCCACGACGAGAACACGCCAGCGTCTCCGATGCCCCGAATAGAGAGCCTGTCCGTAAGCCCTGGATCTGGATCGTCATCGGCCTCATCATCGCCATTTCTGTGCCCTGGTACTGGCCGCCTGGAACGCTGCAGCCCATCGTTCTGGGGGTGCCGTTATGGGCGCTGATTGCCGTCGTAGGCTCGGTTGCCCTATGTGCCTTTCTGAGCTGGGCTTGTATCACTCAATGGAGTGATTCCGACGACGATACCGAACCAGCCAACGACGCGGAACAGGAGTGACAAGGTGCAAGAGTTAACTTTTGCCGGCACTCCCGGCATCCTCGTATTGATTGCCTATGCCGTGATGATGCTGGGTATTGGTTTCTGGGTGAGCTACAGCCGCCCTGGTGTGCGCGAAGACATGCAGAGCTATTATCTTGCAGGCCGCCACCTGGGTATCGTGGTGCTGTTCTTTACCCTGTATGCCACCCAATACAGTGGTAACAACATCGTTGGCTATGCACCTGCCGCCTACCGCATGGGTTTTGCCTGGTGGCAGTCGGTGATGTTCATGACCATCATCATCGCTGGCTATATGCTCTTTGCACCGCGTCTGCATAACATTGCCAAGCGACAGCAGTTTCTGACTCCTACCGATTGGCTGCGTTACCGTTTCGGTTCGCCGGCCATCACCCTGCTTTCCGCTCTGCTCATGCTGTGGGGGCTTGGTAACTACCTGCTTGAGCAACTGGTGGCAATGGGCCACGGCATCTCCGGACTCACGGGTGGGACGGTGCCCTATCAGGTTGCGATGCTGGGCTTCGTATTCGTGATGTTGGCCTACTCCTGGATGGGAGGTATGCGCGCGGTGGCCTTCACCGATGTCATGCAGGGCATTGCCTTGCTGCTTGGGGTGGCGGTACTGGTTGCAGGTGGTTTGTACCTGATCGGTGGTCATCTGGGCGATGCCTTTACCTATGTGGTCGCGGAGCAACCCGACAAGGCTGCTGTGCCACCGCTGGAGAGTTCTGTCAGCTGGATCTCGATTCTGGTGCTGGTCGGCATTGGAGCAGCTGTCTATCCCCATGCTATCCAACGCATCTACGCGGCCGAGAATACTCAGACCCTGCGACGTTCCCTGGCTCGCATGGCATGGATGCCGCTAGTCACGACGGCGGTGATCTTCGTAGTCGGAATCATCGGCATCCAGCTTTACCCTGGCCTCTCCGATACTCAGTCCGAGCAACTCGTCGGGCGTATTGCCAACGATGTCGCGGCCATCAATCCGTTTTTCTACGTGATGATGATTCTGTTGTTCGGTGGTGTGGTGGCAGCCATCGTCTCCACTGCGGATTCGGTGCTGCTGTCGTTCTCATCGATCATTTCCAATGATATCTACAGGCGTCATATTCGCCCCGAGGCCAGTGAGCAGCGGGCGCTGATGGTAGGCAAGATCTGTGGCCTGGTGGCGGTTGGGGGCCTGTTGATTCTTGCCTGGAACCCGCCAACGTTGCTGGTGAATATCTTCGTCCTCAAGTTTGAATTGCTGATTCAGATTGCTCCTGCTTTCATCATCGGACTGTACTGGAAGCGTATGCACAGCCAGCCAGTGTTCTACGGCATGTTGATCGGTGCCTTGCTGGCAGGAGGCATGGCCCTGGCGGGTATCGGTAAGGTGTATGGAGTGCATGCAGGGGTGGTTGGCCTGCTCGTCAATACGGCCATTGCAGTGGTCGGATCATTGCTGGTTCCTGCGCGCGATGAGGCTGCTTCCCTGGAGAAATCAAGCAACTGATGCCATGTCATGATGGATGATGTCCTGCCGTATAGGGACATGCATTACCATTCCATAAACAACACCGCCGCTCTTCGGAGCGGCGGTGTTGTTTATGGGGGAGGGCGATGGTTATTCATACAGGAAACAGGACAGTCAAGGCGCGAGAAAGGGTAGCAAAGAGACAAGATACTGTCGGGATCTGAACGTCATTGAATGGCAAGTGCCGTCACCATGAAGGGTGCTATTCCACAACACCGCACCAACAGCGATGTATCAATAACGATATATCAATAACGATATATCAATAACGATATATCAATAACAACGTATCGTTCATCCTAGAATGGAGTACTGCGATGTCCGTATCTCCTGCCACGTCTGAGCTGAGCTCAGATAATGTCAGTATTGCAACGCTGCGCAAGGTGATAGCAGCCTCTGCCATTGGCAACTTTGTCGAGTGGTTTGACTTTGCCATATATGGCTTTCTTGCCGTTATCATTGCCCAGCACTTCTTTCCTCCAGGTAATCCCACTCTGGCACTACTGCAGACCTTTGCTGTCTTCGCCGTTTCCTTTGCACTCAGGCCTCTGGGGGGGATCTTCTTCGGCATGCTCGGAGACCGGATCGGGCGCAAGCGTGTATTGTCGGTCACGGTGCTGTTGATGGCCGGATCCACCACTTTGATAGGGCTCCTGCCGACCTATACCAGTATTGGCCTTTTTGCGCCTCTGCTGTTGGCGCTGGCGCGTTGTCTGCAGGGATTCTCGGCGGGAGGGGAATATGCCGGAGCCTGTGCCTTTGTCATGGAGCATGCGCCTCGTGAACGGAAAGCGCGCTATGGAAGCTTTGTACCGGTTTCCACATTCCTTGCCTTTGCCACGGCGGCAACATTGGCGTATGTCGTTGGTCTTGTCATGTCGGAAGACACCTTGCAGAGCTGGGGCTGGCGAGTTCCGTTTCTCGTGGCTGCTCCGCTGGGTCTGGTTGGCCTGTACATGCGCCTGAAGCTTGATGAGTCGCCTGCTTTTCAGGCCTTGAAGGCAGAGCCGGAAGCACCCCATGCACCACTGAAAGAAACGCTCAGCCAGCATGGGTCGACACTGGTATGCCTGAGTGCGTTCATCTCTGCGACGGCGCTGTCGTTCTACATGTTTACTACCTATTTCGCGACATACATGCAGGTCGTTGGCGGTGCATCGCGTAGCGTCGCCTTGATGGCCAGTCTGGGTGCTCTGATTTTCGCTGCAGTACTTTGCCCGATCATCGGGCGTTATGCCGACTGGGTGGGGCGTCGCAAGACAATACTGACCGCCTGTCTGAGCTTGATCTTCGCTGTATTTCCCGCCTATATCCTGGCAGGGAAGGGAGAGCTATGGAGTGCCATGCTGGGAGCTTCCATGATGGCCGTGGGAGCAGTGATCTGTGGTGTGGTCACGGCAGTATTATTGTCTGAACAGTTTCCGACACGGGTGCGCTATACCGCATCGGCACTGTGCTACAACGTGGCTTACACGATTTTTGGTGGTACGGCACCACTGGTGGCGACATGGCTGATTGATATAACAGGGCTTCAGCTGTCGCCGGCGTTCTATTTGATCGCGATCTCCCTGCTGGCCTTATGGGGCGGAATGAAACTGCCTGAATCATCCAAGTGGTCTTTGAATGATGATGCCGCATGGCCGTCGCCTCCCACTCCTCTTTCAGCCTCGTTGCGATCCTGACCTGTATGCCGGCGCGCAGGGAGATCAGGTGATCTGCCTGCGCACAGCTTACTTCTCCAGGTGCTGACGCGGTCGATACAGGTGCTGGATCAGGCAATCCAGGGAGACTTTTCCAGGGCCGCGAAGAAGCAGGGTCAACAGGCAGGCTGCCCATAAGCCATGTGTCACCCAGGCTTCGGGATAGACGAAGATTTCTATCACCAGTGTCATGATGAACAACCCCAGGGCTGCCAATCGCGTGGCCAGGCCTGACCACAGCAGCAGCGAAAGGGAAAGTTCGGCAAAGGTGGCCAGGTAGGCTGCCAATGCAGGGGGAATGAGAGGCAGGTCGTATTCGTGCCGGAAGAGAAAGATCGTGCTGTCGGCCAAGGCAAAACCATCGACCTTGGTCAGGGCGGACATGAAGAAGACACTGCCAACCACGATCCGCATCAGTAGCAGCACGATATCGAGAGAGCGCTGGTTGAGCCAGGGCACCAGACTGCCGTAATAGGTATCCAGTATTCGGAGAACTGGGTTCATAAAAGGGCTCCTGAGTCTTTCAAGGATGAGGTGGGGTAATCAGGTGCATATGCCAAGGCACCCAGGCCCAGTAGCTCGCCAAGAGCCAGTCCCAATGCTTCAGGGCCCATGTCAGAAGGGTCAGACAGCATTTCCAGTGTGGCGCCGAGGGGTAACGCCATGCTCAGGATGCCGTACAGCAAGGCGCTGTTGTCATTGATGCGATGGAAGCTGACCTTGCGTTGTCGACGTATCACCATCCAGTATCCTGGACCATTGGGGCCAAGGGCTGTGGCTTTCTCCCCTTGTTCCATGGCATCCCATATCTCCACTACATCGTGTCGGCAGCGGACGCAGCGGCTGGCAGGGTGCGGCAATACATACAGCTCGTCGAGGTTCTTGTGCTGCGACAACTGCAGTGCATCGAAACTGATGGCTTCGCCGGCATGGCTGACGTCCAGTCGGGCTCGTTCCAGACGGCAGATGTCCGCGACAAAACGAAAATTTTCCAGTGCAGGATGGTAGTCGAGGCGATTGATGAGACCCTCGCCATAGCGATTGAGGCGCGGGTCTCGTGGAGGATCAATCGTCACATAGTCGTTGGCCAGGGCAGAAAAAAAGCGCTCACCGAGCAACGTTCTCGTATGAGGAAAGGCGATTTCCAGCGCTTCGACCAGGCTATGGCGGATGTTGTTGCGATAGACCTTCAGTCCGTTGTCCTGTCCCAGGTCGGCATCTGCCCGTTCGGAGGTGCGCATGGCGGCAATGAAGCGTTGCTGCCAGTCGAGAAGCATGCTCATGACAAGGCTCCTGCTGTACTGAATACCCTGTGACGGTGGTGATGCGCCAAGGTAACTTCTTCCATCCAGCGTTCCAGGCTGGGTACGTTGTTATCCCATTCAATCAACGTCGGTAGTTCCGGGCGTTGATGAATGGCGTGCTGGTATAGCTGCCAGACTTCATCTTTGACTGGGCTGCCGTGATCGTCGATGCACAGGGGAGGGTTGGCTTGGGTGTCAAGGCTATGTCCGGCCAGGTGCCATTCACCTACGGCATGCCAGGGGATTTCGTTTAGATAGGCAGGTAAGTCGCGTCCCATGTTGGAGGCGCTGATAAAGGCATTGTTGACGTCGAACAGCAAGCCGCAGCCCGTACGTTCGACCATTAGATTCAAGAAGTCGGTTTCGCTGAAGGTATTGATATCCAGGTGGATATAGAGACTGGGGTTTTCTACCAGAATTTGCCGCCCCAGGCGTTGTTGTACGCGGTCAACATTGGCGCACATGATATCCAGGGATTCCTGGATGAGAGGGACAGGTAACAGGTCGTTATAGCTTTGTCCCCTCAGGCGGCTCCAGGCCAGATGTTCGGAGACCAGGGCTGGAGACAGGTTTTCGACCAGTGTATTGAGTCGTTCGAGATGGAAACTGTCGATTTCTTCAGCACTACCCAATGACAGGCCGACACCATGCACGGAAAGTGGGTAGTGACGGGCCAGTTCTGCAAGCTGGTCCTGAACGGGGCCACCTGCATTCATATAGTTTTCTGCGTGGAGTTCGAGAAAGTCAGGCGCCGAACCAGGGTGTCCGTCAGCTTGCAAGGCTCGTTCCAGCAACGCTTCGGTATGTTGGTATTTCAATCCTATGCCAATGGCACCTTTTCCGAGCACGGAACCTGATGGCTGATGCATGGGGTGAATTGAGCGGGATGAGAGCATGGCGATATCCATGAGCAATGACGTTTTCCCGAGTATCCTTCATGACCACGACACCGGATGCTGTCCGGCATCGTGGTATATGACGGGTATCAATCAGGATTCGATAGGGTCCAGACTGCCATGCCCGTTGGGTGTTTCGATGCTGGTGCAGGTACCTTCCGGAACATAGGTCCAGGCATTGCCCTGATAATCCACGGTGGAAGTGCCTGCACAGGTGGTACCTGGGCCAGCTTTGCAGTCGTTCTGACCGGCCAGTGAAACGCCATAACACTTTTCCATCTTGGCCTCGTCTTCGCTGGCCTGGGCAGTGGTAGCGGCGGCGGCCAGGGCGGTGGTCAATACGGCAGCGATCATTACAGAATGCTTCATGGTTCTTTCCTTATGCTTGGAATTGGTCTGACGGCTTGGCGTTCACCGTCGTTATTGCGTCGAGGAAAAGTGTGCAATCCTTACAGCGGTTTGCAGGAAAAACAGAAGAAATGACCGAAAAGTAAGGTAATGACTGCTAGAAGGTGACGATATACTGGTGTCTATTGTCAGTGTGAGGCAGGTTGTTAGTGACCTGGCCTTTGTTTTTGGTTTTTTTCGGAAAATAGAACTTTTCAGGAGGTCGCAATGATTCAGCGTCATGACACTCAGGCCCGCATGAGCCGTGCCGTCATTCATCAAGGAGTGGCTTATCTGTGTGGTCAGGTGGCTGGCCCTGAAGCCCGCAATGGCGATATTACCGCCCAGACCAAGAGCATGCTGGAGCGCGTCGATGCTTTGCTGAAGGAAGTGGGCAGTGACCGCGAACATCTGCTGTCGGCGACCATCTATCTCAAGGATGGGGCCGACTTTGCCGCCATGAATGACGTTTGGGATGCCTGGGTTCCGGCTGGTCATGCACCGGCACGTACCTGTGTATGTGCACCGATGCCTGCTGATGAGTTGCGCGTCGAAATCACTGTAACAGCAGCCGTCTAATTCCTGGCCGACACTGCTGCACAAGCTTTCATGATAGCTACACGCATAACGCCGAACGGGATACCCGTTCGGCGTTATTCTCATCGTTTCTCATGAATCGGTGGATGGCGAGTCTGGCATCAAGACGGCTGGATGCCCCTAGGGCGTAAGCGCCGAGCTCCCGCATCGACGAGAATGTTCAGTCCTGCCGTGATCAGCAGTAACAGAAAGGCGACGTCGAACATCAATGTCTGAAAATAATCGTCGATGACATAGCCCAGGGTCGCTATCCCCAGCATTCCAAGGATGGCGCTTTCACGCAGAATGACTTCAGCACGGTAATAGAGCAGGGCCAACATGCCCGGATATACCCGTGGCAGCAACTGGTAGCCTAGCTTGCCGCTGGCCGGGAGTCCGTCCATATCCAGTTTCAGATTATCCGCGTGGCGTGCTACCAGAAAGGCGATCAGGGCTCCGTTGTGCAGGGCCAGAGCCAACCATGCCGGTAGCAGGGAAGGGCCGAGCAGCAGCAGGAAGACGAAGGCCAGCATCAGCTCGGGAGTGGAGCGCAGGAAGATCAACAGTCCCTTGCCGGCGGCCTGGGTCAAGCGGTTGCCGAAATGGTGAGATGCAAGAGGCCAAAGCGCCAGTGCTACCAGCAAGGCTCCCACGCTACCAAGTAGTCCCAGCAGCAGGGTATTGGCGATGACCGGCAGTAGTTTCGGGATGTCACGCAGCCAGTCGATTAATCCACTGATATCCCCTGCAAGCAGTGGCTGGGGCCAGATGTCCTGGCTGACGAAACGCCATACCAGGCTGGCGTCGATGTCCGGCCAAGGGCCAAGCAGAAACAGGCTGCTCAGGGCCAGCAAGGGGACAAGACGGCGATGCGCCCACCACGGCAAGCTGGCAATCAGGAGATAGAACAACCACATGACGGCGCCTGCTTCGAAATAACGACCCTCGCGAAAGGCGCTTTCGAGTTGATAACCGAGTGTCGGTAGACCGACAAAGCCCAGCAATACGCTAGATCGAAGGGCGCACTCAAAACGATAGCGGGTATAGGCAGCCAGTTGGGCGAAGGCCAATGGCAGTTCCGTATAGACGAAGCGCGACAGGCGCCCGGTTCCCTCGGGGAGGGCATCTCGAGCCGCTGTGGGAGTCTGTTCGAGAATTTCTGCATAGACTTTGGCGAAGATGCCGGCATAGGGAATCGCCAGGGCCGCCAAGGCTGTCAGTGCGGAAAGTCCGAATACTTGCAGGAACAGCAGTGCCCAGAACAGCTCATGTATTGCACGGACGAAGGCGCAGCCTGCGCGAACGCAGCGTGACCGGGAGAACACCAATGCCAGAGGAAACCCCATCACCATGCCTGCCAGTGTTCCCCACAGTGCTACTGCCACGGTCAGGCCGATGGCGGAGAGCGGGGATTCTACGCTGCTGAAATGCGGTAGTACCAGGCCTTGAGCAATTCGCCCCAATTCGCCCCAGGGGTCACGGCTGAGGACATGCAAGTCGGCAAAGGGCAACACCAGTAATGCCAGTGCGATCAAGGTCAAGGTATGGCGTGCCAGGCGCATACCTGGCGAATGGCCACCCAGAAGGCGCGGTCGGTGGTCCTGAAG
Source organism: Halomonas binhaiensis (assembly GCF_008329985.2). Lineage (NCBI taxonomy): Bacteria > Pseudomonadati > Pseudomonadota > Gammaproteobacteria > Oceanospirillales > Halomonadaceae > Halomonas > Halomonas binhaiensis. Next base: position 918,544 of record NZ_CP038437.2, read on the forward strand.
GGCCAGCTCGGAAGTTGGTGTTGCCGCCATGCTTATACCTGGCCTCTGGGGCAGGGAAGAGAATCCTGCGGCCAAAGGGCCGCCTGTTCGATGTCCATCGCGGTCTTCGTGGCAACACCCGCACTGGGATAGAGAGCATCCAATGTATCCAGGCTCAATTCAGAGCTGGGGGCATCGAGGACGACCCGTCCCTTGTCCAGCCCCCAGACGCGGTCGAAGTGCGTGAGGGCCAAGCGATGCTGATGCAAGGCGATGACGCATCCCTGATGGCGTTCGTGAATAACTTGCAACAGTTCCACCGCCTGGTGCGGGTCGACACTGGCGACGGGTTCGTCGCCAAGAAATACGCTACGTTGCTGATACAGGGCTCGACCAATGGCAACACGTTGCCGCTGGCCTCCGGAGAGCTGGCCGACCGGACGTTTCATCAGGCCCTCGAGGCCGAGCAATTGACACAGAGTGGCAACGTCCTGCCAAGGGGCCGCAAGGGGACGTAGCAGGTTCCACAGGTTGGCCAGGCCTGAATGTTGCTCCAGGCGTCCCATATAAATGTTGTGATAGGTGGCCAGCTCTGGTACCAGGCCATGATGCTGCGGGCACCAGGCGGCCTGCTTGCCCAGCCGTTGGCGCAAGGCGGAAAGCAGTGTGGACTTTCCAGCCCCGCTGGCGCCGAGCAAGGCAATACGTTCACCTGGGTGAAATGTCAGGTGTACCTCTGACAACACCACATGGTCACCATGGCCCAGGTTTTCGCCGTCGAATACGGCCAGGGGCGGCACATGGGACATCAGCGTAGCAGGCCGAGGCTCTCGGCCACGTCCTCGATGGGAGCGTACATCGAGTTGTCGGCTGGGATGAAACCAGAGCGAGGGAAGCTCTCGAGCAGTTCCGGGTCGTCCATGTCGAGCAGCGCCTGACGTACCTGTTCGCTGAAGCCATCGCCATAGTGCTCGTCGGCATCACCACGTAGCGTCCACTGGTAATCCGGATAGGTGGGAGTCTCCCAGATCACATGCACTTTACTGGTATCGACGAGGCCATCTCGTATCGCGGCATCCCAGACGGCATAGTTGAGTGCACCAATGTCGTAGGTGCCGGCCTCTACCAGAGCCAGGGTACGCGAATGGTCACCGGAGAAACCTACGCGTGAAAAAATCTTTTCTGGAGCTTCGGCAAAACGCTCGCGCAGATAGTAGTCAGGCATCAGGCGGCCAGAAGTAGATGTCTTGGCGCCAAAGGTGAAGGTCATGTCCTGAATATCATCGGGAAGCGTATCGCCGGCTTCCAGGCCCGTGCTTTCATGGGCAATGAAATAGGTCTTGAAAGCGGCATCCTCGACGCCCTGGGCGATGGCCTGGGAGTCGGGCACCAGGCGTCGGGCCTGAACGCCTGACAAGCCTCCGAACCATGCCAGTTGCACTTGATCGTTGCGGAATGCCGTGACGGCCGCGCCGTAGGACTTGACCGGAACGTACTCCACTTCGACCCCAAGCTTCTCTTCCAGATAGTCCGCCACCTTGGAAAAACGCTCGACCAGACGAGACTCATCTTCATCAGGGATGGCCGTAAAACGGAAAGTATCAGCGAGGATGGAGGGCGAAAAGAGCCCAGCCAGGAGCAATAGACCAAGGGGCGCGAAGGCAAGACGCATGGGTACGGACCTTGAATGGAAGATGATGTTTAAGTGTAGAGGGCGCAAACGGCCCATACAGCAATAGGCGCTGAGTGGTACGGCGCCTATTGTTGTGTTTCGGTTACCAGCTGGCAAGCCCCGAGGAATGTCTGAATAAATGTCTGCGCTACGAGTCTGCGCTCCGGGCGCCTTGCGACCCACATGGATGTGGGAAGTGCGATGGTTCGTCGGGAACGAACATAGCCACTTGAGCATGCTTGTCGACTTATTCAGGGCATTCCCGAGTATGCTGGGCGTCATCGGATTGACAGCTTTATCCTGCATTCTAGCAGGATAAGTATCGGGCCCATCTCAGTCGCCGAGGGGGTAGCGAGTATCCCTGAGACTATCCTTGATCTTCTTGAGATGATGCAGGAAGTCTTCTCCCCGTCTTAGGGTCACACCGGTGGCCAGTACATCGATCAATGCCAGCTGTACCATGCGTGACGTCATTGGCATGTAGTGGTCTGTGTCCTCTGGCGCGCTGATCTCGAGCACTTCGGTGCATTGCAGGGACAATGGGGAGCCAGGAGCCGTGATGCCCAGCACCACCGCGCCGTTTTCCCTGGCCAGGGCCGCAATGTCAACCAGTTCACGAGTGCGACCGGTGTACGAGAGAATGACGATCACATCACCGGTATGGCAGGCCGAAGCGACCATGCGTTGCATCAATACGTCGATGTAAGCCGTGACGGGAAGATTGAAGCGGAAGAACTTGTGCTGCGCATCCTGGGCGACGGCTCCGGAGGCGCCAAGGCCGAAGAAATGGATCTGCTTGGCCTGGATCAGATAATCCACCACACGGTCGATACGCTTCGGAGACACTTCGCGGCGAGCCAGGTCCAGAGCTGCGATGGTGGCGCCGAAGATCTTTCCGGTATAGGCCTCGGCACTGTCGTTGGGTTCGACAGCCTGACTGACATAAGGCGTGCCCCCGGCCAGGCTCTGGGCCAATTGGATCTTGAAGTCGGGATAGCCCTTGGCGTCGAAGTTACGGCAGAAACGGTTGACGGTAGGCTCGCTGACTGACGCTGCCTGAGCCAAACTGGCAATACTCATACCGGTGGCAGAAGAAGGGTCAGCCAGGATGACATCGGCGACCTTGCGCTCCGAGCGGTTGAGCTCATCGAGTCTGTCGCGAATGCGGTTGATAAGGTCGTGACGGACCATAGTAGAGGCAACTCTCTGAAGTAAAATTGGGCTTGTCGTAGTTAGCTTGGAGTAGCTGTTTGACGTAGTAATTTAACTACGCATTGTGAGGTATCGTAGCGCCCTGGCGCTCTACGTCCAATGGATAAGCGCGTAAGGAAAGATTTTTGTGTAAGTTTACAAAATATCGGTTGCGTTAGACGTCAATTTTCCACTATTTTTTGGTAAACTTAGGGAATTGATAGGCTAGTGCACTTTCTCCCTACCTGCATACGAGGACGGTTATGACACGACACACCCGATCCGGTGACGCCGAGCGCACCGATGTCGATCTAGCGTTGTTCGGGGCACTGGGAGACCTGTCCCAGCGCAAGCTGTTCCCCGCGCTTTATCAGCTTGATCGGGAGGGCTTGTTGCACGAGGACACTCGCTTGCTGGGGTTGGCTCGCCAGGAGATCAGCCTTGAGGAGTTCCGTGACAAGGTCGAAGCCAGCCTGAACAAGTACGTCAAGGCCAAGGAGCTCGACGAGCAGGCCATGACGCGCTTCCTCGATCGTCTGTCGTTCATCACTGTGGATTTCAAGGTGGCCGAAGGCTATGGCGCCATTCGTGAATGGTGCCAGACGGCGACCCAAGAGCGCCCGCTGGTGGTGTACCTGGCAGTGGGTGCCAATATCTACGGCGATATCTGTCGCCATCTCCAGGCCAGCGGCAGCCTCGATGAAGATAGCCGCGTGGTGGTGGAGAAGCCCATTGGTTATGACCTGGAATCATCGAATGTCATCAATGATGCCATCGGTGAAGTATTCCCCGAGTCCAGGGTCTATCGCATCGACCACTACCTGGGCAAGGAAACGGTTCAGAACCTGATTGCTCTGCGTTTTGCCAATCCGCTGTTCGGAACCCAGTGGAACCAGAATCATATCTCCCATGTGGAGATTACCGTGGCGGAGAAGGTGGGTATCGAAGGGCGCTGGGGATACTTCGATGAAGCCGGTCAGTTGCGCGACATGGTCCAGAACCACCTGCTGCAGCTGGTCTGTCTGATTGCCATGGATCCACCGGCCAATCTGGATGCCGATGCGATCCGTGACGAGAAGGTCAAGGTGCTCAAGGCGCTCAAGCCGTTTACCGATGACATGCTGGGGCGTGATGTGGTGCGTGGTCAGTACACGGCTGGCACCAGCGATGGCGTCAGTGTGCCGGGGTACCTGGACGAGGAAGGGGCCAATATCTCCAGCCATACCGAAACCTTCGTTGCCATGAAGACCGGTGTGTCGAACTGGCGCTGGGCGGGTGTGCCTTTCTATCTGCGTACCGGCAAGCGCATGCCGGAGAAACTCTCCCAGATCGTCATTCATTTCCGTCAGCAACCGCACTATATCTTCGACCCGGATCAACGGGCCCTGGCCGCGAACAAGCTGATCATTCGCCTGCAGCCGGAAGAGGGCATCAGCCTCGAAGTGCTGACCAAGGACAGCGGCCTGGACAAGGGTATGCGCCTGCGTCGAGGACCACTGGCTCTCGATTTCAACAGCGCCTTCCCCAAGGCACGTATTCCGGATGCCTATGAGCGTCTGCTGCTGGAAGTGATGAAAGGGCAGCAATATCTCTTCGTGCGTCGTGATGAGGTGGAACATGCGTGGCGCTGGTGTGACAACCTGATTTCGGCCTGGAAAGAGCGCAATGAGTTACCGCGGCGCTATCCGGCGGGTTCCTGGGGGCCGGTGGCATCCATTGCCATGATTACCCAGGACGGACGCAGCTGGTATGAGGACTACTGAGATGGGGACTACTGAGATGGGGTCTCACACTCCTCGTGAACGGTTGGCTCGACAACTGGCGGAAAATGTTGCCGAGGCGCTGCGCCAGGACCTGGCCAGCCAGGAACGTGCCTTGCTGATTGTTTCCGGCGGCTCTACCCCTGTGCCGTTCTTTGCTGCTCTCTCCGAACAGGATCTGGCCTGGGACCGAGTGGATGTGACCTTGGCAGATGAGCGTTGGGTCAGCCCAGATGCTGACGACTCCAATGCTCGCCTGGTGTGTGAGAATCTGCTGGCCGATAAGGCAGCGGCGGCCAATTTCATATCCCTGACAACCGATCATGCCACCCCGGAAGAAGGTGTCGATCAGGTTGCCGAGCGTGTCGAGGCATTGAGCTGGCCGGCAAGCGTAGTGATTCTGGGCATGGGCGGGGATGGCCATACTGCCTCCCTGTTCCCTGATAGCCGTGAGCTTGATCTTGCCCTGGCCACTGATGCCCCGGTGGTGGCGGTACGTACCCCAAGCCAGCCTCAGGCTAGAATCACCTTGAGTGCTGCCCGTTTGCATCATGCGCGCCGACATGTACTGCATCTTACGGGCGATGACAAGCGTGCCGTGCTGGGGCGTGCCATGGAGGGGGACAACGTACGTGAGTTGCCGATTCGAGCCTTTCTCAGCTGTCCATTAGCAATCTACTGGGCCCCTTAGGGTTTACCTGAGCCTAGGGAGTGTCTGAAAGGTTGGAAGGATACGGACAGCTTTCAGACGGACCTGAACGAATTCTGGAGTGATTTTCATGACCATCGAAAAGCAATTGCCCTCTACTCGTACCACTGAGCTCGACAGTATCTGCCTCAAGGCGGAAGTGATTCCGGTGATTACCATCGAGCGTATCGAAGATGCCATCCCCATGGGCCGTGCTCTGGTCGAAGGCGGTCTGACCGTTCTGGAAGTCACTCTGCGCACCGACTGTGCCATTGAAGCCATTGCGCGTCTCAAGAAAGAGATCCCCCAGGCCAGCATCGCTGCTGGAACCGTACTGACACCTGCACAGTATCGTCAGGTCGAGCAGGCGGGTGCTGACTTTGTCGTGACGCCGGGAGCGACCGACGCGCTCTATCGCTACGGTGTGGAAAGCCCGGTGCCGATGCTGCCGGGTGTCGCCACCATTTCTGAACTGATGACCGGTTGGCAGTATGGCTATCGCCGTTTCAAGTTCTTCCCTGCTGAAGCCAGTGGAGGCGTCAAGGCACTCAAGGCATTCGCCGGCCCGATCAGCGAAGCACGCTTCTGCCCCACCGGTGGTATCAGCCTGAACAATGCCGCAGATTACCTGGCTCTGCCCAATGTGATGTGTGTGGGCGGTTCGTGGTTGACCCCGAAGTCTCTGGTCAATGAAGGCGACTGGGATGCCATCCGCGCGTTGGCCAAGGAAGCCGCCGATCGTTTCCACCACTGATCGGTTATCACCACCGAACGCAACGTAAACCGAATCCCCGCGCCATGTGGCTTGACCCATGGCGCCGAGGGCACCGCGCTCTCTGCACCGGAAAAGCGCCATGCGCTGCTCCATGTGCTCTCTCGGCAGCTGGTGCTGTCCTTCATCCGGCCTCTGTGGCCGGATTTTTTTTATGCATGCCCTCGATTCGAGCAAGCTGCCTATCTAGCGTGCCATCGTGATCGTGGCTGCGGGGGCATCAGGAGATGTCGATGCGGTAGTGAAAGGTATCTGCAGATCCCCATGAGCGACGGTACTCCAGGGGAGTACGGTCATACCCAAGGGCAGTACGATCAATGATCACCACTGGACTGCCTTGTTCTATGCCAAGCATCTTCGCGGTCCTGGCATCAGCACGTGACACGCTTAGCGTCTCTGTGGCCGAAGCAATGAGTTGACCACATTGGCTTTCATAGAAGGGGTAAAGCAGATTGTCGAACTCCTCCAGCGGTATATTTTCCAACGCCTGGAAACGCCCATGAGGAAGCCAGATCTCTTCTCGAAAGATGGCGTTGCCATCGATCTTGCGCAGGCGATCCAGTTTCAGCCCTTGCGCTTCCGCATCAAGCTGGAGGGCCTGCCTGACATGTTGAGGTGGCTTGGCCAGGCTTCGTGCCAGGACTTGTCCTTCGGGTGTGATGCGCTCACCCGACGTGCTGGTCTGGCGAAAGAAACGCAGGAATGAGCTTTCGAAGTCCGGGCGCCTGACAAATGTGCCGCGCCCCTGGCTACGTTGCAGCAACCCGTCGCTGACTAGGGTATCTACTGCCTTGCGTATGGTTCCGATGGCCACGCCATATTCTCGGGTCAGCTCGGCCTCTGTCGGGATTGGGCCTCCGGGTTTCCATTCCCCTGATGCAATGCGAGTCTGAAATGCGTCTCTCAAGCGCTGATACAGCGGTAGACGCTCGTCGGTAGGCAACTTGGCCGACATCATGTAGACATCCATATGACCAGATAACGAAATGCCAACAGGCTACCACCTTTAGTCGTAGTCCTCGACTATTGGAGCTCTGTCTTTGGTAGAGTGCGATTCATATATATGAATATATGTCTGTATGAATTGTATTGTTCAGAGGCATTGTGCCTGCAGGAGATCAAATACCATGAGTTCGACACTCCCCATCGTTGTCATCGGTGTGGACACCCATGCACATGTGTTCAGGGCTGATCTGCCTCTGGCTCCTGGGCGCCGTTACAGCCCTGACTATGATGCGTCGGTTGACAGCTTTCTTGGCCATCTGAACCTCCACGGGGTGTCTCATGGCGTCTTGGTTCAGCCGAGTTTCCTGGGGACTGACAACAGCTTCATGGTGGCCGCATTACGCCAGCATCCGTCGCGGCTCAGGGGCATTGCCGTGGTCGATCCTGAGATACACCGTGAGCGCATGAGTCGTCGAGTACACTGGAATCTAGTGATCACTGGCGGCATGGCGAATGCTGCGCTTGCTTGATCTGCTAGCGCATGACTGGATCGATCGATGTATTGATTGAGCAAACCCATCACGCTCTGTTCCGTATCGATACGGCTCGCTGAGAAAAAACAATAAGAGGAGTCTTGCATCATGATGAGTGTCATCGTTGTTGCTGCTATTGCGGTATCGATTGCTCTGGGATATCGCACCAGAATCAATATCGGGCTATTTGCCATTGTCTTTGCTTATCTGATCGGTTGTTTCGGGCTGGGATTGGGACCCACCGATATCATCATGATGTGGCCGCTGAAGATATTCTTCATCATATTCTCGGTGTGTCTGTTCTACGGCTTTGCCATTGTCAACGGCACGCTGGAAAAGCTTGCCGAACATATGATGTATCGGTGTCGGAAATTTCCCCACATGATGCCTTATGCGATTTTTCTGGCATCGCTGTTGATTGCAGCACTTGGGGCAGGCTACTACACCGTACTGGCCTTCATGGCGCCGATAACGCTTCTCCTGTGCGAGAGGACACGTCTCAGCCTGATTGCCGGCGGGATGTCGGTCAACTATGGCGCCCTGGCGGGAGCCAACTTCGTCTCCAGTCAAAGTGGCATCATCTTTCAGGGGTTGATGGTCAACGCGGGTATCCCGCAGAGCACGGCATTCCTTAACAGTCTTGCCATCTTTGCCAGTACCACAGTCATCCCCTTGATAGTGATTACAGGTTTTGTCTTCTTTTCCAGAAACCGCTCGGCCATGGCCGAATCGTTAAGTGATATTGCGGCACCGGCGCCACTTGATCGGGAGCAGAGAGCCACGCTTAAATTGACGGTTATCATGATGCTGACGGTACTTGTGCCGCCAGTCGCTCACCTGATAGCACCAGATAATGGACTCATTGAGTTCATCAATTCGAAGATCAATATTGGCTTGATTGCCAGTGTATTTTCCGTCATTGCATTGTTGATGAAGCTGGGCGACGAAAAGAAAGCCATTGCCGCCTTGCCGTGGGGCACCATCATCATGATCTGTGGTGTCGGCATGTTGATATCCGTGGCCATCAAGGCCGGTACCATCGACCAGTTGGCTTCCTGGATTGGCGCCAGCATACCCGCCATTCTGGTTCCGGTCGTCTTTGGCATTGTGTCGGCGTTGATGTCGCTGTTTGCCAGTACTCTCGGGGTGGTGACGCCGGCACTCTTTCCTGTTGTGCCATCGATTGCCAATGCCTTGTCGATCGATCCCATGGTGATCTTCGTCTGCATCGTGGTAGGTGCTCAGGCAACCGCAATATCACCGTTTTCTTCTGGAGGAAGCCTGATCCTGAGTTCGGCACCCTCCGACAAGGGACACACGCAAGTGTTCAATGGGTTGCTGTTCCGTGCCGCGCCCCTGGGCTTCATTGCAGCAGTGCTGTTCAACCTGGGGCTGACCTTCCTGGCTTGATGATGGCGCACCGCTTTGGTTCGCAGGGCGGTGCATCAGCCAAAGGGAGGAGCATCTGAGGAGCATGGACTTACTGCCTGAGCAGGCCTTTCAGCAACTCGGCCAGCTCCTGGACTCGGGCATCTGCTGTCGGGCGGTGCAGGATCACGACTTCCATGCTGTCGATAGAGGACAGGCCGTAATGCCCATCGAGCACCGCGTGCTGATCGGTGATGGCGCGTGCGGGTAACAGGCTTAGGCCCATGCCTTCGGCTACCGCTGCCTGGATACCGCTCAGGCTGGAACTGGTGAAGCTGATCCTCCAGCGGCGGCCAAGGTGTTCGATGGCACTGATCATGTCATCGCGATACAGGCCTCGCGGGGGGAATGTCACGATCGGGACAGGGTCCAGGGTGATGGACTGCGCATTGTGGCCATCGATCCACAGCAGCTTTTCAGGGCAGCATGCCACGCCGGCACGGCTATGCTTGCGCTGCTTGATGATGATCAGGTCGAGTTCACCCTGATCATAACTGTGGCAGAGGTCACGGCTCAGGCCGCTGGTCACCTCCAGCTTGACCTGGGGGTGCTGGCGGTTGAAAGCAGACAGGAGATGCGTGGTAGGGCCTGCAACGAAATCGTCGGGAAGCCCCAGCCGGACGGTACTTTCTATTTCCCCGGCCAGCACATCGAGCAATTCCTCGTTAAGAGCCAGCATGCGTCGCGCATATCCCAGCACGGTTTCGCCCGCATCCGTGGGCTGTACCTCCCGATGGCTGCGATCGAGCAGGCGCTGCCCGGCGATATCTTCCAGGCGGCGTACCTTCTGGCTGACAGTCGATTGTGTCGAGTGCAGGCGGGCCGCGGCGGCAGTGAAACTGCCGCAGTCGGCTACCATGACAATGGTCTTGAGGAGGTCCAGATCAAACAGCCGGGAAGTCATGTGCTCTTCTTGTGCGACTCAGGATTTCATCGCCAGATGATAGCGGTTCGGATCAAGTCGGAGATAGAGCATCAGGGAAATGAGGGCAAGACACAGGTGCATGACCCATCCCGCCTGATAGGTACCGGTCTCGCTCAGCAGCATGGCGAGAGCCATCGGCCCCAGTGCGGCAATCAGGAAACCGCCACCCTGCATGATGGCCGTCAATGCTCCCGCTTGCTGAGGTGAAGGCAGATGATCAAGAGCGGTGACCAGTGAGATGGCGAAACTCCCGCCCAGGCCAATGCCGCAGATGGCCGACCAGGCAATGGGAGAAACATCAGGTAGCCATGCCAGGCCCAGATAACCCACGATCTGCAGGACGGCGGTGATGCACAGGAAGGGGCGTCGGTCCTTGCCGGAGGAGGCCAGATAGCTGATACCGACTGCGGAAAACGCCTGGCATATCGCCATGATGGAAACCAGATTGGCACTATGTGCCACGCTTAGCCCCTGATGCTGGTAGAACGGTGCCAACCAGGTGACAGCAGACGAATACCCGGCATTGACGAAGCCGAATGTCACGATCAACAGCCATGCCCTGGGCCGGCGTATCAATTTCTGGGTGATAGCGGCATCCGGGCGTTCGTTACGTTGGTCCCCGAGGGTACGGTAGGCAAACAGCATGGCAAGAATGGCCGGTAATGCCAGCCAGGCGAGCGCTTCTCTCCAGTCATGGCCATGGCTGACCAGCAGAGGCGTCACTTGTGCTCCCAGAGCGCCGCCGCCCATGATGGTGGCGGAATAGATGCCCGTGATGATGGCCATTCGCCCCGGGAAGTGTTCCTTGATGACACCTGGAAACGTCGACTGAATGAAAGCCACACCAATACCGCAGAGCAGAGCAGTAAACAGCAGAGTATTTGCGCTGGGCACGATGAGGCGTAGCAGAGAACCCAATGCCAGGATCACAAGCGCTCCCAGTATGCCGCGTCGGGTTCCGACATGGGCTTGAAGGGTGGGAGCAGCAAAGGCACCCAGTCCCATGACGATGGTCGGGATCAGCGTCAACAGGGCTGTACCGGTATACGTCAGGCCTGTATCTGCGCGGATGAGCTCGATGATGGGGCCTGGAGAGGTCAGAAAGGGACGCAGATTGATGGCGACGAAAACGACCAGGATGACCATCGGAAGCTGCAGGTCGTCACGTAGCTCCCGGCAGGCTTGCTGACTCATGAGGGCAATCCCTGTGGGTCTCCAGGTGGCTGCTCTTCTGGCGTCCAGAACTGCCCTTGTCTGACGATTTCCCGGCGTGTCGTGGCTTCTGCCACAGCCGCTGCAACATTGGGAGCATCAATGACCAGGAATGTCGCCGGATGTCCTGGCTGAAGAGCGTAGCCGTTCAGCCCGACCACCTTGGCAGCGGCCTGGGTCACCATCTCGAAAGCGACACCCAGTTCCTCATCGGTATTGAAGCCGGAACGGTAGGCGATCAGCATGGCGCGCTGGAGCATGTCGCCGTTGCCGTATGGCCACCAGGCATCACGGATATTGTCATTGCCAGCAAAAACATTGACCCCGGCTTCACGCAGTTTCAGCACAGGAGGGAAATCTCGGTCTCCTGGGGCATTGGTCATGATCGAGACACCGGCATCGGCGAGCGTTCGAGCAATGCCTTCCAGAGTGTGCGCACTGACGTCGCCAAGGCTGTAGGCATGGCTGACGGCCACTCTGCCGCCAAGGCCCAGGGCTTGAGTGCGTTGCGCGATACGCTGCAATTGATCGATCCCCTGCTGGCCCGGCTCGTGCAGATGAATATCGATCTTCACGGCGTATTTATCGGCAAGGCCGAAGACAATATCGAGCTGCTCTTCGGCCGCAGCGTCGAGTGTTGTGGGGTCGATACCACCGATGACGTCGACGCCATCTTGAAGGGCTGCCTCGAGAATATCCGCCGTGCCAGGGCAGGATATGACCCCTGCCTGAGGAAATGCGACCAGTTCGATATCGACAAGGCCACGCCATTTTTCCCGGGCTTCCATGACCGCATGCAAGTGGTTCAAGCCCGTCGTTGCATCGACATCGACATGGCTGCGCATGGCCAGAGTGCCATAGGATGCGGCCTGTCGAATCAAGGCATGGGCGCGCTCGACGACAGGCCTGGCATCTGCCAGTTCGGCTTTCTCGATGGCCATGCGCTCTCGGAGACTGCCAGCAGGGCGATGGGGCCGCCAGCGGTCGCCGACGAAGCTCTTGTCCAGATGAATATGGCCATCGACAAAAGCAGGGACCACCAGACGCTGCTGGAGATCGATGATCTCTCTTGGCATGTGTTCCGGCAGTTCGCAACGGATATCAGTAATGACCCCATTGCTGACCGAGAGATTGATCCGGTCACCAGTGGCCGAGACGGCATTGATGAAGATACGTTCAGTCACTCTGGACCTCTATGATGAGGGAAGTTCGCAGCAAGCCTGCCGCAGCGTTTCATCAAGAGACGCCGGGGGAGTTCAGTAGGAGCAACTCAACGATAGGGAGGGGGAGAACTATTATCCAATTAAATATATGGATGCAGAATATCTGTAAATCGAATAGTTCTGGCTATCTATCAAGACGGACTGGAAGACGGGAGTGGAAAACGAGAGTGGAAGACAAGAGTGGAAGACAAGAGCTGAAGACAGGGTTGAATATGAGAACTGATCACGAAAACCGAGGATAACAGCCGCAGACAACAGCAAGACTGCTGCCTGCGGCCACGGGAATGACTGAAAAGCTTCAGCTCATCACATCATTGCGGGTCGGCAGGGCGGAATAGGCACCCGGGCGGGTGACCGCGTGGGCACCACAGCGGCAGGCGAGCGTCAGTGCCTGGTTGAGGAAGGCAGTATCGTGTTGCCAACCTTCCTGTTGCCAGTTGTGCTCGGCCAGGGCCGCAAGCAGGCCTCCGATGAAGGCATCGCCGCCGGCAGTGGTATCCACCGCCTGCACCTTGGGTGGTGTCATGTGGGTAACACCGTTGGCGGTATAAGCGGCAATGCTGCCAGGGCCATCGGTGATCACGATCAGGCGGGCACCTGCCGTGAGGCGTTCGGCCAGCCAGTCTTCACGAGGGTGATCGCCACGTAGCGTGTCGAGCTCTTCGCTGGACAGCTTGACCAACTGGGCCAGGTCGATCAGGCGAGTGACCAGGGCGGTATCGACCTTGTGGCCTTGCCACAGGTTATGTCTCAGGTTGGCATCGACACTGACCAGGCTGTTGGCACGCTTGGCCATTTCGGCAATGGTCAGGGTCGTGTCGGCAATATCCGGATCCGTCAGGCTGTTGCTGCACATGTGGACAATGGCAGGTTGGGCAAAGATACCTACTGGTAGATGTTCGACGCGATACAGCAGGTCGGCAGCGGGTGGACGGTAGAAATCGAAGGTGCGTTCACCGTGCTCGTCCCGGGATACGAAGGCCAGGGCTGTGCGGGCTTCGTGGGTACGTACCACGCCACTGATATCAACGCCATGCAGGCTCAATTGCTGTTCCAGGAAGCGACCGAAGTAGTCGTCACCGATCATGCCGAGAAAATGGCTGGACAGGCCTAGACGTGCGCAGGCTACCGCCACATTGGCCGGAGCCCCTCCGGCATAGGGCGTGAAGGTTTCAGGGCCTTCGACAGCATTACCCAGTCGGTTGGACAGCATATCGACGAGGGCTTCACCGAAGGCGATGACGGGCGTCATGGGGCTTTCTCCTAGCAAACCAGGCACTTCTCAGGCGACTTCGTGACCACGGGCTGCTTCCAGCAGAGCGAACCAGCTGGAGCGGTCGATCACGTGATTGGCGTCCTGGGTTAATTGTTGGATTCTTGAGGTCTTGAGGCTACCGATGACGGGCAATGGCTGGCCTGGCAGGGCGCGCAGCCAGGCCAGCGCCAGGCCAGCAGGGCTGACACTGCGCTCTCCGGCCATGTTGGCAAGGGTGGCGCCAAGTGAACCGCTCAGGCATTGCCCCCCACCAAGCGGGGACCAGGCCATAGGTATCTGCCCATCGCCGACCAGTGCATCGAAGAGGCCATCGAACAGAGGGACGGAATGGCTAAGGGACAATTGCAACTGGTGAGCGCCAAGGCGGTGCTGCATGGCGGCCTGAAGGCGACGCCAGGTTTCCGGCAGGAAGTTGGAAATGCCGGCGCTACCGATTTTTCCGGCGCGAATGGCGCTGTCCAGTGCCTGGGCAGTCTCTTCAGCATTCATCAGCGGGTCAGGGCGATGGATCAGAAAGTGATCGATATGCTCGATACCTAGGCGCTGCAAGGCGGCGTCGATGGCTTCATTAACATACGCTGCCGTGCAGTTATAGTGCTTGATGCCTGGCATCGAGCTGTCCCGCTGTGGCGTGATGATGCCGGTCTTGGTGACCACGTGCACTCGGCCTGCCAGTTGAGGGCGATGCTTCAAGGCCTCGCCGAACAGTGTCTCGCAGCGGCGGTCACCATAGATATCCGCGTGGTCGAACCAGTGCAGCCCCTCGTCCAGACGCGCTTCAATCCAGTTCGCCAGGTTCTCCGGCCGAGTGAGCTCCGTATCCTCAGCCAGGTTCATCATGCCAAGGGCGAAAGGGACATCGAAGGAGGGTTGCACTGCTTCTACGCTCATGATCAGTCTGCCAGGGAAATCGTGGTGGCCAGCATGTGCTGGGCGCCAGGCACCAGCCATACAGGGTCGAGGCGAGTATTGGCCGCCTCTACGCACAAGAAGCGGCGGGCGGCTTCCGGCGGGGTATCGGGCGGCGGAGTATCACCGGGGTTCCAGATAACGGCCGAGTCGCTGCTGTGACGGGCGATGCGCAGGCGGCGTTGCCCATCGTCAAGAATCACTTCGGCATTGCTATGGTAGATGCGGTCGATGGCGGACCGCACGCCTAGCTCGCCTTGTTGCTCGCTTTCGTCGAAGTCCTTGAGCTTGTCCAGGTAACGGGCTCCTGCCAATCCTTCCACGCGACAGGCAAAGACTTGATCCACCGCCAGATAAGAGTGCAGGGCAGCGGTCATCTTCACGGGAGTGTCGCCGACATGCTCGGTGATCAGCTCTACGTGCAGGCGCTGGGCATTGGCCTGGATCACGGCCCGGGGATGCAGCTGGCTGTGGAAGCGTTCCGGCAACGACAGGTGCAGCTCGACACCTTCCTCATGCTCGTCTACCGCATCCAGGTGCCAGTCGGCACGGCGCACTGGTCCATGCATTGGCCCGGAGCGATCGGGAGATTCGTCAGCGGTGTTTTCATCAGCGAACCATGGCCAGCACAGGGGAATACCTCCACGAATGGCGCCTGGCAGCTGTTGCGGCGTCGGTGTTACCCACAGCCAGCCCCCCGGGATCAGAGGCTCCTGGGCACCACTGTCGACAGCGTCTCCAACTCGCGCGGATTCGGGTGCGGAAGAAGAAGCGCCTGCGGCCTGCGCGGCTTTGGACGCTGGAAGATAATGCAGCACCTGTGCTCCTTGCAGGGAGACAGCCAACTGGCCCCAGTCTTCATTGGCCAACCATATGTCACGGCCGGCCCATTTGCAGTGGCGCTGGCCGTGGGTGGCATCGATCAGCGCCTTGAGTGATGCAGGTATCATTCGACCTCCTCGTTGTGGAGTGCCTCGGCAGCACCCAGCAAGCCTGTCCAGGGAGCAGTGACCACATGCACGGCAATGGCTTCGTTGTAGGGGCGCATGCGGCCCTTGGCACAAAAGGCATTGAGGAAGCCGCTATGGGGCAGCCAGTCGATCAGCCGTGGCACGATGCCACCACATAGATAGACACCGCCGCGAGCTCCCATGGTCAATGCTGCATCACCGCTTACACCACCGAGGATCTTGAGAAAGCGCAAGATGGTATCACGCCCCAAGGGGTCCCCGGCGTTGGCCAGTTGTGTAACTTCGGCAGGAGACTCCGCCTGCGGTGGGAGCTCCTCGATCTCGGCCAGTACTCGGTATAGATCGAGCAACCCCTGGCCGCACAGCACCCTTTCGACGCTGACCCGGCCATAACGACGGTGGAAGCGCTCGTAGATGGCCAGTTCCTGAGCGTCGGTAGGTGCGAAGCTGACATGTCCCCCTTCTGTGGGAAGAGGAATCCAGGCGCGCCGGGCAGGGAACACTCCGGCCACACCCAGCCCCGTACCAGGACCGATCACCAGGCGGGCCGTGTGCTCCACGTTTTCGCCTTCCTGAACGGTGATCAGATCATCGTCGCTGACATGAGGTACACCCAGAGCCTGGGCCATGAAGTCATTGATCACCTTGAAGGTGGTCAGGCCCAGAGCCTCCCGGACCTCTGTCTTGGTGAAATCCCAGTGATTGTTGGTCATGGTCACCCGCTCGGTATGCACCGGGCAGGCAAAGGCAAGACAGGCTTCCTGAGGTGTATTTTCTCCACTGGCACCGACCCGCAGCAGATAGTCACGGACAGCCTCGACCACACCCGGGTAGTCGGCACAGGGTAGGGTGAGAATGTCATGTGGCGTGGTGGTTCCCGGAGTCACCAGTGCAAAGCGTGCATTGGTGCCTCCGATATCTCCGATCAGAGCTGGGCGTGTCATGGGGCGTCTCTCAGGCGTCCTCGTCGTGAATCTGGCCTTGCTGGCGAGCAAGGTCGTCGGCTTCGAAACCACCGAATACCCCAGCACCTTCTTCGGCGCGCATGGCCAGGTGGCGGAAACCACCGAACAGCTCGCGCCCCAGGCCCACATGATAGTGATCCAGCTCAGCCACCTGGTTGGGACGTTCGGCCCATGCGGCAGCTTCCATGGTCACATTCAGTTCGCCCTTGTCAGCATCCAGGCGTACCACGTCGCCATCCTTC
The DNA here is from genome assembly GCF_008329985.2 of Halomonas binhaiensis. Taxonomy (NCBI): domain Bacteria; kingdom Pseudomonadati; phylum Pseudomonadota; class Gammaproteobacteria; order Oceanospirillales; family Halomonadaceae; genus Halomonas; species Halomonas binhaiensis. The sequence goes on from NZ_CP038437.2 coordinate 935,235, forward strand.
AGCTTGGCAAGCGGGCCGCCGTCGATGGCTTCGGGTGTCATGTGAATAGCCGCCGGCACTTTACCGGAGGCGCCGGACATGCGTCCATCGGTGACCAAGGCAACGTGATAACCCCGATCCTGGAGCACGCCAAGGTAGGGCGTCAGCTTGTGCAACTCGGGCATGCCGTTGGCCTTGGGCCCCTGGAAGCGCACGACGACAATGACATCACGATCCAGGTCGCCGGACTCGAAGGCCGCCTTGAGTTCATTCTGGTCTTCGAAGATCTTGACCGGGGCTTCAACGATGCGATGGGCAGGATCCACCGCAGAAACCTTGATCACTCCACGACCCAGGTTACCGTCAAGGACGTTGAGACCGCCGGTGGCCGCAAAGGGGTTGGAGACCGGGCGCAATACATCGGGATCCAGGCTTTCGCTGGGGCCCTCGCGCCATACCAACTTGCCGTCTTCGAGGAAGGGTTCCTGGGTATAGGCCATCATGTCGGTGCCGAAAACCGTGGGGATGTCGGCATGAATCAGGCCGGCCTGGATCAGTTCCCGGAACAGCAGGCTCATGCCACCGGCAGCCTGGAAATGGTTGATGTCGGCCTGGCCGTTGGGATACACCCTGGTCAGGCTGGGCACTGCACCGGAAAGCTCGGAGAAGTCATCCCAGGTGATGGTGATACCTGCGGCTGCGGCCATGGCCACCAGGTGCATGGTGTGGTTGGTGGAACCACCAGAGGCCAGCAGACCTACCATGGCATTGATGATGGCGCGTTCGTCGATCTGACGATAGAAGGGACGATAGTCGCCGCCAGGGGCCGAGTTGCGTACCGCCTGTTCTGTCGCATAGCGGGTCAGTGCTTCGCGGATTCCCGTACCTGGGTTGACGAAGGAAGAGCCAGGCAGGTGCAGCCCCATGAACTCCATCATCAGCTGGTTGGAGTTGGCCGTGCCATAGAAGGTACAGGTACCGGGGCTGTGATAGGACTCGGATTCCGCTTCCAGCAACTCGTCACGACCTACCTTTCCTTCGGCGAACAGCTGACGGATCCGAGCCTTTTCCTTGTTTGGTAGTCCGCTGGGCATGGGACCTGCAGGAACGAACATGGCCGGCAGGTGGCCGAAGCGTGCGGCGCCGATGAACAGGCCGGGCACGATCTTGTCACAGACACCCAGAAAGAGAGCGGCATCGAACATGTTGTGAGACAGGCCCACTGCGGTGGCCATGGCAATCACATCACGCGAGAACAGCGACAGCTCCATGCCTGGCTGGCCCTGGGTCACACCATCGCACATCGCCGGGACGCCACCGGCGAACTGGGCAGTAGCGCCCATGCCACGGGCAGCATCGCGGATGATGTCCGGATAGACCTCATAGGGTTGATGCGCCGAAAGCATGTCATTGTATGCTGAGATGATGCCCAGGTTGGCGCTGTTCAACATCTTGAGCTGATTCTTGTCCTCGGTTCCACAGGCGGCGAAGCCGTGAGCGAGGTTGCCGCAGGACAGTTCACTACGGTGTACGCCACGACCGTGCTGGGCTTCCATGCGTTCCACATAGAGAGCACGACGTTCTCTTGAGCGTTCGCGAATGCGCTCGGTAACGCGGGCGACGGTGGGATCGAGCGAAGGAGCTTGATTGCTGGCCATGGTCAACCTCGGGCGATGGTATTGGTATGTTTGCGCGTAACTTTACCAAAAAAATATCAAAAATCCTCGGTCTTCTCTCGGTGCTTTGGTCGAATTCGTAGTTTTTTTACAGAGAGAGGGCGGAAAGATGACAATGATGCATGTGGCAACTGTGTTGATGGTGCATGGACTAAAGTCTGGCACTCTATGACCGTATCGCAAAGCTTAAGGATGCCCATGTCCCAATTTGTGGTGACCCGAATATCCCGTATTGCGGAGGTTTCTCCGCAGGCCTGGAACGCCCTGGCAGGAGATGACCACCCCTTCGTGCGCCATGAGTTTCTACATGCCCTGGAAACTAGCGGTGCAGTGGGGCCGGGGACAGGGTGGGAGCCTCAGCATCTGGCACTGTGGCAGGGTGACGTACTCGTCGGCGCCTTGCCCTTTTATCGCAAGCTGCATTCCTGGGGAGAGTATGTCTTCGACTGGGCCTGGGCGGATGCCTGGCAGAGAGCTGGAGGACATTATTACCCCAAGGGAGTGAGTGCCATTCCCTTTACTCCTGCACCGGGACCACGTCTGCTGTTGGCTGAAGGTGTCGATACGGCTGAAGCTGCCACCAGGCTGGCGAAAGAGTGGGAAGACGATGATCGCCTGTCCAGTTGGCATCTTCTGTTCGCTGATGAAGAGGAGGTGACCCAGTGGCGGCAAGCCTGTCCTGGGCTGATTCCTCGGCGAGGCGTGCAGTTCCAGTGGCGGGACCAGGGCTATGCGGACTTTGATGACTTCCTGGCGGCCATGACATCGCGCCGTCGCAAGGAGATCCGGCGTGAGAGACGTCGGGTTCGTGATCAGGGCCTTGTGCTACGACGCCTGTGTGGTGACGAGATCCGTCCGGATGATATACGCCATTTCTTCTCCTGTTATCGTCTCACTTACCTTGAGCGAGGCCAGCAAGGCTATCTCAACGAAGACTTCTTCCAGCTTCTGCGGACGGCCATGCCCGAAGCCCTGGTATTGATTCAAGCGCTTCATCAAGGCAAGCCCGTGGCGGCGGCACTATGTCTGCAAGGTGCCCATAGCCTCTATGGACGCTACTGGGGCAGCGAAGTCATGGCGGATTGCCTGCATTTCGAGACGTGTTATTACCAGGGCATCGAGCATTGCCTGGCCAACGGGCTGACGCTGTTTGATCCAGGCACCCAGGGGGAGCATAAGGTGGCTCGTGGTTTTGCTCCACGCACGCTGACGTCTCTGCATTATATTGCCAATCCGCAATTTGCCGATGCTGTCGCACGCTTCTGCCGAGAAGAAGCCGGTCATGTCGCGGCATATTCGCAAAGCGCCATGGATGGCCTGCCGTTTAAGAGTAGTCCGTAAGAAAATACTATGATCAATAACAATGCATCCGGTTGAACCGGAGTTTGTTCAAGGCATCGGAACGCGGGGATAGCACGATGCAAACCATGCAGCGCTGTTGTTGGTGGATAGGGAATCCTGAAGGAAAGGCACAGGATCTATATAGCGGACTCGAAGCCAGTGGCTGGAAACTGTTGCCATTGCAAGGAGCACTGTCCGAGCATCGAATGCGCGATGATGAACCTTGCCAAGTGGGTGTCATGGTGCTCGATGATCTAACGGCTCAGGATCTGCGTCAGCTCGAACCCTTGATCCTGAAAAGCGCCAGTCCATGGATTGCCGTCGGTGACGCAAGCAACATGGAAGATCCGGAGCAGCGCCGCATCATTGCTCATCTCAGCCATGCGATGGTGCCGGCCGACACCGATATACTACGCCTGACGATTCTGCTGGAGCATGCTGCAGAGTTGTCGCGACTGCAACATATCGAGCGTGAACAACATGGCTTGTTGGTGCTTGATGACGAGGATGCCCAGGAATACGAGTTCGTCGGTACCACCCCGGTGATGTGGCAATTGTTCAAGACCATCCGCAAGGTGGCGGCAGTCGACGCACCAGTGTTCATCAGTGGGGAATCAGGAACGGGCAAGGAACTGACGGCGCAGGCTATCCATGAGCGCTCAGCACGTGCTGAACATCCCTTTCACGCCATCAACTGTGGCGCATTGCCGGAGCACCTGATTCAGTCCGAGCTGTTTGGCCATGAGAAGGGGGCGTTTACGGGGGCTCAGCAGCGCAAGATCGGGCGTATCGAGGCTGCCAATGGTGGCACACTGTTTCTTGATGAAATTGGTGACTTGCCGCTGGAGCTGCAAGTCAATCTGTTGCGCTTTCTCGAAACCCGTTTCATTCAGCGTGTCGGGGGGCTGCAAGATGTCTCGGTGGATGTCAGGATCCTTGCCGCGACGCATGTCAATCTGGAGCTGGCCGTCGAGAAGGGGCGCTTTCGCGAAGACTTGTATCACCGGCTCAATGTGTTGCAGGTCAATGTCCCTGCTCTGCGCGACCATTCTGAAGACATCGAGATACTGGCGCGCTTTTTCTTCGAACGCTTCTCCAGCGAAAAGGCTTCGGGACTCAAGGGGTTTTCTCGTGAAGCGTTGACAGTAATGCAGCGCTACCACTGGCCAGGTAATGTGCGTGAGCTGATCAACCGTGTGCGCCGGGCCATGGTGATGTGCGAGAGCCGCTTGATTCGGCCGGAGGACCTGGGACTCGAGCGACGTGGTTTCAACCGTCATCACATGACGCTGGAGGAGGTACGCGAGAAGGCTGAGCGTGATGCCCTGCTGGCGGCTCTGGGGCGCAATCATTACCGGGTCAATGCAGCAGCCAAGGAACTGGATGTATCCCGCGTGACGATTTATCGACTGCTCGATAAACATGACATTTCACGCACCCCTCCTGAAGAAGTGCGCTTCTCCTGAAGCGAGTTTCGATATCTGGCCATGCTCCTCGGCTGCTGTTCACGCTGAGTGTTGCATGGCTGAAACATTCCCCCTCAAATACTGATCAAAAGCTTTCGCGTCGACACAATTCACTGAAATAAAAGCGATTATTTCCTTCCTTGATATCCAGTATCCATCGTTTTCAGCACTGTTTGCCGTATTCATCCTAAGAGTGGAGAGATAACGGCCGAGGTTGTAACACTGCCCTCACGAATGTTGCATCACGGCGGAATTTTTTTCTGCTTGAGCCAAGCACCCCTTATATGTCCTGCCTTTCCATCCTTGTATGGCGGTATTCGTCACACGGTGTTGTAGCGAATGGCGTCCTGTATGGCCTTCCTCTGTACCATCCTTGTTACTGTTTTATATCTAATTGATTTAAAAGAATATTTTGTCGATTCATTGAATCGATCGAGTTTCTTTTGCCTGTGTTGTTTCACGAAGTTAACAGTATTTGTCGCCCCATAAAATTTAATTCCAATAAAAACAATTAGTTATGTAGTTGGCACGGAGATTGCTCTAGGTATGGTGTCATCCCGGAGGTCAGCCATAAAGAACGAGGCATAAAGACTTTTCGCTTCGAGGGCTGCGGGGACTTGGCAGGGTGCAGAAGGGAAGGCCGCATAACAGACCATCAGCGTGGCGGAGATACCGACATGAAGCCGTCAACCAAGCAAGCACGGGTATATGCAGAGAGAACAGCTCCATGCATGCCACTGATATGTGCAGCGGCGATATGTGCAGTGGTATTGGCCGTCAGCAGTACAGCAGCCAATGCCGAAAGCCTGTCTTCTGCCCCGGAAGCGATGAGTGTCGAGGAGGCCAGCATGAGTGTTGGCCCCGCCGTCGGGCTGGAGTCGCCAAGGCTACTGGGAGATCAGGATCTGGGAGACATTCGTGGCCGGTTCGTTGAAGTGCCCAGTATCGATGTCAATGGCGTGATTCTGTGGGACGAACGACCAGGACGCGGCGTTGGCGGAAGTGGTAGCGGCGGCAGAGATCATCGTGTGTCCAACGGCCTCAACAATACACAGAGCGTCAATGTCTTTTCGCAGTGGGATTAGGTGAACGGACTAGCTGAACGGGATAGGTAAACGTCATGCACAACATGATGGTTAGCCAGACCAAGAAGAGGATTCCGGAGCATTGGGGTCATGGGAGCATCCGGAACGGCTGGCAGCAACGGCTGGCAGCAGTGGGGATCGTAGCCGTGGGCTGTTTGACCGTTGGGGACGGTCAGTCCATGGCAGCGGACCTTCGCCCAGGTGTGCAGCCTGGAGAGATTGTCGTGATGAGGGAGGTTGAGCCTGCCTATGCAGGATGGGTCGATCGTGACAACGGGCCGATTCGAGCCCGAGCCGATCTGATGAGTGGTAGCCGTATGGCCAATGCCGCGACTCACAGAGTCCACGGGCAGATGCAAGGGGTCACGGCAATCATGCTCAGTGACTCGGAGGCCGCCAGCATTTCCAGTGGCATTGGCGGCGCCACCCAGCGTTTGCATCAGGCGCTCGGGACCAACCCTTCTGCATCACACAGGGGGAGTACTGGGGGGCTGTCCGGTTCCATCAGCTCTGGTCTAGGTGGGCATGCTGGTGGTGCTGGCGGTGGTATCGGAGGAGTGCGTGGTGTGACGTCTGGCATTGCCGGTTCAGTAACCGGGGCGCTTGCACCTCTGACAGCAGGGAGACCATGAGCCATGAATAACAACAGGGACAATAACAAGAGCGGGAACATCCAGGTTGGCGTGAAGCCTTGCTGGAGCTGGATGGAGGCGCTGCTCTTTGTCTCCGTGCTGGGAGCCGTGATGGCCAGCCCGGATACGCAGGGTCAGGAGCTTGGTGCCTTGAGCCATAGCACCGTCATTGGGGGGAACGCGTTGAGCCATGTCACCGGTGTGTCTGCCAGCAATATGGCAGCAGGTGACAGCAATCTGCAATCGAATAGCGGAGCGCTCGCCATTGGCGCGAGTGCTGGTACCCGCCACCACCTGGTGCAGCAGGTACATATCGATGAACGTCTCGCTGCCAGGCGAACGGACACCGTCATCAGAGAAAACGCATATCAGAATGCTTCTGGATGGCTGTCCATCAATCAGGCGGCGGGGGTCGGCAATGTTCAGAGCAATGCCTTTGGCATGGCTCAAGGCAACAGAGTCAGCAGCCTCAGTGACGCAAGTCTACAGCAGGTTCTGGCTACCAGGCAGGGGCTGGGGGTTGAGAGTGATGGCAGTGGTTCGCAACGAACACTGGAAATAGAGGGAACCGCGTTCGGGCGTGCCTCGGGTGTCATCCAGGTCAATCAGTCAGCCGGCACGGGAAACGCCACTCGCAATAGCTTCAGCTTTCAGCTGAATCCGTGAGTGACGTCATATAACGAAGTATCAGGCAGTACGGTTCATTCAGGAGTAATGTCATGAAGATTTTCCAAAAAGCACCGCTTGCACTGGCCATTTCCGCGCTGTTGATGGCACCCGCCGCGATGGCATGGGAGCGTGGCGGTAATGACTTCGACACCGATTCCGATATCGATTCAGAGTTTACCAACGACATCGATGTGGATATCGACTATGACGCCAGTACCCACAAACGGATTGGAGTGTTCGGTGGTTCGTTCTTCTACGACCCCAACTATTCCGGCGCTACCGTGGACAGCAAGCAGTTGCTCGACAACAACCATGCTTATCAGACCGGCGTCAATAACAACGCCACTCTAGGTGGCAACGCCTTGAGCAATGCTGCCGGCAATATCGGCGCCAACGTGGCTGCCGGTGATAACAACCAGCAAGCCAATGATGCCGCTCTGTCATCTTCTGATGCAGCCACCGTGTTCGGTCAGGCCTCATCCTTCTCTGCACAATCCTCGTCCAACAACATGACGATGGTAAAAGGCAGCCCGAACAATGCTCTCGTGGGTGGTAATGCATTGAGAGGCGCCAGCGGCAATATCGGTGTCAACGTCGCTGCAGGTATCGGCAACGCCCAGCATAACAGCCTGGCGGCTGCAGTAAATACTGCCAGTGGCAGTGCAGATGCCACCACAGGCGGCGTCCAGGCAACCTACGACAATGCCACCATGAGTATGGGTAGCAAGGTCAGGTTGACCAGTGGCTCTCACTATCGTGAGCGGATCTCCCTGTCCGGTGGTTATGCCGGGGTCGGTGGCGGCGTGATGGGTGGCAGCTACCAGGGCACCTCTGATCAGATTGGTAACGTCTATCCAGATACTTGGAGTGGACCGAGCCATACCGGAGGCAACAGCACTGGCCATATCGACCTCGATAGCAATGTCCAGGGTGCCCAGGATCTGAATGGTGATGGTGGTGCACTGGCCTTCAATGAGGAAGGTAACTTCCGTGGCCGTCTGGGCTTCGTCGAAGCTGGTGTGATTGGCCTGAGCGGTACTGCTGCTGGCCATTCCTTCCAGTGGAGAGATGTCTATCGTACCCAGAACAACAATGCCACCTTGGGCGGCAATGCTCTGGCAGGAGCCGTGGGTAACATCGGCGTCAACGTAGCAGCCGGCGTCGGCAACCTGCAGCGCAACTCCCTGTCCATCGCATCCAGCATGGCGGGTGCCGCTGGTGGTGGTGGCGGCGGCGAACAATAAGCATAACGCCAACTTCCCGGCCTACTTCGGTAGGCCGGGATCTTCTTAGGCAATGTTCAGCCACCATCACAATAAATGGGGTATGCCATGAAGACCCTAGCACGCTGGCCTTGTGCTTTAGCTCTGGCCGTAGGTAGTGCGCTCGTTTCGCAGGTGCCTCAAGCTGCCGTCGTGCAGCTTTCTGGGGTCGTACCGGGAACCATCGTGCACAAGAGCGTCATGTCCATCCGCGAGCGCCGCTTCGAGAACCTTGTCGAGCAGCATACCGATTTCTCCTGTGGTGCAGCATCACTCGCCACCATCCTCAAGTATGCCTACCAGCACCCGGAGATCACTGAAAACACGGTGCTGGCCGGAATGCTTGCCGTGTCTGACATGGAAGTCGTGAGGGAGAGAGGGTTTTCGCTACTGGACCTGAAGAATTACGTGGAATCCATCGGCCTGCGTGGGCGTGGCTATGAAGTCACATCGGAGACACTGGATGAGGTCTCGATCCCGGTCATCGTGCTGCTGGACCTGAATGGCTATAACCATTTCGTGGTCATGAAGAAAGCCAGTGGTGATCGAATCTATGTCGGTGATCCGGCGTTGGGTAACCGGGTGATGTCTCGAGACGATTTCATGGCGGCGTGGAACAACATCATTTTTGCGGTGGTGGGAGAGGGTTATGACCGTTACTCGGTGCTGCTGGATCCACGTCAGCCATTGACGGCACAGCGTCTGCGGGATGTCTTTTCTCCTGCTTCGCGCGAGCAGCTGATCGACTTCGGTTTCCGTCATGCGGATCTGTTTTAGGTTGACAGGCAAATGTCGACCTGGAGGCACAGAACAATGTGGGGACAAGCAATCGGAGGGATTCGCCGTCGTGTCATGCTGGCAATGGTGGTGGCATTAGCCGCTCCCGTGAGCCTGGCCGCGACGACAGATTTTACGAGATTTGAGGGCGATTCCGACGCTCGCCAGCTGAGTGATTCTGAGTTGGGAAATCTACGTGGCCGTTATGTTGATCAGGGAACCCTGATGTATTTCGGAGTGCAGATGGTAAGCCATTGGCGAACCGCGAGTGGCGATAACTTCAGCGCTGGCGCGCGCATGGCGGGTGACCTGACTCGCCGTCTGCCGACAGTAAGCTTCGAGCCAACTCTCACCGTCATCAAAGGAGCGAATGAACCCGTGCTGGCGAATAGCTATAACGGTAATGGTGCCACGGTGGTCGATCATGGCACTCGCAACGGTTCAGGTGTGGTGCAGTCCATTCAGGCCGGCGGGGATTTCAACACCGCATCCAATGATCTGGTACTGGATGTGATGAGTGCCGACAAGTTCCGTGGCCGCGGAAACCCGCGTAGCTCTGGAGGCAGTATCCAGCAGGCGCTGGGTGGCACTCGCATTACAGCCAGTGCGAAAGGCAACGACATGCAGGTATCCATCGACCTTCCAGGAATGGGCCATGTGACACAGTCCATCACCCCGGGACGAGGGCTGCGTCAGGCCATTCAATTATCCAGTAACTTCCAGACCGTGCGCAACATGACGCGACTGCAGCTGTACATGGGCAATGGCGCTTCGCTTTCCCGTGGATCAGTACCAGGCATGTTGAGAAGCGTACATTCAGCGGCGGCGCTGCGTTGATAGCAAGGAGTGATTTCCCCAAGCCTTGTCAGGCAAGTTGCAGGATTTCCGCTACGTTTAGTTTGAAAGCAGTAGAGATGTCAGCAAGAAGCATGCTGTGAGCAAGGGGTTGGAGGAGTGCAACTGTAGAAAAGAAGGATTTCTGGGGAAAATCAAGGGGAAAACAATGAATTTCCAGCGTCGCTACGCTCATTTTTCAGCTATCGGTACGGCCGTGCTTGGTCTATGTGCGGCCACAGGAAACGCCAATGCTCAAACCATAGGAACAACGCAGCAAGAAGCCCGGGAGTCTCAGTCCAGTCCCAGTGTTCGGGATATTTTCCGCGAAGAGCATACCCTGTTCACTGACCGTATCACCATAGAGCCTAGTATTTCCTATAGTTATTCGGATCGTGACAGTCTGGCCTTGCGTGGTTTCCTGGCCCTGGATGCCATCTTTCTCGGTGAATTGAATCTCGATAATGTCGAGTCCCACATCACCACCGTCGAGGTCAATACTCGTTATGGCATCACTGATCGGCTGGAAGCGAGTCTGAATATTCCTTTCGTCTATCGCACCACTGAACTGGAGTCGATAGGCGGCGACCTGTCCACCGAGCAGAACACCCAGGCCAATGTCAGCGAATCCGGGCTGGGCGACGTGACGGCCACACTGGCCTATCGTTTGCTGCCGGAAACGGTGGAACGGCCCGACGTGGTCGTCAGCCTGGGCGTAAGAGCACCAACGGGCAAGGACCCTTACGGTATTGATATCAAACCGGATCCCAACAACACCAATCTCAACGTCCCTGAAGAGCTGCCTACCGGCAATGGCGTATGGGGCGTGACGGCAGGGGTGTCGGTATTGAAGACGTTGGATCCGGCCATCGTTTTCGCCAATCTCGGTTATACCTATAACATTGAAAAAGATTTTGACGATATTTCCGGGGGCAGCGGCAATCAAAAGGCCGAAGTGGATCTGGGCGATAGCATTACTGCCGGTTTTGGTACCGCCTTTGCGTTGAATGAGCGCTTGAGTCTGGCGCTTTCCTATAATCATGAATATGTCCGGGATACTTACATTACTCCGGATAGTGGAAGTCGTACCAAGGTGGTGGGTAGTGATGCCAATATCGGTGTGTTCAACATTGGTGGTTCCTATGCCATGTCCGACACCACCTCCATTGTCACGAACCTGGGAATTGGCCTGACGGAAGACGCTTCGGATATCAAGTTGACGTTCAGGATGCCCTTCCAACTTTAAGGCCTCGGCCTTATAAGAGCTGAGTCCTCAGGATCTACATGAAAAGTGCTTGTACGACTGGTCGTGCACGATCCATTGCTGCTTTCAATGCCGATTTCGGGGCGATTGTGAGGTAATCACAGTCGCCCCGCTTGTACCTCAATGGCATACTACGTGCCATACGCGAATGATGATGGTACTTGGGCATGCTCAAGAGGTTGGCGATTGTGCTGTTGGCACTGCTTGCCCTGCTGCAGTATCGACTGTGGCTGGGGCAGGGTGGTGTCCAGGAAATGCAGGAAATTACTGCGCGCGTTGCGGCGCTGGAGGAGGCCAACAAGCCTCTGCGTGATCGTAATGCGCGCTTGGCGGCGGAGGTCGTCGATCTCAAGACCGGCCTTGATGCCATAGAGGAGCGTGCACGCAGCGATGTGGGCATGGTGCGCACTGACGAGCAATTTCTGTGGGTACCGGATACTGAGTCCGCGCGGAGCGGTGGTAAATGAGGCGTTGCTGGTTGATCGTGCCGGCAGCCGGCAGTGGGACGAGAGTCGGCGGTGAGCGTCCCAAGCAGTACCTTCCATTGAGTGGCTCCCCCGTGCTGGCTTGCACTCTGGAGAGGCTGTATCAGGCCTTTCCCGAGGCTCGCTTGTGCTTGTGTCTCAAGCACGATGATTCGTGGTTTGATCCGAACCAGGTGCCTTTTCGTGATTGGCAGCGTATCGATGGTGGAGCCGAGCGAGTCGACAGTGTGCTCAATGCCTTGCGGGCCATTGATTCAGAAGCTGCCCCAGAAGATCTGGTGCTGGTGCACGATGTCGCTCGCCCCTGTGTCGCGGTGGATGATCTGTGCAAGCTCGAGCAGGCGGCCCTTGAAAACGAGGCTGGCGCCTTGCTGGCAACGCCAGTAGCCGACACCATCAAGCGCGATGATGGCCATGGTCTGGTCGCGCAGACTCAGGATAGACGTGGCCTATGGCAGGCCCAGACGCCCCAGGGGTTTCGCTATGGCCTGCTCAGACAGGCACTGGAAGCGGCGCTGGGCCCTTGTGGCATTGGCCGTGACCGAGTCACGGACGAGTCCTCGGCAGTGGAAGCCCTTGGTCTGTTTCCGTGCCTGGTTCAGGGCCGCAGGGACAATATCAAGATCACGCATCCAGAAGACCTGCCGATGGCTGAGCTGATTCTCCAGGCCCAGCGTGCCACACAAGACGAATGATGACTTTCATGTGTGGCTGACAGCCGTTCATGAAAAGGTTTATCTCGCAACTGACAGTTGATGCTTCCCATGCTTCGGGAACATGACAAGAGACTCCATGATAATGACGTCATTACCCATGCGCATTGGCCACGGTTTTGATGTTCACCGTTTTGGTGATGGTGACCATCTGATGATTGGGGGGGTTCGTATTCCTTTCGAGCATGCCTTTGTTGCTCACTCCGATGGCGATGTTCTGCTTCACGCTATCAGTGATGCATTGCTCGGGGCATGTGCCCTGGGCGATATCGGACACCATTTTCCGGATACCGATGCGGCCTGGAAGGGGGCGGATAGCCGAGAGCTGCTGCGTCGCGTGATGGCTGAGGTCAAGGTATCGGGTTATCGAGTGATCAACCTGGATGCCACGCTGATGGCTCAGGCACCGAAAATGGCACCGCACCTGATGAACATGCGTGAACATATTGCGGCAGACCTGGGTGTCGAGCTAGGGGCCGTCAACGTCAAGGCAACCACCACTGAACGGCTGGGTTTCACTGGGCGGGGAGAGGGCATTGCTGCAGAGGCAGTCGTGCTGCTCACCACTATCGGTGGAGATGTCGATGCGTGACGACATCGCCTGGCCACCGCAGTGGCCACGCCGCTTTGACGTTGATTTCGGAGCGCCTCGGGCTGGCCGCTATCGCGAGACAGTGGAAGACTTTGATGTCGAGGAGTGTCTGGGGTTCGAGCCTGAAGGTCAGGGCGAGCATCTGTGGTTGTGGATAGAGAAACGAGATGCCACCACTGCCATGGTCGCCCGGGAGCTGGCGCGATTATGTGATGTCGGCCAGCGTGATATCGGCTATGCCGGCATGAAGGACCGCTTCGCAGTCACTCGCCAATGGTTTTCGGTGCACTTGCCTGGGCGCGAGGCTCCCGAAGGCCTTGTCGAGGCCTTGCAGGCAAGAGGGCTGCGAGCGGAACGTCTGGATCGCCATCCGCGCAAGCTCAAGCGCGGAGTGCATCGAGGCAACCGCTTTCGTCTGCGTCTGAGTGGGGACGTGACGCTGGATGAAAACCTTGAACAGCGCTGGCGCACTCTGCTGACCAAAGGGGTGCCCAACTATTTTGGCCCGCAGCGCTTTGGCCCGGATGGGCGCAATCTGGTTCGTGCCAGGGATGTGCTCGACAGGGGCTGGCGCAAGCGCGATGACCGTGATGGCATGTTGCTTTCCACCGCACGTAGTTACCTGTTCAATGCGCAGTTGGCCGAGCGTCTGGCCAGGGGCCAGTGGGACGAGGTACTGGAAGGCGACGTGATGATGCTGGAAGGCACCCATAGTCTGTTTCAGGCCGAGGCGGACGATGATTCCCTGCATCAGCGCCTGGCAAGCGGCGATATTCATCCGACCGCGGTATTATGGGGGCAAGGTGGTTCACGCGCTGCTGCACGGGCTTTGCAACTGGAACAGGATGTGCTCGCACGTACTCCAGGCTTGTGCCAAGGCCTTGAAAAGGCCGGGGCCAAGGCTGCCAGGCGTGCATTGAGAGTGATCCCTGGCGAGGCCAGCCTGGAGCGCGGTGATGGAGAGATATGGCTGAGTTTCGAGCTACCCAGTGGTGCCTATGCTACGGCGGTACTGCGTGAACTGATGGCGAATCCAAGCCTGGAGTTCCGCCCCGACAGTGTGCGGCGCCAGGGGGAAGAAAAATGAGACGCTTGCTGCTTTCCAATGACGATGGTGTCAATGCGCCAGGCCTCAGGGCATTGCACGATGCTCTGGTCTCTCATGCGCGCTTGCGTGTTGTCGCACCAGATCGGGACCGGAGCGGTGCGAGCAACTCGCTGACCCTGTCGAGACCTCTGTCGCTCAATGCGCTGGAAAATGGTTTTTATAGTGTCGATGGTACCCCGGCCGATTGTGTCTACCTGGGTGTCAGTGACATTTGGGATGAGTCACCGGATCTGGTGATCTCTGGTATCAACCATGGTGCCAACCTGGGTGATGACGTGCTCTATTCCGGGACCGTGGCGGCAGCCATGGAAGGGCGCAACCTGGGCATGACGGCGATTGCCGTATCTCTGGTGGGGCATCGTCATTTCGAGACCGCAGGCCGCTTTGCTGCCAGCCTGGTGGGAGCCTTGGGGCAGTTGTCATTGCCTCCTCGAACTTTGCTCAACGTCAACGTGCCGGATTTGCCATGGGACCAGATCCAGGGTGTCCGGGTGACACGCCTGGGCCATCGTGGCCCGGCCCGGCAACCTGTCGAGGTGCGAGATCCGCGAGGACGGACGCGCTATTGGATCGCCCCCGTGGGGGAGAGTGCCGACGATGGTGCCGATACCGACTTTGCCGCCGTGGAGTCAGGCCACGTATCGATTACTCCGCTGCAGACTGACCTGACTCGGCATGCAGCCATCAACGATGTGCAGGACTGGTTAGATGCACTTACCTGACCTTTGTGGTGTCGGCATGACATCCCAGCGTACCCGGGACCGTCTGGTGGGGCGCTTGAGCAAGCAAGGCATCAAGGATCGCAAGGTGCTGGATGTGATGGCCAGGGAGCCACGTCATCTGTTTCTCGATGAAGCGCTATCCCACCGCGCTTATGAAGATACCGCGTTGCCCATCGGTCACTCCCAGACGCTGTCACAACCGTGGATCGTTGCACGGATGTCCGAGCTGGTGCACCAGGAGTCGCCATCCAAGGTTCTGGAAATTGGCACGGGTTCCGGTTACCAGACCCTGATTCTTTCCCGACTGGTCGAGGAACTCTGGTCTGTGGAAAGGATCAATGCTTTGCACCAGCTGGCTGGCAGGCGCCTGCGCCTGCTCAAGGCTCGCAATGTCCACTTGCGTCTGGCCGATGGTGGCCAGGGGTGGACGGAAGAAGCTCCCTTCGATGCCATTCTGCTGACCGCCTGTGCCAAGAAGCTGCCCGAGGCCTTGCTTGCGCAGCTAGGGGATGGTGGTGTGCTGATTACGCCACTGGAAGATGCCCGAGGAAACCAATGGCTGACTCGGGTTCGCCGTGAAAACGATCAATTTGAATATGAGCGCCTGGAGCCTGTGCGCTTTGTGCCGTTGCTTGAGGGAGTCATTCGTTGAAGCGATATCTTGGAATATTCTTGCGCGGTGCCGGCATGGGAGCTGCCGATGCTGTGCCTGGTGTATCGGGCGGAACCATTGCTTTCATCACAGGAATTTATGAAGAGCTGATTTTTACCATCAAGCGGTTCGGGCCAAGCGCCCTCGGTGCCTGGCGTGATGGTGGTCTGAGCGGCCTGGTGCGCCATCTTAATCTGAGTTTTCTGCTGCCTTTGCTGATCGGCATTATCGCCAGCCTGATCAGTGTGGCGCATCTGGTAGTGTGGTTGCTTGACCAGCACCCGATGCTGCTTAATGGTTTTTTCTTTGGCCTGGTAGCCGCATCGGCCTTGATTGTCGGCAAGCACCCCAGTGACTGGCGCTGGTGGCACCTTCTGCCGCTTGCCGGTGGATTGGTGATGGCTCAGATACTGCCCTCGCTGATGCCTCTGGTGAGTCTTCTCGGCAGCCAATCGCTGGTGCTGTTCGTTGCTGGATCCATTGCCATCAGCGCGATGCTGCTGCCCGGTATATCAGGCAGCTTCCTGCTGCTCAGCATGGGGCTCTATGATGTCGTGATCCAGGGGGTGCGCGATTTCAATATTGCCTTGCTGGCATTGTTCGCTGGTGGTTGCGTGTTTGGCCTGGTGATCTTCTCGAGGATATTGTCCTGGTTGTTGCGCTGCCATCATACTGCAACCATGCAACTGCTTCTCGGCTTCATTGTCGGTTCTCTGCCGGTATTGTGGCCATGGCGCGAATTGACGAGCTATCAGCTTGGTAGTAATGATCAGATCATTCCATTGGATTACCGCTATTTAACCCCTTGGGATTATTCTGCCATTACGGGAGAAGCGGCCCAGATTCTGGGGGTAACCGTTCTGGCCATTGTCGGCATGCTGATTGTGCTGCTTGTTGCCAGAGTCGGTGACGCCTCAAAAAGAATGCCCAGCAACGCAGCGTCTGAGTCCTCGGCCGACAAAGCGTCTGTGGCCTCTGTGGACAAAGCCTCTGCGACTTCTGTGGACAAAGCGTCTGCGACCTCTGTAGACAAGGAGAACCATTCCGATGCATAAGACTCTTGCCATCTCCGCTCTTGCACTGGCGATTGCCGGCTGTGCCAACCAACAAGCATCTCAGCCGGTTCAGGTGCAGGACCTGTCTACCAGCAAGGTGACTCAGGCTAATGTGCCGTCACAGTACACCGTCGTTGCCGGAGATACGCTGTACGGTATTGCTTGGCGCCATAACATGGATTTCCGTGAATTGGCGCAGATCAACAACATTTCTCCACCATATCGTATCAGTGTGGGCCAGACGCTGGCCCTGGCGCCGGGAGCTTCTGCAGGAGGACAAAACCAGGTGGCTAGCCAGGGCCAGAGTGGTGCTGTGGCTACCCCGCTGGGGCAGAGCAGTGTGGCGGGGAATGGTGCTGCACCGGCCAATGGTTCTTCATCAGCTAATGGCTCTTCTCCAGCTAACGGCTCTTCGCAGGATCTCGAGTGGCTATTGCCTGACGGCAGTACTGAAACGAGCTCATCTGCATCTCAGGTCTCCGGAGCGGCCGCCGCCGGCGCAGTTGCCGCAGCCAGTAGCTCTGAAGCCCCAGGTCCGGTTGTCAACTATGAGTCTCCCGGAGCCAATGGCTCAGGTAAGCAGGACGCCACAGCTGAACAGAAAGCGGCCGAGGAAGCAGTCGTGGCCGCTGCCGCAGCAGAGGCCAAGCAGACCCAGCAGGCAAGCTCGTCCACGGCTTCGACTTCGAGCAGTCAGCCAGCCTCCAGTTCAAGCGCCAAGAAGACCTACACACCGGTTGACGAGGTCAATTGGCAGTGGCCGGTAAGCGGACCTGTTGTCAGTGCTTATGGTGAGAGTTCCAGCATTACTGCTGGCATTGATATCGGCGGACAAAAGGGGCAACCTGTCAAGGCGGCTGGTCCAGGTATCGTGGTATATGCCGGCAGTGGAGTCAGAGGTTATGGCAACCTCATCTTGCTCAAGCATAATAACGAGTACCTGAGCGCCTACGCCCACAATGACAGTCTGAATGTTAAGGAAAACGATGTCGTTGATGCTGGTCAGGTTATCGCCACTATGGGGGATACCGATTCCGAGGATGTCCGCTTGCATTTCGAGATCCGCAAGGATGGGCAGTCGCAGGATCCGACGAAATATTTGCCAGCCCAGTGAGGAAGCATTGAAAGCTGAAGGCACAGTGGGTTGAATATCACTGCCAAAGCTTAGGTATCGTGCTTCTCTAGCGGGGTGTGAAGGCTCCTTGGACTAGCGTCACACAATAATAATTGAACGCGTTGATCATCTATAGGGTGATGTAACGATGGGTCGCAACCACGGGGTAGCTACACGATGAGCATACTTGAACGGGATCTTCAGGATGTGAATCTCGACACGGCCGACGAAGCCGATGAGGACGCTCTAGATGAGGTGTCCGACGATATCGTCGATGAGGCCGAGGATGATGACAGCGACGTAGAGTTTGAGAAGGCGCTCGGACGCGAGGAACGTTACTCGCGTCAGAGCCTTGATGCCACTCAGATCTATCTCAATGAGATAGGCTTTTCGCCGCTGTTGACGCCGGAAGAAGAAGTCCACTATGGCCGCCTGGCACGCAAGGGTGATCCCATGGGCCGGGCGCGAATGATCGAATCCAACTTGCGACTGGTGGTGAAGATCGCCCGTCGTTATCTCAACCGAGGCCTGACGCTTCTCGATCTCATCGAGGAAGGCAATCTAGGGCTGATACGTGCGGTTGAGAAGTTCGATCCTGAGCGTGGCTTCCGTTTTTCCACCTATGCCACCTGGTGGATCCGCCAGACGATTGAGCGAGCCCTGATGAACCAGACTCGCACCATTCGCCTGCCGATTCATGTGGTCAAGGAACTCAATATCTATTTACGTGCGGCTCGTGAGTTGACCCAGAAACTCGACCACGAGGCGACTGCTGAAGATATTGCTGAGCACCTCGATAAACCCGTCGAAACCGTCAAGAAGATGATGGGACTCAATGAGCGGGTTTCTTCGGTGGACTATCCCATGGGGGGGGAAAGCGATAAGCCACTGATCGAGACGCTGACAGACGATAATGAGCAAGGGCCTGAATCCACTCTGGTGGACGGTGATGTCAAGGCACATGTGGATCAATGGTTGGCAGAGCTGACCGAAAAGCACTGCGAGGTCGTGGTGCGACGTTTTGGTCTGCGTGGCCATGAAGCGGCGACACTTGAGCAGGTGGGTGAGGAAATTGGCCTGACCCGCGAGCGTGTGCGCCAGATTCAGGTTGAAGCCTTGAAGAAGCTGCGCCGCATGCTCGATAAACAGGGGCTTTCCTTGGACGCCATCTTCGAGTAACTGACAGCCGATATGGCATAAGTTGCCTGTCAGTCATCCGAAACCCCATGGGCATGCCGCCTATGGGGTTTTCTTATGGTGATTGGTTCTTTTAACTGGCTATTTTTTCGATAAAATTTCTGACTTTTTCAAAAAAATTGGTTGTTTTAACCATGTCTTGAAGTCATTTATTGATGATAATGCTGCGACACAAGAACGTGCATGCGGAGACTATCCATGGCTCGCCCACTGACAGCCGACATCGACCTCAATGCCTTGCGGCACAACTATCAACTGGCCTGTGAACTGGCCCCTGACAGCCGTTCCGTGGCAGTGCTCAAGGCGGATGCATATGGTCATGGTGCAGTGGTCTGTGCACGAACCCTTGAAGACCTGGCTCCGGCCTTTGCTGTTGCTGCCATCGAAGAGGCGGTAGTGCTGCGTGAGGCAGGAATAAAGGTGCCCATTGTATTGCTGGAAGGCATCTTTAGCGCTGACGAACTGGAAACCGTGGATGCCCTGGGGTTGTCCATGGCAATTCATAGCGACTGGCAGCTGCAGGCTGTGCAGGACTTCAGTCCGCGCAAGCCTATTCCGGTATGGCTGAAGGTCGATTCAGGAATGCACCGCCTTGGCTTTCACCCTGAACATGCAGAGCAGGCCTGGAAGCGTTTGCAGTCGTTGCCGGACAAGGTGACGGACGTGCATCTGATGAGCCACTTCGCGACTGCCGACATGACGGACGATCGCTATTTCCTGTCCCAGTTCAACCTGTTGCAGGAACTGGCCGAGCGCCTTGACGCACCGACATGCCTGGCCAATTCTCCCACGGTCCTGGCCCACAGCGAGGCCCATGGTGCCTGGAACCGACCAGGGGTCATGCTTTACGGCAGCGACCCGCTGGAGCTGTCCAGCGATACGAGTCGTCGCTTGCAGCCAGTGATGTCGCTGCGCAGCGAGATCATTGCCGTGCGTGAGCTGGGGAAGGGGGAGCCGGTAGGCTATGGTGGACGCTATGTTACCCAGGGACCGGCACGTATTGGTGTAGTGGCCTGCGGTTATGGCGATGGCTATGATCGTCATGCAGTTGATGGAACCCCGGTGCTGGTCGATGGCAGGCGTACTGCCATTGCGGGAAAGGTTTCCATGGATATGCTCACGGTGGATCTGTCCGATCTTCCGGAAGCGGATATCGGCAGTGAGGTGGTGCTGTGGGGCAAGAGCCGCCATGGTGCGGTGCTGTCGGTGGATGAAGTGGCGACTTATTGCGACACCATCAGCTACACCCTGTTGACCGGTGTATTGCCGAGGGTGCCCAGGCGTTATCGCTGATCCAGGGGGTATCGCTATAAGCCAATCGCTATCGCTATAAGCCAATCGCTATCGCTACAGGCTCGTCGCTATCGCTGATAAAAGCGCGGACATTCATGCAGAGTTTCCCAAGGTTATCGCCAAGGAAAACTTAAGCGTTACAATGGCGCTCAGATAATGATGCTGACCGCCGGAGAGCGCATGTCCGACGCCCCAAAGAAAAACCACTTTATCCATCCCCGCTATTGGCCCACCTGGCTTGCCATCACTGGCATGCGGGTGAGCGCCTGGCTGCCCTGGCGTGTGAAGCTGGCCCTGGGCAAGAGTGTCGGCCTTCTGGCCTGGCGCTTTGCCAAACGCCGCCGCCAGATCACTGAGACCAATATCCGTCTGTGCTTCCCTGAACTGGATGAGGAAGCACAGGCGCAACTGGTGAAGGATAGCTTCATTGCCAATGGCATCGGCATTTTCGAGACAGCAACGGGGTGGTGTCGCGATCCTGAACATATGCGCCACCGCGTGACCTTCAAGGGCCAGGAACATATGGCCAGGGTGGAGGAAGCCGGCAAGGGAGCGCTGATCATCGGCATTCACTTTTCGACCCTGGACCTGGGTGGCGCTCTGCATTCGTTGTTCTTTCCTGCGGATGTAGTCTATCGCCCCCACGATAATGCGCTGTTCGAACAGTTCATGACACGCGCCCGCAATGGCATTTTCGGTACGTCCATTGACCGTCATGATCTACGTGGTGTGGTGCGCCGGATCAAGACTGGCCACCACGTGTGGTACTCGCCTGATCAGGATTTTGGTCGCGATGCCAGTGTCTTTGCCCCGTTCTTTGGCATTGAAGCTGCCTCAATCAAGCTCACTGGCAAGATTGCCCGCATGACAGGGGCGCCGGTCATGCCGCTTATCTTCCATCGCAATCCGGATAACTACACCTACTCGCTGGAGTATCTGCCAGCTCTGGAAAACTACCCCACGGGCGATGAAGTCGCGGATGCCGCGCGTATCAATCAGGTGATCGAGCAGGCCATTCGACGTTCTCCCGAGCAATATTTGTGGATGCATCGTCGCTTCAAGACACGCCCCAATAGAGACGATCCGAAGATCTATGATGTGTGAGCAGCTCGGGCCTCTAGGTATGCTTCGCTACTGGCCCCTCTTTGCTCAGGCTTGCGGGAAGGCGTAACCGATGCAGGCCCTGCTGTAGACGCTGATTGACGAACTGACGGTCGAGTTCATGTGTGCTTTGTTGCTCCAGGTTCTCCACAATGCGGTCTGCAACGCGCTGGAGCGTTGCAAGCTGCTGCGGATTGGCTGTCAATGACAGAGACTTAACCGCCTTTAGCAGCCCGAGCAGAATGCTCTGATCCTCGCGACCGTACTGGAGAATCGGAGTCAGTAGTCGATGTATCAAGCTGTCGAAGGATTCCGCCTGCCAGGCAACGCGTATCTTGCCTGACGAGTCGGTAATGCAATTGGCGGGTTGCCAGCGCATGTAGTGGCTGAGGAGATCGGTGAGGCGATGCAGACACAGGCGTGCAGTACCTGGGTCATTTATGCCTGGCGATAGCGCCTTGATGGCGACTTCCATCAACTGGCTCATGCCATGTATGAAGTGCTCCTCGACAGACTCGCCATTCAACTGGGTAAGGCAGTTCAACAGGTCCGCACGGCAGTCATCGTCAGGAGCCTTGTTGCATTCCAGGAGCAGAATCGGCTGCCCTTCCAGCACGTAATCCCCAAAGCGGAAGTCGAGGTGGACGACGCCATCAATGCTCTCCGCCAGTGAAGCCATCTCGAACAGGTTACCACTCTGCAGATAGCCTGCTTCACGAGCGACAATCTCGTGGCAGGCAGAGCGATTGGTCGTGGGGAGGGGGAGATGCTGGCATCGCTCGTCCTGTTCCTTCTCGCGTCGACGCTTCATCGCGCGTAGCGTGTTGGCGTGCAGCCCACTGATGACGGAGCCCACTTGGATCGATTGCGAGACATTGTGGATGAAGTAGACGAACAGCCCCAGGCAATGCAGCACCATGACGCAGGCAGCATACACTGCAGCAGATCGCCATACTAAATCCCCATTGGCAGCGTGAGGCACGATCAACAGCATCAGAATGAACAGGATGGTGCCGAGATAATGACCAAGGACCCATTGGTTGTGGCGTTCGGAGATCAAGCCGAAAACCAGCTTGTGGGAGAAGTTGGCACCCGCCTGTGACAGTACTGACATGACCATCGAGAAGCTGAATACCATCAGCGAAATCATGCCACCAAGCAGGGCCAGTAGCAGGGGCTGAGCCTCATCCGGCTTCGACAGACTCAACTGCCTGATACTCTCTGGTAGAAAATCACTGGATACAGGTGCGGTAAATGCAAGCAGCGCCAATGAACCATAGGCAAGTGCTGCAAGTGTCGGGAGGTAGGCGATACTGCTGGCGAAGCGTTTGAATAGCTGGATAGGATGAAGCAACAGCGTTGGTGCCATGAGTAGCCTCGTGCGGATAACGAACAGCAGGTAGAGAGAACGTTGTGTCCTCTTATGCAGTGAGTTTCCATAAAGCGCAAGACTGAGTCGCTATCTGAGCTCTCTTCGACAAAAAAAACCCTCACAGGAGACTCCTGCGAGGGTTTTTGCATACAGCTCATGGTGAGGAGCTGGTGTTCAGTCTTGACGGGGCGACGCCTCAAGCATCAATGCGCTTGTACTTCATGCGGTGAGGGGTGTCGTCACCGGCGCGCTTCTTGTGGTCGGCTTCGTACTCGGTGTAGTTGCCCTCGAAGAAGACCACCTGGGAATCACCCTCGAAGGCGAGGATGTGGGTGGCAATGCGGTCGAGGAACCAGCGGTCGTGGGAGATCACCATGGCACAGCCGGGGAAGGCCAGCAGGGCTTCTTCCAGAGCACGCAATGTCTCGATGTCCAGGTCGTTCGACGGTTCGTCGAGCAGCAGCACATTGGCGCCCTGCTTGAGGGTCTGGGCCAGTTGAAGGCGGCCACGTTCACCACCGGACAGATCCCTGAGGAACTTCTGCTGATCGTTGCCCTTGAAGTTGAAACGACCCACATAAGCACGAGAGGGCATCTCGTAACCGTTGATATTGAGCATGTCCTGGCCGCCGGACACCGCCTCCCATACGGTCTGCTTGTTGTCCAGTGCGTCGCGCAACTGCTCGACATAGGCGATGTCGACGGTTTCACCCTTGATGACATCACCGCTATCCGGCGTTTCCTTGCCCTGAATCAGCTTGAACAGGGTGGACTTGCCTGCACCGTTGCCGCCGACGATACCGACAATAGCGCCATGCGGTACATTGAAGTTCAGGTCCTCGTAGAGCAGCTTGTCGTCGAAGCGCTTGCTGACGCCATGAAACTCGATGACCTTGTCGCCCAGGCGCGGACCAGGCGGAATGTAGATTTCGTTGGTCTCATTGCGCTTCTGGAAGTCGCCAGACTGCATTTCCTCGAAACGAGACAAGCGCGCCTTGCTCTTGGCCTGACGTCCCTTGGCGTTGGAGCGAACCCATTCCAGCTCATGCTTGATCGCTTTCTGACGTGAGGCTTCCTGCTTGGCTTCCCGCTCCAGGCGCTGCTCCTTGGCTTCCAGCCACTGGGAGTAGTTGCCTTCGAAGGGAATGCCATGACCGCGGTCCAGCTCGAGAATCCAGCCGGCGACATTGTCGAGGAAGTAGCGGTCGTGGGTGATGGCGACCACTGTGCCAGGGTAGTCGTGGAGGAAGCGTTCCAGCCAGGCAACGGATTCTGCATCCAAGTGGTTGGTAGGCTCGTCCAGCAGCAGCATGTCCGGATTGGACAGCAGCAGGCGGCACAGGGCGACACGACGGCGCTCACCACCGGACAGGTGGACAACCTTCGCATCCCAGGGCGGCAGACGCAGGGCTTCTGCGGCGACTTCCAGCTTGCGATCCAGGTTATGGGCATCGGCTGCCTGAATGATGTTTTCCAGACGCGCCTGCTCAGCGGCCAGTGCATCGAAGTCGGCATCGGGTTCAGCATAGGCGGCATAGACAGCATCGAGCTTGGTCTGGGCTTCCTTGATCTCGCCCAGTGCTTCCTCGACCGTTTCACGCACGCTCTTGGTGTCGTCCAGTTCGGGTTCCTGAGGCAGGTAGCCCACGTTGATTCCCGGCATCGGACGGGCTTCGCCTTCGAACTCGGTGTCTACGCCGGCCATGATGCGCAGCAAGGTCGATTTACCGGCACCGTTCAGGCCAAGCACGCCGATCTTGGCGCCCGGGAAGAAGGACAGGGAGATGTCCTTGAGAATCTGCTTCTTGGGGGGCACGACCTTGCCCACCCGGTTCATGGTGTAGACGTATTGCGCCATGTGAGCTCACTAAAGTTGGATGTTCGCTAAAGTTGGATGTTCGCGGAACAGGGCAAAGATGATAGAGCCCAGAGGATGGAAACGCCAGTTGTGGGAAGCCAATACTTTCCCAAGTGCTTCCCCAAGTGCATTCACAAGACTTACCCAGGAAGCACCCGTGAAGTGCTTCCCGTTGTCGCAGATTGCTGCAGAGAGCCGTGTGCGGTGCTGCTACTCTTCTTCGTCCTCCTCATCGAAGTCCCAGTCGTCATCAATGGCCTGCTTCAGGCGACGCTCTTCCAGCAGGGCCTCGACACGACGCCGGGCCTTTAAGGTGTCCGTGCGACTGGTGCGGGGATTGCGAGAGGTGTACTCGTCATCGTTTACCGCATCATCAAGGTCAAAATCACTATCATCGATAAGAGAATCTCGGCTCATGTGAAAGTCTCCCATGGCCATGCTTCCCAGAGGGAAGCACTGCATAAATGTCTGCGCGTGCGAATCACTGCGTTGCGCGGTGCTCACAATCCTCACCTATACCCCATAGGCTCCGGTTGTTGCGCTCCGTGCGCCTTGTGCTTCATCTCGCTCAGCCGATTTATTCAGCACTTCCGTAACGGGAAGCGCACGATACCCACTTTCTGAAACGCCACTGACAACTCAGCTCAACTTCGATCAGCGTTGTCATTGCTGGCGGCCAGAAAGCGCCAACAGAATCCTCGAGGTTCTTGTTCGCTATATATGCCGGGGATCGCAAAAGTGCAAGTCAGTAATGGGGAAATTAATACAATCGTAAATTTCGTTTGATCGAGGTAGGCAACGTGTGTCCTGCTATGATCTTAGTCCCACTTAATATTCACGGGAGACGGAAGTGGCTCGGGTCAAGATTGTCTTTTGCACGCAGTGCCAGTGGCTGCTGCGCAGTGGCTGGTATGCCCAGGAGCTGATCTCCACGTTTGGAGAAGGTCTGGAGGAAGTGACGCTGGTGCCTTCACATGGTGGTCGCTTCGAGATTACGCTGGATGATCAGTTGTTGTGGGAGCGCAAGCGTGATGGTGGCTTCCCGGATATCAAGACGCTCAAGCAGCGGGTGCGCGATGTCATCGAGCCATCAAGGGATCTGGGGCATATCGATCGCTGAACGTGGGGTGGCGCGTGTCGTTCGTTGCCAGCAGCGAATGACATGGAGATAGACTGCTTTCCGAAGCTCGAAGCTCGAAGCTCGAAGCTCGAAGCCCGAAGCTCACTGACAAGGATGTAGCATGAATTCTGACCGGCAGGCCATGGCCTATGGCCTGGGAGCGGTCGCTCTCTGGTCCACCGTCGCGACTGCCTTCAAGGTGGCGCTGGGCCACATGAGTCCCTTGGAACTGATCTGGATAGCGGCACTGGTGTCCTGGATTCTGATGGGAACACTGGTGATTCGGCGTGGCCAGATGCGCAATGCACTCAGGCAGGGCTGGTCGACCGCGTGCTGGGCCGGGTTGTTGAACCCGGTGGCCTACTACCTGGTGTTGTTTGCCGCCTACGACCGTTTGCCAGGCCAGGAGGCCATGGCTCTCAATTATACATGGGCGTTGACCATGGCCTTGCTGGCAGTGCCTATCCTCAAGCAGCGCCTGACTCCTGTCGACGTGCTGGCAGGAGGTGTCGCGTATTCTGGTGTCTGGGTCATTGCCACTCGAGGCCAGGTGCTCAGCGTGACTTTTGCCGATGCCCTTGGGGTAGTGCTGGCGTTGGTTTCAACACTTATCTGGGCACTATACTGGCTGCTCAATGCCAGGGATCGACGCCCACCGATGGTGGCCCAGTGGCAGAACTTCAGTGTTGCCATTCCGGTGCTGACAATACTGATGCTGTTGGGTCCAGGCTTTGAGTGGCATGGCATCACCGCTCTGGGAGCGGGAGTTTATGTTGGCCTGTTCGAGATGGGGGTCGCCTTTGTATTGTGGCAAATGGCGGTACACAAGGTGTCGCGTACCGCCAAGGTGTCTAATCTCATCTTCCTGTCGCCCCCGGTTTCATTGCTGCTGCTCCACTTCGTGATTGGAGAACCGATCTTGCCCTCGACGCTGGTCGGCTTGGTACTGATCCTCTCGGGGCTGGGCTTGCAGCAGTGCCAACGTACACCGCCTGCTCAGGAAGACGCCTCTACCTGAGGGGTATCGGTGGACGGTATGCCTGCCTCGCGCAGTAAAGGCGTGAGTCTGGTCCAGACATTGTCGAGAATGCGGGGCTGAGCCTCGGCCGTGGGGTGAATGCCGTCATCCTGCATCAGCTCGGGCTGGAGCGCGACGCCGTCGAGCAGGAAGGGCAGCAAGGGTAACTGGTATTCGTCGGCGAGCTTCTGGAACACCTGGCCGAAGGCCTCGCGGTAGGCTTGCCCGTAATTGGGCGGGATATCGATGCCCACCAGCAGAACCTCAGCATCACTGGCCAGGCTCTGTTCGATCATGCGGTCCAGGTTGGCCTGCATCTGCTGAGGGGGCAGACCACGCAGGCCATCATTGCCGCCCAGTTCGAGTATCACGATTTCCGGACGATGTTTTTCAAGCAGGCTAGCCAGACGGCTGGCGCCACCACTAGTGGTCTCACCACTGATGCTGGCATTGATCACCCGGGCCTGGCCGTCGAGTCGCTGGCTGAGCAGTGTGACCCAACCGGTTTCCTGCGGGATGCCATAAGCGGCACTGAGACTGTCACCGACCACCAGTAGTGTGGGAGGCTGTGACTTTGTCTGGGCTATGCCGCTGCTTGACCACAGCGCGGTGCAGAACACAATGATCATCAGCAGCCAGCGGCTGTGCAGCCCCGGATGTCGATGCAACTGTCCAACTTCAGGGATACCGTCTGTCATGTCCAAGGCTCCTCTTTCAACATCATCACCCCATGCACATTCCCCAGTTGCAGAAGCTGTCCTTGCTGCGAGAGGGCTGGCAAAAAGCGTGACCAGTGGTTCGCGGGTATTGACCATTCTGCGTGAGCTTGAGCTCGTCGTACATGCCGGTGAGAGTGTCGCCATTCTCGGCCAGAGTGGTGCCGGCAAGTCGACACTGTTGGGGCTGCTCGCTGGACTTGATGATCCCAGTGAGGGCGAACTGTCCTTGTTCGGTGAATCATTGACCGAGTTGGATGAGGATGGTCGAGCGGCCCTGCGCAATGGCCGAGTCGGGTTCGTGTTCCAGAATTTCCAGTTGCTGCCGACACTCACCGCGCTCGAGAACGTACTGTTGCCGACAGAGCTATCGATGCAGAACCATCGTGAGCAGCGTGCTCGTGAGTGGCTGGAGCGGGTGGGGCTGGCACAACGCCATGATCACCTGCCCCGCCAGTTGTCTGGTGGTGAACAGCAGCGGGTTGCCCTGGCTCGTGCCTTTGTCACTTCGCCGGAACTGGTGTTTGCCGATGAGCCGACCGGCAATCTCGACCCGCAGACAGGGGAAAGGATCATCCAGACTCTGTTCGAACTCAATCAGGAGCAGGGAACGACATTGGTGCTGGTGACCCACGACCATGCCCTGGCACGGCGCTGCGACCGCTGTCTGCAATTGGTCGACGGTCGTCTTGAAGCCATGGACGTGAGCGAGACGGGATCATGAAGGGACATCAGTCGATGGAGGTCGCTGCGATGGGCGGCCTGGTGGCGCGCAGCTTGCGCCGTGACCTGCGTGCTGCGGATGTACGTGCCTTGTTGATCGCCTTGATACTGGCGGTGGCGGCATCGACCATGATGGGATTTTTTCTCGATCGTCTGGAACGAGGGCTGGTACGACAAGCCGGCCAGATGATGGGGGGTGATCTGGTTCTGGAACAGTCGACACCTTTTGATGATGGACTGCGCCAGCAACTGGTCGAGGCGGGAATGCAACTTAGCGATCAGGTTGACCTGGTCTCCATGGCCAGCCGCGAAGAGGCCTTTCAGCCGGTCAGCATCAAGGCCGTGGACAAGGCTTATCCTCATTACGGCAGCTCTCGTATTGACCGTGGCGAGGGTGCCGAGGAAGTCGAACATGGTCCTGCCCGCGGAGAACTATGGCTCTCGCCGAGGTTGCGACAGTTGCTTGATATCGAGCTGGGCGAGTCACTCCAATTGGGGCAGGCACGGTTCAAGGTAGGGGCCTGGCTGGAGCGCGAGGCAGATCAGTCGACCGGCTTTGGCAGCCTGAATCCTCGGGTCATGATGCATGTTGCGGACCTCGATGCGACAGGTCTCGTCCAGCCAGGGTCTCGGCTGGAGTACGAAATTCTGGCGGCAGGTTCGGCACAGAGTGTGGAGCAACTAGCGCCTCTGCTCGAACGTCTGCGTCGTGAGGGGGTGGAGGTACGTGATGTACGCCATGACAGACCCCAGCTGGGCTCGGCGCTGGAGCGTGCCGATACCTATCTGAGCCTGGCTGGTCTGGCAGCGGTGTTGCTGGCGGGTGTCGCCGTGGCATTGTCCACACGACGCTATGTCGAACGCCATCTCGACAGTGCGGCATTGATGCGCTGTTTCGGCGCCTCACAGGCGACCTTGATGTATCTCTTTGGTCTGCAACTGTTGGTGCTGTCGGTAGTGGCAGCATTGCTGGGAGCTGTGTTGGGATTGGCTGGGCAGGCGTTGTTGGTTGCATTGATCCGCCCTTTCCTGCCGATGGAGCTGCCGTCACCAGGCTGGTTGCCGCTGTGGCTGGGTGTCTTGACCGCTTTGGCTGTATTGGCAGGCTTTGCCGGCCCGACATTGCTGCGCCTGAGGCGTGTCAGCGCGCTCAAGGTGTTGCGCCGGGAGCTGGATCCGCTACCGGTATCGGCGTGGATGATGGTCGTCGTGGCTGCCGCTTCCTTTGGTGCCTTGATGTGGCTTTATTCGGGCAGTCTCGGCCTGGCTCTTGGATTGCTCCTCGGCGGCCTGCTGGCGCTGGTGGTGATGTGGGGGGTGGGTGGACTTGTTCTTGATGCCTTGATGTGGCTGGTATCACGGCTGGGGGCTGGCGCTCGCCAGGGCTGGCGCCATGCACTGCAGCTTGGCGCTCGGCAACTGGCGCGTCGGCGTAACTTGAGTCTTGGCCAACTGCTGGCTTTTGCCGTCACCTTCTTTGCCATGGCGATGATCAGCCTGGTCAGGGGTGATCTGGTCACTACCTGGCAGGAGCAACTGCCTGCCGACACACCCAACCATTTCGCCATCAATATCCAGCCGGGCGAGCGCGATGCCTTTGCACAGCAGTTGGCAGAGGTCTCGGATGCTCACAGTGACTTATACCCGATGGTGCGGGGACGCATCGTGGCAATAAATGGGCAACCACCTGGTGACTCGGTGCCTGCCGAGGCACAAGGCGACAATGCGTTGCGGCGCGAGCTCAACCTGACCTGGAGCAATGTGTTGCCGGAGGGCAACCGGCTGGTGGAGGGCAACTGGTTCGATGCTGCTTCTGCTTCTGCTTCTGCTTCTGGCGATGGGCATGCCAGGGGCGGTAACGGAGCGTCATTGGAGGCTCCTGTCTCTCTGGAGAGCGGTCTCGCCGAGCGTCTAGGATTGGCAATGGGAGATCGTCTGACCTTTTCGGTGGGTGCCGATACTCTGACTGGCGTCATCACCAGTATCCGAGACCTGGACTGGGATAGCTTCCAGCCCAATTTCTACGTCATCTTTCCGCCAGGTGTGCTTGATGGCTTTGCGCACAGCTTCATTACTGCCTTTCATCTCGACCCAGTGGACTTGGCGGCAGGCCAGGCAAACCCTCTTGGTGGCATGGTCGAGGCCTTTCCTGGGGTAACGATCCTGGATGTCGATGCGTTGCTGGGGCAGGTGCGGCAAATGCTCGACCAGGTGACCAGAGCGGTGGAACTGGTGCTGGTATTCGTCCTGCTGGCAGGTATCAGCGTGCTCTATGCCGCACTTGTCGCCAGTCATTCTGTACGTGCTCACGAGAGCGGCCTGTTACGTGTCTTCGGGGCAGGGTCGAAGATGATGGCGCGAGTACAGTGGGCCGAGTTTGCCATCATGGGGCTGGCTGCCGGCTTGCTGGCCGTGTTGCTGGCAGAGATCGCGGCTGCTGTGCTCTACCTGGCCTGGCTCGATCTGCCGCCGAGGTTGCATCCTCTGCTGTGGGTCACACTGCCGTTATTGGCAGCATTGCTGCTGGGCTGTGTCGGCCAGTGGCTGTCACGCAACATCCGTCGTCAGGCTCCTGCAGCGAGTCTTGGTCTGTTGGGCGATACTTGACTGGACAGCGGCTTGAGGCATGGAGGGCGTATGTCCAACAGGAAACAGGAGAAGCTGCGCTTTCAACTGCTCTCGGCCCAGTTGGAGCTTGCACGTAGCGAGGACCGAGCGGTAGTGGTTCTGGTGACTGGCCATGCTGGTACCGGCAAGGGGCAGTTGATCAACCGGCTCAATCGTTGGCTGGAAAATCGCCTGACCGAAGTCCAGGCCCTGGTACCCAGTGAAGAGGACCGACGACGGCCATACTGGTGGCGCTACTGGACTCGGTTACCCGCCAGAGGACGCATTTCCATCTTCGTGCATGGATGGGCGGGCGATGCCTTGTT
This sequence comes from Halomonas binhaiensis, assembly GCF_008329985.2. Lineage (NCBI taxonomy): Bacteria > Pseudomonadati > Pseudomonadota > Gammaproteobacteria > Oceanospirillales > Halomonadaceae > Halomonas > Halomonas binhaiensis. The sequence goes on from NZ_CP038437.2 coordinate 965,992, forward strand.
CGGTGGTGCTGCGCGACGTCTGGGGAAAGGGAGCTTCGCCGATCGTTTGAAGGAGATTGCCTCCTTCGAGGCTGATCTGAGGGCCGCAGACATCACGCTGGTCAAGCTGTGGTTGGATATCGACGCCGATATCCAGGGGCAGCATCTGGCCAAACTGGAGGCAGACCCGGAGACCCGCTGGCAGGTCACCGAGGAAAAATGGCAGCGCCACAGCCAGCACGCAGTGATCCAGCAGTTGGGGAAGCAGCTGCGCAAAGCCACCGAAAATGAGGATAGTCCCTGGCTATGCCTGGATGCCTCGCCTGACCATGACCTGCTGACACCGGTGGTCGAACATATGGTGGCAGCCATGCAAGGTACGGAAAAGGCAACCATTGCCCGGCCTGTCGGTCGGGTCCCTACAACGCCTGCCATGCCTCAGCTAGCCGACCTTGCCGGGCACGATAGTGCCATCGACAAGGCTGAGTATTGTGAGCGGATGGCCTGTGCTCAGGCGCGCTTGGCCGAACTGGCGCGTCGAGCCGTGTGGCGAGGCATACCGGTGGTCGTGGTATTTGAGGGTCACGATGCCGCTGGCAAGGGCGGCAGCATACATCGCCTGACTTCGGCGCTGGATGCCCGTACCTATCGGGTGTGCTCGATTGCAGCTCCTTCCGAACAGGAGCACCTCTATCCCTGGCAGTGGCGGTTCTGGCAACACCTGCCAAAGGATGGATCGGTCACAGTATTCGACCGCTCGTGGTATGGGCGGGTGCTGGTGGAGCGTGTCGAGTCGTTGATCGACGAGCCTGAGTGGCAGCTCGGTTATCAGCAAATCCTGGATTTCGAGGACCAATTGCTACGCCACGGTACCGTGCTGGTCAAGCTGTTCCTGGCCATCGACCGCGACGTACAACTGAAACGCTTCAAGGCGCGTGCCGTTACCCCTCACAAGCAGCACAAGCTGACCGAAGAGGACTGGCGCAACCGAGCTCGTTGGGATGACTATCAGTTGGCTATTGATGACATGCTTGCCGCCACTCATCGGAGCGCAGCGCCCTGGAGTCTGATTGATGCCAACGACAAGCGTCGGGCACGACTGGCGGTGCTGCATGAAGTGACGGTGAAACTCGTTGAGCGGTTGCAGGTCAACTGAAAGCAGTGTCCCATCATTGAGGAATGGTCGGTGTCGCCAAACCATGACATTATTCATTAGGCAGGCGATGAAGCCATCGTCACGGCTTGCGCTGGCTGATTGTCATCATTCACAAGGGAGGTGGTTGAACTTCATGTCCAGATTGAACTTTGTCGCAGCGGCAGCCTTGGGCGTGGCGCTGATACCGGGCCTGGCTCAGGCAGATGCCGAGCAGCTCGAGCAGGATCTGCGCACCAAACTGTCCAGTCAGGGAGAGCTTAAGGTCGCCAAGGTGTCAGATAGCTTCCTGGGCGGGACAACCACGGCTGAGCAAGTACGCTTGGTCGACGAAGAAGGTGGTACCACGACCATTGGCAAATATATTGTCAAAGGTGACTACGAAGATCCCGATGAAGTCATTCTGGAAGGGATCAACATGGTGCAGGATCAGGCGACCCTGACAATGGAGCGCATGACATTCACCTCTCCTGGGCAGGCAGTGCTGGACCTGGAAGATCTTCCCTATACCGCAGAGAATCCGCTCAAGGGCGTAAGCCTGAAGGGCCTGGTACTTGACCAGAGCGAGGGGGAAGTTGACCTGGATCTTCCCTTTGGTGTGGCAGGAGGGCGCATTGAACTTGACGAACTCAGTGCAAGCGACCTCAGTGAGCAGGCGATTGGCAGTTTGACACTGTCCGGTCTCAGCGCGACAAGCGATGATTTTGGCGATATCGGTGCTGGTACGATCGTGCTGCCATCGCTCACATTCTCCGGATTGACAGGGATCGAGACGGACAAGCCGACCGTCGATTCATTCGAACTCAAGGACCTGGACATCGCGACTGACAAGCTGGTCATGACGCTGGGACATCTGGTCAGCGAGGGAGACCTGGCCGACGGCAAGTTCAGTGGCAACATGGAAGCCCTGTCTCTGAATCTGGCCAAGATGATCGAGTTGGCCCCGGCGGATGAGCGCACCAACCTGCGCATGCTGAGTAATGTGCTGACGGGAGGAAGTGGCCAACTGGATCTGGATGCCAAGATGGATGGCTCCTGGCGAGCTCAAGGGGCCAATGGTCAGTTGGATAGCCAGTTCGAAATGACAGCCACGGATGCCCTGCGCTTTGGTCTGGATGCGGGAATACCTCTGACCTTGCCCAAGGGAGCAGAACCAGCTGAGTATTTTGCCAATCTGGAGGACTGGACCGAGCTCGACACTCAAGGCGGTGACATGACCCTGACATTGAGCAACCTGGGGGCTTTCGAGCGCATTGCACCCGTCGCCGCGACCCTCATGGGGGTATCGGAAAATGAATGGCTCGAGCAGATTCGCACTCAGGCCAAGGGCATGAGCACCATGATGGGACCAGAAATTGGTGCGGTGCTTTCCGGTCTGGTGCAGATGATGGACGGCAAGGCCAAGGACATGACCGTCAGCCTGGCGCTGCCGCCGAGCGCTGAAGCATCCAAGTTGGCTCAGGACCCGCTGGGCCTGCCTGCTGTCATGCAAATGCAGGTCAATGTGAAGTAACTCGGCAAACGACTTCCCGGAAGAACGGAACCCCCATGGTCTATCGACTACGGGGGTTCTTTTATCAGGGGTAAGGCATTGTCGAGAAAATGATGCAGAACTGATGCAGAAATGCATGCCGGGGAAGGGATATATCGAAGATGCTTCAGTATCACTGAAGCCAAGATGAGAAAACATGAGGTAGTTCATGACGGTCTTTCAAGTGAAAGCCGGCATGGCCTGCGCTATCATGGCCTCCCGAATTTTTCCCCCAGCTGCGAGGTTTGCCCGCCGATGTTCAGTCGCGACATGAAGATTGCCGGTTTCGATGACGCCCTGTTCGATGCAATGCAGAAGGAAGTTGCTCGTCAGGAAACGCATATCGAGCTGATCGCTTCCGAAAACTATGCCAGCCCCCGTGTCATGGAGGCTCAGGGTAGCCAGCTCACCAACAAGTATGCGGAAGGTTATCCGGGCAAGCGCTACTACGGTGGTTGCGAATACGTTGATATCGTTGAGCAGCTGGCCATCGATTACGCCAATGAACTGTTCGCTGCAACATACGCCAATGTTCAGCCTCATTCCGGCTCCCAGGCCAACGGTGCTGTCTTCCAGGCCTTGGTCAGTCCTGGCGATACCGTGCTCGGCATGAGCCTGGATGCAGGTGGCCACCTGACTCACGGCGCTCGTCCGAACTTTTCCGGCAAGCACTACAATGCCGTTCAGTACGGTATCGATGAAAGCGGCCGCATCGACTATGACGAAGTTGCCCGTCTGGCCCGTGAGCACAAGCCGAAGATGATCATTGCAGGTTTCTCTGCATACTCGCAGATCATAGACTGGGCCAAGTTCCGTGAGATCGCCGATGAAGTCGGTGCTTATCTGCTGGTCGACATGGCTCACATCGCCGGTCTGGTTGCTGCTGGTCTGTATCCGACGCCGCTGCCCCATGCTCATGTCGTTACCACCACCACTCACAAGACTCTGCGTGGCCCGCGTGGTGGCCTGATCCTGTCTGCCGAAAACGATGCCGACATCGAGAAGAAGCTGCAGTCCGCGGTCTTCCCCGGTGGTCAGGGCGGCCCCCTGGAGCATGTCATCGCCGCCAAGGCTGTGTGCTTCAAGGAAGCCATGGAGCCTGAGTTCAAGGAATACCAGCAGCAGGTCATCAAGAACGCCCAGGTCATGGCGGGTGTGTTCATCGAACGTGGCTACGACGTGGTTTCCGGTGGCACAGAAGATCACCTTTTCCTGCTGTCGCTGATCAAGCAAGGCCTGACCGGCAAGGATGCAGATGCCGCTCTGGGTCGTGCCCACATCACCGTGAACAAGAATGCCGTACCTGGTGATCCCCAGAGCCCCTTCGTCACCTCCGGGCTGCGTATCGGTACTCCGGCAGTGACCACGCGTGGCTTCGGCGAAACAGAATGTCGTGACCTGGCAGGCTGGATCTGCGACCTGCTGGACGTCATGGCCAAGGGCGAGGATAGCGCTGCTGTTGAAGCGGAGATTCGGGGTAAGGTTGAGTCTGTGTGTACTCGCCTGCCGGTCTATCGCTAATTCTGGCTGCCTGTGCGGATGAAGCACGTTGTTGCGCGGTGCTCGATCCGGTCACCTAATAACACATAGGCTCCCGGATCTGTGCTCCGGGCGCCTAATGCTTCATTCCGCTCGGCTAGCCAGATGAAAAAAACGCTGATTTATTGCTGCGCTTGATATCTTGGCTGCCGGCGGTACTGGTGCGCCAGCCCGGACGGAATCCTCATGTAGCAGGCTGCATTCCGGTTCCTGTGTTCCGGCGGCAACCAATCTCTCTTCGCTCGCGACGTAAATCATCAGTTTTCTGGTTAGCCAAATCGCAATGCCCCATTCTGGTGCGCCAGAATGGGGCATTGTCGTGTTGCTTCGGTGCATTGGCGAGAAGGTATTTGAATATGCGCTGCTGATGCATTGATCTCTCTGTATTTTTTCCACGACTGGCATGTCATCTGCTTGGGGCTTGGTATGAACACCCCAAACTAGCAGGTCTGCCATGTCAGGTGTCTTTCCCCAGCTTCGCCCCGGATCACGACCACGCCTGGTCTTTACTGACCTGGATGGCTCGTTGCTTGATCACCACAGCTATGACTGGTCGCCTGCGGCGCCTTGGCTCGGGGCGTTGAAGGAGGCGGGTGTCGCGGTCATTCCCGTGACCAGCAAGACACGTAGCGAGTTGATGTCTCTGCGCCAAACTCTGGGACTGAGCCATACCCCTTTCATTGCCGAGAATGGTGGCGTTGTTGCGCTGCCTCCGGCCTGGTGCCATGCCAAGCGGGAAGTCGTGTCGGGAGCTGATGGTCTGGTGGTCAAGAACCTGGCCGTAGACATCGGCCTGATCCGCCAGCGGGTGATGGTATGGCGTGAGCGGTTGGGTGCCGACTTCATCACCATGAGCGAGATGTCGGTAAGCGAGGTGTCAGCCTGGACCGGCCTGAATGAGCAGAGCGCGCGCCTGGCCCGGCTTCGCGAAGGTAGTGAGCCGTTGGTGTGGCGGGACACGGAAGACAAGCTGACTCGTTTTGCCGAGGGGCTTGCCGGTGATGGTCTGCACATGACTCGCGGTGGTCGCTTCTGGCATGTCACCGGCGATATCGACAAGGGTCGAGCGGTGAGCTGGCTATGCAGCCGTTTCGAAGCACTGCGTGGCACGGCACCGGAAACCCTGGCATTGGGCGATGGGCCAAATGACATTGCCATGCTCGAAGCCGTCGAGGCCGCTGTGATCATCCGTGGGCAGCATGGCCTGGATATTGCGCTTGGTCAGGCAGGCTCCGGCTTTCCTCCACGTCTGTACCGTACACAAGCCTCTGGGCCCGAGGGTTGGGCCGAGGGGCTTTCCTATTTCTGGGGTGAGGAGGGCAAGGCATGAGCGATTTTCACCAGAACGGCATCATTACCGACTTTCATAACCTGACGCGGCGTTCTGTCGAGGAGCTGGAAGCTGATCTGTGTCGCTTTGCTCGTCGGCGTCCCCTGGGGTTGATCCTGCCGTCACTGTTTTCGGAGCTGGAGGGGCATGCTTTATCCGCCATCGTTGACGAACTGGCTAAAGTGCCTTATCTGGCCGAGATCGTGATTGGCCTCGATCAGGCCGACCGTGACCAGTTTCTGTTTGCGCGTGATTTCTTTTCCCGCCTGCCGCAGCACCATCGTATTCTGTGGAACGATGGTCCGCGTCTGCGTGCACTGGATGCCGAGCTGGAAGAAAAGGGGCTGTCTCCCCAGCAACCGGGCAAGGGTAGGAACGTCTGGTACTGTTCAGGCTATGTGCAGGCCTCGCATCGCACGGTAGCGGTGGCGCTGCATGACTGCGATATCCTCACCTACGATCGTGGCCTGCTGGCACGCTTGATCTATCCAGTCGCTCATCCGCGTTTCAACTATGCCTTCTGCAAGGGGTATTACCCGCGTATTGCGGAGGGCAAACTCAACGGCAGGGTGTCGAGATTGATGGTCACGCCTCTGCTGCGGGCGCTGAAGATGATCCACGGCCCATTGCCTTATCTCGATTATCTGGATTGCTATCGCTACCCGTTGTCAGGAGAGTTCTCGATGCGCACGGAAGTGCTTGATGGCATTCGTATCCCGGCGGATTGGGGGCTGGAGATTGGTGTGTTGTCGGAGGTGCATCGTGATCATTCCACCAATCGCTTGTGCCAGGTGGATATCGCCGATCACTATGATCACAAGCACCAGCCAGTGTCTGCCGACAATGCCACCACCGGGCTCAATCGCATGAGTCTGGATATCGCCAAGGCGCTCTATCGAAAGCTGGCAACCCAGGGCGTGCAATTCTCTGCCGAAGGCTTTCGTACGCTCAAGGCGACCTATTATCGCCTGGCCCTGGATCTGATCGAAACCTATGACCACGATGCCGTCATGAATGGCCTGAGCCTCGATCGGCACGCCGAGGAGCAGGCGGTGGAACTGTTTGCCGACAACCTGATGGCCGCAGGCAACGCCTTTCTGGAAAATCCCAGGGAGAAACCCTTCATCCCCAGCTGGAACCGGGTTCGGGCAGCTCTCCCAGACCTGCCCGAATGCCTTTATGCCGCTGTCGAGGAAGACAATGAAGGCAAGGTGTGAACGCTGCGTTCCACCTTAGCGCTGCATGCGTGTTCAGCGCGGCCCCATGATGGTGTTGAACAGATCCTCCTGGGGCATGCCCTGGGCCATTTCCATGCGGTCTTCAGTCTGGTACACCAGACCTGGTGTGGCGATCATACCGAGCCGGTTGAACAGCTCGTGGTTCCCCTGGAGCTTCACTTCCCACTCCCGTGGCAACTGCTCCATGGGGGCGACGGTTGTCTCTCCGGATTCATGGGCGGCGAGTACTGCCGCAGGGTCGTCCGCAGCCAGCATGGTCACCGCCTGGCGTGGACTCTGAGGGTCGAGAATGCCTACCATCACATGGCGAAGCTGCACCTTGCCACTTTCGACCCAGGGCCTGGCCTTTTCCCAGAATTTCTTGCAATAAGGGCAGTTGGGATCGGTAAAGACATACACGATGCGCTCGGCATTCTCATTTCCGTCAGCAATCCAGGCACTGTTCTCCAATTGCTGCCAGGTAGCTTCGTCCTGAGGGCCTTGTACCAGCCTATCCAGTGGTTCGTTCGACAGGTTGTTGGCTTCACTGTCAATCAGGTTGCCGACGATGGCATGTTCTCCATCAGGTGTGACGAATACGGTCATGGGCTGGCCCTGATGGCTTGCTGCATAACCCGTAAGCCCGCCAGGGGCATCGAACTCGCCGAAAATTTCCAGTCCTTCTTTTTCCAGGGCTTCCAGGGGGGCAGGGTAGTCCTTGGCCAACGCCGTGGCTGAAGGAAGCAGGCCGAAAGCTGCTGATGCCAATGCGATGTGCGATACACGATGGCGCCAGGTAAGTGGGCGAGGAGAGCGAGACATATGACAGACTCCAGTCATCAAGGGCGTGAGATGTGCCCAGTATGACAATCTTCTCTTCTCATGGGTTCGTTATGGGTGAAGATTGTTGTACCAGCCATAGCGTGCGGTATGGCGCAAGACTGTGCTGGGGTTCCCAGACTCCACCTTCCAGAAGGTCCTCCCAGGGGGTGTCAGGGGTGACTGGCAAGAGAGTATCCAGGTCCAGAGGCTGACGCCGGTCGGTGACGTTGTGTATGGCCAGCAACCGCCGACCATTTTCCAGGGGCCCACGTTCAATCACCAGTAATGCGGAAGAACTGGGTATGACGCGCTGTCCTGCATCCGGATGAAAACAGGGTTCCTGCTTGCGAATCGACAGGCGCCGCGTCAAGGCATGAAAGACTTCACGGGTGGGGGTATGTCGGCTGGCCAGTAGTTCCTCGAGCTGTTCGCGTTGCCAGCGCTTGCGATTGATGGAACGCAAGCGACCGCTATGCTCGACTCCTTCCAGATCGTTCTGTGTCGCTGTGAGGCAGTGCAGATAGATCGCGGGAATACCCTTGAGTGCCAGCATCAGGTTCTGGCTGAGCAGAAAACGCTCCATTTGCCACGGATCGGGGCCTTTGCGGGTACCGCTCATGGCAGCAAACCAGGTGATATTGAGCTCGTAGGGGCTGTCGCTGCCATCAGCCTGGCTGCGCATGCTGATGAATCCGCCGAAGCGTTGCATCAGGGTCATCAAGGCATCGATGTCGTGGGGCTCCAACCAGCCCTCCAGAGGGCGTACCCCGATGCCATCATGGCTGGCCGTGAAGTTGAGATAGCTGCAGCCCGGTGGCAGGTATGGCAGGCTGCCGATCCATCTGGCCAGCGTGTCCGCCTCGCCACTGGTCAAGGTATGCAACAGCAGGGGAGGCAGGGTGAACTGATAGACCAGGTGGGCCTCATCGGGCACCAGTGGTTGTTGCTCGTAAACCTGGGAGGAACTCCCGGTTCCGGATAAGCCAAAGTAACTGATGTTCTCTGCGTGAGGAACATTGGTTTCGGTAATGATCAGCGTGCCTGGCGCCATATGATCGACCAGAGCGCGTAGCAGCTTCACCACGGCATGGGTTTCGGGCAGGTGAATGCAGCTGGTGCCAGGGCGTTTCCATAGATAGGCAATGGCATCCAGCCGGATCACCCGGGCGCCTTGCTCCAGGTAGAACAGCAGAATGCCGATGAACTCCAGTAATACATCGGGGTTGGCAAAGTTGAGATCGATCTGATCCTCGGAAAAGGTGGCCCACAGGTGGCGTACACCGCGGCGAGTCGCAACGGGGACCAGCAATGGAGAGCTGCGCGGGCGCACCACATCGGAAAGGTCTGTGTCAGGGTCCATTTCAATGAAGAAGTCGCGTCCGGGAAGGCTGCCGCCCAGATAGTCGGCAAACCACAAGGATTCCCGGGAGGCATGATTGAGCACCAGGTCCACCATCAAGTCTCGATGGCTGGCCAGGCGGCGGATATCCTGCCAGTCTCCCAGGCTTGGATTGACTTCCCGATAATGGATGACCGAGAACCCATCGTCGCTGCTCCAGGGAAAGAAGGGCAGTACATGAGCGCCGCTGATGACTTCGCTGAGATGCGACTCAAGAAAGTCGTCCAGTGCTTCCAGCGGTGTGCGACCCTCTTCGATGATGGAATCACCATAGAGGATCACCCATTGGTCCCGTTCGCTCCACAGGTCCACGGCTTCTGCACCATCCTGGGGCGTCAGGACGTCGCGATGGGCGTCCACGAGGCGCATCAGGCGACGCATGACTTCGTCGCAGCGAGGTCCATAGAGCAGTTCGATCAGGGGACGAGCACGCGTGATGAAAGCGTCGGCCGAGAGTGGCAGGGCGGAGCTTGGAGAGCGGGTCATGGTTTTCCTCCAATGACGAAGCGCAGGTCGTTGACGCAGTTCTGAATACAGGTTCATACCAGCTTTAAGCACAGGGCATGCCAAGCTTGCTCATCGGTATTTCATGTACCGGTCCCCATGTCCTAGTCCCATGTATCGAGTCCCATGTACCTGCATGGGCATGCTCCAAGTGAATATGGATGTCCCGCTTGTTATATAAGCTAGAGCCGGAGGCAGGAACAAATTGCGCCAGGATGGAGCGACAACTGGGCGAGAAAGCTGCCACCCGTTACACTATGCCGACACTTTCGTCTACTTGGATATGCCGCTATGCACTGCCCCTTCTGTGGCGCTCAGGATACGCGCGTGACTGACTCCCGCCTGGTGGCCGAGGGCGACCAGGTACGCCGGCGCCGGCAGTGTGCCGACTGCGGTGAGCGCTTTACCACCTATGAGACTGCAGAGTTGCTGATGCCGCGCATCATCAAGTCAGATGGCACTCGTGAAGTGTTCGATGAAGCCAAGTTGCGTGGCGGTATGCTGCGTGCCCTGGAAAAGCGTCCTGTCAGTGCCGAGTCCATTGAGGCGGCGGTAGAACGCATTCGCCAGTCACTGCGAGCGCGTGGTGAACGTGAAATCCATGCCCGGGATGTGGGTGAGGAGGTCATGAGTGCACTCAAGCGCCTCGACCAGGTGGCATATATCCGCTTTGCCTCGGTATATCGCAGCTTTCAGGATATCGATGAGTTCCGGGCCGAAATTGATCGACTGGCCCAGGAACCCCATTTCTCCCCGGATAATGGCCATGGAGGGAAAGCGCGATGATGCCCATGAGTGATGAAGCCTGGATGGCTAGAGCCCTGCGCCTGGCTGAGCGTGGTCGCTATACCACCATGCCTAATCCAAGGGTTGGCTGTGTATTGGTCAAGGATGGAGCGCTCGTCGGGGAAGGTTTCCACATGCGCTCGGGAGAAGCGCATGCTGAAATTCATGCATTGGCCGAGGCGGGAGACAAGACTGGTGGTGCCACCGCCTACGTGACCCTGGAACCCTGTTCACACCAGGGGCGTACTGGCCCCTGCTGTGAAGCGCTGATTCAGGCTGGTGTTGCCCGTGTCGTGGTTGCCATGCAGGATCCCAATCCCCTGGTTGCCGGACGTGGGATCGAGCGCATGCGTGCAGCGGGCATTCAGGTCGATGTCGGAATCCTCGAAGAGGATGCCTGGGCCCTGAATGCTGGTTTCCTGCTGCGCATGGTGCAGGGCAGGCCAAGAATTCGCTTGAAGATGGCAATGAGCCTGGATGGGCGTACTGCCATGCCTTCCGGCGAATCCCAGTGGATCACTGGTCCTGAAGCCAGGAGGGATGTCCAGCGTCTGCGCGCCGAGAGTTGTGCCATTCTCACGGGGGTGGACTCGATCATTTTTGATAATGCTCGCCTGACAGTGCGCCCTGAACAATTGGGTGAGATCGAGGGCGTGTCTGTGGAGGCCATTGCGGCACGTCAGCCGCTGCGCGTGATACTGGACAGCACCTTGCGCATGCCATTGGCTGCAGCCTGCCTGGTGGAGCCGGGACGTACCCTGGTGGTGACGGTGGCAGGCATTCAGAGTGCGCGCTGGGCCAAGCTTGAACAGGCGGGAGCCGAGATACTTGAGTTGCCCGCAGGGGAGGATGGTCGGGTAGATCTTGCTGCTCTGTTGTCCTGGCTGGCTGAACATGAGCAATGCAATGATGTGCTGGTAGAGACAGGGGCGACATTGGCCGGTGCGATGATGGATGCTGGCCTGGTCGATGAGCTGCGGCTATATCTGGCACCGACACTGTTGGGGAGCGAGGCTCGTCCCTTGCTGAACCTTGGCCTTGAACGCATGGACCAGCAGCGCCCACTGGATATCCTTGATATTCGGGCATTTGGCAAGGACTGGCGAATTCTTGCCCGCCCTGTCAGATAGGCCGTCAGGACGGATTTGATACAGGGTTGGGCAAATGCTTCCAACGCTTCTTACTGGCGCCAGATGCCGCGTCACGGTACCCTGACGCCGATTCTGGTGTCCGACGCAGGTCAGCGACGATGTTGTCGCCGGGCTGCGACAGCGCCAAGCCGATATTTATAGGGAGACGTCATGTCGCACTCCTTCAATGGGGGAATCGCCCCCATCGCCGAGCTGATCGAAGACATTCGCCAGGGGCGCATGGTCATCCTGATGGATGATGAAGATCGTGAGAACGAAGGCGACATCATCATGGCTGCCGAAAAGGTTGAGGCTCAGCATATCAACTTCATGGCAGTGCATGCTCGTGGCTTGATCTGCATGCCCATGACCCACGAACGCTGTGCTCAGCTCAACTTGCCCTTGATGGTGCAGGACAACGGTTCCGGATACGGCACCAAGTTCACGTTGTCCATCGAGGCAGCTGAAGGCGTGACTACCGGTATTTCCGCTGCCGATCGTGCGCGTACTGTGCAGGCCGCCTGTGCACGCAATGCCACGAGTGTGGATATTGTGCAGCCGGGGCATATCTTTCCGTTGATGGCTGAGCCCGGTGGAGTGCTGCGCCGCGCAGGCCATACCGAGGCGGCCTGCGACCTGGCGGCCCTGGCCGGTTGTGACCCCAGCGGTGTGATCTGCGAGATCATGAATGAAGACGGCAGCATGGCACGTCGCCCTGAGCTCGAGGAGTTCGCCAGGACTCATGGTATCAAGATGGGGACCATTGCCGACCTCATTCACTATCGCATTCTCAATGAGCGCACGGTAGAAGAGGTCGAACGCATGTCAGTGACCACCGATTTCGGTGAACTGATGCTGCATGTCTTCCATGACCGTATCCAGAACACGCATCACATGGCTCTGGTCAAGGGCGAGCCGAGCCCGGAAGCGCTGACGACAGTGAGGGTGCACCTGGGCAACAAGCTGCGTGACCTGCTGTGTCTGGAACGTGAAGGGGAGTCCTCCTGGCGTGCCAGTGCCGCACTGCAGGAGGTTGCTCGGGCCGAGCATGGTGTTTTTGTATTGCTGGATGATCTACGTCCGGGCCAGGATCTCAATGATCTGCTGCAGGTGTTTCTCGAACGTCGCCGTGTGGTGCGAGGCAGTGAATCCGATGGAGCAGGCAACTATCTTTCCATCGGTACCGGGTCGCAGATATTGCGCGAACTGGGAGTAGGGAAGATGCGTCTGCTCAGCTCGCCATGGAAATTTTCTGCACTGTCCGGGTTTGATCTGGAAGTGGTCGAGCTGGTGTCTCCCCAGGGGGAATCGTCGAGTGATGTTCTCGACGACTGATTTTTTTGCGCTGAGGCTCTGAATTGCCAGAACGGCAATGAGTGCCTCGGCGCTTTAGTATTCAACAGGGTGAAGGTGAAGCATACTGCCACCCCGTGCCGACTTTGGTCGGCATTTTCAGGAAGGACCGACATGAATCCTATTTCCCAAGTCGAAGGTAGCTTCGTCGACGTCGAAGGCCGCTACGTTATTGTCGTTGGCCGTTTCAATCATCATGTGGTGGACAGTCTGGTAGAAGGTGCCGTAGACAGCCTGATGCGCCACGGTGTGGATGCCGAAGCGATTGATATCGTCCATGTGCCGGGCGCTTGGGAGCTTCCGCTGGCGGTCAAGCGTGTTCTGCAAGTGGCACGTCCAGACGCAGTCATTGCTCTTGGGGCCGTGATTCGTGGCGGTACGCCGCACTTCGAGCATGTAGCAGGCGAGTGTAATTCTGCGCTGTCACGTCTGCAGCTTGAGTTCGACACTCCAATTGCCAATGGTGTACTGACGGTCAATTCCATCGAGCAGGCGATCGAGCGCTCGGGTACCAAGATGGGCAACAAGGGCATCGAAGCTGCCATGGCCGCGATGGAGATGGTGTCGCTGTTGCGTTGTTTTGGTGATGAAAATGGCGATGATGAAGAAGATGCTGAGGAGGCTTTCTCATGAGTCATGATCAGCGTTCTCCATCCCCCGCCCAGCAAGCCCGTCGAGCTGCCCGTGAACTGGCAGTCCAAGGGCTGTATCAATGGCACATGACAGGCAAGCCCGTTACCTCCGTGGAAGCTGAATTCCGCAGCCAGATTCCGGATGACGACCTGGAAAACCATGAAAACTGGCTTGAGGTGATGAGAATCGCTGATCTGGCCTTGTTCCATGAGCTGTTGCACAACGTGGCTCGTTACAAGGCTGAGCTGGATGCTTCCATCTCTCCGCTGCTGGATCGCCGCATGGAAGACCTGGACCCCATCGAGCTGGCCATTCTGCGCCTGGGGGCTTACGAACTCTCCCACCGTCTTGAAGTGCCATATCGCGTAGTGATCAACGAAGGTGTCGAACTGGCCAAGTCCTTTGGTGCTACCGATGGGCACAAGTATGTCAATGGGATTCTCGACAAGCTGGCCAACAAGCTGCGTAGCGCTGAGGTAAGCGCCCGTCGCCGCTAAGGGTCACATTCCCATGCATGGAGAATTCGAGCTCATCAATCGTTGGCTGGCCCCTGCGCATGCCTCGACCATGGACACCGGTGTTGTCCTGGGGGTAGGCGATGATGCCTGCCTGCTCAGCCCCACGGCTGGGCAGCAGCTGGTGGTCAGTGTCGATACTTCAGTCGAAGGACACCATTTCCCTGCAAAAGCGCCTGCCTCCGCGGTCGGGCATCGTGCCCTGGCCGTGAGCCTCAGTGATCTTGCCGCGATGGGAGCCCGCCCCCGCTGGTGCCTGATGTCATTGGCACTGCCTGTCAGCGATGCTGCCTGGGTGGCCGAGTTTGCCAAGGGGTTCCATGCCTTGTGTGACGCGGCCAAGGTCAACCTTGTCGGTGGCGATGTCACGGCGGGAGAGTGCGCCGTGAGCGTCACGGTGATGGGAGAAGTGGAGCCTGCCCGAGCGTTGAGGCGTTCAGGTGCCAGGGCGGGCGATATTCTGGCCGTGACGGGAGCCTTGGGTGGTGGTGCAGGTGGTCTGGCGGCCTGGCAGGCCGGGGAGCATGACCTTCAGCATCCGCTGGTATCGCGTTATCTGTTGCCTCAGCCACGTCTTGAGGCAGGTCGAGTCTTGGCAGAGCTGGCCTCGTCAGCCATTGATATTTCCGATGGGCTGCTGGCTGATCTGGGACATGTGCTGGAAGCCAGCAAGCTAGGTGCGAAACTCGATGCTCAAGCGATTCCTCTGGCAGAGGGACTGGTCGATTTGCTGGGCGAGGAGGGAGCAATGCAGGCGGCACTCAGCGGTGGCGATGACTATGAGCTGCTCGTTACCCTGGCACCAGAGCGACTGGCTGCAGCGCAAGCGGAGCTGGCGTCGTTCGGGCTCGCTCTGACAGAGATCGGGCGGCTGGTCGAAGGAAGCGGCATTGATGGGGTGAAGATGCCGACCAAGGCCGGCTGGCAACACTTTAGCGGAGGTGAACCATGAACAAGTCTCCTGCTAGCGTGTGGCATCGCCCGACCCACTTCCTGGCTTTTGGTCTTGGTAGTGGCGCTGCTCCTTTTGCTCCCGGCACTTTTGGTACCCTGGCCGCGATTCCCTTCTACTGGCTATTGTCCGAATTGACCCTGGGCTGGTATCTGATGGTGATTGCCATCACCTTCGTCTGGGGGTGCTGGTTGTGTGACAAGACATCCAATGACCTTGGCGTACACGATCATTCCGGGATTGTCTGGGATGAATTCGTGGGATATTGGCTGACCATGACAGCAGTGCCTTTTTCCTGGGAAGCGGCACTCTGGGGATTTGTGGCCTTCCGCATCTTCGATGTGATCAAGCCTTGGCCGATTCGCTGGGCGGACCGCCGCGTAGCGGGAGGTTTCGGTATCATGATCGATGACATCCTGGCCGGCATATATGCCTGGAGCACCATGCACCTGTGGTTATGGCTACATTGAACAGAGTATCCGGATGGACTGGCATCCGGGCAGTGAGCGCCAGGGCCATGTTGGAGCCACGGCGAATTCAGGGGTAATGAATGCGCAAGGAACGATGGATCGTCCCGGTAGTGGTGGTGCTGGCGCTGACTTGGGCACTCGCTCAGTATATTGCCAGCCTGCTGTTCGAACGTGAACTCGAACGCGCCATGGCGGACCTTCAGGCCCGGGGTGATCTGCGCGTTTCCCGCAGTCATGTACAACGCGGCTGGCTGAGCTCTTCCGGTACAATTCACCTGTCTCCCTTGCTCAGCCATGACTGGCACCTTTCTCTGCCATATGAAGCCAATCACGGGGTGCTGGATACCAGCGTGTCCGGCCAGATCGAGTTGCATCATGGCCGTGATGATCGCGGCCTGTTCAGTGATACCCTGCATTCCGCATCGCCTACCTGGGAAGCCCACTACCGCAGCCTGGGAGGCACCTTCAATGGCAAGCTGCGCCTGGCCTCCTTTGTCATCAGTCAATCTCCTCCCGGAGAAGCGACTCGTGAGCTGCACTTCAGGGGAGGCAATATCAGTTTCAATGGTGTCTATGGGGACTGGCATCTGGGAGTACACCTGAAACCCTGGAGCCTGCATGATGGGGATGCCGAACTGGAAGTCGGCCCATCCCAACTGGAGAGCCGATACACCTACACCGCAGGCGCGCAATCATTCAGCCAGCACGACCAGTTGACCATCGATGCGTTGAGCCTCAGTCATCCCAGGGTCAATCTGGAAGGTAGCAACCTGCAGTTGGAAACTCGCACCTTGCTGGATGACAGTGAGCTACGAATCGGCAGCCAGCTCAGTGTGGGAGAAGTGAGCTCCGGTGACCGCCTGCTGCTTGCCGGCACTGCCAATATGGAGCTGTCGCGGATCAATGCTGACGCCCTCAAGGAACTGATCGTACTGCTGAGACGCAAGGCAGCAGAGGGCGGTGTGCTGCCTCAGGCTGCCGAGCCTGGCTCCGAGCTTGACCTGGCATTGATCAATCTGCTGCAGGACTCTCCTCGTCTGGACGTGCGTGACGTCGACCTGGACAGCCCCATGCTGGGCCTTTCCCTTAAGGGGAATGGTGTCGTGATCTTCGATGCCCGGCAGTTGGGTGAGCTCAGTGCGGTCCAGTTGCAGGATCCGCTGATGCGGGGGCGTTTCCAGAGCCGCCTGGATGGTGATTTCGAATGGTTGGATGTGCCTGCCATGGTGGCCTTGTGGTTGCATGAACCGTTGGATACCCAGTCTCTGACGCTTGACCTCGTCAAGGGCCAGATCCGCATCAATGGCCGCCTTGCGCCTCCTTTCAAGCTACCCCGGTGACATTCATGACGCAGCCGAGAAAGACGGCGTGGCGTGATGTGGAACCGACGGCTCAGACATGCATTGCTGCATGTATGACTTGAAGTCTGAGCTCGTTGCCCACATTCCTGTGAATCAGACAGGGCATGTTGCCCAGACATCAGGATGAGGTAAGCATGAGTGACGAACGCGATCCGCAGGATGATGAGCTGAATTGGGTCGACCTGGAAGGTGACGACAGCTCCGAGCACCAGGACACGGATGACCAGGTGCAGGAACATGCTGTGATTCCGGCAGCAGCCTCGCTACCCGAACGTTTGTATCTTCTGCCGATTCACAATCGTCCCTTCTTCCCTGCCCAGGTGCAGCCACTGGTGATCAACCGTGAGCGCTGGGACGAGACTATCGAACGAGTCGATAACACGCCGCATCATACTGTCGGCCTGGCCTTCGTCGGCGAGACGGGAGTCGAGTCTTTAGGCTGGCAGGATTTCCCGGAAGTGGGCACTGCAGTGATGGTCCACAAGCTGCAGCGTGATCCTCAGCAAGTGCAATTCATTGCCCAGGGCATGCGCCGTTTCAAGATCGAGCGCTGGCTGTCGAAGAAAGCCCCGTTTCTGGTCGAGGTCAGTTATCCTCGCGAGCCTGTCGACGCCAGTGATGACGAGACCCGGGCCTATGCCATGGCGCTGATCAACGGCATCAAGGAACTGTTGCCGATCAACCCGCTATATGGCGAAGAGCTCAAGCACTACCTCAATCGCTTCAGCCCCCATGAACCAAGTCCTCTAACCGATTTTGCCGCGGCCATCACTTCTGCCCAGGGTGCTGAGCTGCAGGATGTCCTGACCACACTGCCTGTGGTGTTGCGCATGCAGAAGGTATTGCCGTTGCTGCGCAAGGAAATTGAAGTTGCCCAGCTTCAGAGCGAGATCAGTGAGCAGGTCAATGCCCAGATGGAGCAGCGTCAGCGTGAGTTCTTCCTGCGCGAGCAGCTCAAGGTCATTCAGCGTGAACTGGGTATCTCCAAGGACGATCGCGAAAACGATGTGGATACCTTCCGCGCCCGGCTCAAGGGAAAGGAAGTGCCGCAGCGGGTCAAGGAGCGCATTGACGAGGAGCTGGACAAGCTTTCGGTGCTGGAGACTGGTTCGCCGGAATATGGCACCACGCGCAACTATCTCGATTGGCTGACCAACGTACCTTGGGGAGTGACCAGCACGGACCACCTTGACCTGGGGCATGCACGCAAGGTGCTCGACCGGGATCACGATGGTCTCAAGGACGTTAAGGAGCGCATTGTCGAGTTCCTGGCCGAAGGCACCTTCAAGGGCGATGTCGGCGGCTCCATCCTGTTGCTGGTTGGCCCTCCCGGTGTCGGCAAGACCTCTGTCGGTCGTTCCATCGCCGAGGCGCTGGGGCGCAAGTTCTACCGTTTCTCGGTCGGCGGGATGCGTGACGAGGCAGAGATCAAGGGGCACCGCCGCACCTATATCGGTGCCATGCCCGGCAAGCTTGTGCAGGCGCTCAAGGAAGTCGAAGTCGAGAACCCGGTGATCATGCTCGACGAGATCGACAAGATGGGGCAGTCCTTCCAGGGAGACCCGGCTTCGGCGCTGCTCGAGGTACTTGATCCAGAGCAGAACGTCGACTTCCTCGATCATTACCTGGACGTGCGTCTGGACCTGTCCAAGGTACTGTTCGTGTGTACCGCCAATACCCTGGATTCGATTCCGGGACCTCTGCTTGACCGCATGGAACAGATTCGCCTGTCTGGCTACATTGCCGAAGAGAAGCTGGCCATTGCTCGCAACCACCTGTGGCCCAAGTTGCTCAAGCGCGACAAGATTCCACGCAAGCGTATCCAGCTCAGCAATGCCGCCCTGCGCCAGGTCATCGAAGGCTATGCCCGCGAAGCGGGAGTGCGTCAGCTGGAGAAGCAGTTGCACCGCATTGTGCGCAAGGCTGCGGTGAAGCTGCTGGAGAGCGAGGAGGCCTCGGTCAGCGTGACAGTGAAGAACCTGGAAGAATTCCTCGGCGCACCGATCTTCCGCAAGGAAAAGGTGATGAAGGGGGCTGGGGTGGTCACTGGTCTCGCCTGGACGTCCATGGGCGGGGCAACACTATCCATCGAAGCCGGGCGGGTTCACGGGCTGGACCGTGGCTTCAAGCTCACGGGGCAGCTTGGCGACGTGATGAAGGAGTCCGCCAATATTGCCTACAGCTTCGTGCAGGGGCACATGGCAGAGTATGGCGCTGACCCCAGCTACTTTGAGTCGTCCTTTGTGCATGTACACGTGCCAGAAGGAGCGACCCCCAAGGATGGCCCTTCCGCGGGGGTGACCATGACCACGGCGCTGCTGTCACTGGCGCGCAATGAACCGATCAAACGCAACCTGGCGATGACCGGGGAGCTGACCCTGACCGGTCATGTGCTGCCCGTGGGCGGTATTCGCGAGAAGATCATTGCGGCGCGGCGCAGTGATATCTTCGAAGTCATCCTGCCCGAGGCCAACCGGCGTGATTACGATGAACTGCCCGACTATCTCAAGGACGGCATGACGGTGCATTTCGCTTCCCAGTACAAGGATGTTGCCCGAGTGGTGTTTGAAGACCGAGGGTGAGGGCGGGCGAGTCTTCGGGTAAGCTGTGAGGCATTCATCACGGATTACCGAGCATCACTGCCAATGAAAGACATCCTGACCAAGACCCGGGTGGCGTTAGTGCATCCGGGTCTTTCAATGTTGACGGCATTGGCCGCTATCACGACATTCAGCTCCTCACAGGCGTTGGCACAGGACGGCGAAAAGCCGCAGCTTACGGTCTATACCTATGACTCCTTCGTGGCTGAATGGGGCCCAGGACCTGCCATCGAGAAGGCCTTTGAAGCACGTTGCGGCTGCGACCTGCAGTTTGTCGCTCTAGAGGGAGGTGTCGATATCCTGCAGCGCCTGCGTCTGGAAGGGGCATCCACCGAAGCGGATGTGATCCTCGGCCTGGACATGAACCTGATGGAAGATGCCAGGGCTCTGGAACTGCTTGCGCCGCACGAGGCGGATACTTCCGCTCTCGAATTGCCCATCGAATGGGATGACGACGTCTTCCTGCCTTATGATTGGGGCCGTTTTGCCTTCGTCTATGACAGTGAGGCACTGCCCAATCCGCCGGACAGTCTTGAAGCATTGATGGATGCCCCCGAAGACCTGAAGGTGATCATCAGTGATCCAAGAACCAGCGTGCCGGGGCTAGGTCTGCTGCTGTGGATCAAGCATGTCTACGGCGACAAGGCAGATGAGGCCTGGGAGCGACTATCACCGCATATTCTCACGGTGGCCAGTGGCTGGAGTCAGGCCTACTTCTCGCTGTTCATGAATGGCGAAGCTCCCATGGTGCTGTCCTACAGTACGTCACCTGCCTATCACATGGCATTCGACAAGACGGATCGCTATCAGGCTGCCGAGTTCAAGGAGGGCCACTACCTGCAGGTGGAAACGGCAGCGATGGTGTCCGGTACCGATGAGCCTGAGCTGGCGCATGCGTTCATGGACTTTATTCTGAACGAGGACTTCCAGCGCCATATTCCCCTTGGCAATGTGATGTATCCGGCGATCGATCTGGGTGATGAATTGCCCGAGGTATTCGACCGCCTGATCGAACCCGAAAGCTATACCTTCAGCCCCGCAGAGGTCAGCCAGCACCGTCGTGAGTGGATCCGGGAATGGCTCAACGCTTCCAGCCGCTAAGCGGGCCTGCCACCAACCGGTTGCCACTTCCGGCCGCCGGGTTGGTGATGTTGGGTATTGTCGCTGTTGGGCTAGGCAGTCTTGCTGCCTTGATCCATGCAGCCAGTGACCTCCACATCGCCCAGCTCTGGCAGGAACCGTACCTGCTGGCGATCCTGAAATTCAGCTTGTGGCAGGCCACGCTGTCCACGTTGATCTCTCTTGGGCTTGGCATGTTGGTGGCGGTGGTACTGGCGCGCCGTCCCCGATTTCCCGGACGCGGCCTGTTGCTGCGCATCATGGAAATGTCGCTGGTGATCCCGAGCCTGCTGGCACTGTTTGGCCTGGTTGCCGTGCACGGTCGCCAAGGTTGGGTGGCGCCGCTGATCGAGGCGATGCCGTTTTTCTCGGGAAATGCGCCAGGGTATCTCTATGGCCTGTCGGGTATCGTATTGGCGCATGTCTTCTTCAATCTGCCGCTGTCGGCGCGGATCATGCTGCAGGCAGTGGAACGTGCACCGGGCACCCATTGGCGCCTGGTGGCTCAGTTCGGGCTGTCGCGGCGAGCGATCTGGCAGGTGCTGGAGTGGCCAGCCATCAAACCACTGCTGCCGCGTCTTGCCGCCTTGGTCTTCACCCTGTGCTTCACCAGCTTTGCCATTGTCATGACGCTAGGGGGTGGCCCTGGCAGCAGTACGCTGGAAGTCGCTCTGTATCAGGCGCTCAAGTACGACAATGATCTGGCCCTGGCAGCACTTCTGGCATTGACCCAATTGACCATCTGTCTGGCATTGTGGGGAATGGCGCTGGCTGGTGGGGCAAGTGCCCCATTGTTGCAGGGTGGTTCCGAACAGCGTGTCGGGCAGCCCCTGGACGCTCAGCGTCGTGATACCCGAGGATGGCGCCGCCTGGGCGATGGAGTGACCTTGTCAGCCTTGATTCTGCTCCTGGTGCCGCCGCTGGTGGCTATCGTGATTGCCGGGCTGGCAGGAGTACCGCAGATGGTTGCGGATGGGACCGTATGGGCGGCTGCCCGGCGTAGTCTGTTGATGGCCTCATGTGCCGGTATCGGTGCTGTCAGCCTGGCGCTGGTCCTGCTGGCGGGGACTGGTGTATTGCGTGATGCGGGTCGGCGCGGGCTGGCTGCAGTGATGGAAGGCAGTGGCCAGTTGATACTGGTATTACCGGCACTGGTTCTGGGGACAGGGCTGTTCGTCCTGTTACGACCTGCCCTTGGTGGCGCCATGCAGGCCTATGCGCTGGTGGTGCTGGTCAATGCGTTGATGGCGTTACCTTTCGCCATGCAGGTTCTGCGCAGTGGGGCGGTGGAGCTTGCCGCTCCCCAGCGCCGGCTGGCCGATCAGCTTGGTATTCATGGCTGGGCTCGATTGCGCTGGTTGTTATGGCCGCGGCTTAGACGCCCCATGGCCTTGTCACTTGCCTATGCCATGACGCTTTCGCTAGGGGATTTCAGTGTCATAGCACTGTTTGGTTCGCCTGCATCACCAACATTGCCGATGCTGCTGTATCAGCAGCTTGGTGGATATCGATGGCAGAGCGCAGCGGCGACAGCTCTCATGCTGCTGGCATTGATCGTGCTGATATTCGCTCTGCTCTCTGTCCTGACTCGCCGTCTGCCCCGTTACCCTTGGAAAAGGTCAGGCCGTCTGTCTGTCGTGTCGAGGCCGCAATGCTGATAGCTGATGCACTGAGTTTTCATTATGCCCTGGCGCAACCAGGGGAAACCCTGGATTTCCGCTTTGACCTGCAACTTGCACCAGGGGAATGCCTGGCCGTGGACGGTCCTTCCGGGGCCGGCAAGAGCACGCTGCTGAGCCTTCTGGCGGGGTTTCTCACGCCAGCATCCGGGCGGTTATTGTGGAGCGATCAAGATCTGACCGCTCTGCCTCCCTGGGAAAGGGATATCACGACGGTCTTCCAGGATCACAATCTGTTTGATCATTTGCCGGTGTGGGCCAATGTCGGGCTGGGGCTGGCTCCGAACCTGCGTCTCAGCCAAGCACAGCATCAGAGCATTGGTGAAGGATTGGCCCAGGTTGGACTGGAAGGACTGGCAGAGCGGCTCCCGACAGAGCTTTCCGGTGGCCAACGTCAGCGCGTGGCTCTGATTCGAGCACTGTTGCGCCAGACTCGATTGCTGTTGCTGGATGAACCTTTCAGTGGCCTGGACCGGGCCAATCGTGAGTTGCTATGGCAGCAGGTGCAACGCCTCAAGGAACGTGGTGTTGCAGTGATGCTGGTCAGTCATGACACGGAAGACATCACGGCTCTGGCGGACCGTCGGCTATTGCTGGCTGATGGTCGGTTAAAGGAGGCGGCTATTTAGTGCCTCATAGCTGGCTGGCATGCAATCCGTGGGCATGACAAAATCAACAGTCTGGACACGCGACACTACCCGGAAAAGCAGCTGAAGCTGCTCGAATACCCGAGAAGGACGAAGCGTTCATGCTTCACGTTGACCACTGGCTGCGATCAGGCCAGGCAGGAATGACGTGCGCCGTAGCGCTTGGCTCCAGGTATTGCCGGGATAAAAAATGATGAGGATCCCATGCCTGAGTATCGTTCCCGTACTACAACCGCTGGCCGCAACATGGCTGGTGCCCGCGCTCTGTGGCGCGCCACCGGCATGAAGGATGACGACTTCCACAAGCCGATTATCGCGGTGGCCAACTCCTTCACCCAGTTCGTCCCTGGCCATGTGCACCTCAAGGATATGGGCCAGCTGGTGGCTCGCGAGATCGAGAAGGCCGGGGGAGTGGCCAAGGAATTCAATACCATCGCGGTAGACGATGGTATCGCCATGGGACACGACGGCATGCTCTATTCGCTGCCTAGCCGTGACCTGATTGCCGATAGCGTCGAGTACATGGTCAATGCCCACTGCGCGGATGCGCTGGTGTGTATCTCCAACTGCGACAAGATTACTCCCGGAATGCTGATGGCCGCCATGCGCCTCAATGTTCCGGTGATCTTCGTCTCCGGTGGACCCATGGAGGCCGGCAAGACCAAGCTGCTCGATCACGGTCTCGACCTGGTCGATGCCATGGTCATGGCAGCGGACGACAGCGTCGACGAGGAGTTGCTCAACGAGGTGGAGCGCAGTGCCTGCCCGACCTGCGGTAGCTGCTCCGGTATGTTCACCGCCAACTCGATGAACTGCCTGACCGAGGCGCTGGGCCTGGCATTGCCGGGTAACGGCACCGTGGTGGCAACCCACTCGGATCGCAGGCGTCTGTTCGAGAACGCCGGTGAACGCATTGTCGAGCTGGCCAAACGCTACTACGAGGGTGATGAAGCGCACCTGCTGCCTCGCGCGATCGGCTCAAAGGCGGCATTCCGCAACGCCATGACCCTCGATATCGCCATGGGTGGCTCGACCAACACCATTCTGCACCTGCTGGCGGCAGCTCAGGAGGCGGAAATCGATTTCACCATGCAGGATATCGATCGCCTCAGCCGCGAGGTACCGCAGCTGTGCAAGGTGGCCCCCAACACCCAGAAGTATCACATCGAGGACGTGCACCGTGCCGGTGGCATCATGGCCATCCTCGGTGAGCTGGACCGTGCCGGAGTGCTCGATTCCAGTGTGCCTACAGTCTACGGGGACACCCTCAAGGAAGCGCTGGACGAGTGGGACATCATGCGCAACCCCAGTCCGGAAGTGATCAGCTTCTACAGGGCCGGGCCGGGCGGTGTGCCGACTCAGGTAGCCTTTTCCCAGAGCGCCCGCTGGCCGAGCCTCGATGGTGATCGCGCCACCGGTTGTATCCGTGACTATGAGCATGCCTTCTCTCGTGAAGGTGGCCTCGCTGTGCTGACCGGCAACATTGCCGAAGATGGCTGTGTGGTGAAGAGCGCCGGTGTCGACGAGAGCATTCTGGTATTCGAGGGGCCGGCGCATGTGGTCGAATCCCAGGACCAGGCTGTCGAGCATATTCTCGGTGGCAAGGTGAAGGAAGGCGACGTGGTAGTGATCCGCTACGAGGGGCCGCGTGGTGGTCCCGGTATGCAGGAAATGCTCTACCCGACCTCATATCTGAAATCCAAGGGGCTGGGCAAGGCCTGTGCGCTGTTGACCGATGGACGCTTCTCGGGAGGGACTTCGGGGCTGTCGATTGGTCATGCCTCGCCGGAAGCGGCAGCCGGGGGGGCCATCGGACTGGTCGAGAATGGCGATATCATCCGCATCGATATCCCCAACCGAACCATCAATGTGCTGTTGGATGAAGCAGAGCTGTCGGCGCGTCGCGACTCTCAGGAAGCGCGTGGCGCTGATGCCTGGAAGCCCAGCATCCAGCGAGACCGCAAGGTGTCGGCGGCGCTGAAGGCCTACGCGCTGTTGGCGACCTCCGCCGACAAGGGTGCGGTACGGGATCTTGAGAAGCTTGGCTGAACACCGTTACATGGTCATGACCCCCTGTGTGGCCGGTCAGTACTTGCTTGGTGATATACGAAAACTGTCTGTATTTACCGACTGATAGTGCGCAAACCAAGGGCTGAAGGGGGTTGTGGGTCTGAGTCCAAGAGGTAAGAGGGACTCGATTAATTGTGCAGATTTCGTCATCCTAGTGTTCATGAAAAGTGGTTCAGAGGTCGTCCTTGGATGGCCTCTGGATCTATTGCTGTTGTAAGGAAGACGAATCACTATGAAGACACAGACCCTGAACGTGGGCCTGGTCGGCTACGGCATGGCCGCCAAGACGTTTCATGCACCATTGATTCATGCGGCAACCGGCCTTGAGCTGTTGTCCATCGTCAGTTCCGATGCTGCCAAGGTGAAGGCTGACTGGCCGGATGTAGAGGTTGTCGATAACCTCAATGACCTGCTTGCCGATCGCATGATTGACCTTGTTGTCATTGCCACTCCCAATGAACATCACTTTCCCATGGCCAAGGCAGCATTGACTGCCGGCAAGCACGTGGTCATCGACAAGCCAATGACGGTGTCATTGTCCGAGGCGCGCAACCTGCGTGCTCAGGCGGATCGTTTGGATCTGATGCTCAGCGTGTTTCACAATCGCCGCTGGGATAGCGATTTTCTCACTGTATGTCGCCTGATCGAAGAGCAGCGTCTAGGCCGCCTGGTGTCCTTCACTTCGCGCTTCGACCGCTTCCGTCCCCATGTGCCGGACCGCTGGCGCGAGAAGTCCAAGCCTGGCGGGGGGATCTGGTATGACCTCGGCCCTCATCTGCTCGACCAGGCCCGGGTGCTGTTCGGCATGCCTCGCGCCATTCTGCTGGAGCTGTCAACATCGCGAGATGCTGCGGAAGTGGATGATGAGTTCGTGTGCATGCTCGAGTACGAGGGCTTAAGGGTCTCGCTGGAAGCCAGTACGCTGGTGGCGGAGCCCAGCCCGCGTTTCGTGCTGCATGGTACCAAGGGCAGCTATTCGATCTATGGGCTCGATCCGCAGGAAGACTGGCTCAAGGAAGGGCAGGTACCCAGCGATGACTGGGGCATCGATCCTCAGCCGGGTGTTGCCACGATCAATGAGGGTAGCGATGAGGAGCCTCACCTCGTCGTCCATGAGGTTCCCTCCGAGCCAGGAAATTACCCTGCCTACTACGCAGCAGTGCGTGAAGCCTTGCTGCTCAAGGGTGGGCAACCGCCCGTAACCGGGGAAGAAGGCGTGGAAATCATGACACTGCTCGAGGCAGGGCTCGATAGCTATCGCCAGGGACGCTGGGTACGCTTGAAAGAAGGCAATGGCAACATGCGCCGTTTGCACGGCACTCGTCGCTGATACGGTGCCTGGAGGATAGATACAGCGCGCCGCAGTTTCCGAGTCATAGCCTCTGAGCCATGGTTTCTGATTCATGACTTCCGAGTCATGACTTCTGGGCCATGTTGCTCCTGGCTCGGAACAAATGTGGAGCGCTGATCTTTCTGCTGCTGATTCTTGTCCCGGGAAGGTGTCACCAGAAGTTGGCCTCGCTGGCTTCCTGGCGCAGTTTATCCCTGGCGATATATAGGGCGGCGATGGCCCGGGCTTCATGAAAGTCGCTCCGTGTGAGCAGGGCAGAAATCTCGTCGAGCGCATGAGTTTCCACGATCAACGGTTCTGGTTCATCACCTTCCAGGCGTTGGGGGTAGAGGTCCCAGGCCAGCATGACCTGCATGCTTTGACTCATGTAGTTGGGAGACAAGGACAGTTCGGTCAATGGCTCGATGCGTCTGGCCCCCATGCCACACTCTTCCATCAACTCTCGGTTGGCGGCGTTGAAGATGTCTTCTCCTTCATCGACCAGCCCCTTGGGTAGTGTCAGGACATAGTCTTCAAATCCGGCGGCATACTCGCGAATCAGCAGTACATGCTCTGGGTCTGGCATGGCTACGATCATGACCGCCCCGTAGCCGCGACCGGTGCTGCCGAGCCGCTCGAATGTACGCTTCTCGCCATTGGAAAATTCCAGATCGAGCTCCTCGACATGGAACAGCCGACTTTTGGCCACGCTGCGTCGGGCCAGGATGTGGGGCTTGTGATGAGCCATTGAGTCTCCGAATATGCAGCAATCTGAACCTGGTTTCGGTTAAACTACCACGTTTTTCCCTGTCACCCACTCTCGCTGAGATAGGGTGAGATTGAATTGAGGCTAAGCTGAGAGATGATCGATTGGCGGGCCATAGATACCGTTCTGCTCGACATGGACGGTACGCTGCTGGATTTACATTTCGACAGCCATTTCTGGCTGGAACATCTACCACGCCGATATGTGGAATTGCACAAGCTCGATGATACCCATCGGCTGGCATTATGTGAGCGTATCGTTGGCGAGCAGGGCACCTTGAGCTGGTATAGCCTGGACTACTGGAGCCAGGAGCTTGAAGTGGATGTCGTGGCGCTCAAGCGTGAAGTACAGCACCTTATCAGTGTGCGCAGCGATGCGCTGGACTTCCTGCAATGGCTGAAGTCGGCCCACCCTAGAGTGGTGCTGGCAACCAATGCGGATCGCGCCAGCCTGGCGCTGAAGCTTCCCTTGACCGGCATCGATGAATACCTGGATGCCATTGTGTCCTCGGAGGATCTCGGGGTACCCAAGGAAGAGCAAGCGTTCTGGGTGGGGCTGGGTGAGCGTGAGCCCTTTGATCCCGAGCGTACGCTGTTCGTCGATGACAATCCACGAGTGCTGGCCAGTGCGCGCCAGTACGGCATTCGCCATCTGCTCGGTATTCATCAGCCGGATAGTCAGCGGCCAGGACGTGTGCTGGAAGGTTTCACTACACTGGAGAGGTTCGCTGAGATACTTCCATTAACGGCACAGAATGCACGTGAGGAGAGTGATCGTGGATAGCGTTCGTCTGGACAAGTGGCTGTGGGCTGCCCGCTTCTTCAAGACCCGGGCGCTGGCCAAGAAGGCCATCGATGGCGGCAAGGTTGATGTCGACGGCAGCAAGGCCAAGACCAGCAAGCTTATCAGCCCGGGGATGAAAGTGCGTCTGCCCCAGGGCTGGGACATCTGGGAAGTGGAAGTGCTGGCGGTGACGGAAAAGCGACGAGGTGCTCCGGAGGCCCAGGCGCTGTATCAGGAAACGGATGAAAGCCGCCAGCGCCGGGAGAAGGAAGCCGAGAGCCGGCGTCAGGCTCGCGAGACCTTCCAGCATCCTCTCAAACGCCCTGACAGGCGTGATCGCCGTGAGATCAAGCGATTCCAGCGAGAACAGCATGACTAGGGCCTATTGCGCCCCTTGTTCTGCGAACCCTATTTTGTGAGCCCCTGTTTTGTGAGCCCTTATGAGCGACAAGATTCAGCGTTTTCTTCTTGAGCATACCAATGTGCGTGGTGAGGTCACTCTCCTTGAAGAGGCCTATGCCGAGGTATTGGATCGTCACCAGTATCCTGCGGTCATCAATCGTCAGTTGGGAGAGCTTCTGGCGGCGGTGGCTCTGCTCACCGATACGGTCAAGCTCGATGGTACGCTCAGCCTGGAAGTCCGGGGCAATGCTTCCGTTGCCTTGATGATGGCCGAATCCAATCCCGGCGGTGAGCTGCGTGCCATTGCGCGCATGGATGAAGATGCTGCCCTGCCAGCCGATGACGCAGATTTCCGCACCCTGGTGGGAGATGGCCAGATCGTGATTACGCTGGATCCACGGGAAGGGCGGCGCTATCAGGGTATCGTTGCGATCGATAAATCGAGCCTGGCCGCTTGCCTGGAAGACTACTTCACCCAGTCCGAGCAGCTTCCGACGCGTCTGTGGCTGGCTGCCAATGGCATGCATGCAGGGGGACTGTTGCTGCAGCGCCTTCCCGATGAATCGCTCAACCAGGATGACGATGCCTGGGATCGGGCGACGCATCTGGCGGCAACACTCAGCCAGGAAGAGCTTGTCAGCCTTGATGCAAGCACGCTGCTGACCCGGCTGTTCCACGAAGAGGACGTGCGCGTCTTCGACCCCAAGGCATTACGCTTTGGGTGCACTTGTTCCAGGCCTCGCATCTCCGGGGCGCTGCTGAGCTTGGGGGAAGAGGAATTACGCCAGATCGTCGCTGAACAGGGTCACATCGAGACCCAGTGTCATTTTTGCCACACGCGTTACCACTTCTCCGCAGCGGAAGTTGAAGCCTTGCTGGATGATCCTGAAGGGGGAAGTCCCACGATCCACTGAGTTTGGGTTTTCTGGCCTGGCTTGCTATCAACCCGTTGTCGAATCTCTTGTAGTGAAATGACAGAAATGCGCACAAAAATGCCGTATTTGTGTAGTGAAACTACACTAATGTCTTGAAAAGCGGACATTTCTTGTTGGCTGGAATTTTGTCATAATCGCCGCCTGTTCACGGTCCGGTCGCTTCAACAAGACGGCACAACCGCACAGCGATCTGGGCAGACTCGAGCGTTGAACACGCCCGGCAACCGAGAGAGAGCGGCCTTTTGGCCCAGGAAAGCAAATGACCCAAACTCAGCAGACTTCTGTCGCCCATACCAATCTCAGTTCTGCCAGCCTGGTGGAACGTGCCCTGGCCAGCGGTGAAGGTCGCCTGGCTGCCAATGGCGCCCTGGTGGTGGAAACTGGCGCACGTACCGGCCGTTCCCCAAAGGATCGCTTCATTGTCGATGAGCCGTCCACCAGTGCTGATATCGAATGGGGCAACGTCAACCAGCCGTTTGCCAGCGACAAGTTCGATGCCCTGTGGGCGCGTGTCGAGGATTACCTGCTGGGTCGCGAGCACTATGTCGCGCAACTGCATGTAGGTAGCGACCCGACTTATTATCTGCCGGTTCGCGTGCATACCGAGACTGCCTGGCAGAACCTGTTCGGCAAGAATCTGTTCGTGCGTCCTGAAAGCTACAATCCTTCCGCCAAGGATGAGTGGACCATTCTCAATGCCGCTGGCTTCCAGTGTGATCCTGAGCGTGACGGCACCCATTCCGACGGTTGTGTCATTCTCAACTTCGCCCAGAAGAAAGTGCTGATCGCTGGTATGCGCTATGCCGGTGAAATGAAGAAGGCCATGTTCTCGGTGCAGAACTTCCTGCTGCCGGCCTCCGATGTGCTGCCGATGCACTGCAGTGCCAACGTGGGCGAAGATGGCGAGACCACATTGTTCTTCGGCCTTTCCGGTACCGGCAAGACCACCCTGTCGGCTGATCCGGCCCGTTTCCTGATCGGTGATGACGAGCATGCCTGGGGCCCAGGCACCGTGTTCAACATCGAGGGTGGCTGTTATGCCAAGTGCATCGACCTGTCCGCCAAGAATGAGCCGGTGATCTGGCAGGCCATCAAGTTCGGTACCGTGCTCGAGAACGTGGTTCTCGATGAGCATGGCAACCCCGACTACACCGATGACAGCCTGACTCAGAACTCTCGTGCCGCCTATCCTCTGGAACATATCGAAAAGCGTGTGCCCGAGAACCGCGCTGGCGAGCCCAATGCCATTGTCTTCCTGACCTGCGACATGTCAGGAGTGCTGCCACCTGTTTCCGTGCTGTCCAAGGAAGCTGCGGCCTATCATTTCCTGTCCGGTTACACTGCCAAGGTAGGTTCCACCGAGATGGGGGCGGCTGAAGGCCTCTCTGCCACATTCTCCACATGCTTTGGTGCACCTTTCTTCCCGCGTCCGGCTCGCGTATACGCTGACCTGCTGATCAAGCGTGTGGAACAGAAAGATGCCCAGGTCTACCTGGTCAATACCGGCTGGACGGGTGGTGCCTATGGCGAAGGTGGCGAGCGTTTCTCCATTCCCACCACGCGGGCCATCATCAGCGCTATCCAGTCAGGTGTGCTGCGTACAGTGGAAACCAAGCGCCTCGATGGCTTGAACCTGTCTGTACCGGTTGCCGTGCCGGGGGTCGACAGCACGCTGCTCGATCCGCGCGAAACCTGGGAAGACAAGGCGGCCTATGATCGCAAGCGTGACGATCTGGCTACCATGTTCGTGGACAACTTCAAGAAGTTCGAAGGTGTCAGCGAGGCCATCGTCAGTGCTGGCCCAGCGCGCTCCTGATTCCACATCTCCAGTAGCCACTGGGTTGCCAGTAGAACTTCTGTCAGTAGAGCTTTATCAGTAGAACCCTGTCAGTAGAACCCAGGCAGTCCAGTGGGGTCGAAAGAGGAGTGAGCCACAAGGCTCACTCCTCTTTTTTTGTTCATGTCGTGTTCTTTGCTTATGTCGTGCGTTTCTGGCGCAGTGTAAGGATTCGTCGAGGTACTCGACAAAACCTGATACCTGATACCTGGTACCTGCAGAGAGGGGGCGAACATGAAACGACGTGATTTTCTGGCTGTGCTCGGCCTGGCTGGGGTGGCGACGGTGGCTCCTTCAGTGGTACAGGCGCGTCCCAAGCTGAACCTGAGTCCGGCCGCGGGACTGGAGCGTCTGGATCTAAGTGACGAAGAATGGCGCGAGCGCCTGACCCCGGAGCAGTACGAGGTAATGCGTGATGCCGGTACAGAGCCATCGGGATCCAGTCCGCTCAATGCTGAGAAGCGTGATGGAGAGTACCGGTGTGCTGCCTGCGATCTGGCGCTGTTCACCAGTGCCATGAAATATGATTCGGGTACAGGGTGGCCGAGTTTCTTCGATCATGTGGAGGGACACTTGCTGACCGAGACCGATTACAAGTTGATATGGCCGCGCACGGAATATCACTGCGCTCGTTGCGGTAGCCATCAGGGGCATGTATTCGAAGATGGGCCAGACCCTACGGGGTTACGCTGGTGCAACAATGGTGTGGCGCTGAAGTTCGTGCCTGCCTGAATACATTCAAGGGTGCCCGTGTGGTGAATCGACGCGCCATGCGGGTACTGCAGGTCCCGCATGAGGAAGCTTTATGATACCTTGGCGCGACCAATAGATGTTGTCATGCCAAGGATTACATGGACGCACACGCCAAGATCATTTCTCGCCTGGCCGACGAACTGGCGGTCAAGGTTTCTCAAGTAGCGGCGACTGTCGAACTGCTCGATGGCGGCGCTACCGTTCCTTTCATCGCACGTTATCGCAAGGAAGTCACCGGTGGGCTGGACGATACACAGCTGCGGACCCTGGAAGAGCGCCTTGGCTACCTGAGAGAGCTGGAAGAGCGCCGCGCAGCGGTGCTGGCCGCGATTGAAGAGCAAGGCAAGCTCACCGATGAGCTGGCTGCCAGCATTCATGCCGCTGACACCAAGCAGCGCCTGGAAGACCTGTATCTCCCATATCGCAAGAAGCGTCGTACCAAGGCCCAGATTGCCCGTGAAGCGGGGCTGGAGCCTCTGGCCGATGCGCTGTTGGCTGATCCGTCACTGGATCCCGAAAAGGAAGCACAGGGTTATCTGCGCGAAGCCGAGGGCGATATCCCTGCCATCGAAGATGCCAAGGCAGCTCTGGATGGGGCCAAGCAGATCCTGATGGAACGCTTTGCTGAAGACCCGGAACTGGTGGGTTCGCTGCGCGAACGTCTGTGGCAGGAAGGCGAGCTGGTCAGCCAGTTGATTGCCGGAAAGGAGCAGGAGGGCGCCAAGTTCTCCGACTACTTCGAACATGATGAGCCTCTGGC
The DNA here is from genome assembly GCF_008329985.2 of Halomonas binhaiensis. Taxonomy (NCBI): domain Bacteria; kingdom Pseudomonadati; phylum Pseudomonadota; class Gammaproteobacteria; order Oceanospirillales; family Halomonadaceae; genus Halomonas; species Halomonas binhaiensis. The sequence goes on from NZ_CP038437.2 coordinate 998,347, forward strand.
CAAGGTGCCATCCCACCGAGCCCTGGCCATGTTCCGCGGGCGCAATGAAGGCGTGCTGGCACTGAGCCTGCGCTTCCCTGGTGAGGATGAAGCTCCCGTGCATCCCGCGCAGGTGGCGATTGCCCGCCATGTGGGAGTTGCCGATGAGGGACGTGCCGCTGACCGCTGGCTGGCCGAGGTGGTGCGCTGGACCTGGCGGGTCAAGCTCTATACTCACCTTGAAACTGAGCTGATGGGTCGTCTGCGCGAGCGTGCAGAAGGAGATGCCATCGATGTCTTTGCTGCCAACCTGAAAGATTTGCTGCTGTCGGCCCCGGCTGGCCCGCGGGCGACACTGGCCATCGACCCGGGCTTGCGTACCGGCTGCAAGGTCGCTGTTGTCGATGCTACTGGCCAGTTTCTCGAACAGGCCACTATCTTCCCCCACGCTCCGCGCAACCAATGGGATGCATCTCTGGCGGAACTGGCGCGCCTGGTCGACAAGCATGATGTCGAACTGATCGCCGTGGGGAACGGTACGGCCAGTCGCGAGACCGATAAGCTGGCTGCCGACCTGCTCAAGGCCATGAGTGGTCGCCGCCTGTCCAAGGTCATGGTTTCCGAGGCCGGGGCTTCGGTGTACTCGGCCTCGGAATATGCTTCCAAGGAACTGCCGGATCTGGATGTCACCATTCGTGGGGCTGTATCCATTGCTCGCCGTCTGCAGGATCCTCTGGCCGAGCTGGTCAAGATAGAACCCAAGTCCATTGGTGTTGGTCAGTATCAGCACGATGTCTCCCAGGTCCAGTTGTCCAGGAGTCTGGAAGTCGTGATAGAGGACTGCGTCAACGCCGTTGGGGTGGACCTCAATACGGCTTCCTCGGCGCTGTTGTCCCGGGTGGCCGGGCTCAACCCCGCTCTGGCCGAAAACATCGTTTCGCGGCGCAATGCCCAGGGGGCCTTCCGTGATCGTCGTGATCTGCTCGATGTCTCGCGCCTGGGGCCCAAGACCTTCGAGCAATGTGCCGGTTTCCTGCGCATCATGAATGGAGACAACCCGCTGGATGCCAGTGCTGTGCACCCTGAAGCCTATCCGGTGGTAGAACGTATCGCCCAGAAGAACGGTCGTGAGCTGTCAGCGCTGATAGGAGATAGCGCTACGCTCAAGCACCTCAAGCCTGCTGAATTTGCCGATGAACGTTTCGGTGTGCCCACCGTGACGGACATCATCAAGGAACTGGACAAGCCTGGACGGGATCCGCGACCTGAGTTCCGTGCTGCGGAGTTCCGGGAAGGCGTAGAAACGCTCAAGGACCTGGAGCCGGGCATGATTCTTGAAGGCACTGTGACCAATGTCACTCACTTTGGCGCCTTCGTGGATATCGGTGTTCATCAGGATGGCCTGGTGCATATTTCTGCGCTCTCCGACCGTTTTGTCGAAGATCCCCGCTCTGTGGTCAAGGCGGGAGATATCGTCAAGGTCAAGGTCATGAGTGTCGACCTGGAGCGTGCCCGTATCGCCTTGTCGATGCGCCTGAGCGACGATCCGTCCCAGGCCGAAGGCAGCAGCAATAAACGCGGCGGCGAGCGTCCAGCTCAGCGACGCCGGGGAGAGCAGGGAGGCAACAGGGGCGGTCAGCAGGGACGTCGCGAGGAAGCGGCTCCCATGGGCGCACTCGGGGCTGCACTGTTGAAGGCTCGACAAAAAAGCTAGCGTGTTAATGATGGCGTCCTTGAATCCTCGCTCAGGGACGCCATAATCTGACGACTTCGGGTGCAGACGTGCCTGTTATTCACGCCGATTGAAGCCGGCCCCTGAGGCCAGCCACGACCGTGTTCTCCAAAACAGGGGGCTCATTCTTGTCCACATCGCTTTCATTGCTCCTCGAACGCCTGCGTGGCCCGGCTGCGGCACGACGCTTTGGTCGCCTACGTCGCGGTATCGAGAAGGAAGGGCTCAGGGTCGATGATCAGGGTGCAATTTCCCCTCTTCCACATCCTTGGGCATTGGGGTCCAAGTTGACCCATCCGCATATCACGACGGATTACTCTGAAGCACTGCTCGAGTACATCACGCCGGTGTACAGTCGACCAGAGCAAGCCCTGGAGTTTTTGGCCGATCTGCATCGCTACACCTATCGCCACCTGGATGGCGAGTGGGTCTGGCCGGCCAGCATGCCATCGCGCTTGAATGGCAACGACAGCATTCCGATCGCCGACTATGGAAACTCCAACGTCGGTATCATGAAGCATGTCTACCGCAAGGGACTGGATGTGCGCTATGGACGTATCATGCAGTCGATCGCCGGGGTGCATTATAACGTTTCCCTGCCGGACGACCTCTGGACCTTGCTCAAGACCCTGGATGGTCAGGAAGAGCTGTCGCTGGACGAATACCGTTCATCACGTTATTTCGACCTGATCCGCAATTTCCGCCGTCATAGCTGGTTATTGTTGTATCTGTTCGGCGCCTCACCAGCCCTGGATACCAGCTTCCTTCCCGATGGCAAGGTACCGCAAGGTTTGCAGCGCCATGCCAAGCGCACTTTGCTGTCGCCTTATGCCACAAGCCTGCGCATGTCCGACCTGGGCTACCAGAACAAGGTCCAGGATCAACTGCGGATCTGCTTCAATTCGCTGTCCAACTACGTCAATACGTTGCGTCATGCGATTTCTTCGCCCTGGCCTGACTATGAGGCCCTGGGCGTCAGGCAGGGTGATGAGTGGCAGCAGCTCAATGCCAACATCCTGCAGATCGAGAACGAGTATTACAGCGACATACGTCCCAAGCGTGTCGCTCGACATGATGAAACCCCGAGCCAGGCACTGGAAGCGCGCGGGGTGGAATATATCGAAGTCCGCTGTCTCGATATCAACCCCTTTGCCAGTGTCGGCATAGACGTCACCGAAACGCGGGTAGTGGATACTTTCCTGATGTGGTGTCTACTGCGCGAGAGTCCCTGGATCACCGATGCGGAGTGTGATCACCTCGATGACAATCGTCGTCTGGTGGTGGAGCGCGGTCGTGAGCCAGGACTGGAGCTGTTCGATGGCAACCAGCGTCGTTCCCTGCAGGAATGGGGCAGTGCGATTCTGGATGAGATGGCGGGGGTGGCTGCATTGCTGGATCGCCTGGAAACCGGCACTCCTCACGGTGATGCCCTGGCCGAAATGACTCCTCGCATGGCGGACCCCTCCCTGACGCCTTCTGGACGCGTAATGACGCTGCTCCTGGAAAGTGGTGAGGATTTCATCGATGTCATGCAGGACATCGCCCGGAAGCAGGCCGACAGTCTGCAGGCTGCTCCCATGGAGAGTTCTCGGGAAGACCAGCTCGAACAACTGGTGGAAGCTTCTCATCAACAGCAGGTGCAGATCGAGGAAAGTGATCAATGTGATTTCCCGACCTTCCTTGCCGATTATTTTGAGCGTGCACGAGAATCACGTGCCTTGTCCTTTGTAAGTAGCCTGATGGATAGACCGCCGGCCGATGGTTCGGCCAAGCATGGAGAGCATTACTGATGGGTGACTGGACCTTGCGTCAATGGAGTCTGACGGGCTTTGTGCTGTGTGTGGCGATGATGGCCGCCGCACTGGTGATGGAACATGTGTTTGGTCTTGAGCCATGCCCATTGTGTGTCTTTCAACGGGTGGCGGTGATTGCTGCCGGTGTGGTGTTCCTGGTAGCCGCCTTGCATGGTCCGCGTGGCAGGGCAGGTGCCATCATCTATGGCGTATTGGCCAGCCTGGCAGTACTGGCGGGTGCAGGAATTGCCGGGCGTCACCTGTGGCTGCAGTCTCTCCCCGCTGACCAGGTGCCAAGCTGTGGTCCCGGGCTGGACTATATGCTCGATGTGATGCCGTTCCAGCAGGTATTGAACAATGTGCTTTCCGGCTCAGGAGAGTGCGCTGAGGTCGGTGCGCGTTTCCTTGGCTTGTCGATTCCTGGCTGGACCTTGATCGGCTTCCTGGTGCTGCTGGTGTGTGCTTTTGGCATGCTGTTCAGTGGCCGTGGTCGTGGCACTGCCTACCGTTGGAACGGCTAATCAAATACTTGCCACATACCCGTTGACAGGGAGCGCTACAGGGAGGACTCTGATCTTCCCCAGGGTTCGCAGGATACCGTACAAGACGCATGGGCTTGGCCGGTATGCGAGCGAAAGTCCCATGGATCAGTAGCGCAACGGAGGCCCCCATGTTGGAAGATTGCAAGTCCGCCCGCGAACGCTGGGGCGGTGTTCACCAACTCATCGACCGTTGGCTAGAACAGCGTCATCAGCTGCTTGAGGTGTTCTCGACGTTGGATGGATCCTGTGACGCAGAACTGGAGACCATCACCAAGGAGCGCCTCGATACATTCAGCGAGACCTTGATGGACTACATCAGTGCCGGTCATTTCGAGGTCTATCCGCAGCTACGTGAGGAGGCCAGGTCGTTTGACGACGACGAGGCCCTGGCGCTGGCCGACCGTCTGCTCGAGCGTCTGGAAATGTCCACCGAATTGGTGCTGGCCTTCGATCAGGACTATGTAGATGGGGCAAGCTGCGACAGAAATCTGCATCGTTTGCCTGCCTGGATTGATCGCCTCGAGCGAGGTCTGCGCGAGCGCTTCAGCCTGGAAGATCAGCTGATCCAGCGTTTGCACGAGGTGCATGCGCCAGCGGTCTCCTAGTCCAGCGGTCATGAACATGCATCAGGCCCCATTGCTTCGGCTCCTGACGTCGGAACTGCTGTCTTCCGAGGGGGCAGGCGGTGGGGCGCTATCACATGCTCATCATGGGTGTTTGGTGTCTTGGGCAATGCAACATGGTGTTGTGTCGGCAAGGCAGCCGGGCGCCAAATATCCAGCTAATTACCTATGATATCCAGCTAATTACCTATGATATCCAGGTAATTACCTATGTAGAATTGAGTTTTGTGCACTGCAGGCATAAGATTCCTCGCGTCCTGAACGTAGCCCCGTCGTGGAGTGCGGTCGAGCAGGCACTGCCTGGACAATGCTCAGTCACTTCCGGGGCCTCCCTCACGGCGACAATCCGAAGGAGCCATGATGAAAGATCCCGTACGTATTGCCATCACCGGTGCAGCCGGTCAGATCAGCTATTCCCTCGCTTTCCGTATTGCTGCCGGCGATATGCTGGGCCCGGATCAGCCGGTCATTCTGCAACTGCTGGAAATCACCCCGGCAATGGATGCACTCCAGGGTGTAGTGATGGAACTCAATGACTGCGCCTTCCCGCTGGTGCAGGAAATCGTCGCTACCGATGACCCCAACGTGGCTTTCAAGGACGCTGACTTTGCTCTGCTGGTCGGTGCTCGTCCGCGTGGTCCTGGCATGGAGCGCAAGGACCTGCTCGAAGCCAACGCTGCCATCTTCTCCGTTCAGGGCAAGGCCATCAACGATCATGCCAGCCGCGACATTCGCGTCCTGGTCGTTGGCAACCCGGCCAACACCAATGCGCTGATCGCTTCCTGCAATGCCCCGGACCTGGATCCAGGTCAGTTCACCGCGATGATGCGTCTGGACCATAATCGTGCCAAGTCTCAGCTGGCCGAGAAGACCGGCAAGCATGTGACTGATGTCGAGAAGATGATTGTGTGGGGCAACCACAGCGCCACTCAGTATCCGGATCTGGCTCACTGCAGCGTGGCAGGCACTCCGGCCTTCGATCTGGTGGAGCGTGACTGGTACGAGAATGACTTCATTCCGACCGTTCAGCAGCGCGGTGCCGCCATCATCAAGGCTCGTGGTGCTTCTTCTGCGGCATCTGCGGCTTCTGCTGCCATCGACCACATGCGCGACTGGGCGCTGGGTAGCGACGGTATCGTTAGCATGGGTATCCCGTCCGATGGTAGCTATGGCGTCGAGCCGGGCATCATGTTCTCCTACCCGGTCATCTGCAAGGACGGCAAGTATGAAATCGTCCAGGGGCTGGCAGTCGATGCATTCAGCCAGGACCGGATGAAGGCCACCGAGCAGGAACTGCGTGAAGAGCGTGCAGCAGTCGAACATCTGCTGGGCTGATATCCGTTCCAGTCTGCCGGTCGCAGGGCTGGCAGGCCATGAAGATGGATATGAAACGTGGCCCGGCCCATCTTAGGATGGGCCGGGCCACGTCGTTTCTTGCCAATCATCTTGGTGAATCATTTCTTGCGCGTCGTCTCGACGCTGGGTATCAGCCGCGCAGGGAAATGATCTTCCAGCTGCGCTGTTCGGCCACTTCACGCAGTTTCGTGTCCGGATCCACGGCCACTGGGTGCTCGACAAGTTCCAGTAGTGGCAGGTCATTATGAGAGTCACTATAGAACCAGGCGCCATCAAGGGTATCGTCGCGATCTTCCAGCCATTCATTCAGTCGTGTCACCTTGCCTTGCTGGAAGCTCGGAGTGCCACTGACCTTGCCAGTGTAGCGTCCGTGCATGATTTCCGGTTCCACGGCAATCAGCTCGCTGATACCCAAACGTGCAGCAATGGGAGCGGTAATGAAGCGGTTGGTTGCGGTGATGATCAGCAGCGTGTCGCCACGCGAGCGGTGACGTGCAATCAGGTCTTCCGCACGAGGAAGGATATTGGGCTCGATCTTGCTGATCATGAATTGCTGGTGCCAGGCAGCCAGCTGTTCCATTGAGTTATCTGCCAATGGTTTCAGCGCGACTTCGAGGAATGCCATCATGTCCAGACACCCGGCATCATAGTCAGCCTTGAAGCGGTCGTTGGCTTCACGGTAGGCCACCGGGTCCACGGCGCCTTGTTCCAGCAGGAACTCTCCCCAGGCATGATCGCTGTCAATGGAGAGAAGGGTGTTGTCCAGATCGAAAATGGCCAAGCTCACGTTGTGTCCTCGTGCAGAAAGGAAGATTGCCCCCGTCCTTGCTTCTGTGAACAAGTGTTTACTGACACGTTTTTGACGTTGTCGATGAGGCCTGGGTCTGTCGAACATCCGCCGGCAGTGTCACTGCGGACAATGTCGAGAAAGCCAGTCGCGGGAGCAACAAAGGGCAAGATTATCGCAGATGCCTTGTCGAGGTTCGATAGCCAGTGGAGAAAGCCTGGTTGGCAAGTTTGGCCAGAAAAGAATGTCCAGAAAGAGAAGCGTGGAACCAAGGCCATATTGATGCGCTCGAAGCCCTTGTGGAAGAATGAGCCTAATACTGACTTCAAAGGTGAAGCCCGTGATCGACGTAGACGGCTTTCGCCCCAACGTTGGCATTATCATTGTCAACGACCATGGGCAGCTGCTTTGGGCGCGTCGGGTTGGGCAGAATGCGTGGCAGTTTCCTCAGGGAGGCATCAAGTCGGATGAGACACCTCAACAGGCGTTGTTCAGAGAACTTGAAGAAGAAATCGGTTTGACGGCCGATGATGTAGAGATTCTCGCCTGTACACGAGGTTGGCTGCGCTATCGCTTGCCGCGACGCATGGTACGGACACACTCACGTCCGGTATGTATCGGACAGAAGCAGAAATGGTTTTTGTTGCGCATGCGGTGCCAGGAAGGCCGCATATGTGTAGATGGCACACCGAAACCGGAATTCGATGGTTGGCGTTGGGTCAGCTATTGGTATCCGCTGGGACAGGTGGTGCCGTTCAAGCGGGAAGTTTACCGCCGTGCACTTCGTGAGCTATTACCCCGCGCTCAAAGTCTGGCGCTGGAGAATGGTTGACAGGGGTAGTTAAACAATAAGGCTTCCGACCATGCTCGAGATCCTTCGTAGAATCATTCAGGAAGTCAACGGCGCGCGCAGTCTTGATGCTGCACTGGCCACCATGGTGCGGCGTATCCGCAAGGCCATGCGCGCGGATGTGTGTTCCTTTTACCTGTATGACGCCGACCAGAAAGCTCTGGTGCTGATGGAAACCATTGGTCTGCGCACGCAGGCCGTGGGACATGTGGCTCTACCTATTGGGGAAGGGCTGGTGGGAACTGTGGCCAGGCGTGAGGAGCCTCTCAACCTGGAAGATGCCCAGTCGCACCCCAACTTCCGCTACTTTGAGGCCACCGGGGAAGAGCGTTACAGCAGTTTTCTCGGGGTTCCGATCATCCACCAGCGCCGTATGCTGGGGGTATTGGTAGTGCAGCAGGCTGAGCGGCGTCGCTATGACGAGGAAGAGGAAGCCTTCCTTGTGACCATGGCGGCACAGCTGGCTGGTGTACTGGCCCATGCGATCGCCACCGGAAGCCTGAACCAGCTGGCACGCCCCGACGGTCAGGCAACTTTCATTGGGGTAGCGGCATCCCCGGGCATGGCTATCGGCGAGGCAGTGGTATTGGCACCACCGGCAGACCTGGACAGCGTGCCTGATCTGATTCCCTCTGATGTGGAATACGAGATTGCCCGCCTCAAGGAGGCCATTGGCCAGGTCAAGGATGATATCCGTGCGGCGGGTGAACGTCTGGCCAACCGGATTTCTGCGCAGGAACTGGCGCTGTTCGAGGTGTACCAGCAGATGCTGGGTGAGGCGGCGCTGTCCCAGGAAGTGGAAAAGCGCATCCGTGAAGGTCAATGGGCACCGGGAGCGTTGGCCGATGTGGTGCGCCGACATGTGCAGTATCTTGAGCGTGTCGATGACGACTACCTGCGGGAGCGGGCGGCGGATGTTCGTGATCTCGGGCGCCGAGTGCTGGCGCACCTGCAGGAGGAGTCCCCGCGCACGCCAGATGAGTATCCCCATGGTACTGTGCTGATCGGCGATGAGATCAGTGTCGCTCTGCTTGGCGAAGTCCCCAGGGAGCGTCTTGGGGGGCTGGTATCGGTGCGGGGGTCAAGCAATTCCCATGTTGCCATCATTGCCCGAGCAATGGGGATTCCCCTTGTTTCCGGCATGGTCGATCTGCCACTGCCACGCCTTGGTGGAGCAAAGCTGATTGTGGATGGGCACCGTGGGCGCTTGTTTGTGCGCCCCGGCCCGGAACTGATCAGCCACTACCAGAGCCAGATCAATGAAGAGCGTGCCTTGAGCGCACTGCTTGAGAATGAACAGGATCTGCCGAGCGTCACTCCCGATAACCACTCCATGACGTTGATGGTGAATACTGGCTTGGCCGTGGATACCGGTGCCTCACTGAAGTCTCGTATCGGAGGGGTGGGGCTGTATCGTACTGAAGTGCCTTTCATGATCACGGAGCGCTTTCCGGGCGAGCAGGAACAGATGCGCATGTACCGCGAGCAGCTCGAGAGTTTTGCTCCGTTGCCGGTCGTGATGCGGACTCTGGATATTGGTGGGGACAAGGACCTGCCGTACTTCCCCATTGAAGAGGCTAACCCTTTTCTTGGCTGGCGGGGTATTCGCGTGACCCTTGACCATCCCGAGGTATTGATGGTGCAGGTCCGGGCCATGCTGCGGGCTTCTCAAGGACTGGACAATCTGCAGATTCTGTTGCCCATGGTGAGCAATGTCGAAGAGGTGGATGATGCCCTGAGGCTGATCAACCGGGCCATTGACGAGTTGGGAGAGGAAGGTCTTGATGTCTCCAGGCCGCTCATCGGTGTGATGATCGAAGTGCCCGCGACGCTGTATCAGCTTGAGGCGCTGTCACGGAGAGTCGATTTCTTCTCTGTAGGCAGTAATGACCTGACGCAATACCTGCTGGCCGTGGATCGCAACAATCCCCGTGTGGCGGAACTGTACGATTCCTGCCATCCGGCAGTGCTGCTGGCCTTGTATCAGTTGGCGGTAGAGTCCCAGCGTCTTGGGGTGCCGACCTCCGTCTGTGGCGAGTTGGCAGGGGATCCAGCTGGAGCCTTGTTGCTGATGGGAATGGGGTTCCAGACGTTGTCGATGAATGTCCCAAGTCTCTCCCGTGTACGGGCCGCCATTCGGCGCGTATCTTTCAAGGCGGCTACCGAGCTGCTGAAGGAAACTTTGGCTCTGGATTCCCCCAAAGAGGTTCGTAACCACCTCAATTTGCGTTTGAAGGGCTGGAAGCTGTCGCACCTGCTGCCACCGCGAGATTGATACTGTTAAACGAGCTACGAGCTACGAGCTACGAGCTACGAGCTACGAGCTACGAGCTACGAGCTACGAGCTACGAGCTACGAGCTACGAGCTATGAGCTACGAGCTTGGCATGCCAGTGGGCGTTGTCGATCATGACTTGGCGTTGTGTTTCCCTGACGATACGGCCATCGCTGGCGAAGGCCTTTTCATGCAGGTTGAACCAAGCTTGGTGCTGAGCGCGGTGGAGTATCAGGCGGGTCATCGCTCGTGTGCCATATTCCTCACTGATGATAAAGGGCGATGACAGAAAGCGTTCCTTATCCAGGCCGATGCCAGTATCGGGTAATTCGTTGTCCCCGGCCTTCCGACGATCGAGAAAGGCCTTGGTCGCCGTGGGAAGGGATGTCTCTGCCTGCGCAAGATCCTGGGTCAATGCCTGAGTGGCATGCCTGACCTTGGGCCAAGGGGTGTCGAGATTGGCATTGGACAATCCGTGGATACCGGGCCTGACCGCTGACAGGCATACTTCCCGATGATTGTGTGTCAGGTGCCAGAGCCCGGAGGGAGAACCCACCAGAAGATTGAAGCCGGCATAAGCCTGCGCCTCGTCTTGTGCCTGATGCAGCCAGGCTTCCAGGTCCGGAGCCTCGAGCGCGGCACGCACCAGATGGCCACGACTTGGTGCCTGGGGAGAGGCTTCCATTCCAGGGGCACGAACATTAGTGATGGCGGCCATCCGCCCATTTCGATGTACGGCCAGCCACGTACCGCCAGCCTGCAGGTCGCGGCCAGCGAAGAGTCCTGGTGCGTCCGGCCACTCTGCCAAAGGCTGCGTCGGACGTTGATGGTACTCATCCCGATTGGCGACAAGTACCAGCGGCATGGCGCTGGCTGGATCGTATTGAAAGGCGATTAGACACATCGGGCCAGAGTACTCCGCATTTTTCGCCCAGGGAATTTTGTGCCCCGGGAATTTCATGACCATGACAGTTTACTTAATGCAACGTACACTCATCGCACTCACGTTCCTCATCGCTCATACGTTCAACAGGACTGAACATGTCAGCCAATGCATGCAGGGATCGCCTCTGGCGTAGGCTGGTTATTCCCATACTGTGGCCTGTAGGGGTAGCGCAATTGGTGCTGCTCGCTCTGGTGCTGGTATTAGGGGGGAGCCTGCGCTGGCTGATGCCCGACACCGCGAGCTGGAGCACTACACTATGGCTGGTGCTGGGGCTGCTTTGCGGCTCTACCCTCAATGTTGCCGTCTTCCTGATGTTGCTCAAGCACCGCTTGCGTCGTGTCCAGCGTGATGACGACAGTCTGTTAGTACGAGTCGCCACGCAACTGGAACAGCGCCTGGAACAGGCAGGAATGGAGGCTCCTGGCGGGGAAGAGCAGCTTAGTGCCAAGCGGGTCCAGCAATTACTGGATGCGGTAGAGTCTCTATCCTTGTCGGCTGAAGCGAAGCCTGCTCCGCCTGTCGAAGGCGCCTTGTCACCCGGTGAGGAACTGCTGAAACTGGGCAAGGAGAACGATCGCCTGGCTTCAGCTCTGGTCCGAGCCCGTGATGAATCCCGCCTCAAGTCTGGCTATCTGGCGCATGTGTCCAAGTCTCTGTCTGCCATCATCGAGATGCTGGAAAACCGTACTCTGATCGAGGGGCGCGGAGCAGGGGACGAGCGAGCAACACCGGCCGGCTCCAAGGCAAGTGATACTAGAGCTATGGACACCAGGGCTATGGACACCGGGGCTATGAACACCAGGTCCAGGGATGATAGTGCCGATGTTGAGCGCGAGGCACTCTATCGTCGACTGTCGGAAATTCTGTTGCTGGTGGAAAACCTGGACGACCGTGAACCAGGCAAGGCCGGCTTCCGTGTCGCTGGTCCGCGCGTGCTGATTGTCGATGATGGCCCGGTCAATCTCATGCTGGCCCGCCAGGTACTCGAACGGGAAGGGTTCGATGTACTGACGGCCACCTCCGGGCAGCAGGCCCTTGATCAGTTGGAAGCGCATAGCGTGGACCTGATTCTGATGGATATCGTGCTGCCCGATATCGATGGCGTGGAGATATGCCGGCGGCTCAGAGCCATGGAAGCAGCCACTCCCCAGCGTGAGCGTGCGGTCGTCATTGCCCTGACGGCAAACGTTAGTGAGCTGGATCAAACGCGTTTTCGCCAGGCTGGCATGGATGACTTCCTGGCCAAGCCCTACAAGCCCCAGGAATTGCTTGAAACCCTTGATACCTGGCTTCCGGACTCTGGTCCCCAGCCTGGAGAGCATTGATGATTGAAATGTGGCTCAGCTATTTTGGGGTGGGCATCGCTGGTGGCATTCTGGCCGGGCTTTATGGCATAGGGGGAGGGATGGTCATTGTCCCCAGCCTGATGGCAGTCTTCGCCGTTCAACAAGTGTCTCCTGAAGTCGCCATGCATCTGGCAGTGGGTACTTCCCTGGCGACCATCAGCATTACCGGGATTTCATCGACCTGGGGCCATGTGCGCCGTGGAAGTGTACGCCGTGACTGGCTGATGGCCTTGCTGCCAGGACTGGTCATCGGCGCCGTCCTGGGGGTGTTCGTTGCTGGAGCACTATCCGGTGGGCGGCTCGGTATGCTGTTTGGCATCTTCCTTCTGTTGGTAGCAATGCGCCTGGTGCTTGGCCGATCCACACCGGCTAACCGCACTTCACCCAGCTCACCGAAAATGATCACCGCCGGAGCGGTGATCGGTAGTGTATCGGCATTGTTCGGTATCGGCGGCGGAACGCTTAATGTTCCCTGGTTGTTGCGTTGCGGTGCCAGCATGACCCAGGCCGTGGGAACTTCTGCTGCCTGCGGGCTTCCTATTGCGGTGGTTGGGGCAGTGACCTTCATCATCACCGGCTGGGGCAATGCGCAATTGCCGCCAGGAGCGATAGGTTTCGTCATGTTGCCTGCCTTCATTGGCATCGTCGTGACCAGTGTGCCCAGTGCTCGGGTTGGAGTAATGCTGGCTCACCGGCTGCCGTCACGAGTACTCAAGCTTTCCTTTGCCGTGCTGCTGACAGTAGTAGGGCTGGGGTTCTTGATCTAGAACTGATTGATTCAGGGAAACGTTTTATATGCTCGCTTATCCGAATATCGACCCCGTTGCCATTGCCATTGGCCCGTTCAAGGTCCATTGGTATGGACTGATGTATGTGATCGGCTTCCTTGCTGCCTGGTGGCTGGGCACGCGTCGGGCCGAACGTATCGGGCTCAAGCGGGACGATGTGGGAGATTTGCTGTTCTACGCTGCCATCGGGGTCGTCGGTGGCGGGCGCCTGGGCTATGCGCTGTTCTATGGTCTTGAGCAGTGGCTGACCGATCCTCTTTGGATCTTCAAGGTATGGGACGGCGGCATGAGCTTCCATGGCGGCCTGATCGGTGTACTGGTTGCGTCGCTATTGTTTGCCCGGCGTAAGGGGTTGGCCTTCTTCACCTTGACGGACTTCGTAGCGCCGCTGGTACCGGTGGGGCTAGGCGCAGGCCGTATCGGCAACTTCATCAACCATGAACTGATGGGACGGACGACGGATCTGCCCTGGGGGATGGTGTTCCCGGGTACGGATGGCCAGCCGCGACACCCGTCGGCACTGTACGAGGCCGTTCTTGAAGGTCTGGTCCTGTTCCTGATCCTGTGGTTCGTCTCGGCTACTCCACGGCGTCGTGGTCTGGTGTCGGGCCTGTTCCTGGTCTGTTATGGCGCTTTCCGCTTCTCGGTGGAGTTTGTGCGTCAGCCGGACCCGCAACTGGGGTTCATCGCTCTGGGCTGGGTCACCATGGGAATGCTGTTGAGCCTGCCGATGATCGTTGCCGGTATTGTGCTGATCCTTTGGTCGCGCAGTAAACCTGTGGATGCCAAGATAGCTTGATAGGACATTCACATTCATGTTGAGTGGGGCATGGTAGAATCCTGCCCCATTTTCGAGAGACTGAACGAGAGTTGGCCCATGTCGTCTGATGTTATGCCGTCTGCACCGTCCCCCCAACCAGCCGAACTGCCCCCGCTGGAGCAGCCATATCTGGATCTGATGCGTGAAGTGCTGGAGCATGGCGTCGAGCGCGATGATCGCACAGGGGTTGGCACGCGCTCGATCTTCGGCCATCAGATGCGCTTTGACTTGGCACGTGGGTTCCCCCTGTTGACCACCAAGAAACTCCATCTGCGTTCTATCATCCATGAACTGCTGTGGTTCCTGAAAGGCGATACTAATATCGCCTATCTCAAGGAACATGGCGTCAGGATCTGGGACGAGTGGGCCGACGAGAATGGCGATCTCGGGCCTGTCTATGGCTACCAGTGGCGCAGTTGGCCGGATCCGAAAGGCGGGCAGGTGGATCAAATCCAGAAACTGCTCGACCAGTTGCAAAACAATCCCCAGTCCCGGCGCTTGATTGTCTCTGCCTGGAACCCAGCGCTGGTGGATGACATGGCCTTGCCGCCGTGCCATTGTCTGTTTCAGTTCTATGTGGCCAACGGCAAGTTGTCCTGCCAGCTCTATCAGCGCAGTGCCGATATCTTTCTCGGCGTGCCGTTCAATATTGCCAGCTATGCACTGCTTACCATGATGCTGGCTCAGGTCGCAGGACTGGAGCCTGGAGATTTCGTGCATACTCTGGGGGATGCACATCTCTACCTGAACCATTTGCCGCAGGCCGAACTGCAGTTGACCAGAGAGCCCCGTCCGGCACCGCGCCTGGTGCTCGATCCTGCGGTCGACAACCTGTTCGATTTCCGTTTCGAGCATATTGCTATCGAGGATTATGACCCGCATCCGCATATCAAGGCGGAGGTGGCAGTATGAGCCGTGACTTGAAGGGTCTGGATACCTTCGTGCCGGTGGCCATGATCGCGGCCATGTCGCGCAACCGTATCATCGGCGTGGATAACCAACTGCCATGGTATTTGCCCGAGGATCTCAAGTTCTTCAAGCGCATGACTCAGGCCAAGCCCCTGGTCATGGGGCGCAAGACCTACGAGTCCATTGGCAGACCGTTGCCGAATCGGCTTAATATCGTGGTAACGCGTGACGAGTCGTTCGAGCATCCCGGTGTGCGGGTCTGCCATGATCTGGTCAGTGCCATCGAACTGGCAGACCATCAGGCCATGCTGGATGGAGCTGAAGAAATCATGATCATGGGAGGGGCTCAGATCTATGCCCAGGCCATGTCCGTCGCTTCTCGGCTATATATCACCGAGGTGGAGCTGGACATCGAAGGCGATGCCTCTTTCCCTGAAATTGAGCCCGATGTATGGCATGAAGTGGAGAGCCATGCTGGTTCGCCCACAGCAGGCCAGCCGAACTATCGCTTCGTTCAGTATCAGCGTAATGAAGAGCGCTAGTAGGCAAGCGTTATAGGTAAGCGTTAATAGATAGCAGGCAAGCAAATAAGAAAGTCATTGGAAGTCAGTCATTAACGTACTGACATGAGCGTCGCAGGGTAGCGACAATTGCCACGGCGCACGGCCTGGCACAGACTGATGCGATAAGGTTGCCAAGAGATGGCAGTGAGCCAGGAGGGAGACGACGTGATCCAGACACACGCAGAGCACCCGTTGGATGCGCTCGAGCAACGTACGGCGACGCTACTGGACGGACTGCGTGAAGGGCGTAAGCGGCAATCCCGACTCGAGGCGGAGCGAGATGGCCTTGCCCAGGAACGCGACGCACTGGTCGTTGAGCGCGATGTATTGGCTGCAGAACGTGATGGCCTGGTTCAGGAGCGCGATGCACTGGTCGCTGGACGAGATACGCTGGCGGCCGAGCGTGATGCCCTGGTCGCTGGACGAGATACACTGGCGGCCGAGCGTGATGCTTTGGTCCAGGAGCGTGACGCACTGTCTCGTCAACAAGTGTCTCTCCAGGCACAGGTGGCTGAGTTGAGCCAGAACCAGGACGCGGTCTCGGTACGTATTGCCGAGCTCGAAGCCGAGCTGGCTGAAACTCAGGCACAACGTCAGGCACTGTTCGAGGAAAACAGTGAACTGGCGGAAGAGAACAGAGAGCTCGATGAGCAGAATCGTGAACTTGAAGCCCATAACGCTCGTCTGCGTGAGCGGGCAGAGCACCCTGAAACTGCCTCGTCAGGAACACCGCTGTTTTCTCCTCCAGTGCGCCGGGCTCAGGGACTGGCAGCATTGATGCAGCATCGTCCACGTCATCATGTCGACGATTCGCGCCAGGAAGGCCAAAGCGAACAAGCCCCGCAGGCAGAGTCCCCGCAGGAAGCAGCATCGTCATCAGTGCCGGCTGCATCTTCCGCTCCCCAGCCCGCCATGCCATCCAGCAGTGTTGAAGTTCCTTCAGCCGCAGCGCAAAGCGACATAATAGAAGCGCAAGGCAACATAGAAGCGCTAGGCGGAGTGGAAGCCCAGAGCGTAAAAGAAGAGCAAAGCGACAAGGAAGCTGGAAGCCAGGCGGATCTGCCTATCGACAAGGCTCCATCTCCCCAGTCATTGCTTGAAGAATGGTACAAGCGCTACGACCAGACTTTCTTCAAGGGCCACACGCGTCCCTTGAAAATTGGTATTCATGAGGATCTGGCTCAGCGTGAACCCTGGCCGGAGAAACTGGTGCGCCGGGCGCTGGCCTGTTATGTGAACCTGCCGCGTTATCTCAAGTCCGTGCGTGAAGGTGCCGATCGCATCGATCTTGATGGGGCAGTCGACGGCAAAGTGGATGCCCAGGCTGCCGAGCATGCCAAGCGCAAGCTCGATCGCCTCCAGTCAGAGCGTCGCAAGAACAGCTCTTCCCACCCTGCTTCCCGTCGCCGGGGAGAGAAGTCCGCCCAGCAAGCGCAGTCTGAGAATAAGCAGCAGGCGCCGTCTGAAAAAGGGCAAGGGGCATCCCGACAGCATGCCAAGGATGAGTCCAGGGTCCACAAGGCGCCGTCGTCTCAGCAATCAGCGCAAAAACCAGGCGGCAAGTCACCCAAGTCCTTGCCTTACACTGATCCAGCACAGAATGTGTCAGAGCAGGACCTGTCTCCCGAGCAGCGTATGCAACTGAAGCTGGATGCTTTGATGGCGCGCCATAACGCTCGTTGAGCCAGCAGCATTGTCAGATATTGATCTTCGTCGGCTGAAATCTGCTCAGGCCATGCTTTCAATGATCTCTGGAAAAGCGATCACTGAAAGCATGGATCTCAAGCGCCATGGCTTTCCAAGAGCACTATTCTCAATATCCTGATTCTCAAAAGCTCGTTCTCAAAAGCTCGTTCTCAAAATCATGTCCCCAAGAACATATCGCTAAAAACATAGCCCCAAGAATATCGCCCAAGAACATGGCTCCCGAAACATTGTCCGCAAGAGCATGACCTTCAATAAAGTGGCCATGAAATGAGCCTTTTCTATCGGTCTGGATTCAACTTATTTTGGTTTTGGTAAGGGAATGGCCATTGTCATACTTTAGCGACTTGAAAGCGTCATGTAGCCGGGGCATGATGTAAGCGCTCATTGTGGCTTGGGCATTCAGAAGGCCTGCCAGCCTGCTCTGGATGCTGGGGACGTAAACGAACGATGTTCGCGTATGTTTGCCGCTGCTACCATCGCTGAAACCGCATCAATTCGGTTTTCGCGGGGATTTGGTACCGAGTTCAGGGGCTGCATGAAGGAAAACAGTGTTTTTTTCTTGTTGCGCTCCCGGAAATCCCGGTATATGGTTGCCCTTGCGAGCATTGGACTATAACAAGGCTTCGCCGTTGTCAGGCTCGCGCCTCGACTCCCGTGAGGGACTCGGGCCAGAACGAGCCGACACAAGATCGGCAAGCCAAAGCTGCCCTGGCTGGGCATGAAGCGGAATCACCGCCATCGGCCAAGTGCAGCATCGATCGAAACAGCAAGCTAGTCATAAAGGAACTCAGCAATGAAAAAGACACTGTTAGCGACTGCCATCGCTGGTGCTGCTGCCTTCGCTGCCGCTGGCGCCCAGGCTGCTACCGTCTACAACCAGGACGGCACCAAGCTCGACATCTACGGCAACGTCCAGTTGGCCTATGGTTCTATCAAGGACGACACTGGCGAGCGTAAAGACGAAATCTTCGATAACGGTTCTACCTTTGGTTTCGCTGCCGAGCACCAGATCTACAACGGTCTGACCGGCTACGCCAAGATCGAATTCGACGATTTCAGCGCTGACGAGATGAAGATTGCCGGCCGTGACAAGGGCGACACTGCCTACCTCGGTCTGAAGGGTAACTTCGGTGACGCTCGCCTGGGTTCATACGACTCCCTGCTGGACGACTGGATTCAGGATCCGCTGGGCAATAACGAATACTTCGATCCGTCCGACTCCAATGGCTTCAAGGGCTTCCCGGACGATGACGACGTTGACTTCCCTGAGCAGTATGGCGATCCGGAAGGCGACAAGCTGACTTACACCTCTCCGGTGTGGGGTGGCTTCCAGTTCGCTCTCGGTACTCAGTACAAGGGCGATGCAGAAGAAGAGAATCTGTCTGATTCCGGCCAGGCTTCCTTCTTCGGTGGTATGAAGTACACCATCGGCGGCTTCACTGTTGCCGGTGTCTATGACGACCTGGGTATCTATGAAGTTGATTCAGGCCGCTTCGTTGTTGGTCAGGATGCCAACGGCAACGATGTCTACAACGACAACACTGACCTGGGCGACCAGTACGGTGTGAACTTCTCCTACCAGTGGGATAGTCTGGTAGTGGCAGTCAAGTACGAGCGTTTCGAGTCTGATAGCGACTACTACCTGGATGCCGATTACTACGGTATCGGTGCTCGCTACGGCTACGGCAACGGCATGGGCGACATCTACGGTTCCTACCAGTATGTCGATTACGGCGGTTCCGGCTTCACCGATCGTCTCAGCACTCTGAACTGCGACGTGCGTGATCGTGACGGATGTGACGACAACGACAGCCGTAACGAGATCGTTGCCGGTATGACCTACAACATCTCCGACGCCATGTACACCTGGGTCGAAGGTGCATGGTATGACCGCGATAACAATGCTGGCGACGGCTATGCAGTGGGTGTTACCTACCTGTTCTAAGCCTTGCGGCATACAAGCCCGTCATCGGTTGATTTTGTCATGACGGGTTTGACCCCATAGCTTCGGAAAGCTATAAACGAAAGCCGATCCTCCGGGGTCGGCTTTTTCTGTTTCATGTTTTGTTTACCCCCAGCCAGGCAAGTGAGGATCCATGAATAAGTTCACCGTTCCTGTGGCGTTGCTGGCGCTTGGTGCCACCTGCTTTAGTGCAGTTGCCCTCGCCGAGGATGACAGCGCAGTGCAGCAGCGATTCCGCGAGCAGGGGAAAGCATTCGATTTGTCGAAGTATTTGCAGGGTGAGAATGATGCCCGGAGTCGCAGCTTCACTTTCGGATCTCCCCATGCCCATGATTTCACCGTCAAGAGTGCCGGAGTCTATCGTTTCGAGAGCAAGGTCGCGCCGGGCTATGCCGATAACTATCGCATTGAAGCGGTGCTGATGGATGCTCAGGGACAGGTCATTGCCCGTGATGAGGGCAATGGTAATAGCGGTGGCCTGAAACTCGAGCACCCTCTGGAGCCCGGCGAGTACACGTTGCAGGTGCAGGCCAACCGTGGTATCGTGAAGGCAATACCAACGCCTTTGTGCGTGGTGGTGCGGTTGCGACCCTGGGCAGCGGCACTGCAGCAGCTGGTGGTACTACTGCTGGTAGCACGACAGCAACCAGTGCCGCGACAACGGGTACAAGTGCAGGAACGGGCGCTTCTACTGTTGGAACCACCACTTCCTCTGGTACTGGTGTGTCCAGCGGGGCTGCGGTAGCCGGTGGAGTGGCTGCGGGCACTGCTGCAGGTGTCGCCGCGGCGTCCTCCAGTACAGATGTTGCCGCTGAGGCAGCACCACAAGCGCCAGCCACCAGCACCCAGGCAGCAGCTCCAACTGCCAGCACAGCGCCGGATCAGGTACAGAGCATCACTACTGATGTGAAGATTCGTGCTCGTGGCGAGTTCCTGACCTTCGATGTGGCAGAGCCAAGCCAGGTGGTGATCACCACTTCCACCTACCCGAGTGGGGACGAAGAGACCTATCGTCTGGTTCTGGAAGTGGTCGATGAGTCAGGCCAGGTCGTGGCGGAAGGTGCCGGCAAGGCGGGTAATGGCAATGCGGAAATCCGCGCCCAACTGGCTCCCGGGCGTTACAAGATCCAAGGTTATGGTCAGAAGTTCGGTAGTTCCCATAGTGGTCCGAACAATTATGAGTTGAAGGTGGTACTGGATCAGTAAGAGAAGTACTGCATGAGCAAGAAAAGTACTGCATGAGCAAGAAAAGTACTGCATGAGCAAGAAAAGGGCCGCCTCGATAGGCGGCCCTTGCTTTTGGTTCCTGTCTTTATGGCACTTGCTGCCGGCTTGAGAGGGTTATGCCAGGTCGAAGCGATCCAGGTTCATGACCTTGGTCCAGGCGGCAACGAAGTCGTCGATGAACTTGGGCTCGGCATCTTCACTGGCGTAGACCTCGGCCAGGGAGCGGAGCTGGGAGTTGGAACCGAAGACCAGGTCGACGCGGGTACCGGTCCACTTCGGTTCGCCGGTCTTGCGGTCGAAGCCTTGGTACAGCTCCTTGTCATCGGACACGGCCTGCCACTTGACTCCCATGTCGAGCAGGTTCTTGAAGAAGTCATTGCTCAGCGTGCCGGGACGCTGAGTGAAGACGCCGTGCCGGGTACCGCCCACGTTGGTGCCCAGCATGCGCATGCCACCGATGAGCACGGTCATTTCCGGGGCTGTCAGGGTCAGCAACTGGGCCTTGTCGATCAGCAACTGCTCGCCCTTGGCGTCTGACTGCTCCAGGATACCGTCCTGAATGTAGTTGCGGAAACCATCATAGAACGGTTCGAGTACTTCGAAGGCTTCGCTGTCGGTCTGCTCCTCCGTAGCATCCGTACGGCCAGGGGAGAAAGGCACGGTGATGTCATGTCCGGCATTTCTGGCAGCCTGTTCGACACCGGCACAGCCTGCCAGCACGATCAGGTCGGCCAACGAGATCTGTTTGCCTCCGGCATGCGTGGCATTGAATTCGCCCTGAATGCCTTCAAGCACTTTCAGTACCTTGGCCAGTTGATCGGGCTGGTTGGCTTCCCAGTGCTTCTGTGGTGCCAGGCGGATGCGTGCGCCGTTGGCGCCTCCGCGCAGGTCCGAGCCACGGAAGGTGGAAGCAGAAGCCCAGGCAGTGGATACCAGTTCGGAAACCGACGGGCCGGAGTCCAGCACCTGACGCTTCAGTGCCGCGATATCCTGATCATCGACCAGTTCGTGATCCACGGCAGGCACCGGGTCCTGCCAGATCAGTTCTTCGTCCGGAACTTCCGGACCAAGATAGCGAGAGCGTGGGCCCATGTCGCGATGGGTCAGCTTGAACCAAGCGCGGGCAAAAGCATCGGCGAGCTCATCCGGGTGTTCCATGAAGCGGCGTGAGATCTTCTCGTAAATCGGGTCCATGCGCAGTGACAGGTCGGTCGTCAGCATGGTCGGGATGCGCTTCTTGGAGGGATCCTGGGGGTCCGGAATGATGGCATCGGCTCCCTTGGCCTGCCACTGCCATGCTCCGCCAGGGCTCTTGGTCAGTTCCCACTCGTACTTGAACAGGTTCTCGAAGAAGTAGTGGCTCCACTGGGTCGGGGTCTGTGTCCAGGTGACTTCCAGGCCACTGGTAATGGCATCCCTGCCGCTGCCGGAGCCAAATGTACTGCCCCAGCCAAGCCCCTGTTCTTCAAGGCCGGCAGATTCCGGAGCAGGCCCCACATGACTGTCGGGAGCGGCGCCATGTGTCTTGCCGAAGGTATGGCCACCGGCGATCAGCGCGACGGTTTCCTCGTCGTCCATCGCCATGCGCGCGAAGGTCTCACGAATGTCCTTGGCCGCGATGACAGGGTCGGGATTGCCTTCCGGGCCTTCCGGGTTGACGTAGATCAGCCCCATATGGGTTGCCCCAAGGGGTTTCTCCAGATCACGATCGTCACCACCTGAAATACGTTTGTCGCTACCCAGCCAGGTGGTTTCCGAACCCCAGTAGACATCCTGATCCGGCTCCCAGGTGTCCTCACGGCCGCCAGCAAAGCCAAAGGTCTTGAAGCCCATGGATTCCAGCGCGACATTGCCGGTCAGAATCAACAGGTCGCCCCAGGAAAGCGCCCGACCGTACTTCTGCTTGATGGGCCACAGCAGGCGGCGGGATTTGTCGATGTTGACGTTGTCTGGCCAGGAGTTGAGTGGTGCAAAGCGCTGTTGCCCACGGCGTGCACCGCCACGGCCATCGAAGGTGCGGTAGGTGCCGGCAGCATGCCAGGCCATGCGAATGAATTGAGGCCCATAGTGGCCGAAGTCCGCAGGCCACCAGTCCTGGGAATCGGTCATCAAGGCACGCAGATCAGCCTTCACTGCCTCGAGGTCGAGGTTGTTGAAGGCTTCTGCATAGTTGAAATCCTCGTCCATGGGGTTGGACTTGGCAGAGTGCTGGTGCAGAAGGTCAAGACGCAGCTGGTTAGGCCACCAGTCCTGGTTCGTGGTACCGCCTCCTGCGGTCGCACCCGCATGGAAAGGGCATTGAGATGGATTTGCCTGATCGCTCATGACTCGTCGTGCTCCTTCTGTTCGCTAAGAAGACTGCTGGTATGAACAACATAGTTCGGCGTCAGGTTCGACGACAATGGATCCTCTCTATCCCTCTTATAGGTAGCTATTCGATCCTTCTTATAGATAGCTATTCACGCTACCCCACTGAATTCCTGTAGAAAGCTATCACTGTCCCCGAAGCTGACCTTCCAGGCGCTGGAGTCGTGGATCGTCTGGGCGTTGCTGGCGTAGCTGGGCCAGTGCCTCCAATGCCTGGGGGATGTGGCCCAGGGTGGCGTGCAGGTAGACCAGGGCATAAAGCAGGTCCGGGTCATCGGGAGCATGAGCCAGGCCAGTTTCAAGGGCCGAAAGCGCCTCGTCCTTGCGTCCCAGGCGATCCAGTAGTAGTCCTTGATTGTAGTAGGTCCTGGCATGGTTGGGACGCCACTTGGCAGCTTTATCCAACCATTCCAGTGCTTCTTCTCTCTGGCCCTGCTCTGCCAGTCCCAGCGCCAGCAGATATGCTAGGTGACCACGGTCCGGCTTGGGCATTTCCTCCAGTGCGACCCCTTCGCGCAGTGTTGTCCGTGCGCCTTCATTGTCGTCGCTGCGGCTCAGAAGCGTTGCCAGGTTGACACGCGCCGGCAGGAAATAGGGATCGAGCTTGAGTGCGGCACGATACTGTTCCGCAGCCTCGTCCCGACGACGGGTACGCTCCAGCAGGACTGCCAGGTTGAGTCGATTGCCGGGCAAGTCGGCGTTTTCTCGAAGGCGCCGTTCATAATCGTTACGTGCCTCGACGACCGCTTCACGTTGTGCCTCGGGAATCAGCATCATCGATGTGCCTGCCAGAGCCTTGATCGCTTCATCGCGCACCGCCAGGCGAGGGTCATCGACCAATGGCAACAACAGCTCGACACGCGCTTCATCCGGTGCCTGGGCGAAAGGGGGGATCGCCGCTGCACGTACCAGGCTGGAATCATCCTTCAATGCCTGTTCCAGCGTTGGAATGGCCGGAGTGCCATAGGAGGCCAGAGCATCGACGGCAGTGGCTCGGACGATGTCTGGCGTGTCGGTGTCCTGGCTCAGCGTAACGAGCCCATCCAACGCCTCGGGGTCTCCCTGGCGGGCAGCCTGGAGAGTGACTCCGTAATGTGATGTGGTGTTGGCACGGGACAGTTCTCCGAACCATTGCTGAATGGAGCTGGCAGCTTGAGCCGGGGACTGGTCCTGATGGCAGCTGGTGCAGGCATCTGGGCTGCTGGTCTTGTCATTGAGGTCCGGGCGAGGCACGCGGAAACTGTGATCGCGACGCGGGTCTACCACCATGTAGGTGGTTTCCGGCATGTGGCAATTGACGCATTGAGCTCCTTCGGAGCCACGTTCGTGATGATAGTGGTCCGGATTGTCGTAGTCCCCCGGCTTCAGTGTTGGGAAGCGCGCTGGAGGTGCCAGGTTATGGCATTGGGTACATAGACCATTGCCCTTAATACGTATCCTGGTGGTGTGGGGATCGTGACAATCGCTGCAGGCGACACCTGCTTCATACATCCGGCTCTGGACAAAGGAGCCGTAGACATAGACTTCGCCCTGAATCTGGCCGTCGGCATGGTAGAGTCCTTCGCTCAGCAGGCTGGGCAGTGCGATATCGGTGAGCGGCTTGCCATGACCTGGTCCCGGGCCAACGCCGAGCATCTGGCGGCGACTATGGCAGGTGGCACATTGCTCGACCAGCGCAGGCCCCTTGGTGTTTTTCAGATCCACCGCAAGTCCCATGTCTTCGGTGCTTGGTGCATCTTCTCCTGTCCCGGCTTTTCCTGTTTCAGCTTCTTTTGTCCCAGCTTCTCTTGTCTCAGCTTCTACGGCTGGATCGTTCTTCACACCATTGGCCCAGTCCAGATGGGATTGAGCAGGTCCATGACAGCTTTGGCAGCCGACGTTCTGTTCGTTCCAGGTCGTCGCGAAGGTATCTGAGGCTTCGTCGTAGTTCTTCTGCAGGTTGGTCGAATGGCAATCGGCGCACATGGCATTCCAGTTCTGGTAACGCCCACGCCAGTGCAGAGGATCATCCGGGGTGAAGGCTTGTCCGGGATATAGCGAGAACCAGCGCTGGCCTCCCTGATCCTCGGGACGAGAGTCCCAGGCGATGGTCAGCCCCTGCAACTTACCGCCGGGAAGCGCGACTAGATATTGCTGAAGAGGGGAATAACCGAAGGTATAACGGATGCGATAGGTCTTTGCGGGGTCGTCCGGTCCTTCAAGGGTGGCCTTGAAGCCTTCGTCATCATGGAAAAAGCGCGCCTTGACCGGGCCGTCCTCGAAGCTGGCATCCTCGAAGTCACCCAGCACATTTTCCTCTGTTGCCTCACGCATGGACCAGCCATGGTCTGAGTCCTTCCAGGCTTCGGCTTCGGCCTGGTGACAACTGGCGCAGCTGCCATCCGGCGCGTAACCCGCGGCATTGGAAGCATATTCAGGTAGCTGGCCATGGGGGGGCTTGGTAGCTTCCTCCGCCTGAACGCTTTTCCCCGTCTTGGTGGTGTCTTGTGCCATGACGCCAGGGCTCTGCACCAGCATGCTGAATGCCAGGGCGATCGCCAGCAGAAACAGGGGAGAGCGCCCAGCAGGATTGAGGGGCGGGAGGTGGGTCTTCTGCCAGCTTCTGAGCAGAGCATGCCAATAGGTGCGTCCCCAGTATCGCCATGCCCGAATGAGGATCCACAGACTCAGCGACAGAGCAACCAGGCCCGCGATCGTGCTCAGTATGATGCTTTTCCACGCGACACTCTGATGACGCAGTTGGTCCAGCGGAGAGCCTTCGGCACTGACATGCACAGAAGGAACAGAGGCTTCTTCGATCGTACCGCTCTGAAGGTTGAACCAGCGCAGGCGAATAGCAGGCAGCTCTCCTTCCGAGACCCCTTCCGCAACATAAGTGATGGCTTCCCGGCGAGTACCACCATTGGCGTTCATGTCCACCTTGGGGGATTCGGGATAGGCTCCCAGGCCCACGGGGGCTGTGTCTTCCAGCAGAGCAGGAATCAAGAGAGCACTGCCTCCTTCCAGGGTGATACTGATCTCTCGGCGCAAACTGTCACCGCTTTGCAATTGAATTGGCTGCTTGCCATCGGCAGCAGAGGCTGACGAAGTGCTGGTGGAAGTGGCTGAGTCTTCTGTCCTGCCATCGTTCTTGGTTTTATCCTGAGTTGTATCTGCAGGAGTTGTATCTGCAGGAGTTGTATCTGCACGAGCGGTATCTGCATGCACAATATTCAGAGTCTGCTCCAGATGCAGAGCCGTGGCGGCGACATAAGGATCAAGGTCCTGAGCGGCCTCCGGCACTGTGGAGGTCAAAGACAATGCGGGGAGATTCAGCTGCCTGGCAATGGGCGTGCCATCTTCGGAGTTGCTATAGGTCACTTCAAGCGGCTCACGGTTCAAGACAAAGTTTCCGGGGGCGAGTGGCGTCAACTGATAGCTGCGGGTAACGCCAGACCAGGTCTGGCCATCGATGCGCTCGCTGGTGGGGGTAGTGGAACGCTCGGGCAATGCCACTTGCAGATTGGCCATGTCCAGTGAAGGAAACGCGACCGGTTTGGGCATATAGGTCGGCACCAGTACGGTGATGCGCAAACGTGCACTTTGTCCTGGAGCGACCTGTTGCGGGGTCACGCTAGCGCTGACCTGCGGTACAGGTTCTGCAGTGGTGTCTGGTTGGGATGACGGGGCGGCCTGGGCCAGTGCTGTCGGAGGAAAGAGCAACGGGCAGCTGCACAGCAGGATGATCAGGAAGCCACTCGACAGCCTCATGGCGTTGTCTCCTGGCGGGCTTCCACAGCAAAGCGCTGGCGCAGATAGTCGGAAGTATTGCTGTTCAGAGTCGATATCCATTGCTCGGCGGTCAGCATGCCTTCTCCATCCTTGGTGGTGACCTGTGTATCCTGCCCACGGTTTTCCTCGTTGTCGAAGGTGACATCGTCAGCATCATCCTGTCCGGTGTCTGATTGTTCCCTGGACTCTTCCACATAGGTGAGGATGCGTTTGGCCAGCTCGAGGTTGCGTTCGCCTTGAGGATAATCGGGGTCGATGCTGAGTACCTTCTCGAACGCCTGCACTGCAGGGCGATATTGATGTCCTCTGATCAGTGCCAGGCCTTGGGTAAAGGCAGCGTCTGCACTGTCCAGTCGGCCGAGCAGTTCGGCAGCAGCGTCATACTGACCATCCCGGTACATGGCATAACCCTGCCAGGCAGGATCCTGAAAATGGCTAGCGGCTTGCGCATAACGACGATGTTCCACCCACCAGCGACCTTGCTGATCGGGGGTGAGAAAAGCATCGACCAGCCATTGCCTGAGCCCCGTGTGGGACTCATCGCTGGCTTGTGCTCGAATCGCGACCTGATTCTGGGCCATCGCCTGGGGAAGGGTGGCAGGCCAAGGTAGCAACAGGAGACATGCCAGCAACGACGGCGTCCCAAGCCCCCAGCCACGTCGAAACCACAACAGTGCCAGCAGTGCTGCGGGCCAAGCCAGCCACATGCCGCGGTCTTCCCAGGCCAGTCGATCATCATTGAGCAGTGCGCGGCGGTGAGCGGCAGCCAGCAGGCGTTCCAGGCGCTGAATATCCCGCTCATCAGCGCTGACCGCGACTCGTTCTGCATCTACGGCATCGATCACCGGTGTGCCGACATTGCCTGGTGCCATGACCAGAAAGGCCAGGGTAGTGTCTTGCTGTTGGCTGAAGGCATCGCGGTCTGCTGAGCTCAGTCCATCGGTCACGAACAGGATGGCGCCAGGCTCCTCTCGCTTGGCCAGTTGCTCCTGGGCGAGTGTCAGCGCATCACTTGCAGCACCATCACCAGCCTGAGGCATGACGTCTGGCGTCAGACCTTCGAGATAGGGCTTGATCAGTTCAGGGTCATTGGTCAGTGGTACCACCAGATGTGCGGACCCTGAGTAGGCAATCAGGGCTGTATCGGCGCCGCTACGGGTAGCCAGGAGGTCGGAGATCTTGTGCTTGGCCCGTTCCAGGCGGTTGGGTGGCACATCCTGGGCCAGCATGCCCTGGTCGACTTCGACCACCACCACCAGGGGAGCCGTCTGGGCGATCAGTGGATTGGGCATACGGCTCCAGCTGGGCCCTGCGGCTCCTGTCACCAGCAGTATCAGCATCAAGCTGAGGGTATCTACCGGGGTGATCCATCGGCGCTGTTGGGTACCGATGCGCATAGCCTTTTCGAGATGTTCGGCGATATGCGGTGTCGGTCCTGTGCCAGCTTGTCGGTGGCGGCGCCACCACCACCAGAAGACCACAATGACCGGCAACAGCAGCATCCACGCAGGGCGCAGGAAATGCAGGGCGGAAAGCGCATCGAAGAAGGTATTCATGATGCGGCCCTCCGTCGGTGCTCAGTACGTTGTTCTGTATGTTGTTCTGTAGGTTGCTCCGTAGCTTGGGCAGTACGTTGGTCCGTAGTTTGAAGAGAGTGCTGAAGAGAACGATGACGCCACATCTGGAATGACAACACCAGCAAAGTAAGGATAGCGGCAGCACCCATGGGCCAGTGAGCCAGGGAGCGGTGCTGGCGATAGCTCTGGCTGGCTGTCTTGCGCGGGGCCAGCTCATCGATACGTGCGTAGACCTGGGCCAGGGCGTTCTGGTCAGAGGCTGTGAAGAAGGCGCCGCCAGTGCGCTGCGCGATAGCTTTCAGGGTATCGAGATCAACACGGTTCTCACCTTCTCCCTGAGGATCACCCACGCCGATGGTGATGATGCGAACACCGCGTTGTGCCGCAATTTCTGCGGCATTGATCGGGCTCATGCGGCTTCCGGTATCGGAACCATCACTGAGCAGAATCAATAGGCGCTGTTCCACCTGGCTGGTCTCGAACTGGCGAATGGACAAGCCGATGGCATCGCCCAGGGCCGTATGCGGACCTGCCATACCGACCTCTGTGCCATCCAGCAATTCTTGAAGCGTGTCGAGGTCTTCCGTCAGAGGCGCCTGAACAAAGGCCTTGGTGCCGAACACGATCAGGGCCAGGCGTTCCCCTTCCCGAGAGTCGAAGAAATCGGAAATGACTTCCTTGACTCCGGCCAGGCGCTGAATCGGCTGGCCGCTAGCGGAAGGAAAATCCTTCTCGTCCATGGAGCCGGAAATATCCACGGCCATGATCAGGTCGCGGGCAGCACTGTCCCAGCGGATCGGGGGGCTGATCTGTTCGGGGCGTGCCAGTGCCAGCACGATCAGTCCCCATATCAGTACGCCAGCTACCAGCATGACTCGGCTGCGCTGTGGTACCGCTGCCCCGGCAGCAGGCGTGATCCCAGCAGCTTCGACGAAGCGTTCAAAGAACGGCAAGCGCATGGCGGTGAGCCGTTCGCGGTGGGCTGGCATCAACCACATGACCAGCAAGGGGAGCGGCAGCAACACCAATGCCAGGGGGCTCGCCAGTTCAATCATTGACGCTGCTCCTGATGGTTGCTGATGGTTGCTGGTGGTTGCTTGATGGTGGTTGCTTGATGGTGGTCGATTGCTGATGGTTGTCTATTAGTGGTGTGATGTTGAATCCAGTGACGGGCCAGGGCTGCAAGTTGGTCCAACGCTTCACTGTCATGGCCTGGGCGGTAGGGGGCGTTGATCAGGGCAATGCCGAGAGGTCCGTTGAAGCGGCCGTGCTGAGGCGTCGGGAAGTGACGGTCTAGAAAGGCAATCCAGGCTTCTCCGCGCAATGCTGCGACCTGATCCCGTGGCCAGGCGGCCAGCGCTGTCCGCCTCAGTATATCGGCCACTGCCGGCAGGCCTTCCCCTTGTGCAAGGCGTCGATCAAGTTCGCGCAGGGCCTCGCGACGATAAGTGTTGCTGCGCCAGCGTTTCCAGCGGCGCAGGGCAAACCACAGCAGAACCAGAGCAAGGATAGCGGCCAGTACCGCCCAGCCCCAGGTCTGGGGTAGCCAAGGCACCGGAGAGGGCTCTGGTGGTGGGGACAGCTGATCGATCAGCTGCGATAGCATCAACGGGGCTTCGCGCTGAGCATTATCGCTAGCGGCTTCCATGCTCATGACGATGACCTCCTGCCCCGGCTGGCCAGGCCGAGCAGCTTGCGCAGCTGTGGAAGCGCAGGCTCGCCTGCAGAAAGTGGCGCCAAGATCATGCCGAATCGGCGTTGCCAGCCAGCCAATATCTCCTGACGTTGATCGGAGACGGTTTGCAGAGCGTGGTGAACCTGTTTGTCGGACGTGTCCAGTGTGGCCTGTAGCTGCCCATCACTGACCACCCGACGCAAGTCATGGGGCAGTGACTCGGACAAGGGATCGCTGACCGGTGCCAGCACCACATTGTTGTGACGACAAAGCACGCTGAGCAAGGCTTCACTGCGTGGCCCTATGACATCGAAATCGCTCAATATCACGATCAGGTGATCGCGCTTGGCAAGGTGTGAAACCGATGTGAGTATGGCATCCAGCGAAGTGGGAGCCGGCGCTGGGCGTTCGGCATGCAGTGCACCATTGGCCTCGGCGAGGTGCTTGAACAAGCGCATCAGTGTGGCGCGGGATCGCTTGGGACGAACTTCGTCGAGGCCATCATCACGAATGACGATGCCGCCGATGCGATCATTCTGAGCGAGGACAGCGAAGCCCAGCAGAGCGGCGGCTTCGGCAGCCGTGACGGATTTCATGGCATGTCGAGAACCAAAGAACATCGACATGCGCTGGTCGATGACCAGCAGAGTGGGACGGTCACGCTCTTCAGTGAATACCCGCACATGCGGAACACCGGTGCGCGCGGTGACATGCCAGTCGATGCTGCGCACATCATCCGACGGCAAGTAATTGCGCAGCTCGAGAAAATCGAGCCCTCTTCCTCTCAAGCGTGAGCCATGGCGTCCATTGAGCACACTGCGGGCAGGCTGGCGCGGTAACAGTCGCAGCTTGGAACCTTGTGGCTCGAGAGACTGCAGATAGGCAAGATCCACATGCACCCTGTGGTCCGGGGAGGGCGCACTGGACTGGCTTCCCTGTCCCCGTCCATGGCTCAGGGTTGCTGTACGCAGACGAGCGGTGGCGGCATGCATCAGACGTATCCTGTGTCCGGGTCTTCAGGGTAGAGCAACCAGGCGGATCAGTTCCTTGATGGCATCATCGGCACTGATACCGTCTCCCTGAGCTTCGAAGCTCAGGCCGATGCGGTGGCGCAACACATCATGGGCAATGGCCTGAACATCCTCTGGATCCAGATAATCACGACCGCCGAGCCAGGCATGGGTGCGTCCGCAGCGATCCAGTGCCAGGGAGGCACGAGGACTGGCGCCCAGTTCGATCCAGCGTCCCAGGTCCTCGGACAACGCTGCAGGGGTGCGTGTCGCTTCGATCAGGTCGGCCATGTAGCGCTCGACTGGATCACTGACATGCAGGTTGGCGATTTCCCTGCGTGCAGCGAAGACCGATGCCTGGGAAATTCTTACCGGCTGCGGCAGAGAGGCTTCGCCATCTTGTGCTGAGGCATCCATGGATTGAGCTGCGCGCATGGCACTGGTCACTTCCTCGCGCCGCACCAGGCGAATCACTTCCACTTCCTCCTCCACGCTGGGGTAGTCGATCAGTACGTGCATCAGGAAGCGGTCCATCTGGGCTTCAGGCAGCGGGTAAGTGCCTTCCTGCTCGATGGGGTTCTGGGTCGCCAGCACCATGAACAGCTCCGGCATGGGGTGCGTTGTCCCGGCAACCGTCACCTGGCGTTCTTCCATGGCTTCGAGCAGTGCCGATTGCACCTTGGCAGGGGCTCGGTTGATCTCGTCGGCCAATACCAGATTGGCAAACAGCGGCCCTGGTTGGAAACGGAACTGCGGGCCATCCTGGCCCTGGTGATAGATCTCGCTGCCTGTCACGTCCGAAGGGAGGAGATCGGGAGTGAACTGAATACGGCTGAAATCCGCCTCCAGGTGTCTCGACAGGGCCTTGATGGCGCGTGTCTTGGCCAACCCAGGAAGACCTTCGATCAACAGGTTGCCATTGGCCAGCAGGCCAATGATCAGGCGCCGAATAACATCGCGCTGGCCGATGATGGATTCGCCAACGGCTGCTTCCAGGCCCTGGATATCGGCGCGAATATCGTCATGAGTCGTCATTGTGCCTCCGGGTAGACAGCCGACCAGTCGTTGGCCATGTCGACCAGCACCCAGCCCCGGTCCGCTGCTTCGTCCAGTCCCTTATCGAGCTTGCCGAAGTGACTGTCGCGATCATAGGCGACTTCTCGCTTACCATCGGTGTGATGCACCAGCACGCCAAGACGAGGACCATCGCCTTGCGTGGACCAGGTCAGCATGGGTACATCGCCATCGGAGTTGCCGACGGCCATGATCGGGCGTAGGCCGATCTTCTCATCGATGGCGACGGGTTTACCCGGGCCATCGTCGACATAGTCGATGCCGGCGCGCTTCATCAAGGTCAGCGTGCCATCTTCATCTACCAGCTCGACGCTGCCTCTGCTGCCGATGATGTTCTGTGGTGCAATGCCATAGGCCTCGGTGGCAAAGGCGCGCATGAAGTGGACACCGCCTCCAGAAACGATATAGGTATCGAAGTCTTCATCACGCAGGTAGTCGAGCAGTTCCAGCATCGGCTGGAAAATCATGTCGGTATAAGCCATATCTGTGTCGGGGTGTCTGGCGTTGGCCAACCAGTCACGTACATCGGTCTGGAAGTCATCCACACTGATATCCGCGTGAGAAATGGCAATGACTTCAGCGAGCCCTTCCATGCCAGCGGCCATTGCCGGGGCTATGTCGCCATTGGCCGCTGCTTTCTTGATCTCTGTATCGAGTCGGGATTCATCTGCTGTGGCGGCACGGTCCAGGGCATAGGCCAACTGGAAGTACATGGGTTGCTCGGTCCATAGCGTGCCGTCATTGTCGAATACAGCAATGCGCTGCTCTTCAGGCACGAAGTCATCGCTGTCGGGGTCTGTGACGTTTTCGACGAATTCGATGATGGCTTTCTTGCTGGCGCTGTCGTTCCAGGATTCAAGTGGCTCGGCCAAGGCCAGAGGGGCGGAGAGGGTCGCGGCCAGGCCCAGACTAGCGGCGATGATGCCTGGGGAGGGTATGGTCTTCATGGTGTCCTTTCCTTAAGAAGTCGACAATAGAAAGTCCGACCCGGAAAAACGCCCAAGGCTGCCCTCCCGAAGGAGGACAGCCAGTGGATAGGTCGTTAATTGCCTGTAGCAGGCTGGCCTAAGGTATCTATCACCTTGTCCAGGCTGAAGCTAGCCGCTTTCATGCGTGGCGGAAACTCCTTGAACGTTTCTAGGAATTTGGCCACATAGGCCTGGGCAGGAACCATGAAGAAGGCATGATTCATCATCCAGTCATAGTAGGTGTTGGAGGTGATCTGAGCCCGCTCATAAGGATCGCGGCGCAGGTTGAACATCAACGGCACGCGCAGCGGAGTGAAGGGGTTCATCCAGACCTGCAAAGTACCTGCTGCACGCTGCTCCATGAAAATCAGCTTCCAGTCATCGTAGCGCAGGGCGGTCAGGTCGCCATCATCAGAGAAGTAGAAGATCTCATGACGCGGAGATTCTTCAGTTTCGCCTGTCAGGTAGGGCAGGAAGTTGTAACCGTCCAAGTGGACCTTGTACTCACGACCGATGGCCTCATAGCCCCCCTCCATCAGTTCTTCCTTGATGCCATCATGACCTGCAGCGGCAAGGAAGGTCGGTGTCCAATCCATATGGTGCATGATCTGGTTGGAAATGCTGCCTTCCTCGATATGGCCCGGCCAGCGCACCATGGCCGGTACCCGCCAGCCACCTTCCCAGTTGGTGTTCTTCTCGCCACGGAACGGTGTCATACCCGCATCCGGCCAGCTGTTCATATGCGGGCCGTTGTCGGTGGAGTAGAACAGGATGGTATTGTCGGCAATACCCAGCTCATCCAGCTTGTCCAGGAACAGGCCGACATGAGCGTCGTGCTCCATCATGCCATCGGCATATTCGTTCTGGCCGGACTGACCACGCAGCTCATCCTTGACGTGGGTACGGAAGTGCATGCGAGTGGCGTTCCACCAGACGAACCAAGGGGTGCCTTCCTCGGTCTTGCGCTCGATGAAGTCCAATGCGGCCGCAGAGGTTTCGTCATCGATGGTTTCCATACGCTTGCGGGTCAGCGGGCCGGTATCCTCGATCTCGCCGTCGGCTGTGGACTTGATCACGCCACGTGGGCCGAAGGCTTCACGGAAGGTACGCCCATCCGCCAGGACCATGTCGCCAGGGTAGTCCGGTAATTCGGGCTCTTCCTCGGCATTGAGGTGGTAAAGGTTGCCGAAGAACTCGTCGAAACCGTTATTGGTAGGCAGGTGCTCGTCACGATCCCCCAGATGGTTCTTGCCGAACTGGCCAGTGGCATAGCCTTCCGCCTTGAGCAGGCCGGCAATGGTCGGATCCTCGATGCTAAGGCCTTCCTTGGCACCTGGCATACCGACCTTGGACAGGCCTGTGCGGAACACGCTCTGGCCAGTGATGAACGATGAGCGCCCAGCGGTACAGGATTGCTCGCCGTAATAGTCGGTGAACATCATGCCTTCGTCAGCAATACGGTCGATGTTGGGGGTCTGGTAGCCCATCAGGCCATGGGTATAGGCCGAGATGTTGGACTGACCGATATCATCACCCCAGAGCACCAGGATGTTGGGCTTGTCAGTCTGAGGTGCATTTCCAGAAGCATCGTCTTGAGCGATTGATGGAGTGGAAAATGCCAGAGTCGCTGCTGTCAGCGTGGCGGTTAGAGTGGCAGCCATATGGCCAGGCCGAGGTACAGCCATGGATCGAGACGGTATGGAAGATAACACGCGAGCCTCCCTGACTTGTGCGAGTCGTCGGATGTTGACGTATCAAGGAAATCTACAAAGTGAGGTTTCCTCAGCGAGACAGTATAGGAGAAAACTTAACCAAATCGCGCATTCCTAATGAGGTAGTTTTTTATATGTCATTGGGTATATAAAGAAAGAAAAATCAAGTGGATAAAATGTTTTTCATACTCTTGAAATGGTAGTCATTGAAAATCCAGATATTTTTTTTAAGAGAGGTTTTGCATGCATCTTCAGTGGCATAGGCGTTATGCCTTATCGATATAACTTTCTTGTTTTTTATGTTAAATGTTCTCATGAGAAGCGTTTTTGTTTAAAGCGTTTTATTTAAAGAGCACTGGGTGTTCAAGATTTCCAATCTGGCGTTTCTTAACCTCCGTCAAGAATGTTGGCTTCCACAAGCGAAGTTATTAGTGCGAGAGACTTTGCCAGCCCAAGTAGCAGAGCCCCGCTGGAATTGCACCTGGCAGGTTTTTCGGGTGACATGCACTTCGGTGCCGCAGGATACTCGTTCAGATAGGCGGAGCTTGCTGGCAGAGTAGTATGGTTGCAGGAGTGCACCGCCTTCGATTCGCAGGCGGTGCTTGTGTTCAGGGAGTCATCGGTACACCGGATTGCCAGTCATCCCAGTGGCTGACGATCTCATCCACTACCCGAGAGCCAACCAATTCTATGTTGGCAACGGTTTCGGCGAACCCCCCTGCAGTATTGCCCGGAGCGGGATCCAGGTGTTCCTGTGTGGTTTCATTGGGGTTGCCTTGGTCAAAGTTCACCGCGCCACGCAAGCTAAGGATGCGATCGGTCCCCCACAGTCGATCAATGACCTGGGTGATGGCAGCAGCCTCCATCTCGGTAATCACATAGTCATCGGCACCATAGAGCTCGGTCATGTATTGGGCTTCCTGTGACAAGCCGGGCCCATGAAAGAAGGTATCTCCTGTCATGTGCGTACCGGTTCTGACAAAGGGGGTCCGCTGGGCGCTCTTGTCGGGATAGCGTTCACGGTATTGCTGGGCGGACTCGGAGTCCTGCAACGGAGTGTCTTCACTCAGCACCATGGCTTGTTCTACCAGTTGCGGGTTCAGTTGATAGACACGAATGTCCTCATAACCCTTGCGGGGCATGAACGTTGGAGCGCCGGGTTCGCCTTCATCTGCTGCCCAACGGTGGCCGAGATCGTAGTCCACCAGCCAGGTGGCCCAACTGACCATGCCGATGGTGCCTTGAGAGGGCGGGGTTCCCGCCACACCACTAAGAATGAAATAGGTATCGCTGAAGTCGTAGCGAGGGTCGAGCAGAATCGCCTGCATGGATGATGATGAAGCTACCTTGCCCATGCCGAGTACAGAGCCACAGACGCCATCATCATTGCAGTAGAGTTCGTGAGTGGCTCCTCTGACAGCCACCGGTTGTGCATCCTGCCAATAATGCTCGTACCAGTGCTGGAATTCTCCCGCACGATCACCCGTGTTTTCCCCGATCTCGAACATGCTGGCAATGAACACCTTGACCTCTGTTGAAGAGGAGGCATCGTTCGCCAGGGAAGGGATAGGCAGTAGACTGGCGAGGAAGATCGCTGCGGTGAGAGGGCCCCGTAGACCCGAGAACGGTGAGGACATTGTGCTCCCTTTTGTTGTACATAAAATCGTTGTATACAGAAAACGCCTTGAGTTTAGAGGAAGCGCCGAATAAATACTCAGATGGCTGGTGTCATGCTTGCGAGATAACGAGCCCGGGGTGGTGGTGGTATCCAGATAAAAAGGGGGCGTGATGATTCCCGCTGAAGTCGATAACGTGCTGCATGTCATCCGTGAATTATTGGCGGATTCCCTGGTGGCGGCATACCTGCATGGGTCTGCTGTCGCTGGTGGGCTGCAGCCTTCGAGTGATGTCGATGTGCTGGTTGTCATTGACGAGCCGCTGGATTCGGAAACGCGCCTGAGCCTGACGACAGCACTGATGGGAATTTCGGGACATCCGGCGCGTGATAGCTCCCTTCGCCCTGTCGA
Organism: Halomonas binhaiensis; assembly: GCF_008329985.2. NCBI lineage: Bacteria > Pseudomonadati > Pseudomonadota > Gammaproteobacteria > Oceanospirillales > Halomonadaceae > Halomonas > Halomonas binhaiensis. The sequence continues at coordinate 1,034,733 of NZ_CP038437.2, forward strand.
ATTGATGATCTTTCTTCGCACTCAGCTTGTCGCTGATATCTATCCCGCCCGCTGTGAGTTCATCTACGGTGAATGGCTGCGCCATGAGTTTGAGCGTGGCGCAATACCTCAGCCTGCCGAAGATCCAGAGCTTACTCTCGTTCTTGCTCAGGCACGGCAGGAAGCGAAACCGCTGTTCGGCCCCAGTGCTTCCGAGCTGCTCCCGCTTATCCCACCAGCCGATATACGCCGCGCAATAGGCGATCTTCTGCCTGACTTGCTGGCTTCCCTGCAAGGGGACGAGCGCAATGTGCTGCTCACCCTGGCGCGTATGTGGCGAACATTGACGGAGGGGGATTTCGTCACCAAGGACGCAGCCGCCAGCTGGGCCGAGCCCCGTTTGCCTGTTGAGCATGCTGCGCTGCTCAGGGACGCCCGGGAAGCCTATCTGGGCATGCATGCCGATGACTGGAGCACCCGCCAAGAGGAAGTCCTGCGCACAGTGAATGCGATGCAACATCGCATTAGGGATGCTCAGTAGCATTGGCAACATATCTACGGCATGATGGACAGTGAGACTGCTGGCAAACTACTACGCTCGATCATGCAGTGTTGAAATCCTCCTCAAAATGCTCATTTACATCTCGTAAATTGCGCTTCTTCGTCTGATTTCGCCTTGCCTGATCGTTGCTCGCTACCTTTGCAGCAGCCTCGGCTTCGTCGGTTTCCTTCGGGAATGAAAAGGGAATCCGTGCCGAGCCTTGCTCGGTAACCGGAACTGCCCCCGCAACTGTAGGCGGTGAACTTGCTTCGGCGCACCACTGGGAATCTAGCCCGGGAAGGTGAAGCAAGTGTCGATCCGTCAGTCAGGAGACCTGCCGACTTCAAGTGCAATCCCACGTGCAACGACAACCGGACGGGGTGTTCCGGAGAAGGGCAGATGAAACATATCCTACTTGCGTCCTGCGCGCTCAGCGCAGGCCTTGCGACGTTCTCGGGTTATGCCGAGACTTCGCACGATCTTTCGACTCACGATCTTTCGACTCACGATCTTTCGACTCACGATCTTTCGGCCGATGGCGCTTTTGTTGGTGACTCTTCAGTTGACGGCTCTTCTGTCGGCGACTCTTCAGTTGACGATTCCCAAGCTGCCAGCCATGCCACTGATTATCCTTTGACGCTGACGAACTGCGGTCAGGATGTCACTTTCGACAGAGCACCTGAACGCGTCGTATCCATTGGCCAATCGGCGACCGAGGTGCTGTATTCCCTGGGGCTTGCCTCCCGGGTGGTGGGCACTTCGGTGTGGTTCAACCCGGTACTGCCGGAGTTTGAGCAAGTGAACGCGGGGATCGAGCGGCTTGCTGATAATGATCCCAGTTTTGAATCCGTGGTCGGCAAGCGGCCTGACCTGGTGGCCGCACAATATGAATGGCATGTGGGCGATACGGGAAGCGTGGGCACGCGAGAGATGTTCCACGACCTTGGCATTGCATCCTATGTCATGCCGGTTGACTGTGACACGAAAGACAACTCGACCGGCGGCGATGGTATCCGCACAGCGGCCTTCGCCACCGAATCGATCTACAAGGGCATTCGCGAACTCGCTGCCATCTTTGATGTTAAGGACGCGGGCCAAGCGTTGGTGAGCTCCCTCCAAACCCAGGAAAACGAGGCCATTGCCCGAGCCAAGGCCCTCGACCTGCCTGATGATCTGTCGGCTGTCTTCTGGTTCTCTTCAGCCGATCTGGATAGCGACCCCTTCGTTGCCGGGCGCCTTGGTGCACCGGGCTACATGATGCAGAAGCTGGGCATCGAGAATGTGGTTTCATCCAATGAAGAATGGCCTGGCGTCGGCTGGGAAAGCATCGCCAAGGCGGATCCGGATGTCATCGTCATTGCGGATATGGATCGGCGGCGTTATCCCGCAGATGATGCGGCACAGAAGCTGGATTTCCTGCGTAATGACCCGGTGACCAGCCAGATGACGGCCGTGCGTGAAGGGCGCATCGTGACCATGGATGCGCATGCCATGAGCGCGACGATGCGCACGATTCACGGACTCGATAGCTTGTCTCAGGCGCTCGCGGAAATGAACTTTTTACACATGAACCATGCACATGAGTGACGTGGGCTCTCCCCAGGCATTCCGTCGAGGGCATCTGTGGCTCTGGCTGTCGCCATGGATGTTGCTGGCGGCGATCCTGTTCGGTACCGCTATCGGCGAGACACGCATTCCCCTGTCGGTAGTGATGGAGACCGTTGCCAATCGGCTCTGGGATGCCGGATATCCAGTGAACCGCATCGATGAAGGCATCATCTGGAGCTACCGGCTGAGCCGGGCCATCGTGGCGGCTGCCTGCGGGGCAGGGCTGGCGCTGACGGGAGTGGTACTGCAGGCACTGCTGCGCAACCCTCTGGCCGATCCTTATCTGATGGGGCTCTCTGCGGGGGCTTCGACAGGCGCGGTGGTGGTCACCGTGGCAGGACTGGGGGCCGGGGCCATCTCGATGTCATTGGGTGCGCTCATCGGCGCGCTGGTCGCTTTTGCCCTGGTCGCCCTGCTGGCTCAGGTCGTCGCTGGTCGGGCCGACACAGGGCGAGGCTCCCAGGCGGCAGCGATTATCCTGGCCGGCATAGCGGGCTCGCAGCTGTTCAATGCGTTGACTGCCTTCATCATCGCCAGAACCGCCAATGCGGAACAGGCGCGCGGCATCATGTTCTGGTTGATGGGCAACCTGTCGGGCACCCGTTGGGAGGATGTCGGGGCGACGGTCCTGGCTGCCCTGGCAGGTGCCGCGGTGTGTTTCTGGCATCGGCGCTCACTTGATGCGTTCACCTTCGGGGCGGACAGCGCCGCCTCGCTGGGTATTGCGGTCAGGCCGGTGAGAGGGCTGCTGATCACTGTCACGGCAGTGATGGTCGGGGTGATGGTTTCCAAGGTTGGCTCCATCGGTTTCGTCGGTCTTGTCGTCCCCCATGCAATGAGATTCCTGGTCGGGACAAGGCATGATCGGCTGGTGCCGGCAACCGCACTGGCGGGGGCGGTCTTCCTGGTCGTTGCCGATGTGCTGTCGAGAGTGATCGTGCCCGGGCAGGTGTTGCCGATTGGTGTGATCACGGCGCTGGTGGGGGCTCCGGCTTTTGCTCTCATTCTGGTTCATGGACGACGAGCCCGTGGACGATGAACTTGCGGACGACGAACTTACGGACGATGAACTCATGAACGGCGCGGTAGATGATGCTTGCAGCTGAAAATCTCTCGGTTTCCGTGCGTGGCACTCCGATCCTGCGCAATGTGTCGTTGCGGTTGCAGCCGGGGGAGTGCCTTGGTCTGATCGGCCCGAATGGATCAGGAAAGTCCACTCTGATGCAATGCCTCGCCGGGCTCAGGAAACCTGGCAAAGGGCGTGTGCTGTTGAATGGCCAGGCGATGGACAGGACATCGGCCAGAGTCCGGGCTCGCCAGTTGGCCCTGGTCGAGCAGCAGGCAGAGACCGCAGAACGCATCACGGTGCGTGAAGCCGTGGAACTCGGCAGGATTCCCTTCCTGTCGCCGTTGCGCCCTTGGCGGGCTGAAGATGATGCCTGCGTGCAGCAGGCGTTGGTTGCGGTTGACATGGCCGGCCTCAGTGACAGGCTCTGGCATACCCTGTCGGGTGGTGAGCGTCAGCGTGTGCACATTGCCAGGGCCCTGGCACAGTCGCCCGAGATCCTGTTGCTGGATGAGCCAACCAACCACCTCGACATCCGCCATCAGCTGTCAATCCTGGCCCTGGTTCGTGCCTTGCCCGTGACCAAGGTCATCGCGCTGCACGATCTCAATCAGGCCTTGGCATGCGACCGCTTGGTGCTGTTGCATGATGGAGCCATCGTTGCCAGCGGTGAACCGCGCAAGGTGCTGACGACACAGCATCTGCGAGAAGTCTTCGGGGTCGAGGCACGCTATCTGACACCTGACCCGGACGAACCTCCGCTGATACGTTTCTCCTGCGCCACGTCGCTGAGTTACTGAGCCATTGCCCGAACGAATTGGCTGAATGAATTGTCAGAGTGCTCCGGCCGTGTCATCCCGGGGTGTCATTCTGCGCAGGCACATGGCGTAGCGAAATCGCCGAGACAATGGCCAGGGCCAGAATGGCGATCCCGCTGACGGCAGCCGTGACATTGAGCCCCGTGGTGAAGGCCTGTCGAGCGCCTTCCACGGCTTGAACCGGCAACTGATCACTCATGGATATCGCTGTCCACAGGCTGTCGTGCACGAGAGCGGCGCTAGTGGCTGGAAGGTCGCCCGCCTGTGTCATATCAACCAATGTCATGCCGACCTGTAACCGATAGATGACGCTGGCCAGGCTGCCGAGCAGGGCAACACCCAATGCAATGCCCAACTCCTGAACCATTTCGGACATGGCAGATGCCGACCCTGCCTTGTTGGCGGGGGCCGTTCCTATCACCAGTTCTGTGCCCAGGGCTGCCAGGGTGCCCAGGGCAAGATAGACCAGCGAAAAACCTGCGATGGCGGTCCACACTCCATCCGGAGACGTTCCGACCAGTGCCAGCAACAGATAACCCAGGGTCGAAAGCGCCAATGCTGCTGACACCACATAGCCTGGGCGAACCCGTCTTGCCACCAGCGGTGCCGTGATACCGGCGATGACCATCATCAGCGCCGGAGGCCCCATCCACAGTCCTGCTGCCAGCGGTGTCAATCCTGCCACCAGTTGCAGGTACTGGGTCACCAGCAGCATCACGCCAGCGACGGTCGTCAATCCGAGCAGCAGCACGATCAATGCGCTGCTGAATGTACGGCTGGCAAACAAGCGCATATCAAGCAGGGGGCTGTCCAACTGGCCCTGGCGGCGGACAAAAACGCTACCCAATGCAATGCCCAGGGCGATGGCCAACACTGGTACTGTCTCAAGCCCTGTCTCAAGCCCTGTCTTGGCAATTTCCTTCAGCCCATAGATCACCGCGAGTATGGCGACGAGTGACAGCAGCACGCTGATCAGGTCCAGGCGCTCACTGTGTGCGGCGCGATATTCCGGCAACAGCAAAGGAGCGGTAAGCAACAGGACAGCAGCTATCGGCACGGCAACAAGGAAGGCTGATCCCCACCAGAAATGGCTCAGCAGCCAACCGCCCAGCACGGGACCTGCGGCCATGCCCAGGGCGAACATGGTGGCCCATATGCCGATGGCCAGCGCACGCTGGCGGGCATCGCCAAACAAGTTGCTGATCAGGGCCAGGGTCGAGGGCATGAGGGTAGCCCCGGCGATGCCGAGCAGGGCCCTGGCGACGATCAGCATCTCAGCGCTGGTGGCGTAGGCAGCCGCGACGGATGCTGTCCCGAACAGCGCTGTACCGATCATCAGCAGGCGACGACGGCCGATGCGATCACCCAGGGTGCCCATGGTGATCAGAAATCCGGCAATCATGAAGCCATAGGCATCCATGATCCATAGTGCCTGGCTGCTGCTGGGCTGCAACTCCACTGCCAGGGCGGGAAGGGCCAGATAGAGAATGGTGACATCAAGGCCCAGTAATGCTGTCGGTAGTGCCAGTACAGCCAGTCCGAGCCATTCCTTGAGGCTTGCCTGACAGGTCGTGCTGCCGATTGGCGGGGGATAAGGTGAGGGTAACGGGTATTGATTACATTCGTAGGCCATGTCGCCTCCCAGCAAAGCATGTGTCGCGTGAAGCAAGTGAGCAGTGATGCAAGCGGAAACGACATGTTGGGTCTGTTATTATCCGGGTACAATATAGCCAGTTATCCTATTACTAAAAGTAAATACCTGATAACAACAGCGAGATGATGTCGGCCGGAATCATCGCGATGCTCAGGAGTACCTCGATGACGAAGAAAGACCAGGGGCGAAGCCTGGAGCGGACACGCAGTGAACTCACCGAGTTTCTGCTGCACCATCGCCACAAGCTGACGCCCGCCGATGTGGGGCTGCCCACCACGGGACGCAGGCGCACCCCGGGGTTGCGCCGTGAAGAGGTTGCCTCGCTCGCGGGTGTCGGGCTGACCTGGTACACCTGGTTCGAGCAGGGCCGTGACATCAATGTCTCGGAAAGTTTTCTGCTCAGCGTTTCCCATGCGCTGAAGCTGGACGATGCGGAGTGCTGCCATCTCTTCTTGCTTGCGCATCGCCGTCCACCGCCAGTGGAGGCCTATCAATGGCAGTCCATTTCGGCACGGATTCAGGTATTGATGGATGAGCTGCCACGCCCCGCCTATGTCATGAACCTGCGTTGGGATGTGATTGCCTGGAATGCGGCAGCGGAGCACCTGATCGGCTTTGCCAAACGGGAAGTGCATGAGCGCAACATGCTGCGCATGGTCTTTGCGGATCCGTCCTTGCGCCGGCGCCTGCCGGAATGGCACCGGGATGCCTGTCGCTTGCTGGCCCAGTTTCGTTGTGATCTGGCAGCGGCACCAGAAGACCCTGCGATGCAGGAGCTGATCGAAGAGTTGATTCGGTTATCCCCGGACATGCGCCGCTGGTGGCAGAAGGCCGAACTGGACGCCTACAGCTACGGTATCGGTGCCATTCAGGGCAAGGGGCCAGGCCCGGACAGTGATTCATCCCAGTCAAACCAGGATAGTGACTCGACGCGCCAGGACTTCGACCACGAAACATTGATCGTGGATGAGCACCGCCATCTGCGGATGGTGGTGTATTTTGCCGAGCATTTTTAGTTGGCTGAGAACCTTTAGTTGGCTGAGTATTTTTAGTTGGAAAGCGCCAACTTGATTCCAAGGAAACCGAACACGCCGGCAAAGCTGCGCTTGATCCAGCGCATGACCGAAGGGCGCTGAATCACATAGTCCCGCGCGTAGGCGGCAAAGGCCCCGTACACCACAAAGACAACAAAGGTCATGGCCATGAAGACCAGGGCCAGTCCAACCAGAGAAGCCGTTGGGTGAAGGGTATCCGGTGAGACGAACTGAGGCAGAAAGGCGAGAAAGAACAACGACAGCTTCGGATTCAGAATATTGAGCAAAGTACCATTGGTAGCAACGCGTACGAGGCCTGCCTTTTCTTTGTTTTCTGGAACACCGTTTTCTGGAACACCGTTTTTTGAAGCACCGCTTTCTGCAACATCGTTTTCGGGCACTTCCATCAGGCCCTTGTCGTGCAATATTTTCCAGGCCATGTAGAGCAGGTAGATCACGCCAAGATACTTGATGAGCTGGAAGGCGAGGGCACTGGTGTGCAACAGGGCAGCTAGGCCGACGATGCTGGCCAGTGCCGCCGGAACAATCCCCAGGGTGCAGCCGAGAGCGGCAGCAATACTGGCCTTGAAGCCACGTCCCAGCCCAATGGCCAGGGTATAGAGGACTCCCGTCCCAGGTAACAGCACGACGACCAGAGAGGTCAGCAGAAATTCAAGTGACATGGGGGCTCCCGTTTCCATCATTCCATTCATGACTCAATGTAGGTCAATCGTCGATATGTTTGCCTGACATTGGCTCCACATGGGCTAGTCATTTGTTGGATATTTTATCGATAACTTTGTAGGAAATAGATTACAGAAATGATCAGCGATCACTTACGCCTCAAGCCTTGGCCAACGCTGTGCGCCTTTTAAGACGCTGGTAAAATACCTCTTTTTCGAAATATTCAATTCCCTGTCATCAATCGGCTGCAACATGACGCGGCAGGGAAGCGGCTGTTTCAAACTTGGGTATTTAGAGGTTTCTCCCACAAATATTCAACAACAATAAGCCAGGAGGGCGTATGACATTGTCACCATCTCGAACTTGGAAGCGTTCGACGGGTTCTTCATGGTGGCGTCTTGCCTGGTTGCCGATCGCCATACTGACCTGGCCTGTTGTGGGAGCAGCGCAGCAGCTCCCTCCTGGGGCAACGCCACCTGCGGCCACGAACTCCCTTAATCGCAATTTCCTGCGCGATGACCAGCGTCGCCTGCTGGAAGAGCAACGCGAAAAGCTGGAACAGCTGGAGCGTCTTCCTGGGCGCGAGGCGAAGCCTTCTGCCCCCGTGACGCCACCTTCCACAGAGTGTGTCCAGGTCGATGACATCGACCTGAATGGTGTGACCCGCTTCAATGCCCAGCGTCAGCAGGCCTGGGTGGCGCCTTACGAGGGGCGCTGCCTGACCGTCGAGGACTTCAATGCCCTGCTTGGCGATATCACCAATGCCTATGTAGACCAAGGCTTCGTGACCACGCGGGCCTATCTGGCCCAGCAGGACCTGACCCAGCGTCAGCTGAAGGTAGTGGTGTTCGAAGGCCGCATCGAAGCGTTGGAAAGCACCAACTCGACGCCCACTTCCCGGGAAATTTCCATGGCCTCGCCCGTGGCCGCCGGAGACGTGCTCAATCTGCGTGATCTGGAACAGCTGGTCGACCAGTTGGGTCGTCTACCGTCGCGCCAATCGACCATGGAGCTGGTGCCGGGCGAGGAGGTCGGCGGCAGCCGTGTTCAGCTCGATAGCGAAGGCGGCCGTCCGGTGCGATTTTCGCTTGGGCGTAATAACGATGGCACCGAGGATACCGGTGAGCAGCAATGGGCCCTTGGCTTCGAGTGGGACAGCCCGTTGGGCCTGGCCGACCAGCTACGCATGCAGTGGGGCCATGATGTCACGGGTCACTCCGGTATCGGCTCTCGCGATGGCTATATCGATTACAGCGTGCCGTTCGGCTATTGGAACTTCTCCTACAGCTATACCGAAAGTGCCTATGACACTGTGGCAGAAGCGGACGGCTTCCTCTTCGACTATGACGGAGTCAGCCAGCGCCACCGGCTGATGGCCGAACGCCTGCTGCATCGCGATCAGGTCAGCAAGACTTCCGCCAGTGTTGCCCTAAGCCGGGTAACAACGCGCAACAATATTGACGGCCAGCGCATTGATCTCAGCAGCCAGACACTCGCCGACGTGACCCTGGGCTTCAACCACGGCCGCCGTATTGGCAGTGCGCTGGTCAATGCCGACCTGCAGTGGAGCAAGGGACTGCGTAATTTCGGCGCCCAGCATGACGAGAACAAGGTGTCCGGGGAACCGAAGGCCCAGTTCGAGAAGACCATGCTGACGCTGAGTGCCGTGCAGCCGTTCTCGTTGTTCGACCAGTCGTTGCGCTTTACCAGCCTGGCTTATGGTCAATGGAGTGACGATGTGCTCTACAGCCCTTATCGCCTGACGATTGGCGGGCTGGAGTCGGTTCGCGGATTCAAGGAGCAGTCCTTGAGTGGTGACAGCGGCGCCTACTGGCGTAACGAAGTCAGCTGGCATCTGCCGCTGGAGATGGCGCGGCCTGTGTTCCATAGCATGGAGCTGTCACTGGGCTATGACATGGGCGTCATTCATCACGGTGACCACAACCCTGAGCTGCATGGCCGCATGACCGGCTATGCCGTGGGGCTGGGTCTACAAGGCGAGCATCTTGCCGTGGATGTCAGCACCGCTCACTCACTGGAGCGCCCCGAGTTCATCGAGGACGACGAGACCCCGGTGTATTTCAACGTCACGGCCTTCCTGTAAGGGGAGTGGCACGTTACGACGCGCCACATCCGTAGGCGATAGAAAGAAAAAATCAGAAAGAAAAACAGAAAGAAAACAAGCTTCGATCGTAGGGATCTTGCCATGAAGTTGCGCCGCCGCCCGTTGTCTCAGCGCTCATCTGCTAACACCCGTTTTCGTCCGGCCATGCGCTATTGCGCCATCGTGCTGATCAATGCGCTGATCTGGCAGCCGGTCATCGTACTGGCCGAAGGGATCAAGGTGGCGCCTGGTAGTGGCAACACGCGAATGGATCGGGCGGGCAACGGCGTGCCGGTGGTCAATATCGCCACGCCCAATGGCAAAGGTGTCTCGCACAATACCTTCAGCGACTACAACGTGGACCGGCAGGGGCTCATCCTCAACAACGGCCGCGACAAGTTCACCGATACCCAACTGGGTGGCAAGATCCTCGGCAACCCCAACCTGCGCGATCGTGCTGCGCAATTGATCATCAATGAAGTCAACGGCGGCAGCCCCAGCCGCTTGAGAGGCTACACCGAAGTCGCGGGGCAAAGGGCCAATGTAGTGGTCGCCAACCCCTTTGGCATTACGTGCAACGGCTGCGGCTTCATCAACATGCCGCGGGCCACGTTGTCCACTGGCAAGCCAGTATTCAAGGACGGCGAACTCGACCATTTTGCCGTCGATCAGGGCCAGGTCGCCATTGAAGGCCTGGGCCTGGATGCCACCGAGGTCGATCGTTTCGACATCATCACTCGCGCTGCCAGGCTCAATGCCGAGGTGCATGCCAACGAGTTGAACGTCGTCACCGGAGCCAACGATGTCGATGCCGACAGCCTGGCGACTACCCGACGCAAAGGCACTGGCGAGAAACCGGAACTGGCGGTCGATTCATCGGCACTGGGCGGGATGTATGCCGGCAGCATTCGTCTGGTCGGTACCGAGGCCGGGGTCGGCGTCAAGATGGCTGGAGATATGGCGGCCAGTGGTGGCGATATCCGCATCGATGCCAATGGCCAACTGACAGTGACCAACGCCTCCAGTACCGGACGCATGGTAGCCAAGGCACGCAATGCCAGCCTGGAAGGCAATGTGCATGCCCGCGAGGCGGTGGATGTGCAGGCCCGGGATGACCTCAAGGTAGCGGGTGCGCTCACCAGTGCCGGGAATATCGACCTGCGCGCTGGGCAGCGCCTGTCCAATGCCGGACAGGTGGTAGCCGGTATCGAAAATGATACCCGTCGCGCCGCTGGCGATCTGAACATCCAGGCCGGCCAACTCGACAACCAGGGCCGACTGGATGCCACCCAGCACCTTGGCATTAACGTGAGCCAGGCGACGAACAGCGGCCAGATCGTAGCGCAAACGGTCAAGGTCGGTGCCGACCAACACCTGACCAACCGTGGCACGCTGGTGGGAGACAACGTTTCCCTGAACAGTGAAATCATCACCAACCAGGGCCAACAGGCCACCCTGGCTGGCACGTCTTCACTGGCACTCGATAGCCAGGAGCTCAACAACCTGGGCGGCACCGTGCAGTTTGCCCGGGGGCAGGATGTCAGCCTCGACCTGGCGCGCTTCGACAATAGCGGCGGCAGCCTGGTACTGGATGATGCCAACCTGTCCGGGCAGGTTAGCCAGTTGCACAACCGTGGCGGCACGCTGGGGGCCAATGTCATCGACCTGCAGGCAGACAGTGTCGATAACAGCGCAGGCGGGCGGATGGAAGCCAAAGCGCTGACTCTGAATACCACGGAAGCCGTCAACAATACCCGGGGCGCGCTTCAGGCAGTCAACAGGCTCACCCTCACGGCAGGTAGCCTGGACAACACGCAAGGCACCGTGTCGGGCAATGACGTCAACCTGACCACTGCCCAGACACTGACCAACCAGCGTGGTCTGATCAGTGCCAATGATGGCCGCCTGGATGTGGATGCGGGCAGTGCATTGAACAATCGAGCCGGAACCGTTCAGTCGGCTCAGGGCGACGTGGCCATCACCGCCGCCTCGCTGGATAACCGGGATGGCCAGGTGCTGGCGCAGCAGGTGATCACGGCTGATGTCAGCGGCAGGATCGATAACCGTGTCGATAGTGGCGAGGGTGGTTTCATCAATGCCCGCAATGTTCATCTGAGTGCGGGCGAACTGGACAATACCGAGAGTATCGTCAGTGCCAGTCGCGACCTGAGGCTGGATGTGTCCGGCAAGCTGGTCAATACCCGCGGTCATGCACAGGCCGGCCAGGCGCTGACCCTGAGTGCTGCCAGCCTGAACAATCGCCAGGGCACCTTGGCGGGCGATACCGTCAATGTCACGACCCGCAAGGACCTGAATAACCAAGGGGGACTGATCAGCGCCGAGGATGGTCTGCTGACGCTGAATACCGGCGGCGCGCTGAATAACCCTGCCGGCACTGTCCAGTCCCGCCAAGGCGACCTGCACCTCACCGCCACTCAGGTGGATAACCGCGATGGCCAACTGGTGGCACTGGGAGCCGCAACTGTCACGGCCTCGGGGGAGATCGACAACAGCACGCAGCAGCAGGACGCGTCGTCCGCACCCGCCCGCGATGATGTGATTCCTGGCGGCGCCATCAATGGTCAGCAGGTCACGGTGAATGCCGCACAGCTGACCAATACCGGGGGACTGGTTGATGGCGAGGGCGTGGAGCTGACCCTGGATCGCCTCGACAATGCGCAGGGCACCATCAGTGCCAAGCATGACCTGGCGTTGAACATGGCTGAGTGGCTGCATAACGACGGCGGGCGGCTACAGGTGATCGAAGGTGACCTGACCCTGACCGGCACGTCTTCTCAAAGTACCTCCCAAAAAGCCGCGCTCGATAACACCCAAGGGGTGATGGTGGCGCGCTATCTGAACCTGTATCAACTGGGCAGCGTCAACAACCGTCAGGGCCAGATCGTGGGCGACCGAGTCCACTTGCAGGCGGCCTCTCTGAGTAACCAGAAAGGCACGATCGCTGCGGGCGGCGAGCAGTTGGAAGATACGCTGACGGTGACACTCGGCGGCAAGCTGGATAACACCAACGGCACCCTGCAGGCGCTGCAGGGCACCACTCTCGCCGCTGGCAGCCTGGAGAATGCCGGGGGTGACATATCCGGGCGGGATGTTCGTCTGACGGTCTCCGCAGACGTACACAATAGCGCCGGAGGCGTGATCAGTGCCGAGCGCCACCTGACCGCCGATGTTGGCGAGCAACTGGATAATGCCAGTGGCTTCTTGCAGGCCTTGCAGGGCAACACGACCCTGACGGCCGGATCGCTCGATAACTCCAACGGTAAGGTGCTGGCACAGCAGGCGCTGGATGTCACCAGCGATGCCGAGTTGATCAATGCCGCAGGTACCCTGCTGGCCATGACCGGCGACATGGAGCTGACAGCGGGTCGTCTCGATAACCGCGAAGGCATGCTGGTGGCGGGGCAGGTGGATGACGATGGCCAGTTGAGCGCCACCCAGAACCTGACCGTGCAGCTTGGCAACGGCACTCTGGATAACCGCCGTGGTGGCCAGGTCATCGGTAATGACGTGACCCTGCGCCTGGCCCGGCTCAACAATGGCGATCAAGACACATCTGCCGGCCAGGGTGGTGTGGTGGGCGCCGATTCCGCGCTGAACCTGTACCTCAGCGAGTGGCTGCATAATCGCCAGGGGCGTCTGCAGGTGGTCGATGGTGCATTGACGGTTCACGGCGCTGGAGCGCAGCTCGACAACGCTCAGGGCACCATCGAGGCCCAACGCCTGACGCTAGGTGATACCGACAAGGCGCTGGGTGAGGTCAGCAACGCAGGCGGCGTCATGGCCGCTGACCGCATCACGCTGAATGTTGCCAACCTCGACAACACCCAGCAGGGCCTGATCGCCGCTGGGGCGGGCGGCTTGACGCTCCACCTGAGCGACACGCTTAACAACCAAGGCGGAAAGCTGCAGTCCGACGCCCAGGCCAGCCTGATGGCAGAGCGGATCAATAACCAGCAGGGTGGCGTGATCCTGGCGGACAACATCACCCTGAAAGCCGTGCGCCTGCTCAATCAGCAGGGCGTCATCCTGGGTGAGGGCCAACAAACGACCCTTAACCTGAGCGGCGCATCGACGTCTGATCCTGCACTGGATAATCAAGGCGGCACGATCGATATCAAAGACGGCAACCTGATCGTGAATGCTGGCTCAGGCCGCGTGGACAACCGTGGCGGTTGGCTTGGCGCCGACGCACTGACCATCGATGCGCAGCACCTGAACAATCAGGATGGCCAGGTGGTGACCACCCAGGGCGACATGCAGCTCACTGTCGACGAGCTGAATAACCGAGGCGGCACACTGCTTGCCCAAGGGGGATTCCTCGGCGCTGACTTCACCACCCTGCGCAACCAGGGCGGCACGCTGCAGGGCGACAGCATCGAGCTGAGCGGTCGTGCTCTGGAGAACGACGACAACGGTCAGATCACTGCACTGAAGGGTGATGCCACGCTGACCCTCAAGCAGAGGCTCAGTAATCTGGGCGGCAAGATCCTGGCGTTGGGCGAGCTTTTTGTCGGAGCATCAAAAGATGAGGCTCCCACCCCCGACATCAACAACAGCGAAGGCGGCCAACTGGCCGGGAATACCGTTATCCTGCGTGCTGGCACGCTCACCAACAGCGATGGCGGCATCATCGAAGCCAGCAAGAAGCTGGATATCTCAGCCGATAGCCTGACCAACACCGCGGGTTATATCAACAGCCTGGGCGGCGACAACAGCAGGATCATCGTCGACAACACCCTGAACAATGCCGGGGGTGCGATCGAGTTGGCCAGTCGCAATGCGCGGCTGGAGGCGAACGTCCTCGACAATCAGCAGGGCAGCGTAAAGCATGCCGGCGACGGCGTACTCGCGCTGATGACCGATCGCTTGAATAACAGCGGCGGAGAAGTGACTGGTACCGGTAGCGCCGCAATCACCCTGGACAAGCTCGCAGAGAGTTCAAGTCTTGGTAACTGGCAGTTCAATGATGCCCTGACACTCGCCCTGCAACAGGCCCTGGTTCTCAAGCAAGGCGAGCGCATTGCCACAGCCGGTGCGCTGACCTTGAATGCCCCGGGCCTGGAAAATGCCGGGGCCTTGCTGGCCAATGGTGATCTGACTCTGGGCATCCGGGGAGATGGCATCACCAATAGTGGACAGATTTCCAGCCAAGGCCAACTCGATATCACGGCCCCCAGGTTGACCAACACCGGGCGCATTGCCAGTGCTGAAACTTCCGCCTATCACCTGGCCGGCAAGCTGGATAACCAGGGGCGGCTGGTCAGTGGCGGCCATCTCGATATCGATGCTGCCAACCTCGACAACAACGGTACCCTGGGCAGCCAGAACAACCTGACGATTGACCTCACGAGTGGCGGCAACATCAACCAGTATGCCGACAGCCTGATGTTCGCCGGCGGTGATATGGCGCTATATGCCGATCGCCTGTTCAACCAGTACGGCGATATCTATGCCATGGGTGACCTGACCTTTGCCAAGGATGCAAAAGGTGACCGGGCTGCCAGCCTGGAGAATCGCTCCGGCACCATCGAAGCCGAAGGCAATATGACGCTGCTGGCCGAGAATATCCTCAATACTCGCGATGTGTTGACGGTAGAGGAACAGTCAGGGGATGGACAGACTATCGAGGCCGAAAAGACCTTGGTGAGGGGCTATGACATCAAGCATGGCACACAAAACTGTGACGGCTATGGTGGTGTTTCACCCTGCAAGGTGCCGAATGAAGAGAGGGATAGCTATCACTATACGGTGACGGTCGCAGAGCAGCGTGAATCGAAAATTACCGATAATTCTGATCAAGGCGTGATCGCGACAGGTGGTGACCTGTTGATGGAAGGGGAAGACATCACCAACGACAGCAGCTCGATGCTGGCCAATGGCAACGTGACGATCATTGCCGATAAGACCTTCACCAACAACAGTGCGCTGAATACCCAGACAGAGCAGGTCTCGATCTATGAGTTTGACCTGAGCAAGTATTCCATAGAGTGGGAAAACCAGGCCAGTAATGGTTGGGAGCCTGTTGTGGTGCCTAACGAACGCATTGCAGAGTTCGATCGTGAGGTGGCTGACTGGATCGCTCAGGGTGGAGTGAACGAGGAAGGCGAGGCTCTGCCCCTGCCGAAGCGCCTGAATGATGCTAATAAAACACAGGGCACCCCCCCTGTTGTCACGGTACTGGACGGCGGTGCCCATGCCATCGTGCAGGCCGGCAATAAGGTCACCATCAATGCGGGTAGCCGTATTCAAAACGGTGAAATCAACGAAAATACCCTTTCCCAAATCAATGGCCAATTGGGGGATATTTCTACAGTTGGCCCGGTCGACAATGTCTCTTTGACCCTCAACCGTCGTACGGACACCGCCGAGGCCATTCAGGCCAATAACGCCACTGGCGCGGAGCGTAGCAACGTCGATAAGGGTGGCCGCTTGACCGCATCAGGTCTGGATAACACCACGGCACAGGTCGACACGGCCAAGGGTGCCGACCCCGCGGCTCCTGCAGGCAATAGCATGCAGGCCACTGGCGATATTGAAGCACCGGATTATAGCGATGTAGCTTTCGAGCGGGTGTCTCCCACCGAGCAGGGCAGCTTCCGCTTGCCCAAGGGAGACTACGGGCTGTTCATTCACAATACCTCGCCGAACAGCCGCTACCTGATCGAGACCAACCCGGAATTCACCACGCTGGATGGCATTCTGGGTTCGGACTACCTGCTCGATAAATTGGGTTACAGCGATGACAACGCCTACCGCCTGCTGGGTGATGGCCGTTACGAGAGCCGCCTGATCCGTGATTCGGTGCTGAATACCACTGGCTCGCGCTATCTCGAAGCCGGGCTGGAGGATGACTACGCCCAGTACCGCTACCTGATGGACAACGCTATCGCCGCGCAGGACGCGCTGAACCTGCGGGTTGGTGTGGGCCTGACTCCGGCACAGACCGCTGCGCTGACCCATGACATCGTGTGGATGGAAGAACAGGTCATCAATGGTCAGAAGGTCCTCGCCCCGGTGCTGTACCTGGCTCAGTTGGATGACCGCAATGTGCGTGGTGGTAGCATCATCCAGGGTCGCGATGTCGAACTGATCAGTGGTGGCGATCTGGTCAATGTCGGCACGATTCGTGCCAGCAACGACATGTCCATCGACAGCGGTGGTTCTATCCTCCAGGGCGGCCTGATCGATGCCGGTAACAACCTTGATCTGCATGCCCGCGACGATATTCGTAATGCTCTAGCCGGTGAGATTCGTGGGGGTGATGTGCGCCTGCGCACGGACCTGGGCGATATCATCAACGATCGCCTGGCGGTCAATGCTGGTGTCGAGGACAACTACCGTACCTATCTTGATCAGGGCGGCCTGATCAGTGCCCGTGACAGCCTGACGATCGGTGCCGGACGCGATGTGATCAACCGTTCTGACCTGGTCAGTGGCGGGGATGCTCGTGTCAGCGCCGGTCGCGATGTGCGCTTCGAGGCGGTGGCGGATGTATCGCATGAGCAGGTCGGTGATGGCATCAATGCGATCTATCGTGACACAGTCACCCCGATCAGCAGCCAGTTGGTCAGCGGTGGCGATACTTCCGTAGCGGCGGGGCGTGATATTCAGTTCACCGCCAGTGATCTCCAGAGTGATGGCCAACTGGCCATGGCGGCGGGTCGCGATATCACCTTGGATGCGGCACAGAACAGCGCTGCTGTCGATGCACGCCGCCATTATTCCGAGCGTGTCGAGCAAGTGGGCACGACCTTGAGCGCCAACGACGATGTCACCCTGCAAGCGGGGAATAACGTGACCGCCGTGGCTGCCAAAGTCGATGCCGGGGGCAACCTGGCCGTGGCCGCAGGAAACGATATCACCCTGGTCTCCGCTGCTGACAGTACCGACGAAGCCTCAGCCACCGCCAGAAAGAAACGCGTAGACAGCCACACCCGCCAGCAGGGCACCGAGCTGACGGCGGGTGGCAATGCTAGCCTGGAAGCCGGGCATGATGTGACCATGGTGGCAAGCAAGGTGGCCGCCAACGACAGCGCCTATGTTTATGCCGGCAATGACGTGACCTTGGCGGCGGCCAACGATGAGGATTACTCCCTCTACAAGAAGCACTCCAGCGGTGGTGGCTTCTTCGGCAGCCAGAAGACCAAGCGTGATGAAGTCAGTGAGACTCGGGCGGTAGGCAGCGAGATCCGCGCCGGCGACGGCAACCTGATCATCGCCAGCGGCAACGACCAGACCTATCAAGGTGCGCGTCTGGAAGCCGGTAATGATCTGGTGCTGAACAGTGGCGGCGAGATCCATTTCGCGACCGCCAGTGACGTTCGCACGGAATCTCATACCAAGGACAAGAGCAGCTTTGCCTGGCAGTCCAACAAGGGCAAGGGCAGTACCGATGAAACCCTGCGCCAGAGCCAACTGGTGGCCCAGGGCGAGCGCATCATCCAGGCCGCCCAAGGTATTACCGTAGACCTGCCTGAAAATGGCGAAGTCACCCAGCAGAGCGTCAGCCGCACCATCGATGCCATGGTTCAGGCCGACCCCGAACTGGCCTGGCTCCAGGACATGGAGCAGCGTGGCGATATCGACTGGCGTCAGGTCAAGGAAACCCACGACAGCTGGAGTTACGACCACTCCGGCATGAGTGGTGCCGCCCAACTGGTGGTGGCCATCGTGGTGACCTACTTCACCGCCGGGGCGGCCAGTGGTGCCATTGTCGGTGCGACCGGTTCTGCTGCGGCGGGGGCAGCTGGTGGTGCTGTGGCGGGTGCTGTTGCCAGCAACGCAGCGGTCAGCACCATCAACAACGAAGGCAACCTGGGCAATGCCCTGGATGACACCTTCTCCAGCGATGCGGTTCGCGGCTACGCCGTGGCCGGGATTACCGCCGGGCTGACCGCGGGCTTCTACGACGGCTTGACCGGCACCGAAACCGGTACCAGCACGGCGCTTTCCAATAGCGGCAACGTCGCCACCAATGCCGGGCTGGATACCTGGCAGGGCGTGGGTCAGTTCACCGCCAACCAGGTCTTGCAGAACAGCACTTCCGCACTGCTCGACCAGGCCCTGGGGGGTGACGCCGACCTCGGCGTCGCCTTGCAGAACAGCCTGGCCAACGCCTTTGCGGCGGCAGGCTTCAACGCCATTGGCGACTTCACCCAAGGTAACGCCAACTTCAGCGAAGGCAGCCTGAGCAAAGCGGCCCTGCACGGGGTGATGGGAGGCCTGGCCGCAGAAGCCACCGGTGGCGACTTCAAGACCGGTGCTCTGGCCGCAGGCATCAACGAACTGCTGGTCGATAAGCTAGCCAACGAATACGCCGGCATGTCACCTGACAAGAAAGCTGGCCTGCTGGTGATGAACTCGCAACTGATCGGCGTGCTGGCTGGCGCCGCGACGGGCGGGGTTAACGATGCCGATAACTTGCAGACTGGAGCTCAGGTCGCGGCCAATGCGACGCAGTATAACTACCTGAGACATGATCAGGTGGACGCATATGCGAAAGAGCTGGAAGGGTGTGCTGAGCGGGGTGACTGTAAAGATGTACGTGATAAGTACATCGACATCAGCGAGAAGCAACAGCAAGAACTTGTATCGTACTGTGCTGTCGGTGCAGTTGCCTGTCAGACCAAACGTAGCCAATTGCTGGCCGATGAAGATAAGTTCTACTCGTCTCTAGAACGGCTCGACCAAGTTGCCGTGGGAGAGGCTTCCGAGACCCTGTCTTTGCTAGAATGCAGTATATTGACGCGGTTGCAGCAGGGGCAGAAGAAGAGGTTGTCCAAGACCTCATGGTCCATGCTGGTCTGGATCGAGAAGAGGCAAGCTATCTGAAGGATGTGGCCGTTGCTACTGTTGCAGCTTCCACATCATTGCTTGGTCCTAGGGGGGGAGCAACTCAAGCGGCTAACGTAGCAACGCAAAGGGACGTTAGTGATTATTTCCAGCAGAACCGGAAATACTGGTCTTCCGAGCCTCAAACTTATAGTGGAAATAAAGTCTATCAACGCAATGAATTAATTGATCCAAACCTAGTTAGTGAATGGACTATCAGAGGGAAGGTGGTACGAGGCACAAACTTGGAGCGAATGGCATCCGGACGAGCACCAATCGGTCATGATGGGAATTCCATTAATTTACACCATATGACGCAACGCCAAAGCGGTGCCATAGCTGAAATGACTCAGAGCTTTCATAAGGGCAATCATGGTGTTATTCATATAAACCCAAATACGATACCATCTGGTATCAATCGCGCAAAATTTAAGACATGGTCAAGAAATTACTGGAAAGATCGTGCGTCAAATTGGGGGAAGTGATATGAGACTTGATGATCTTGATCTGTTGATTGAAGAGTATAATGGTGATGCCGTTGAATTCGGAGATTCTAATTGTGATCTGTCTCCAACAGAAGAGAGAATCAGGGAAACCGAATGCCTCATCGGATGTAAACTCCCTCCAAGCTACTTATGGTTTGTTAAAAAATATGGTGGAGGGGAAGTCTATGGAGAGGAAATATATTCTATATACCCTGTACTCTCCGAACAGTCCATAGGTGATGTGTCCTACCAGACAAAATGGTCCCGAGATAGAGGGCTCGTAGAAAACTCTGATGTGGTTATCTGCTCTAATGACTTTGGAGAAACATTTGTCTTAGATTCTGCTTCTCCAGGTGAGGACGGAGAATATCCAGTTTATTTGAAGGCTGGTGCGAGTAAGAAGGAATATGCAACGAGCTTTGGTGAATTCTTGTATAAGAGGATTTCTAATCCGGAAGGGTGATGGTCTCGCTGTGCTGTCCCGTCCACGGACGTCCAGATGAGCACGCTAACGAATTCCTGTTGAAAATCCCGTCATTTTTCTTCTGAGCAGTGCCAAAATCTCCTTCGCTGTATTGAAAGTGAAGGAGGTTTTATGTACACGATTAAATATTGATCAAACCATGCATTTTATCACCTGTCGTATACGGAAAGTGCACGCTAAGCGTGGACAGCAGGACCTGCCTTTTCTCTCTATTTTCTAGTGATGGTTTTTTGCTATTCGGCTTGCCTGTGGCGGAAATCACCAGCCATTGATCCTGCCATTCCAAATGCTGATCCACTGCGGCGAATTGGTGGGTTTTTCCCTACCTTCCCATCTTTCTGCTGGTGTAAATCCATCAAGATGTTGATGTGGTCTGGCGTGGTTATACCAGCCACGAAACTCGCTCATCATGTGCTGAAGATTGGCACCATCGACAGGAATAACCGTATCAAGGTGCTGCTTGAGGGTGCCGAAAAAGCGTTCGATTCTTTCATTCTGCCAAGGGCAGTGCGGCGCGATGGTCTGCAAGCGAACATCGAGAAGCGACAGGCTTGCCTTGATCAATATGGCGTTGAAGCACGCTTCATTATCGACCCGTATCCGTTGTGGTAATCCAAAACGGCGGTTTCCAACAGCGGTAATGTTGTCACCAATGCCGGGCTGGACACCTGGCAGGGCGTGGGTCAGTTCACCGCCAACCAGGTCTTGCAGAACAGCACTTCCGCACTGCTCGACCAGGCCCTGGGGGGCGACGCCGACCTCGGCGATGCCTTGCAGAACAGCCTGGCCAACGCCTTTGCGGCGGCAGGCTTCAACGCCATTGGCGACTTCACCCAAGACAGCGTCAACTTCAGCGAAGGCAGCCTGAGCAAAGCGGCCCTGCACGGGGTGATGGGAGGCCTGGCCGCAGAAGCCACCGGTGGCGACTTCAAGACCGGTGCTCTGGCCGCAGGCATCAACGAACTGCTGGTCGATAAGCTGGCCAACGAATACGCCGGCATGTCACCTGACAAGAAAGCTGGCCTGCTGGTGATGAACTCGCAGCTGATCGGCGTACTCGCCGCCGCCGCGACGGGCGGGGTTAACGATGCCGATAACCTGCAGGTCGGTGCCAAGGTGGCCGCGGATTCCACACAGTACAACTATCTGTCACATGAGCAGGAGGTTCAGCGGGATCGCGAGCGGGATGAATGTCGTGGATTTGAGTGTGTCAAGGTTGAAGGTAAGTGGGCCTTGATCGACTCTGGGCAGGACGCAGCTCTAGCATCAGGGGTAATGGCTGGCGTTCCAATATCCATGGCAGAGACGGTCGAAGACCTCTTTGTGCTGTTTGATGGTGACACCTACACCGCGCTAGGCCAGTTGTTGGAACAGGATAATGTGCTGGCCACGCTGGGCAGTGCCGTTGTTCAAGACTATCGCCAGCGCCTTGAAAACATTCATCAAGAGTACCAACGCGCTGGAGCCAGTGGTGCCTTTAACGCCGGTCTTGAGGTAGGTAAGCTGGCAACAGAGCTGGTGTCCTCGGTTGGTAAAGCCCCCGTGATGGTCATGACCACGGCAAAACGGGCTGGGAACCTAGCCGATAGCGTAGCGGATGCAAGTAAGGTAATACCTGATGGTGCACATGCTGGAGGGTTGCCTGAAGGCTCCATCGAGCTGCGCCCTGGAGTAAGTGCCCAGGTCAATGCGCCAAAGGGGTACAAAGTTTACCAATCCCCAGATGGTGATCGGTACTACGTATCGCCCACGGGTGAGACCTATAGTAGCCTGGGGGATATTCCGCGAGGAGGGACGTCTACAGATGTCACTAATGCTCCCACTAGGGCAGGCAATGTAGAAGAAGGAGAAGTTGGGCCTTATGGCGACCTTGCGTCTAGGAGTGTTAAGGATGGTATGACACCTGACCATATCCCTTCATTTGCAGCTACTAAGCAGGCAGTTTCCGATGCAGAGCTGGATTTGTCAGATGCTCAACTGAGGGCGCTCAAGAACAACACAAACTGCGTTGTCGTGAGAACCTGTGATCATCAGTCGTTTTCTAGGACTTATGGCGGAAGAAATAGTCAAACCCAGATCCAGACAGATGCTCAAGATTTGTATAAAGCTGCAGAAGCTGATCTTGATACATGGGAACCGGTCTGGCGTAAAAATGGCTGGTCTGATGCTGACATAGCCAATGCACGCAGGAAGGTGCATGAATATAACAAGCAAACCTTTGAAGAATTGGGAATAGATTATGGATCCGATTGATCTCTTTGAAAAAGATATAATGGAAATTCTCAGTGAACTGAGAGAAAGTGGAGGAGTCGTTGAATATTCTCAAGTCGAGGGGGATGAGTTTTTAAAATTCCCGGAAAACGGTTTCTATCTGCATTCAAAAAATGGAACAGGAAAAATATCCGATTGCCGGATTTACTTTGAAGGACGAGATGAATATTTTCCTGCAAAAATATCAACTCGAGGTGAATTTGGTGAGCTCTCTACCCTTGACGACTTTGAGGCTAAGCTTGGCTCTCCGATAAAGGAAGTAAGAGCTGTTAAGATTCCTGGTGCGTCGCCGACTTTGCCAGGTAAGGTTTTCGAGTATGATGGCAAGAAAATAACTGTCTATTCATCTGATGGCAGCTCAGTTTCTTACATTCATATTAAGCAGATCTGACCCTGAGTTGTCACGCCCCTCGCGCCACGATATAGGGTGCTTGGAATTCTGTGCCAGCATCCCACCCACACTAGCAGGCTAACGTTTTTTTGATGAAAAACACCTCACTTTCTCTTGAAGCTTTGCCGAAACCTCCTTCGCTGTATGGACAGCGTGGGAGGTTGACGTATTGGAGTGGTTGGTGGCTAATCAAGTTATCCCGTTCACTGTCCACGCTAGCAGACTAACGACCGCCTGGCTCTTTAACAAATTCTTCTGACTGATCCTCAACAGCGGCGGTGAGATCTACTTCGCCAACGCCAGCGACCTGATCACAGAATCCCACACCCAGGACAAGAGCAGCTTTGCCTGGCAGTCCAACAAGGGCAAGGGCAGCACCGACGAGACCCTGCGCCAGAACCAACTGGTGGCCCAGGGCGAACGCATCATCCAGGCCGCCCAAGGGATTACCGTCGATCTGCCCCAGAATGGCGAAGTCACCCAGCAGAGCGTCAGCCGCACCATCGATGCCATGGTTCAGGCCGATCCCGAACTGGCCTGGCTCCAGGACATGGAGCAGCGTGGCGATATCGACTGGCGTCAGGTCAAGGAAACCCACGACAGCTGGAGTTACGACCACTCCGGCATGAGTGGTGCCGCCCAACTGGTGGTGGCCATCGTGGTGACCTACTTCACCGCCGGGGCGGCCAGTGGTGCCATTGCCGGTGCGACCGGTTCCGCTGCGGCGGGGGCAGCTGGTGGTGCTGTGGCGGGTGCTGTTGCCAGCAATGCAGCGGTCAGCACCATCAACAACGAAGGCAACCTGGGCAATGCCCTGGATGACACCTTCTCCAGCGATGCGGTTCGCGGCTACGCCGTGGCCGGGATTACCGCCGGGCTGACCGCAGGCTTCTATGATGGTTTGATCGGTACCGAAACCGGTACCAGCACGGCGGTTTCCAACAGCGGTAATGTTGTCACCAATGCCGGGCTGGATACCTGGCAGGGCGTGGGTCAGTTCACCGCCAACCAGGTCTTGCAGAACAGCACTTCCGCACTGCTCGACCAGGCCTTGGGGGGTGACGCCGACCTTGGCGACGCCTTGCAGAACAGCCTGGCCAATGCCTTTGCGGCGGCAGGCTTCAACGCCATCGGCGACTTCACCCAAGACAGCGTCAACTTCAGCGAAGGCAGCCTGAGCAAAGCGGCCCTGCACGGGGTGATGGGAGGCCTGGCCGCAGAAGCCACCGGTGGCGACTTCAAGACCGGTGCTCTGGCCGCAGGCATCAACGAACTGCTGGTCGATAAGCTAGCCAACGAATACGCCGGCATGTCACCTGACAAGAAAGCTGGCCTGCTGGTGATGAACTCGCAGCTGATTGGCGTGCTGGCTGCTGCTGCAACTGGTGGGGTTAACGATGCCGATAACCTGCAGGTCGGAGCTCAGGTCGCCGCCAATGCGACGCAGTATAACTACCTGAGACATGATCAGGTGGACGCATATGCGAAAGAGCTGGAAGGGTGTGCTGAGCGGGGTGACTGTAAAGATGTACGTGATAAGTACATCGACATCAGCGAGAAGCAACAGCAAGAACTTGTATCGTACTGTGCTGCCGGTGCAGTTGCCTGTCAGACCAAACGTAGCCAATTGCTGGCCGATGAAGATAAGTTCTACTCGTCTCTAGAACGGCTCGACCAAGTTGCCGTGGGAGAGGCTTCCCGAGACCCTGTCTTTGCTAGAATGCAGTATATTGACGCGGTTGCAGCAGGGGCAGAAGAAGAGGTTGTCCAAGACCTCATGGTCCATGCTGGTCTGGATCGAGAAGAGGCAAGCTATCTGAAGGATGTGGCCGTTGCTACTGTTGCAGCTTCCACATCATTGCTTGGTCCTCGGAGAGGTGCGTCGCAAACAGATAGTTCCTCAACTAGAACTCTGACTGCAGCAGAAATTTCTGGAGCCCAGTTACCGGGCTTGCCAAATGGGTATCATTATAGGGTCACTGGTAGTGAAGTTCAGGTCGTTCGTAGCCCGGGTCAAGCTGGTAACTTGCCACAAATGCACTTGGAAGGAGGCAAGCTTGTGCCTGGCCCCAAGCCAGGGGTAATTCGCAGTACTGCAACTAGGTCCGCGTTTCTCCGAAGCTTGGCTGACAGTGATAAGATTCCATCAAATATTCGGCCTTGGCTTGAACGAGGAGAGGTCCCTCCTGGGTATGCAGTACACCATAATAAAGCGCTTTTTGATGGTGGTACGGACACCGTAGACAATATGGTTCTACAAGGAGTTGACTTGCACAAAGCTACTCACCGTTTTTATAGGCCAGGTGGGAAGGTGCCTTCAATCAACCCGCCGCCTACTAACCCTTATTGATGGAAGTGTGATGGAAACCAATACGACTATTGTTCAGTGGCTAAATTTGGTCCATTCCTCTCCAACGTTTGTTATCAGAGTTGGGGGGAGTAATGAGAATGCGACAGTGGAATGCCTCAACGTGGTCCCTAAGGATGATGGTGAATATTGGATGTCTGGCACTACTATCTTAAAGAATGGTGCTGAAATCCCCTCTGTTTTTAGAATTGATACAAACACTGGCGGCACCTTAGCGGGAGCATATTGGTGGATTAAAGAAAAATGGTGGGACTTTCAGAATCAACCCGACGTTTTTAAAGAATTAGGCGTCGAAAAGTCTGAAATATTTCCTTTTGACTGGAGATGTGTTGTCGATCTTGAAGAAGATATTTACCACCCGTGATGGTGACCCGTCCACAGGTGTCCACGCTATCAGGCTAACGATCTTTCACTAAAAACATCGCCATTTCCCCCATGATTCTGTGCCAAAACCTCCTTCGCTACATGGGTAGCGCGGGAGGTTGGCGTATTAAGCTGGTCAAGAACTCATCAAACTATGCTATTCCCTTCTTGCTTTATATCCCAGGAAAACACCAAGTGTGGACAGTGACGATCTGCCATTTCTCTCTATGTGCTGATGGTTTCTTGTTTTATTCAGCCTGTTCTATGATGAAAGCCACCATCCGTTGACTATGCGAGTACATTGAGCAATAGGGTTAGAAACCACTTACATAACACCGCAATAACTTACATCCCGCTGCATTATCCGCACGGTCAGCCCTCCAGATCACTATTAAGGTGTAATAGTTGTATATCCATTTCTGAGGGCGGTGTATTCGGTTGTCCGTGACATGAAACCGAGTGGCCGCTATTTCGATCTTGTGAGGCTCCCGAACAGGGGCAGAAGATTCGACTGTGGGGGCCATGCCATGAAGCTGCTCCATCACTCAGTGTCTCAGCGTTTGTCCGCCAATGCTTTCCTTTGTTCGACTTCCCGCTATTGGGCCCTTGCGTTGACCTGCGCCCTGACCAGTGTGCTGATCTGGCACTCGGGTGCGGTATTGGCCGAAGGCATCAAGGTAGCGCCCGGCAGTGGCAACACAAGAATGGATCGAGCGGGTAATGGCGTGCCGGTGGTCAACGTTGCCACGCCCAATGGCAAGGGTGTTTCGCACAACACCTTCCGCGACTACAACGTGGATCGGCAGGGGCTCATTCTCAACAACGCCCGGGGCAAGGCGGCAGATACCCGGCTGGGTGGCAGGATTTCCGCTAATCTCAACCTGCGCGATCGTGCGGCGCAGCTGATCATCAATGAAGTTAACGGTGGTAGCCCCAGCCGCTTGAAGGGTTACACCGAAGTCGCCGGGCAGCGGGCCAATGTGGTGGTCGCCAACCCCTTTGGCATTACGTGCAACGGCTGCGGCTTCATCAACACGCCGCGGGCCACGTTGTCCACTGGCAAACCAGTATTCAAGGACGGCGAACTTGACCATTTTGCCGTCGATCAGGGCCAGGTCGCCATTGAAGGCATGGGGCTGGATGCCACCGAGGTCGATCGTTTCGACATCATCACTCGCGCTGCCAGGCTCAATGCCGAGGTGCATGCCAATGAGCTGAACGTGGTGGCCGGGGCCAATGATGTCGATGCCGATAGCCTGGCGACCACTCGGCGCACGGGGACTGGCGAAGCGCCTGAACTGGCGGTCGATTCCTCGGCACTGGGCGGCATGTACGCTGGCAGCATTCGGTTGGTCGGCACCGAGGCGGGTGTCGGGGTCAAGGTGGCCGGGGATATGGCGGCCAGTGCTGGGGACATTCGCATCGATGCCAATGGTCAACTGACAGTAGCCAATGCCGCCAGCACCGGGCGTGTGCTGGCCAAGGCCCGCAATGCCACCTTCGAAGGCAATGTGCATGCCGGCGAGGCGGTCGAGCTGCAGGCCAGGGATCAGCTCAAGGTGGCAGGCAGACTCACCAGCGCCGGAGACATCGACTTGCGCGCAGGGCAGCACTTGAACAATGCCGGTCAGGTAGTGGCCGGTATCGAAAATGATACTTTGCTCGCAGGTAGTGATCTGAGCATTCAGACGGATCAGCTTGATAATTCGGGGCGCCTGGGCGCGACACAGCGGCTGTCCGTACGTGCGGATCAGACTCGCAATGCGGGCCAGATGTTGGCGCAAGAGATCTTGATCGATGCTGATCAGAACCTGAGCAATCGTGAGGGGACGATCAGCTCCGACACCATCGTTATCGATGCAGGACGCATGGACAACTCGGCAGCAGGACTGGTGGCTGCGGAGAAAAATCTGGTCCTCGATGTGGCTGATACCTTGAACAATCACACCGGGCAATTGCAGGCCGAGGAGGCCATTGTCATGACTGCGGCCAGCTTGAATAACACGGCTGGCACCGTAGTCGGAGATACCCTCGCCCTGACCACCCGCCATGGGCTGGACAACGGCGAAGGGATGATCAGTGCCGATGGCGGCAATCTCCGGCTGCAGACAGACGGGCGTTTGGACAATACCGCCGGCACCATTCAAGCGCCTAACGGTGGGCTGTTTCTCTCGGCGCATCAAGTCGACAACCCGGGGGCACTCTGCAGGCCCAACGCATCATCGACATGACGGTGAGCGATAGCCTCGATAATAGCAATGCAGGCACCATTGCGGCGGACACCCTCTCTCTTGATGTTGCTGTTCTCGATAATCGTCAGGGCCTGCTTGCTGCCCAGGGCGGCATTCTGGCGGTGGACTTTTCGACCCTGCGCAATCAAGGCGGCGCCTTGCAGGGCAATGAAGTGCTTCTTTCCGGTGACACGTTGATCAACGCGGAGGAAGGGCTGATCTCCAGCCTGGATGGCAATGTGACGACGGTGCTGAGCGATACGCTTGATAACCGGGGCGGTAAGGTGGTGGCCAATGGCACGCTCGATATCGATCCGGCGTTGATCGACAACCGCAACGGAGAATTAGCCGGAAAACACGTGATGCTGGCCGCCGATCATCTCGACAACGCCCAAGGTATCATCGAGGCCAATGGCATCCTGACCGTCAGCGCTGATACGTTGCTCAACACCCTGGGCAACCTGCGCAACCTGGATAAGAGCGGCAGTGGCGACAGCCGCCTGAGTGTGGCCGATACCCTCGACAACCAGAGCGGGCGCATTGAACTAGGCAGTCAAACGGCTCACCTGGAGACTGGCACGCTACTCAACGCTCAGGGCTTGGTGACCCATGCCGGAAACGGTCTGCTGACCCTGGTTGCCGAGCGGCTCGACAATACTGATGGGTTGGTCAATGGCACCGGGCGTGGTCTCGTGATGCTGGATACTCTACTCCCAGGTGATACTGGGAAGTCCACGCTGGGTCGCTGGCATTTCAACACGGCGCTGAGTCTGGCGTTAGACCAGGCCCTGACTCTCGACTCGAATTCACGTCTCGCCAGTGCTGGCGATCTGACGTTGAAAGCGGCACGTATCGATAACGCCGGCGGGATAGCCGCCAATGGTACCTTGACGCTGACCACTGCGGGCGACATCCACAACCGGGCCGTCATCTCCACCCGGGGAGATCTCCATTTGCAGGCCCGACACCTGACCCAGGACGGCGGTCGCCTGGGCGGCCGCTTGGCCAGTGTCGGGAATGCCACGTATCGCTTGAGTGGCGACCTCGATAATCACGGACGTCTCGTCAGTGGTGGGGATCTCGATATCGCCACCGCTGACTTCAATAACCAAGGCACCCTGGGCAGCGATGGCCATTTGACGCTCGCCAGCCAGACTGCCATCGACAACGGTGCCGATACGTTGCTGTTCGCTGGAGGCGATATGTCTCTGACGGCCAAGCAGCTGTTCAATCGGTATGGGAATATCTACGTAATGGGCGATATGGCCTTTGCCCGAAATGCTCAGCACGACATGGCGGAACGTCTGGAAAACCGCTCTGGCACCATTGAGGCGGAAGGCAATCTCTCACTCAACGCCAAGGATATCCTCAATACCAAGGAGGTGTTTGCCGCTGAAACACTCCCGCTTGAGACCTCGATCGATTACACCAAGGCTCCTGTCGAATGGTTCACGACTTCTGACGTGAATATCCAGGAAATCATGCGCGACGAGGTCGTCCTTGATTCGCCGAAGGGCGTCATTGCGTCGGGCAGTAACCTGGCGCTACGGGGAGAGCGTGTCATCAACGACAGCAGCGCCATGATGGCCAATGGTGATGTGACCATTGTGGCCGACAAGGTAGAGAATACGAGCCAGGCAAGTGAAGCCAGTGCGGTGATCTCCGCAGGAGGTAGGGTCATCATTGATGCCACTGACATTCTTCAGAACGGCGAGATCCACAACAACACTCGCACTCAGCTCACAGGAGAACTAGGCAATACTGGAACGCAAGGACCGGTCTGGAGCCTCTCAGTGTCCCTCGACAGCCTGATCGATGAGGTTATTCCACGTACTGTCGAGCCGCCTGAAGTCGTGAGCCGTCGTGAGATCAATTGGCAAGAGGAACTACATCGCATGCCTTGATTGATCGTTACCAACACCGGGCCCAATAACACCGGCATTCCTCTCGACCTCGTTTGAAAATGCAGCCTGTCTCACGAACAGATCACACCACCTTGAAACTCAATTAAACCGACTGAGGCACTCAATGCCGCGGTCGGTTTGAATTCTGCTTTATCGCTTTATCGCTTTATCGCTTTATCGCTATCGAGCAGATGCGGTGTTATGTGATATCGCTTACAGAATTCCGCAATAACTTACATCTCGATGCGTTATCCGCACGGTGGGTTCTCCAGATCATTATTAAGGTGTAGGTGTACACCCATTCCTGATGGCGGTGCGTTCGGTCGCTGGTGACATGAACGTCCGAATGGTCGCTATTTCGATCCTGTGAGGCTCCCGCCCAGGGGGCAGAAACAGATTCGACTGTGGGGGCCATGCCATGAAGTTGCTCTGTCTCGCCGTGTTTCAGCATTCACCCGCTAATGCCCGCCTTTGTTCGACCACTCGCTATCGGGCCAGGACCCTTGCGTTGACCTGCGCACTGACCTGCGTACTGACCAGTGCGCTGATCTGGCCGTCAGGCGTGGTATTGGCCGAGGGCATCAAGGTTGAGCCCGGGCGCGGTAATACGTCCATGGGGCGGGCGGGCAACGGCGTGCCGGTGGTCAACGTTGCCACGCCCAATGGCAAGGGTGTTTCGCACAACACCTTCCGCGACTACAACGTGGACCGGCAAGGGGCGATTCTCAACAACGCCCGGGGCAAGGCGGCCGATACCCGGCTGGGTGGCAGGATTTCCGCTAATCCCAACCTGCGCGATCGTGCCGCGCAGTTGATCATCAATGAGGTCAACGGCGGCAGCCCCAGCCGCCTGAAGGGCTATACCGAAGTTGCGGGGCAACAGGCCAACGTGGTGGTCGCCAACCCCTTTGGCATTACGTGCAACGGCTGCGGCTTCATCAACACGCCGCGGGCCACGCTATCCACCGGCGAGCCGGTATTCAAGGATGGCGAACTCGACCATTTCGCCGTCGATCAGGGCCAGGTCGCCATTGAAGGCATGGGGCTGGATGCCTCCGAGGTGGATCGTTTCGACATCATCACTCGCGCTGCCAAGCTCAATGCCGAGGTGCATGCCAACGAGCTGAACGTGGTGGCCGGGGCCAATGATGTCGATGCCGACACCCTGGCGACCACTCGGCGCACGGGGACTGGTGAAGCGCCGGAGCTGGCGGTCGATTCATCGGCACTGGGCGGCATGTACGCTGGCAGCATTCGGTTGGTCGGCACCGAGGCGGGGGTTGGGGTCAAGGTGGCTGGGGATATGGCGGCCAGCAGCGGCGATATTCGCCTCGATGCCAATGGCCAGTTGACGCTAGCCAATGCCACCAGCACCGGTCGTGTGGTGGCCAGGGCGCGCAACGCCAACTTTGAAGGCGAGGTCAATGCCCGCGAAGCAGTGGACGTGCTGGCCCGGGAGCGGATCAAGGTGGCGGGCACGCTTTCCAGCGCTGGAGATATCAACTTGAGTGCGAGGCAGGTCCACAATTCCGGCCAGATACTGGCGCAAGAGATCAAGGTCGATGCCGATCAGTCCCTGAATAACCACGCCGGACAGCTGCAGGCGGAGGAAGCCTTTGTCATGACCGCGGCCAACCTGGATAACACGGCGGGCACCATGGCGGGGGATACCATCGACATGGTGGTGGAAAATCGCGTCGATAACCGCAAGGGGCAGATGGCCGGGAAGCGTATTGCCTTGGCCACCGGCGGCCTCAATAACACCAGGGGCCTCATCGAGGCCGATGGCGACCTGACGGTCGATGCCGATACGTTGATCAACCGCAAAGGCTTTCTGCGTAATGTGGATGAGGCGGGCAACGGTGCCAGCCATGTCATCGTGGCCGATACCCTCTACAACATGAATGGACGCCTTGGCCTGGGCAGTCCTTCGGCGTATCTGGAAGCCGGCAGGCTAGTCAACGTGAAGGGCCATGTGACCCATGCAGGAGATGGCTTGCTGACCCTGAACGCCGGGCGTCTCAACAATACTGCGGGGCGGGTGCAGGGCACCGGGCGAGGCCAGGTCACCCTGGGATCTTTCTTCGCAGAAAGCCCTGGCATGTATCCAGACCCAAACTACGGCCTGCAGTTCAACAAGGCGTTCGACCTGACGCTGGTCGATGAGCCCTTGCGGGTCGGTCGGTATGAGCGCATTGCCACTGGCGGCGATTTGACGCTGAAGGGGCCAGGTATTTTTAACGGCGGTGGAATCATCGCCAATGGCAACCTGAGGGTGATGACCCCAGGCAGCTTCGACAATGACAGCCTCATTACCGTGTTGGGTGACCTGCGTGTGCAGGCCAATGACGTGCACCAGTCAGGATCCCTGGAAAATGACGGTGATGCCCGGTATCTCCTGCGTGGAGGTTTCCACAATGAATTTGGCAGGATCTACAGCGGTGGCGATCTCGATATCGACACGACTTACCTCGATAACGAAGCATCAATAGCCAGTTGGGGAAACCTGACGATCACTAGCCGGACCGCGATCGACAATTACTCCTATGGCGGGCTGTCCTCCATGGGCAATATGACGCTGATCGCCAGGCAACTGTTCAATCAGGGTAAGGACATCCTTGCCATGGGTGACCTGACCTTCGCGGGCAATGACCAGCGAGAGATGGCCGATAGCCTGGAAAACCGCTCTGGCAATATCGAAGCGAAAGGCAACCTTTCGATCTACGCCAAGGACATTGTCAATACCCGGGATGAGTTCAGCGCTTCGAAGCAAAGGCAGGCGGTGGAGACATCGGTCGATTACACCAAGGCTCCTGCCAGCAACGGGGTCGCACTGTACGACATCCATATTCGCGAGTTCATGCGTACCAGAGTCAATGAAGACTCCCCCAGAGGAGATATTGTCTCGGAAGGTGATCTTGCCCTATATGGGAAACATGTCATCAATGATAACGGCGCTCTCTTGTCCAATGGTGATGTGACCATTGTGGCCGACAAGGTGGAGCACAAGGGGTTCGAGAGGCGGCCAAGGGTTCATGATCGCCATTATCGAGTACCGGTGGCATCGGCTCCAGGGCAAGACAACACCGAACTGATGGAGCAACTGTTGGCTTTCTGGGATGAGTATGGAGTGGTGAATAGTCGAGGTAGGCCCATCTCACCTTATGACGTTCTCGGTGAGGCGCCATACAAGGATGTTCACTCACCATGGGATGATGGAGAAGCCCCTTATTCGATGATCTCTGCACAAGGCAAGGTCACCATCGACGCTGCTGATGCTCTCCTGAATGCTGAAGTGCATGAGAACACTCACTCACGGCTCACCTTGCTGATGGGCGACCATTATCCCAACGAACCTGTTTCCCCGCTTTCCTTGTCCATCAACCGCTTGATAAATGGCGTTAATTCGCATGCTGCCGAGCCTGATGGGCTGTTGCCTGTAGTGAGTGAGGGGGGGGAGAGTGAGTCAGTGAGAGAGCGAGCTAGCGTATGATTTAATGAAATTGGAATGGAAACAAAACCTTAACCATTGGCGGGATAGGATTGCCCTGAGTGCAGGATATTTTTTAAA
Source organism: Halomonas binhaiensis (assembly GCF_008329985.2). Lineage (NCBI taxonomy): Bacteria > Pseudomonadati > Pseudomonadota > Gammaproteobacteria > Oceanospirillales > Halomonadaceae > Halomonas > Halomonas binhaiensis. The sequence continues at coordinate 1,068,141 of NZ_CP038437.2, forward strand.
AATGTATCTAGTATTAGGTTTTTAGAATGCTGGCGTAGATGACGGAAACCGAATGGTTATCACCAGAGGCTTCTGTCAACTTTTGTCACATTCCCTTTCAATAAATCTAATGTTGGGATGCTTCCGATAGAACAATATGTCCCATGTGGCAATGCGTAAATCAAATAAAAAAACTTACACAAAAGCCACGATATCTCAAAAAGGGGTTACAAATGGTTAAGGGGATCAGCGTTGCTGTAGGTACTGGTGCTTTGGTTGCATCAGGATTGGCTCAGGCCGAAATCGGGCTGAGTGCCGGTGATTTGGTTCAAGCGATTCAGTCGCCTTACGAGACTGAATTTTCTATCGATGGAAGTCAGGCTCACCTCGCTTTCTATTCAGCTGCCAGGGCTCGCCCTGTGTCGTTCAGCTGGGATGGAGAGGTCCTCGACCTGCTGACATCGAATAGCTTTGTGACGATGATCAATGGGCGCCAGATGACGATTGTGCTTCCTGAAGCAGGAAGCCTGCTTGAGCTTGGCACGAATGCTCCCGTTACCATCATTGATGAGGACGGTAATGTCATCGTCAACAATCGTTCGCTGAATACACTGACGTATGATGAGTCTGCTGCTCTGGCGGGCGAGCTGGGCTTGCTTGATGTGGACCGCCTGCTTCGCAGTGCGCAAGTGCAGGCAATGGGACAGGTATTCAGCCCTGTCACGAACCAGATAGATCTAGCGATGTACCCGTCCTATAGAGGGAACTATAGTCGCAAAAATGGCGTCAATGTCTGGACATCTGTTCAGGGGGGAAGCATCGAAGGCAATGCTGTCAGCTCTGACTACGATGGTGACAGCAAGAGTGCCGTTCTTGGAGTCGACTACAAGCATGACAACCTTCTCGTAGGTATTGCTGCCGGCAACCAAGAGCTAGACCTGGAAAGCGACTACGATGGTCGTTTCAACTTCGGTGGTGAGCTGGTGGCACCATATGGTGCGGTATCCTTTTTTGATGACGCCCTGGTATTCGATGCCGTACTGCTCTACCAGAATATAGAAGGCTCCCAACGTAATGCTTATCTGTTGGAACCCATCGATCTTGATGGTGAGCGTTGGGGGGGCCAGGCGTCCGGTACACTTTACCTGCCACAGTATAATAAATCCTTCAGGGCGGGGCTCACGATCGGTGGCTCCTATCTGAATGATGAGGTGGATGGTCGCTATCTCGACAGCAAGACCGATGACTTTGGCCTCGAGATCGGTGAAGCCTTCGGTGGCCTCAAGTTCGGCTGGGATCTCGACGATGGCCGTGTGTATGGCAACCTCATCTACCACCGCGACATTTCCGATAAGTTCGATGATGACATCGACTATCTCGACAATGGTGACGAGGATGGCTGGACGGTGCTGGAGATTGGCGCCGCACATCAGCTTGGCCGTAACATGGACTTCAATATCGGTGGAAGAACCACGCTGGGCAGCGATGACGTCGAATACCGTTCTCTCTACGCCAGCCTGAACTATAGGTTCTGAACTATAGGTTCTGATCTCTAGATTCTGATCCGTTGAAAGCCCCGATAGCGCAAGCCGCGTCATTGCTTGCGACACTTGAAGCGTGTTCGGGCAATCAAAGCTGCCGATACTGGCATACGCCAGTATCGGCAGCGTCACATGGTGACAATCAAAAAGCGCTATCAGCGCCAGTCAGGCCCAGCAAATGCTGGTGAGCCAAGATCCCGGGCTCGAGGGATGTCGGGTGGAGCGTCAAATTACTTGGCGGCTGTCAGGTGCACGCCATCCACCACCATGTGCCAGGTACCTGCGACCTCGTGGGGCGGTACGCTGACATCGAAGGTCGTGGAAAATGGGCCAATGCCGACCACGAAATCGTCTCCCTGAAACTCTTTGAGGGGACCCTCGATAGACGTGCTACCGCCGTTCTTCAAGCGCTCATAAGATACCGACCCGTCCGCCAGGATCAGAAGTCTCATCTCGCTGCTTTGCCAGTCACCCGCATAGTTCATCCTGTCTTCGGGCAAAGGTTTGCTGCAGGCCGTCAACAGTAGGCAGAGCAGTAGCAATATTCCGATTTTCTTCAGCATGATCAATTCCCTATGTTCCCGCGTCTGCTGTCCATTGTGTGTGGCAATCCATTGTGTGTAGCAATCCATCGTGGTTGCGATCCATCGTGTGTTGCCTGCCTATTATTCATTAACTCTCAGTGCCCGATCCAGAAAGGGACATGCGAGACCAGGGGTAAATAGACCCAGGACATAATTCACCGCACTGTCATGGCGCCTTCATGTAAGACGTTTCTAATACGCTTTGGGAGTCTTAACTCCTGTCTGATGTTCCTTTTGAGTTCGCATGCTGCTGTGCGCTGAGAACTCACGTCTAAGTCGCAGAAAACCGAAAGCGACGTCCTCTGCGATTTCGGCAGTTTCAGCAGTGCCTCAAGCCTGTGTGTTACACAAAGTCCCCATGGGAAGGATCAAGCCATGTCTGTCAAAGCGGTCAGTGGCAGTGATGCCACTTCATCGGAGAGTTCTGATAGCGTCAGTGCGTGGGAAGAGGCCGTCAATGAGGCCAAGCAAGCCGGTATTCAATGGGAGTTGCCGGACAACGACAAGCGCTCGGCCCAGGATGTCATTGACGACTCTCCACTGCTGAAGAACCTCGGCAATCAGAGTGGCGTCAAGGACATGCTGGAAGAGCGGGTCGGTGATATCGATCAGGATGCCGATGCGGCTTATAGGGCGGCCCAGGTGCTTGAGCATGTCGAGAAGTTCGACGAGGAAGGCAAGCGGCTGGCAAGCAATGACATCGGCAACGAGCGCATAGACGGTTTCACCAGCAGTGGCGAGGCCCGGCACGGCACGGAGGCTGGGCGCCTTCAGGACTTCGGCAAGTACGGCTTCTCCAATCTCCAGGGTGAACTTAACCATATCGAGACGGCAGGTGAAGACGATAAAGCGCGTGAAGAGGCCGAGGCGCTGGGAATCCAGTGGGAGCGTCCGGATGGCGATGACCGCTCAGCCGAAGACATCATCAATGACAATCCGCTGCTGAAGGACTTGGGCAACCAGAGCGGCGTCAAGGACATGCTGAAAGAACGAGTCGGTGATTTCGAAGAGGATGCTGACGCCGCGTACCGAGCGGCCCAGGTCCTGGAGCATATCGAATCCTTCGACGAGGACGGCAAGCGACAGGCAAGCAATGACGTCGGTAATGGCAGCATCGATGGCTTTACCAGCAGCGATGAAGCCAGGCATGGCACAGAAGCAGGACGCCTTCAGGATTTCGGCAAGCATGGTTTCTCCTCGCTCAAGGGGGAGCTTGTCTCCCCGGATACCGTGGGTGACAACAAGGAGCTTCGCGAGCAGGCCGAGAGCGCTGGTATCCAGTGGGAATTGCCGGATGACGACAAGCGTTCAGCCCAGGACATCATCGATGATTCTCCTCTTTTGAAGAATCTGGGTAACCAGAGCGGAATCAAGGACATGCTGAAGGAGCGGGTCGGTGATTTCGAGCATGATGCCGACGCTGCCTACCGCGCGAGCCAGGTGCTTGACCGCATCACCATGTATGACGAGGAAGGCAATTCCCTGTCGGGCGGTGATGTTGCCAACAGCAGCATTGATGGCTTCACCAGCAGCGATGAAGCCAGGAATGGTACGGAGGCAGGACGCCTTCAGGACTTCGGCAAGTACGGCTTCGAGGCCCTCCAGGACGTGAAGCCGACGGACGAGATCGGTAGCTACCAGGATTTCCTCGATGCCAATCCAGACGCTGACGATGTCTCGAAGACTCTGGCCAAGTACACCGCCATCATCGAAGAGAATTACGACGCTATCAGAGGGAAGACTGAATCAGGCAAATATCTGACTGCGGAAGCGCTCAAGCAGTACCGGGACGAGAATCCGCAGATCAGCGATGACTTCAAGGAAGCGCTGGATTTCTGGTCGAAGCCGGGGGCATTCGACCTTCTAGAAACCTCGAAATCTCCGCTGCGCCAGAAAACCGACGGCGACCTCAGCAAGAATGACTTGAGCAACTGGCTGGGGACGCACGCGCCGAAGGATGCTGGCTCGGCGATCACCTACCTGACGGAAGTGATCAACGCCAACGCGGTGGGGGACGTTGATACCGACAAGCTGAGCGGAGATCTGTTCGAGAATCCGCAAGATTACTCTGCCGAAGAGAAGGCCGCTGCGCTCCAGGATCTTTTGACCGCACAGAAGCTGATCACCGAAGGCGCCGCTGCAGGCATGTGGAAGGATGACTATTCCAAGGTCAGTATTGCCAACAGCGTGCGCGGCCATCCTGATCCCGAGAAGCTGCTCCAGGACGTCAATGACCATATCGCAATCCTGGAGAAAGACACCGAGGTCATGGAGTACCTGGAGGAAAGCAGCACCAGTCAGATAAGCCAGTTGTTTGAAGACAACAAGGCGCTGGGCGAGGCCCTGGAGACCACCTACGACGAGGATATCAAGTCCGGTGAGGCGCTGGATCTCCTGTGGGATAGCAAAATGAAGGATGGCAAGACCGACCAGCAGGCGGTGCTTGCCGAATTCTTCGGGGCGGCGCAAATGTTCCAGAGTGCGCTGGGCATCGATGATATCGGCGAAATCCAGGACGCCGTCAAGGGCTCCAAGCATAATGAAGAGCTGGAAACGTTCTACGAAGAATCACTGGCTTCAGGTGAACGACTCAAGGAGCTGCTCAAGGACAACTCGTTCGAGGAGGCCGCGAGTGCATTCAGCGCAGAAGTATCACTCTACAATGCTGCGCTCGACCCTGATTTCACCGAGAAATTCGATACTGAGCTGAACGACAACTTCTCCGAGATCGTCCAGGAAAATGCCTTTCAGGATGCTTCGTTCGATGACCTGAAGGAGGTGTTCGGCGTCGATGGCGGTGATGAGCTGGATGAGGAAAAGGTCAGGGACATCATCGATCAGGTCAAGGAGGAGAACCCCGAGTTCTTCACCAACCCTGATGGCACCGTTGCGACGTCCGATCAGATCGTGGCAGGTATCCGAGGCGACTGGGATGTGCTGCGCCAAGGTACAAAATCGCTCAGTGAGCTTTCGCTCCTCAACCCCGGCTCCGGGGCGAAAGCTGCTGCTGATGCTGGTGTTCTGCATGGTGTCAGTGGCCTGTTCCTGGCCGGTGTCACGATTGCCAAGGGCGTCAATGGTGCAGGCAATCTGACCGACCGCCAGATCGTCGATATCACGACCGGCTCGGTCATGACTGCGACGCTCATGACCGAAGGTGGCATGAAGAACCTTCAGGGATATATGAAGGGCATCAGCGGCCTGGAGATAGATGATCTAGCCAAGACGATATCGTCCGGCCTGAAGAAGTTTGAAAATGCGGCCAAGGGGCTTGGCGGTATCGCCGGTGTGGCGGCTGGCGCCTATGCGATCTTCGATGGTGTCGAGTCGATTCGCAAGGGCGACAAGGTCGGTGGTGGCATCAGCATCACGGCAGGCTCTCTGGGCGCCATGGCGGGCTTGGCCTCTGCCGTTGAAGGCGGACTGGGCATGTTCGCTCCATCTTTGCTGCAGAGAATTCCCTTAGGGGCGATCGCGGGGGGGCTCGGGGCGCTTGCGGCCGGTGCTGTTGCTGTCGCGTTACTGATTCCGGGCCTGATTGAAGAGGGCAAACAACAGGCAAAAGCCGACGACTTCGGAGAAGTACTGAGTGATTACTTGACGAAGTATGGCGTTGATGGCGTCAAGGACGGCGACTACTGGGATATCCCCGAGGAAGACTGGCCTGGGTATGACGATGGACCAACGATAGGGTCCTGATCCGAAATATCAGCCAGATACCGGTGTCTGCCGAGACACCGGTATCTGGCTATTTAGTGCAGCATGCAGAAAGCCCCTTGCTTGAGGACTTTGGTTTCACGGTTCCTTATGAATCGTATGGATAATGTTCAGCATGAGGCTGATAGGAATTCTGACGAAAACAATGTTACAAAAAATAAAAAATAAAAATCCATCAGGGCTACATAGAACAATATTGTCAGCACCTTGAAACAAAATACACATATAAGCACTACGTTTTTGTGCGTATAACCTGACATGTGATGGTGTGGAAGTTTTCATCACCACCTACTGCTCCTTGACCTCACATAGAAGATTATTCGCAGGGGAACGAACAATGAAAGCAGATATCGACCTCATGGAAGTGAATGGCTACACCATCTATGTGGAGAAGCATTTTAAAAAAGAAAACAAAAAGACTGCGATAATGGTAAATGGCGCTCTTTCAACAACCACATCATTCAGAAATTGCGTCAAGCATCTCGGGAATTCATTGAATTTTATCCTATTTGATCTTCCTTTCACGGGAGGGTCAAAGAAGCACAATGAAGGCAGCTACATTCTTACCAAGGAGGAAGAAGTCAGCATACTGCTGTTTCTTATCGAGCATTATCGTCCGCACTTTCTTGTATCTGTCTCCTGGGGAGGGTATGCAGCCTTGATGGCGTTGGCGCACCAGCCCCCCTCAATAGAAAAAGCCGCAATAGCTTCATTTGCCACTCATCTGAATGGCCCGATGAAAGAATACCTGCTACGCGCAAAGCACCTTGCCGATGACAAGAAATTCGAGGATGTCGCTATCCTGATGAACAATGAAGTAGGAAAGTATCTTCCAAGAATAATAAAGTATATAAACAAGAAACATATTTCAACACTGGATCAAAGAGAGTACAACCAGGCATATTTTCACATCAACCAGGTGCTTGAAGCAGGAACTGTAGATTACAGCGATATCTGGAGTAATATTAATACTCCTGTCGTGTTTATCAATGGTGAAAAAGATGAGCATACTCCGCCAAGCTCGGCGCGAAGACTGGAAAATTCCATCTCAAGCTGCGAATTCAAGGTAATAAAAGAAGCTGGCCATTTTCTGGATATAGAAAATCGAGTGGCACACAATAACCTCATGTCAACATTGAGAGAGGTTTTTGCGATAGCTTGAGGTAGATCCCTTGAAGTAGGACTCCAGAGGTAAAAGTACCGGACGATGGCACCGCCGGTGCCATCGGTACCTGTACGGCAGGATGTACTGCAGACATAGAAATAGAAACAAGAACAGGACAGGAGAGGAAGAGGAAGAGGAGAGAGAACGGGTAGGTTGTTCAGCCTGGTTTCAGGTTCTCGGCCATACTTGGGACAGTAATGAAGGTAAACGGTGAAATCGAGCTGGTGACAGCGAGAGGGGCGGTTCCATGACGCAACATCATCATATGCGTGGTCAGAACCACAAGACGACAGCGTCTCAGTACACATGCCCGATGCATCCCGAGGTTATCTCAGACAAGCCGGGCGACTGTCCTGAATGTGGTATGCACCTTGTTCCCATGGAAGATGCTGATTCTCAGGGGCATGACCATCATGTTCCTCCCGCTGCTGGCGCTAAGTACGACAAGGTTCCGGCTGGACATGTCGGTGCTGTTTACACCTGCCCCATGCACCCTGAGGTACGGCAGACCACAGCGGGGGCCTGTCCATTGTGTGGCATGGGGCTGGAGCTGGAATCCGCAACAGCCGGTGACGAGGGCCCCAATCCCGAACTGGTCGACTTCACCCGGCGTTTCTGGGTTGCTGCGGTGCTCACGGTGCCACTGCTGATACTGACGATGTCCCCCTTGCTGGGCATCATGGCGATTCGCGATTTCTTCGGTGAACGTAATGCGATGTGGGTCGAACTGGTGCTGAGCACGCCGGTCATCCTGTGGTCCGGCTGGCCATTTCTCGAGCGTGCCTGGCATTCCTTCCGCACCTGGAACCTCAACATGTTCAGCCTGATCGGCATGGGGGTTGGGGCGGCCTATCTGTTCTCCATCGTCGCACTGCTGGCACCGGGCATCTTTCCCGAAGGGTTTCGCCGCGAAGATGGTAGCGTCGGGGTGTATTTCGAGGCAGCAGCGGTGATTGTGACTCTGGTGTTGCTGGGGCAGGTCATGGAACTGCGCGCACGCGAAGGTACCGGCCAGGCGATTCGGGCACTACTCGACATGGCCGCCAAGACGGCCCGATTGATTCGGCCTGATGGCAAGGAAGAGGAGGTGCCGCTGGAAAACGTGCAGGTGGGGGATCATCTGCGAGTACGGCCTGGCGACAAGATTCCAGTGGATGGTGTGGTTCTCGAAGGGCGCTCCTCGATCGACGAATCGATGATCACAGGCGAACCCGTGCCGGTGGAAAAAGTGGCAGGCGACAAGGTCACCGGAGCCACGATCAACGGTACGGGGAGTCTGATCATGGAGGCGACCCACATTGGCGCCGATACCATGCTCAGCCAGATCGTCGAGATGGTGGCGAATGCCCAACGCTCGCGTGCACCGATTCAAAAGTTTGCCGACAAGGTGGCTGGCAAGTTCGTTCCTGCGGTCATCGGTATCGCGGTGTTGTCCTTCATTGCCTGGGCGATCTGGGGACCGACACCGGCGCTATCCTACGCGCTGGTATCGGCGGTGGCAGTGCTGATCATCGCTTGCCCCTGTGCCCTGGGGCTCGCCACTCCGCTGTCGATCATGACGGCCACCGGACGTGGTGCACAATTGGGCGTTCTGATCAAGAATGCCGAGGCGCTGGAGCGCTTTTCCAAGGTCGACACGCTGATGTTCGACAAGACGGGCACACTGACGGAAGGCAAGCCGAAGCTGGTGGCCGTCCTGCCGGAAAATGGGCATGACGAAGCCGAGGTGCTGCGCCTGGCAGCCAGTCTGGAAAAGGGCTCGGAGCATCCGCTGGCCGAGGCCATTGTCAACGGCGCCGAGGAACGTGGTGTAGGCCTTGCCGATGCCTCGGACTTCGAGGCCGTGACCGGCAAAGGTGTCAAAGGTGTTGTGGATGGCAGGGCCGTCGCGCTGGGTAATGCCAAGTTGCTGGAGGAACTGGGCATTGCCGGAGGCCATGTCTCCGAGACGGCGAACGCACGTCGTGATGAGGGGGAAACGGTGATGTTCGTGGTCCTCGATGGCCAGGTAGCGGGCCTGGTCAGTGTGGCCGATCCGGTCAAGGCCACCACGCCGGATGCCCTGAAGGCGCTACACCAGCTGGGATTTCGCATCATCATGGCTACCGGTGATAACGAGCGTACAGCCAAGGCCGTAGCCGGGCGACTGGGCATCGACGAGATTCGCGCCGATGTATTGCCTGAGGACAAGGCTCGTATCATCCAGGAGCTGCAGGGCGAGGGTCGCAAGGTAGCCATGGCGGGCGATGGGGTGAACGATGCCCCTGCACTGGCCCAGGCCGATGTCGGCATTGCCATGGGCACGGGTGCCGATGTGGCCATCGAAAGCGCTGGCTTTACCCTGGTCAAGGGTGATCTCGATGGTGTTGTTCGCGCCCGTAAGCTGGCACTGGCCACCATGCGCAACATTAAGCAGAACCTGTTCTTCGCGCTGATCTACAACGGTGTCGGCGTACCCGTTGCCGCAGGGGTTCTCTACCCCTTCCTCGGCATCCTGATCGGGCCGATGTTTGCCGCTTTCGCCATGAGTGCGTCTTCGCTGTCGGTGGTCTTGAATGCACTACGTCTGCGCCGGACGAGAATCTGATGGGGCCGCACTGAAGAGGAAGATTCACGCAAGGGTCTCACTGATGCATTGCAACAGGGTTTGTTGTATGATTTCGGCCTTTCGCTTCTCAATGGCCTGCGACTATCGTCGAAAGTGGCCGTCATGACAGGGAACGGCATTTCATGACCATTCTCACAGCAGGGCTGATGACTCCACCCTAGCGCTCGCTTGTCCAGCTCTTGTCGCCTTCATGCAGGTGACATGGCTGACCCTCATCATGCGCTGAGCCATTGGCTCAGCGTACGTCGTTCCGATCCTGCAAGTCCTTAGGTGTCATTCATGCGTGCTGTCGCCTGTGCGGCAACGCGGGAACATGTCTGTGCTTGTGAGCGGAGCGACATTGACGACAACTCCAACCTCTACTGCCCATCTCTAGGAAGTAGCATGTACGAAAAAATGAAATTGAGTTGGTTTTCCAACCTCAAAGGCGACATTCTGGCCGGTCTTGTCGTGGCAATGGCCCTGATTCCTGAGGCGATTGCCTTTTCGATCATTGCTGGCGTTGACCCTAAAGTGGGTCTTTATGCTTCCTTCGCCATCTGTGTGATCATGGCGTTTGCCGGTGGGCGATCTGGCATGATCTCCGCGGCTACCGGTGCCATGGCGCTGGTGATGGTTACCCTGGTCAAGGATCATGGGCTCCAATACCTGTTGGCAGCCACATTGCTTACCGGGGTGCTGCAGATCATTGCGGGTTACTTGCGCCTGGCCGATCTGATGCGCTTTGTCTCGCGCTCGGTCGTGACGGGCTTCGTCAATGCGCTGGCGATCCTGATCTTCATGGCGCAATTGCCAGAGCTCACCAACGTGACCTGGCATGTCTATGCCATGACCGCCGCAGGCCTGGCGATCATCTATCTGTTCCCCTATATACCGCTCATCGGCAAGACCTTGCCTTCGCCCTTGGTGTGCATCGTCGTGCTCACCATCGTCTACATGACCTCTGGCATGGATATCCGCACGGTAGGAGACATGGGGCAGTTGCCGGATAGTCTGCCGGTGTTCCTGTGGCCGCAAGTCCCGCTCAACCTCGAGACACTGATGATCATCCTGCCGTATTCGGTGATGCTTGCGGTAGTGGGCCTGCTGGAATCGATGATGACGGCCACCATCATTGACGACCTGACGGACACCAAGAGCAACAAGAACCGTGAATGCAAGGGGCAAGGCCTTGCCAATATTGGCGCAGGCCTGATTGGTGGTATGGCAGGCTGTGCCATGATCGGTCAGTCGGTGATCAACATTAAGTCGGGTGGACGCCGTCGTCTGTCCACGTTGATTGCAGGGGTTGGCCTACTGATACTGGTGGTGTTCCTGTCCGACTGGGTTTCCCAGATTCCCATGGCGGCTTTGGTCGCTGTCATGATCATGGTGTCCATCGGTACCTTCAGCTGGAGCTCTATCCGCGACCTCAAGAAACACCCGATGAGCACCAATCTGGTCATGGTGGCTACCGTGATAGTGACCGTGGCCACGCATAACCTGGCCATCGGGGTCTTTGTCGGGGTGCTGTTGGCTGCCATGTTCTTTGCCAACAAGGTGGGCAATATCCTCTACATTGGCAGTGAAGAAGTCGATGGAGGCAGCCGACGGGTCTACAAGGTAGTGGGGCAGGTGTTTTTCGCTTCCTCCGAGCGCTTTGGCAATGCCTTTGACTTCAAGGAGAGCATCGAGAAAGTGACCATCGACCTCTCCCGGGCGCACTTCTGGGATATCACCGCTGTACAGGCCCTGGATCGCGCTGTGATCAAGTTCCGCCGCGAGGGTACCGAAGTGGAGATGATCGGCCTCAATGAAGCCAGTGCCACTATCGTTGACCGCTATGCCATCCATGATGATCCGGTAGCGGTAGAGAAACTGATGGGCGGCCACTGAGCTGCCCGTAGCACATCCTTGGTGATTTGAATCTTCTCGCCCGGGGTGCATGAGGCTTGACCTCATCGCCCGGGGCAGTTCGACACTGGCCTGCGGAGTGTCGTCGCCGTACTCTGGTCGTCATACCTGAACTTGTTGATAAGGAGACAGCATCATGTCCAGCAAGATTTACTGTATTGCCAGCTTCAAGCCTAAGCCCGGCAAGGGGGAAGCCGTTTTCCGCGCGCTTCAGGGCTTGGAACCCAATGCTCATCGTGAAGATGGCTGCCTGCAGTACACCGTGACCCGGCATATTGATCACCCCAATGCCCAGGGCGCCAGTTATCCCATTGTGTTCCACGAGGTCTGGGCAAGTCGTGAAGCCTTCGAAGCTCACTGCAACCGTCAGGAGATCAAGGCATTCTTCGAGGCCCACGTCGAGGCTGAAGATGGCGACATCGAGTATGCCAACGTCTGTGTGTATACCGACGAGCCCCTCGACTACGACGCCCCCAGGTTCTGATATATCAAGCTCTGATATATCAAGCTCTGATATATCAAGTTCTGAGATATCAGCTTCCAAGGCATCAAGCCGATATTATCGGATGCTGGCGCGGGCCAAGTGGTCAGGCTCGTGCCAGTCTAGAAACCGGCAGTGCTTGTTCTCGCAGCACGTGTTCTAGCAGCACCTCATCTCGCGTGTTCTTACCTCGCATGCCCTTATCTCGCATGCCACTATCTCGCATGCCACTATGACCGTCATCTGGAGCAGTGATCGGAACGTCATGACGTATCAAGCGTCAGACCACATACTCGAGAGATCCCACGTGATTGCACATTTCTCGAACGTTGTTCCGTTAGACTGCGAATCTGTTTAGCATGAGTTACACATGGCCGGGCCGGTCGTTGTACCGTCGCCTTCGCTGCCGTCAAAGGATTGATGCCATGCCGTCTTCGTCCGCTTCTCGTCCTCGTCATACCCTACGCAGGGTAGTGATGATCATTCTTGTCGTCGTCGCTGGTGTCGTCGCTTATCGCTTCTTCGCGAGCAATGCGGAGACGTCGGAGAGTCCAAAAGGGATGGCGGGGCCTCCGGCAACGGCGGTGTCTGCGATCACCGCCACACAGGGTGACTTGCCGATCAGAGTGAGTGCGCTGGGCACGGTGCAGCCCCTTGCGAGCATCGCGGTGCGGCCACGGGTTGAAGGCGAACTGATCGAGGTCAACTTTACCGAGGGCGAAACGGTTCAGCAGGGCCAGTTGCTGGCGCAAATCGATCCACGTGACTATCAGGCACAACTCGACCAGGCCAAGGGCCAACTGGCCCAGGACCAGGCGCAACTGGCCTCGGCCCGGGAAGACCTGACACGCTTCGAGCAACTGAGCAAGACCAACTATGTCTCGCGTCAGGAACTGGAGCAGCAGCGTCAACTGGTACGCCAGTACGAAGGTACCGTGGCCAGCGATCAGGCTAACGTACGCAGCGCGCAGGTCCAGCTCGACTACACGAGCATCACGGCCTCCATCACTGGCGTGGCCGGCATTCGCAATGTCGACCCTGGCAACATCGTGCAACTGGGCGATACCGATCCTATCGTCACCCTTACCCAGCTCGATCCTATTTCGGTGATATTTTCACTGCCCAGCCGCTATGTGAATACCGTGCGCGCTCACCTCACGGCTGGCGACCAGCCCAGGGTAGATGTGACCGGTCCTGATGATGAGACCTTCAGCGGCGAGCTCACCAGCGTCGACAGCAACATCAATAGTGCCACCGGCACCATCCGCCTGCGCGCTACGCTCGACAATCCTGACGGCGGGCTCTATCCCAATGCCTATGTCGATGTCAGCCTGGTATCGCAGATTCTCAAGGATCAGGTGATCATCCCCGAACCTGCCGTCCAGACCGGGCAGGATGGCAACGGTATCTATAACTACGTCTATGTGATCGGCGATGATGACACTGTCAGTCGCCGTACGGTCACCCTGGCCGCCAACCAAGGTACCCAAAGTGCCATTTCCGAGGGGCTCACGCCCGGTGAACGTGTGGTTGTCGATGGCGTCGACAGCCTGCGGGAAGGGGCCAAGGTTCGCGTCGTCAGCAATGCATTGCCTGGTGAGTCGAGCGATGAAGTGAGCGAGGCCGGAGGCAAGGACGACAGCGCTTCATGAATCCTTCACGCCTGTTCATCCTGCGTCCGGTCGCCACTTCGCTGGTGATGCTGGCGATCCTGATCGCTGGCGCCATGGCCTATCGGCTGCTGACGATCTCCTCGCTGCCGGAGGTCGACTTTCCGACCATTCAGGTCACCACGCTTTATCCTGGTGCCGGGCCGGATGTGATGCTCTCTCATGTCACTTCGCCGCTGGAGGACGAGCTCGGCGAAATCGCCGGGCTGGAAGACATGAGTTCCACCAGCACCGGTGGCGCGTCGTTGATCACCCTGCGTTTCTCGCTGGATTCCGATCTCGGCGTTGCGGAACAGGAGGTTCAGGCGGCGCTGAACCAGGCAGAAACCCTGTTGCCGAGCGATCTGCCGCGTCCCCCCAGCTACAGCAAGGTCAATCCTGCCGACACGCCGATCATGACGCTGGCGGTCAGTTCCAGCACCTTGCCGCTGACGGAGGTCTACGATCTGGTCGATACGCGCATGGCGCAGAAGATTGCCCAGATAAGCGGTGTCGGTCAGGTCAAACTGGCCGGTGGCCATCAGCCTGCCGTGCGTGTGACAGTTGATTCGCGCCAGTTGGCCGCTTCCGGGCTCGACCTTGCGGCGGTGCGCAGTGCCATCGACGCCGCCAATGTCAATCAGGCCAAAGGTACGCTGTACGGTCCTTATCGTGCCTACACCATCGATGCCAATGACCAACTGCTGACGGCCGATGCCTATCGCGACCTGATTCTCAAGTCCGACAACGGCTCGGTACTCAGGCTGTCTGACGTTGCCACCATCGAGGACGGCGCCGAGAATGCCTATCTTTCTGCCTGGGCAAACCGCGAAGGCGCAATCCTGATCGATGTGCTGCGCCAACCAGGCGCCAATGTGGTCGCGGTGGCCGATACCATCAAACGCAGCCTACCGGAGCTGGAAAACACCTTGCCTGGCGCCGTCGATGTCAGGGTGCTCACTGACCGCACCACGACCATTCATGCCGCGGTCGAGGATGTGCAGTTCGAGCTGATGCTGGCGATCGGGCTGGTGGTGATGGTCACTTTCCTGTTCCTGCGTAACCTGCCGGCGACGCTGATTCCGAGCCTGGCGGTGCCGTTGTCGCTGGTCGGCACCTTCGGTGCCATGTACATGGCCGGCTTCAGCCTCAATAACCTCACCCTGATGGCACTGACCATCGCCACCGGTTTCGTCATCGATGATGCCATTGTGGTGCTGGAGAACATCACCCGTTACATCGAGAAAGGGGAGACGCCGCTGAATGCGGCGCTCAAGGGCTCGCGCCAGATCGGCTTCACCATCCTCTCGCTGACCGTCTCGCTGCTGGCAGTGCTCATCCCGCTGGTGTTCATGGAGGGGGTCGTTGGCGTGCTGTTCCGCGAATTCGCACTGACGCTGGCGATCTCGATTCTGATCTCGGCCTTCGTTTCACTGACGTTGACGCCGATGCTTTGTGCGCGCTGGCTCAAGCAGCGCCCGGATAAGGTCGAAGAGACCGACGACGAGGCTTTGGTACGTAGCCGACAAGGCCTGTTCGGGCAGATCACTCGGGGCTATGAGCATGCCCTCGATTGGGTGCTCGGCCATCAATCACTCACGTTGATGGTCGCGCTCGGCACGCTGGCGCTGACCGCACTGCTGTTCATGGCCACCCCCAAGGGGCTGTTCCCGGTGCAGGATACCGGCGTCATTCGCGGTATCACCACAGCCACTGAATCGACCTCGTTCGATGCCATGTCGGCCCGCCAGCAACGCCTGGTCGATCGCTTGCTGAAGGACCCGGCAGTCGAAAGTCTCTCTTCGAGCATCGGTATCGACGGCACCAATACCACGCTCAACAGTGGCCGCCTGTCGATCAATCTCAAGCCGCTGGGCGAGCGCGACGACCTCAGTACGGTTCTGGCTCGCCTGAACCAGGCTGACGCCGACATTCCCGGTTTGTCTCTGGCACTGCAGCCGGTACAGGACCTGACCCTGGAAGACACCATCAGTCGCTATCCCTATCAATTCGCGCTGACCCAGGGTGACCGTGAGGCGCTGAATGCCGATGCCGATCGAATGCTCGATCAGCTACGCCAGTCGCCAGCGATTGCCGACGTCAGCAGCGACGTGCAGAACGCTGGGCGCAAGCTGGAGGTGACCATCGACCGTGCCCGGGCCGGTAGGCTTGGTGTCAGCGTCGCCGATATCGACGATGCGCTCTACGATGCCTTCGGCCAGCGCCTGGTGTCGACCATCTTCACCCAGGCGAGCCAGTATCGCGTAGTGCTCGCTGCCAATGCTACCGACGTGGATGGTCCCGAAGCCCTGTCGCGTCTCTATGTGAGCACCATCGACGACGATCTGGTACCGCTCACCACTCTGGTCACGCTGGCTGAACGTACGACGCCTTTGTCGCTTCAGCGTCAGAACCAGTTCCCCTCGGCATTGATGTCGTTCGCAGTGGCGGATGGTTATTCGCTCTCGGACGCCTTCGCTGCCGTGGATGCTGCCGCCGAGGAGACCCTGAGCGAGCATACCCAACTGGATTATCGCGGTGCGGCGCTTGCCTACACCGAGTCGACCAGTGACACCTTGTGGCTGATCCTGGCTGCCATCGTGACGATGTACATCGTGCTGGGGATTCTCTACGAGAGCTACGTGCATCCGTTGACCATTCTGTCGACGTTGCCGTCGGCGGCTATCGGTGCGCTGCTGGCACTGCAACTGAGCGGTAATTCATTGGGGCTGGTGGCGGTGATCGGCATCATCCTGCTGATCGGTATCGTCAAGAAGAACGCGATCATGATGATCGACTTCGCACTGGAGGCGCAGCGTGAGCGTGGCATGCCTGCCGACAAGGCGATTCATGCCGCCGCCTTGCTGCGCTTCCGGCCGATCATGATGACTACCTTCGCGGCCTTGCTCGGTGCCATGCCATTGATGTTCGCCAGTGGCTATGGCGCCGAGCTGCGTCAGCCGCTGGGGATGACCATGGTCGGCGGCCTGTTGTTAAGCCAGTTGCTGACGCTGTTTACCACCCCGGTAATCTATTTGTTCTTCGATAGGCTTATTTCGAACAGGGATCGTCTTGCCTCGCGCTGGCAGCGTTATCCTGCCGCTGATGCTCCTGATCGCCCTGACGATAACGGGGCGGCACGGTGAGTCTGTCATCACCCTTCGTTCGGCGGCCAATCGCGACCATCCTGCTGGCACTGGCCGTGGTGCTGCTCGGTTCGCTTGCCTACAAGCGCCTGCCGGTGGCACCGCTGCCCAATGTCTCGTTCCCGACCATTCTGGTTACCGCCAGCCTCAGTGGTGCCAATCCGGAAACCATGGCCGTCACCGTGGCGACACCGCTGGAGCGTTCACTGGGGCGGATTCCTGGTATTACCCAGATGACTTCGAGCAGCAGCGATAGCGCCACCAGCATCGTGGTGCAGTTCGATCTGGACAAGGACGTCAACGTTGCTGCGCAAGAGGTGCAGGCGGCGATCAACGACGCTCAGCCGCTGTTGCCAAGTGCGATGACCAGCCGCCCCAGCTACCACAAGCTGAACCCAGCAGCGGCACCGGTGCTGATACTGTCCGTCACCTCCGATACCTTGCCGACCAGCGAGCTCTATCGTCTGGCCGACAGCAAGATCGCGCCGCCCATTGCTCAGGTGCCGGGTGTCGGTGACGTCAGCGTGGGTGGCAGTTCCTCGCCTGCGGTACGGGTATCCATCGATCCTCGCCGTCTCAATCACGCAGGCATCACCCTGGATGCGGTGGTCGGCGCCTTGCGCACGGCAACCACGCAATCACCCACTGGCTTCGTGCAGAGTGTGGAGCACCGCTGGGAAGTCGATACGGATTCCCAGTTACTCACGGCCAGCGATTATCAGCAGATCGTGATCGGACGCGGCGAGGATGGCTCACTCATGCGTCTGGGGGACGTGAGCAACATCGTCGATGGTGTCGAGGATCGTTACAACGTCGGTTTTCAAAACGATCTGCCGGCGGTATTGCTGGTGGTCAGCACTGCCAGTGGCGCCAATATCATCGATACCATCGCGGGGGTGCGCGAGCGTCTCGATGATATTCGCAGTCTGTTGCCCGGCAACGTCAACTTGAGCGTCCAGCTTGATCGCGCCCCCGGCATACAGGCTTCACTGCATGAAACCCAGTTGACTCTGATCCTGGCCATCGTGCTCGTCGTGCTGGTGGTATTCCTGTTCCTGCGTAATCCTCGCGCCACCATCATTCCCAGTGTGGCCATTCCGGTATCCCTGGTCGGCACCTATGCGCTGATGTGGGTGTTCGATTTCTCGCTGGATACGCTATCGCTGATGGCACTGATTGTATCGATCGGCTTTCTGGTCGATGACGCGATTGTCGTGGTAGAGAACATCAGCCGGCATATCGAACGCGGTGAGCCACCGTTTCAGGCGGCGCTGAACGGCGCGCGGGAAGTCGGTTTCACGGTGACGGCGATGAGTGTCTCGCTGGTGGCAGTGTTCATTCCACTGCTGTTGCTGGGCGGCTTCATCGGACGATTGTTCCATGAGTTCGCGGTGACGCTGTCACTGGCCATCATGGTATCGCTGATCGTCTCGCTGACGCTGACACCGATGCTCTGCATGCGTTGGCTCAAGCCGCATGCCCAACGTGAAAAGTCACCGGCCTGGGACCGCGGGTTGTCGGCCATCGGTAATGGGTTCGTCAAGGGCTATGCGGTGACGCTGGATATTGCCCTCAGGCACCGACGCTTGACCCTGTTGTCGCTTGTCGCGGTGATCTTCCTCAATGGCTATCTCTATACCGCCGTCGATAAGGGCTTCGTGCCCGACCAGGATACTGGGCGCCTGCTCGGCACCATGCGGGTCGATCAGGGCCTGTCCTTCGAGGCGGCATCCGCCAAGCTGCGCCAGGTGCGCGAACGGCTCACGTCTGACCCGGACGTCGCCAGTGTGCTCGGTTTCATGGGCAGCGGCGGGCCAGGTGGAGGCGGTTCATCGGCAACGCTTTTCGTTACGCTCAAGGACGACCATCAGGAATCGACACAAGCGATCGGCAACCGTCTGACGGCTGGTCTGCAGGGGCTCGCCGGGGTCAACACTTTCATGTTCGCGTTGCAGGACATCAGTGTTGGCGGCCGGCAAAGCAGTGGCTCCCAGTATGAGATCACGCTCAAGAGCGACAATCTCGAACTGCTCAATGACTGGTCCAGAAAGGTGCAGGCGGCAATGCAAGATGTCGAGGGCATCACCGGTGTCGACAGCGACAGTCGTAGTGAGGGGCTGTCCGCCAAACTGGTGGTCGATCGCGATACTGCCTCGCGGCTCGGTGTCGACATGAACACCATCGACACGGTATTGGGTAATGCCTTTGCCCAGAGCAAGGTGGCCAGTATCTACAATGCTGACGAGCAACGTTATGTGGTGATGGAGGTCGATGCTCCTTATCGGCAGGCGCCGGAGGCGATCGGCGATCTCTATGTCAGCGGTAACGATGGTGAACTGGTACCGGTCTCTGCCTTCAGTCATATCGAACGCAGCACCACGCCGGTGAGTGTCAACCACCAGGGCCAATTCGCTGCTGCCACGGTCTCGTTCAACCTGGAGGAGGGCGTCTCGCTGGGCGAAGCCACCGAGCGTATTCGTCGGGCTGTGGACGAAATCCATCCCCCGACGGAGGTCCAGGTCGACTTCGAGGGCAGCGCAGGCACCTTCCAGAGCGGTGTCGAAGCGATGCCCTGGTTGATATTGGCGGCACTGGTCACGGTCTATCTGGTGCTGGGAATTCTCTACGAGAGCTATATCCATCCGCTGACGATTCTCTCGACACTACCTTCTGCCGGTGTCGGTGCCTTGCTGGCCCTGATGCTGCTCGATACCCCGTTCACGCTGATTGCCCTGATCGGTATCATCCTGTTGATCGGCGTGGTCAAGAAAAACGCCATCATGCTGGTGGATTTCGCTGTGGTGTGCGAGCGCGAACAGAACATGACGCCATTGGAAGCTGTGCGCCATGCCGCCCTGGTTCGCTTCCGGCCGATCATGATGACCACCCTGGCCGCATTGCTCGGTGCCGTGCCATTGCTGCTCGGTACCGACGAAAACGCCGGCCTGCGCGCTCCGCTTGGCATCACCATCATCGGCGGGTTGATCGTCAGCCAACTGCTGACCCTCTATACCACCCCGGTGGTCTATCTGTATCTCGACCGGCTCCACCGCCGCCTGCGCCCGCGGAACCTACCGGCGCCAGTGGAGGGGTGAGTGGTTGGTGACTGGCTTCTGAGCGAGGAGGAAGGGAGAAGCGCCTTCGACGACTGATGAAGCATCAGCCGCTTTCCCTTGGCTTTGTACGAAAAGTGCCTAAGACAGGGGCTGACGAAGGCATATAAGCCATTCAGAACCGCCAAGCTACCCTCGAAGTCCAAGGATAGCTTGGCGATAACGGATATTAACTCTGCGTTATTGTGATGTTTTGGTCTGACAAAGTTATTGTGTAATTGCCCCCATCCATGAAATATCCTCCTGCCAGATAGGGCGATTGGTTGTTAGGATAGAGGTTGCCGTCGTCGAGCCATGCAGCGACAGTTCTGGCATCGCTATACCTGGCCGACTCTTTCTTTTGCTCACTGTTGTCGACTTTATGAACCTCCGAATGATCGCCTGTGGCGTTCCATAATCCGAAGGTGACGGTGCTATTGGTATTGTTCACCAGCGTATAATTGAATCCCATTGTTACATCCTCTCCTGAGGTCATGGGCGCTGAATTAGGTTTCATGAGACCTGAGACGCACCGGCGCCCACGGTGACCCCTCAGTATCGCACTGTGAGGTCGATCACCAAGATTCCGCAATAGATGCGGGAATGTGTTGTCATACGGGATTCTCTTCCTCGGATATCACTCTAGACCACGCATTCAGCGACGTATTAAATAACTAGTCAAAAGAGATTAGGTGTCATAAAACACTTACAGAAAATATATCGTATTTCTTACGCTATTTTAAAGATATTTCGTATTGACAATGGCGTTATACATATATTCAAACAACTTTAGAGGCTATGACTCATAGTTACCAACGAGTTTGTGCATCCAATCACTGAAATGGATGTTATGGAGGTAGGACATAGAGGACTTTCGTCTGCAGGTAAAGCGGCAAATTTTGGTGGGTTGGAGGGGGAGGACTCTATAGGACACGAAAATTGTTCGTAAGCCTTTGTTTTTTATTGTTTTATAAAAATTCGAGAAAGATATTATACCATCGACTATACCACTTCCCCTCCGCTGGTAGGCTCTGTGTTAGCGTGCTCTTCACCCGCAGTAGAAAGCGCCCTTCACTGTTCGCTCTCGACCAGAAGCGAACCTGGGCCAATTTTAGATCCACTTTTTAGGGCTTCGTGAGGAGAGGGTTACGTATTTTTTGCCCTAGAGAGCTGCTTTTGGTCATGAACACGATCTATCTCCTCTTTAATTGCAGCTCTGCTTTCGAAACCTTCAGAGATTAGCCCCGAGACTTCTAGTATCAACCATGCTGCCCATTTGCTGACCGTTGTTACGTGACCTGAGTTTATGTGGCTGTGTTGCGCATCATGTACTGCGGCACACCGAAGGTCGTAGAGGTCATTGATTTCTTTTTCAAGCACATTCCAGTTACCTGTATGAGAGAAACCGTAACGTCCACAAGTTAGTATCGCAGTTAGTCCTCGCTTGATCTTAGATGTCGTTTGTCCATCGTTTTCGAAAGAGAAGAAGCATTCTATGCAGCTCCAGAATTTAACCAGTTGCATCTCTGGTTTCATGTCTGCTTGCGCGTCAAAAAACCAATAAATACCGCGACGAACTGCCTCCTCGACGTCATTATCCCTGTGATTTTGAAGGACCCTCGCCAACTCTTGGAACCACTCACAACCCATTAAACTGCTCACTTGGTTCTCATTGAGAGTAAGCTTTTGATATCCCCGCATACATATACTAGTGCATAACACCTTCGACTTTGTAGAGAAGAAGAACCACCTGTTAGCGGTTGGTCGAATACGGTCACTCATGCTAGGTATAAGCCGAACTGCGGCTCCTCCACGCTCAAGAACAGTAGTGAGTGAGACAGCAAGCAGTCCACACGTTGCCTCTACATCCTCAAAAAAACGACGCTCTGCATATTCTTCACTTCCGGTTATTTCCCCAGTTACCCATAGGCTATCTTTCATATGATTCCATGTGCTACTGATGGTATTGTCGTCTGCAGCACATTGTTTAAGTGACATGAAATCAGGCTTTTGTACTGTCAGTCTGCCGATCTTCAACTCATTTTCCCCTTCAAGATCTAGTCCTTCTATAGTCGTGTAAAACCTGTAGTTACTGATCGACTCATCTAAAATTTTCTCTACATTTTCCACGAAGGAGTCTATATCTTTTCTAGGGGACTCCTCTTGATAGAGTTTTCCCAAAACGGCTTTGCATGAATTGTGAATATCCGTAGATTCCAGCTGACACCTGTTTATAAAAAACTTCTCTACTATATTTGTAAGCATCTCGAAATTTTTATAGGCATTGTCAGATAGATAGATTGATCGATGATTGGGGATTTTGACTTCCCGTTTCAGCCTTTCAATGAGATTGAACGCATCCAATGCCTGCAAATCAGTCATTAACTCTTCTGGTCTGAGTAGCGTGGCAATGTTGCTATCGGCTATCCTTCGTGTTTTTCTGGGCATTTCCATCGCGGTATCCTGCGTTCTAATCGGAAAAGTGAGTGTGTTGCACTCGGATGACATCCTAAAAGGGCCACTAATAGGTGCCTCATTCGGCTAGAAGCCGTCATTGAGATGCCCTTGGTGTTTAATGATCGCATTTTTGGCTGATTTTAAATGTTTCGAAAAACATATCCGGTGACATATTTTTTAACTCAGTTTCTTTTTATTTGTTTTGCTAAGTCGGTTAGTTGCGAAAGGATATTCCCTGTGTCGTTTTCCTTCGATTCATTATAAGAGGTGTTCTCGGAAAAAACTGTTTTGGCAACGTGAACCCTTAAGTCTTCGGCATTCTTGGGGTCCATTAACTCAATATATGGATCTAGCGTTGTAATTATATGTTGACGGCGCCTGTTATTTATTTCATTTTCTCGATGTTTTCCTGACTCTTTAGCAAAATAAAATGCTGGAACAAAAACTACCAGTGAAAGTGGGATGCGACCAACTACTTTTACCCAATCGAACGTGTAATCGCCATTCTCAAAAATCAGCCTTAACTCGGGAACAACAAGAAAGCAAACTCCTAGCAACATCAGTGCTGATGCATATAGGCGATACCTATTTGCCACCTTTTTTTCATCATTAGCATAGGACGAATATGCACCGGCCTGCAGAGTGTTAATCGTAACGCCGTATACCTTGGTTGCATCATCTTGGAGTTTAGTCAGCACTTCAATAATTTTTACAGTTTTCAATGAAAGATTTTTAAATTCATCATCCGACTTTCCTGTGTACTCTCTGATGTGTCCTTCGAGTTTTTTTGAATATTCGGATAAGTCCTTGTTGAATCTTTCAGATCTTTCTTTTTCACTTGATTGGTATTGAGTATTAAATTCTGCAGTTTGTTTCTGTATCGTCTGCTCTACATTGTCAATCTGAGTACTAAGTTCTGCCAGCTTTGATTCCTTTTTATTGATCTCTTGGTCTAAGGTCTTGACATGCTCGACTAACGCACTTACAGACTGTTCGGTCTCTTTTTTGTATTTTGTTATATATGAACCAATGGTTTCGGAGTATGCGCTGACAGATCTTTTGATGTTCTTATCAGTAACGGCATATGCAGACGCTGGGGTCTGCTGAAACTGGATAATAAGGGTGTCTGCCTGTGCATTTGCATTAGTGAGATGTCCAGCATTTTTACTTCCTTTGAATGAGTTTATTTCATTGATGCAACCTTGTGCGCTTTTCTGAATATTTGCCAAATGATTGAATGGGATTATTTCTGGATCAATGTTTTCAAAGATTCCGTTTAAATAGTTAACCACCTTCCTTAGCCTTGCAATATCTTCAGTAACACCTTCCGTAGCCTCTTCCATAAGACCATCATCATGAATTAACTCTATTAGGTTGGCCCATACGCCTATTAAAGCATGGTTATTGAATTTATCTGTCCATTTAGACATCACTTGCTCTCCGGAAGAAATTTAATGCTTCGGTCCGTCGCGCGAGGAGCGAACGTCGGCTGAATTGCCTTTGTTAGGATTCGCACGCTCATTCTCTTGATGTGAATCGAAATGGGCTCGCAGGCCAGCAAAATTGAACTCCATGCTCCGTACTTTAAGCCTGTTTTCTTTCATTAAGACACCAAGCAAGGCGGCCAGTACAGCCACCACAGCAGGGATCACTAAGAACAAAAGTTGCTTTGGTTCCGAGGTTGTGCGCGATTCCATTGAAGTGACAAACCCAACTACAGCGGTCATCATGCCTACCATCATGCTCATCGTAACAACCATTTGCCGCCGATAACGAGCGGCCTTCTGATAGTCTTCCGCTACTACCTTTTGCTCGAGACCTGGTGATTCTTCTTTAATGACAGATAGCTTTTCACAAAAATCTTCCTTGGTTGAAGCCGAGATGAAGCTTGAATCCATAACCTCTTTGGTCAATTCAGAAGCAAATTCATTCAGGTCATACAGTGTGGATCGGTCCAGCCCGTAACGACGAGCGGTCGCAGTAGCTAGCCTTTGTAACACGTCATTGGCGGGAATAACTCCTTCTGATATGCCTGGTCGCACAGCATATAGAATCTCTTGATTGGCTTGGTCGATTCGGCGCAGGTACTCGCGGTTGTCTCGGCGTGAAAAGATTGATCTGGTTATAAAGGCGACAACCAAGCTACTTAGAACGCCCGCACCAATCCCTACGACCCAAGGGTTGTTAATAAATTCGTCCATCAAAACCCTATATGGCTAACAGATACTAGTCCGCACACCTTATATTCCACCTGAACGCTCACTCGATCACCTCTCATCCTATTGAAATTTATAGAAATCTAGTATGGGTCGGCAGTATGACTGCCAATTATCGGACATGCTGCATATCTCCAACAAGCTTGCCTGCAGTCCATCCGCTTTGGGTCGCAAGCCGCCTCAGGACCAGTCAAGTTCTCCTAAGACCCTCCTTGTTTCGAACTTGGCATAGATTCCCCCATTTCGCCACTGACGCTACTCCAACGGCCAGTAAACTCTGCATAAATACGCATGATTTTGCATGAGTAGTGAAGGCCTTCTAACCCCTTTGGGGCGCAGTAATGGCGGGCCTTGGAAGCCAGCGCATGAGTGCATAAAAACCGACAGGTTTAGAGCGCGGGCGGGGAGGGGTGACGATTGTGCGCGGGCGTGGTGAACGCCGCAGGGAAGAGCAGCGGATCCGGCAACGCTCTTGGAGGCGTTTGGAGTTGGCTGAATGCCGACTTATGCCCCAGGCATCAAAAACGGCCCTATGAGGGGCATAGGGCTGAATGGGAATGAGGCGGTTATTGGGCATCTCACCAGATCAACTTGAGGACGAATAGGGGCCTGCACAGCTTGGTGAGCAAGATAGTTACCGAGTGATGCTTGCGAGGATCGACTGGAACTGATTAGCCAAGTCAGCATGAGCGAAGGGGATTAGCGGGCCACGATCCCGCTAATCAGCGTGACTCAACCTCTGGAATGTCGGCGTTACGAGAGAGGTTGAGTTGATGCCTGGTTGTCTCTTCAGAACAGCAGCTCGCCAACACCTTCAGCAATACGATTCAGAGGATTCGGCGCTAGATTCGAGAGCATTTGAATGACCTGACCACCGTAAACATCAAGATAGTTTTGGGCTTGGGTCGCATCAACGGGCAAAAGGCCAACCACATCGCTCAAAAAGCCACCGCCTACCACTGCATCCAGTTCCTCTGTGCTTAGCGTACGAAGCGTCGATTCTGTCATCACATCCCTCATCATTGTGTCTCAGTGAGTAAAGTGGTTGATTTTTCTATTCAGCCCCTTGATGACAAGGGGGTTCCCAGCATAAGCCGCGTTAAATGCCCTAACCGCCTAGCAGGTTCTGCAGTATGCTGTTCTCCACCAAGAGCTCACCCAGCAAGCCGCTCACCAGCCCGTTTTCGCCCAGCAAATCCAAGTCTATTACATAGTCATTAGGGGTCAGCTCGAAGCCATTGCCACCAAGGCTAATAAGGCCACCAGCAACCGCGTCCAGTTCCTCTGGGCTTAGTGTACGAATCGTCGATTCTGTCATTGTTCCCTCCATTAGATTCCCTCGTCACATCGCAGGTTGTGATCCGATATCTTTAGATTCTAATGGAATCCTCTGTGTCAGCCGTCATGACATGTTAGAAGGGCGTAAATAACCGTAACGAGAGGTAGTGAGCTCTGGGTTCATCGCCTTGCCTTGCTTTCATCACGTTGCCTTTGGATTGGCTTTATGAAGGGGCGTTTTGCAACTGGAAGGGCGAGATGATCAAGGACATGAAGAAGTCATTTACCTCGGCCAAACGGGCGGCCGGAATAGAGGACTTCTGTCAGCATGATCAGTGACACACTTTGGCGAGCTGGATGGTGATGTCAGGAATCGAGCTGATGAAGGTTCGCGACATGCTTGGACACTCGTCAGTAAAGCAGACAGAGCGATATGCACACCTTCATCCTGATGCTTTGCGGAGGGCTGTGGACAACCTTGTTCCTGCACGAAATGGTCACGCTGGCTCTGATGTGACGACTCGAAAGGGAGGGGAGGTGGAGACAGTGTCTAAAGCCGGAATGGCGCCCTCTATAGGATTCGAACCTATGACCTGCCCCTTAGGAGGGGGCCGCTCTATCCAGCTGAGCTAAGAGGGCGCGAGTCGCGCATTATAAGCATCTGACTCGTCAAGATAAACCCATGTTGTGGAAAGTGTTTGAATTGATGGTATTCCGTCGCGATACCATGATGCATGGGCAATGAACGCGAATCAGGCATGCGGAGACAGCGCGACGGCAGGATTCGCGTCAAGTGCTGTGCGCTACCAGACGTTCACGGCGCGCATTGCTCGCATAGATCAGGCATAGCGCACCGGCCAGCAGGACGATGGCTATCATGCGTGAGCTATCCAGTGGCAGGCGAGTATTACCCAGCCAGCCGAAGTGATCGATCATCAGGCTCATCAGCATCTGCCCCGAGATGACGGCGACAGTGGCCGCAGCGGTACCGACGCGGGGAATGGCAAATACAATGGCGAGCATATAGACCACACCAAACAATGCACCAGTCAACTGCCACTTGGGCACGCTGAACAGGGTGGCCTCGTGATGCGGTTCAAAGAAGAACACCAGCAGAAAGGTCACGACGGCACCCATCGAGAAGGTGAGCCAGGCACTGGCTAGTACACCGACAGTGGAACCGAGGCGGCCATTGATGGATGACTGAGCGGCGAGCACGGCTCCGCCTAGCAGCAGAAGCGGATATATCAGGGTGAGAAGCACTGGAATCTCCTTGGATGTAAGGTTCAGTAGATGAGCCACAGCGCAGCGAGAATCAGGACCAGGGCACCGATCCGATAGCTGTCGACTGCTCGCCGTTCGCTGCCCAGCCAGCCGAAGTGATCGATCACCAGGCTGGCGGCGACCTGGCCACACAGAATGCCCACCATCGTCATGCCGACGCCGACCAGCGGCGTGGTGACAGTCAGCACGACGACGTAGATTGGCCCAAGCAGGCCTCCAGTCAGTAGCCAGCGTGGTTGATTGAACAGGGTAGAGATTGGCGCACGGCCAACGAATACCATGGCCAGCGACAACAACAGAGCCCCCACCAAAAAGATGGATAAGGTTGCCGACAGGTGACCAACCTGTTCACCCAACGGGCCTAGCAGGCCGGCTTCGACCGATAGGCCCATGCCAGCGCAAAGCACTAGCAGCAAGATCGTGAGTTGCGGCATGTCCGCCTCCGCTTGAGGAAAGCCGACACCTTAGTTTTATGCTGTAATAGGCACAATCCAGTGAATTGACAAAGGTTCATTGTCCTATGGGCAACGATGTGCAACTGCTGTCACTGCGGCTTTTTATTCGAGTGGCCCATTCCGGCAGCTTCACTGAGGCCGCGTACGATTTCGACCTCCCGCCATCCTCGGTGTCACGTCGCATCTCTGCACTGGAGCAGGCGCTGGGCCAGCGCCTGTTGTATCGACATTCTCGAGCCGTAAGGCTGACAGAGGCGGGCGAGCGTTATCTGAGCCAGGTCAGCGAGGCACTGGCACTGCTGGATATGGCTACCGACGAAGTCTCCGGAACGGCGAGCGTGCCCCGGGGCATATTGCGGATCAATGCGCCGGTGGCATATGGCCGCAAGCACATTGCTCCACTGTTGGAAGCCTTTCAGTCCAGATACCCTGAACTGGAAATCGAACTGACCCTGACCGATGCGTTTGTCGATCCGGTGCAGGAAGGGGCAGATGTGGTGGTGCGCATCGGCGCCTTGGAGGACTCCAGCCTGGTGGCACGAGAGCTGTCTTGGCAACGTTTTGTGATTGCTGCTTCACCCGGCTATCTGGCCCGCCACGGCGTGCCCACGCAGCCTGAAGACCTGGGCCATCATAATTGTCTGGTCTACAAGGGGACGCGGGGGAAACAGCCCTGGTACGTACGTCGCGAAGACCACGAGTCATTCCAGGCCATCGAGGTGCATGGCAACCTGCGCAGCAACAATGCCGAGAGTCTGATTGAAGCTGCCATCAGTGACCAAGGTGTGGTGCTCTTTCCCACATGGCTGCTGCAGGATGCATTGAATGATGGAGGATTGGTCCCTGTGCTGGAAGATTGGCAGGCTGCCAATCAGCCTCGCATCGACGGTATTCATCTCATCTTCCCGGAGAACCGGCTGCGTTCTCCCAAGGTGGGGGCCTTTGTCGATTACCTGTTTGCTCAACACTCCAACGGATAGTAGGGGCTTGGGCTCGGGCTTGCGTGATGCGGATGCCGCCGCGCGCATTCCTCGGTAGAATGCGCTCATCCATTCCCTCTGATCTGTTCCTGCATGTCTGACTCTTCTTCTCCGCTTGTCCCTTCATCCTTTCTGTCAGCGCGTGGTGATCGCCACTTCGATGGCCTGGCCGACAAGTTCTCTGCGTCCCTTTACGGCCATCTGCGTGGTGAGCTGCGTCTATCGCTGCTGGATCGCTTGTTGCCGGAGATGCTCGACCTGCATGGCCAGCCGGTGCTGGATGTCGGGGCGGGTCTCGGGCAGCAGGCGTGCTGGTTCCTGCAACGTGGCCATCATGTAACGTTGGCGGAGCCTGCGGAGGAAATGCTGGCGCGGGCACGCCAAGTGGTGGGTGAGGGCGAGTCGGCCAGCTTTGTACATGCGCCATTGCAGGAACTGGTTCAGCAGGCGCCGGGACCCTGGGCGCTGGTGATATGCCATGCCGTGCTGGAGTGGCTGGGGAATCCTCGCGAAGGGCTGGCTCATCTGGCCTCTCTGGTAGCGCCGGGCGGTCAGCTGTCGTTGATGGTGTTCAACCGTGATGCTCTGCGCATGTCCAATGTGGTCAAGGGCAATCTGGAAAAGGCACTGGCGGATCGCCTGGAAGGCAAGGGCGAGCGTCAGCGGCTGACACCGATCTCTCCGTTGATCCATGACCAGGTGATGGACTGGAGCGCCGAGCTCGGGTTGCACTTTGAAGGTGTCGCAGGCATTCGCGTTTTCCATGACTACCTGCGCCGCCCTCCGCAGAGCGAGCAGGAACTCAAGCATCTGGTCGAGCTGGAGCATCAATATTGCCGCAGTGAGCCACATTGGCGTCTGGGGCGTTATCTGCTGTACACCTTCAGCCGCCCCTCCGCGGCAGAGGCAGTATCAGGAGAGCAGTCATCACAACCACTATCACCACAGGAGAACCCGCGATGAGCGCCGAGACCCCGGTATGCCAGCTATTGGAGCGTCAAGATGCGGACTATCGCGGCTGGTGGTGGGTGGCTCCGCCTCGCGATGCCTGGCTGGAAGGAGGTGAAGGCCGTTTGATCAGTGCTGACCTGGCCGTGAGACAGGCCTGGCAGGCGCGGGGCCGCGAGGCGGTATCACCGTTTGTGGAGGATTCCTCGCTGCAAGGTCCCGGTGCTGTGCTGTTCTGGCCCAAGGCACATGCACTGGGAGAATGGTGGTTGCTGTGGTTATGTGCCAACTTGCCGGAAGGCACACTTCTGCAACTGATCGGTGAGCATCAGGGGGGCATCAAGCGTGTGCTCAAGGTGCTGGCTGCACTAGGTCTGGGGTGCCGCAAGGTCGATAGCGCCCGACGCTGCACCTTGTTCGAGACGCGCACGGCGCGACTGGCGCTGCCGCCGGAAGCGGTATGGACGCAGTTTACCGCGGAGGGCATCGCGGAAGGGCTGACCCTGGCCAGCCATCCGGGTGTGTTCGGCCACGGCAAGCTGGATGAAGGAACCTTGCTGCTGCTGGAACAGTTGCCCGCCCAGTTACCTGCGGGCGAAGTGCTGGACATGGGTTGTGGTGACGGCATTCTGGCGGCCTGGATGGCTCGGGAAGGACGCGATGTCACGGCGGTGGATGTCAGTACCTTTGCGGTAGAAGCCACGCGACGCACCCTCAGGGCGAATGAGCTGGCTGGGGAAGTGCTGGAAAGCGATGTCTATTCGGCGCTGAAGGGAGAGACCGCACAGGAGGGGAAGCGTTTCGATGCCATCATCAGCAACCCGCCATTCCACCTCGAACGCGCCATCGATTATGGGCCTGCAGCACGGCTGATCCAGCAGGCCCCCGAGCATCTCAAGCCCGGTGGGCGCCTGGTCCTGGTGGCCAATGCCTTTCTGCCTTATGCAGAACCTCTGGAGCGCGCTTTCGGTGGCTTCGAAGTGCTTGCCGATAATGGGCGGTTCCGGGTGTATGCCGCGACCCGCCGATAACCTGACGCCTGGTCAGGTCAGGCATCAGTCTCCGCATCAGCCCCCGGCAGGCGATAGTGAATCTCGCTGATCAACCAGGTCTGTTCGCCGCCGGGGGCAGCTACCGTCACTTCGTCATCCAGTGACTTGCCCAGCAATGCCTTGGCCAATGGAGCATCCACACTGATCCAGTGCCTGGTGGTGTCTGTCTCATCGTGGCCGACGATACGAATGTGCATTTCTTCGCCCTGTTCGTCTTCCAGCGTCACGAAGGCACCGAAATATACCTTGTCAGTGTTGGCCGGGAGACGGTCCACGACCTGCAACTCATCGAGGCGCTTGGTCAGGTAGCGGATGCGTGCGATGACCCGATTGAGTTCTTTCTTGTTGTAGGTGTAATCCGCATTCTCGCTACGGTCGCCCAAGGCAGCGGCTTCGCCGACCTTGGCTGACAATGCCGGGCGCTTTACCCGCGACAGGTGGTCGAGGATGCCGCGCAGGCGCTGGGCACCTTCCAGGGTGATCAGGTTGCTCTTGGGTTCCTGGCGCGGGTCCTTGGCAGGGTCGCGCCAGCGGGTCATATTGCGGCCTTTCATGACATACCTCGAAATTCTCAGGCCGTTGAGATTGCCTTGGCGCCTCCCTGAAGACAAGAGGGGCGCTCCAAGACAGTACGGCGACCTGCAAGCAAAAGAACAGGTTAATGCATTCCAAAAAAGACTGAACTTGCTTCCTCATCCTTGTCTTTTACGGCTGGTGCTCCGTGTCGGCATTGCTCGGAGTTCTCCAGGTCTTCTAGATGTTCGAGCACCCATTCGATGAAGCCCTTGACCTTGCCTACTGCGCCTTTGTGCTCGGGGTAGGCCAGGTAATAGGCGCTGCTGCTGAGCAGCGAAAAGGACCACGGAATCACCAGTTGTCCTGACTGCAGTTCTTCCTCGGCCAGAAAGCGCGGGACCAGGGCAACACCGCATCCAGCCCTGGCGGCCTGCATGGCCATGTAGAAGGTATCGAAGCGGGGCCCATGATAGCTATGCGAGGTGTAGCAGTTCTGGGCTTCGAACCAGTCATGCCAGGCTTCGGGGCGCGTCGAGTTCTGCAACAGCACCAGACGTGTCAGTGCCAATGGGTCATCAATGCCCTCATCGGGAATCACCAACGGCGAACAGACCGGCACGACGTCTTCATCCAGCAGCTTGATGCACTCGGCCCGGGGCCAGGTGCCATGGCCAAAGAAAAAAGCCACATCGATGCGTTCTTGTTCCAGGTCGAAAGGTTCTACCCGGTTGCTGATGTTCAGGTAGACATTGGGATGGCGAAAGCGGAAACCGTTGAGACGCGGAATCAGCCAGCGCGCCCCGAAGGTGGGCAAGGTGGTGATATTGAGCACTTCGCTCTGGCCGCCATAGGACTGCATGTAGCGCGTCGACATCTCGACCTGAGCCAGTATCTTGCGTACTTCGGTCAAGTACAGCGATCCCTCCGGGGTGACCTGAAGGCGCTTGCGTACCCGGCGAAACAGGGGCTGCTCAAGAATCGATTCAAGCTGAGCCACCTGCTTGCTGACCGCGCTCTGGGTCAGGCTCAGCTCTTCCGCGGCGCGGGTGAAACTCAGATGTCGCACCGAGGCTTCGAAACAGCGCATGGCGGTCAGAGTAGGGATATGGCGGCTATTCATGCGCTAATTCCTGGTCGAGGTCGGTGCAAGAAAAAAAGGAATGATGTTGGTATAAAACGTCGTTTGAGATAGATCAAGGGCCAACGCAATACTGCGGACGTTGTGTATCCAAATGAATCGCGTATCCAAATGAATCGCGTATCCATTTGAATCGTGCATCCATTCGAATCATCCGCAGGAGCCATAATGATCGATTCCATCATGCAGCGTCTCGGTGTGGCCGAGTCCCTCTATCGAGGCGGCGACTATGCCGTGATGTCGCCCACTGACGGTCGCGAGATCGGTCGCGTTCAACTGGAGAATGGCGAGCAGGTCGCTGCGCGCATTGCCCGCGCGCAGAGCGCCTTTGAAGCATGGCGTCAGGTTCCGGCTCCGCGCCGTGGCGAACTGGTTCGCCTGTTCGGTGAACAGCTACGCCGGCACAAGGAAGACCTTGGCGCCCTGGTGACCCTGGAGTGCGGCAAGATCCTTCAGGAAGGCCTGGGCGAAGTGCAGGAAATGATCGATATCTGCGATCTTGCCGTGGGCCAGTCGCGTCAGCTCTACGGTCTGACCATCGCTTCCGAGCGGCCGGGCCATCATATGCGTGAAAGCTGGCATCCGCTTGGGCCGATCGGCCTGATCACGGCCTTCAATTTCCCGGTGGCACCCTGGGCGTGGAATGCTGCCCTGGCGCTGGTCTGCGGCAACAGCCTGGTGTGGAAGCCTTCCGAGAAAACCCCGCTGTGTGCGCTGGCCTGCCAGTCCTTGCTGGAGCGTGCCATGGCGGAGTTCGGTGATGAGGCTCCAGCCGATCTCAGTCAGGTCGTCATCGGTGATCGCGAGGCCGGCGAACGCTTGGTCGACGATCCTCGCATTCCTCTGATCAGTGCAACCGGCAGTACCCGCATGGGACGTGAAGTTGCCCCGCGTGTCGCGGCACGCTTCGGGCGCAGCATTCTCGAACTCGGGGGCAACAATGCCATGATCCTGGCGCCCAGCGCCGATCTGGACATGGCGGTGCGTGCCATTCTGTTCTCTGCCGTTGGTACGGCTGGTCAGCGTTGCACGACCCTGCGCCGCTTGATCGTGCATGAGTCGGTACGTGACGAAGTGGTCGAACGGCTGAAGAAGGCATATGCCGGCGTCAGCATCGGCAATCCCATGGACGGCCACCTGATTGGCCCGCTGATCGATGCCCAGGCCTATGACCAGATGCTGTCCGTGCTGGACTCGGCCCGTCAGCAAGGCGCCAAGGTCTTTGGCGGAGAACGCCAACTGGCCGATCGCTATCCCGATGGTTTCTATGTGTCCCCGGCCATTGTCGAAGTCGAGAGCCAGAATGCGCTGGTCAAGAACGAGACCTTCGCGCCCATTCTGTACGTGCTCAGCTATCGCGATTTCGCTGAGGCTGTCGCGCTGAACAATGACGTACCCCAGGGGCTGTCTTCCTGTGTCTTCAGCACCGATGTGCGTGAAGCCGAAGCCTTCATTTCCGACCTGGGCAGCGACTGTGGCATTGCCAACGTCAATATCGGCCCCAGTGGTGCCGAGATCGGCGGGGCCTTCGGTGGCGAGAAGGAAACCGGCGGCGGTCGTGAGTCTGGCTCGGACGTCTGGAAAAGCTACATGCGTCGGCAGACCAACACCGTGAACTATTCCCGTGAGCTGCCGCTGGCGCAAGGTATCAAGTTCGATTGAGGATGAGAGCCGCCACCTGCCACTGGCTGTGTGGCGGTCTTGCACGTGTTTCCTGAACAGGTGTCACGGAGGCATACGATGACAATAACAAATACAGCAACAAATACATCAACCACAATATCGCGAGAACAATGGGGTAGCCGTTTCGGTTACCTGATGGCCATCATCGGTGCCATGGTGGGCGCGGGTAATATCTGGCGCATGCCCTATGTCACCGGGGAGAACGGAGGCGGAGCCTTTCTGATCGCCTATTTCGTGCTGCTCTACCTGATAGCCGTTCCAGGCTTGATGGGGGAAACCGCCCTTGGGCGTTATACCCGCCAGGGGCTGATCGGTACCTTTCGCAAGGTCTATGGCAATAACCGCATGGTGGGGCTGGGCCTGGTGATTCTGGTCTTCAACATCGTGTTGATGTCGTATTACTCCTCCGTGGTCGGCTGGTCGATCTACTATGCCTACCATGCATTGATTGGCACCTTCACGCAGACCGGCTTCGATACCGCGGCCCTGTGGCAATCGTTCAGCCACAACAAGGTACTCAATATCGGCATGCACACGATTGCCATGCTGATGGTCACCGGCATTCTTCTGCTGGGCATCAAAGGCGGCATCGAGCGCATGGCCAAATGGATGATGCCGATCCTGACGATTGCACTGATCGCCATCGCCATCCGCGGTTTGACGCTACCGGGGGCCATGGCAGGGCTCGAATTCAGTTTCTCACCAAACTGGGAATATCTGGCCCGCGGGCAGACCTGGCTGGCGGCACTGGGTCAGGCGCTGTTTTCCACAGGCCTGGGTTGGGGCATTGCCCTGACCTATGGCAGCTACCTGGGACGCAACGATGATATTCCGCTGGGTGGTGGCCTCTTCACGGCGGTGGGCAATACCAGCTTTGGGTTGCTGGCCGTCTTTGCTGTCTTTCCCATCGTGTTTGCTTTCGGTATTTCTCCGACGTCGGGCCCAGAATTGGCATTCGTTGCCCTGGCCAGCGCCTTCGGCAGCATGACCGGCGGTTATGTCTGGGCGTTGCTGTTTTTCGCGGGTTTCTTCTTTGCCAACCTGACCACGGCACTGGCGATTACCGAAGTCGGGGTCACGACCTGCAAGGAGGAGCGCAACATCCCCCGTTCCCGGGCTGTGCTGATGATCTGCGGCCTTATCTGGCTGCTGGGCATTCCCAGTGCCATCAATGCCGACATCCTGGGTTATCTGGACTTCGTGCTGGGCAACTGGGGGCTGCCGCTGGCGACCTTCATCATCATGATCACCATCGGCTGGAAGTTCGACGCCAACCGGTTGCGTATCTTGAGTCTGAACCGTGGATCAGATCTCTATATTCCCAGTGCCTGGGAGGCAACGGTGCGTTACCAGATTCCTCTCATCATGCTCGGCATCATGGCGTATTTCCTCTATAGCAACCTTGGCGAGGCACCGCTGAAAACGCTGAGTGGCCTGTTTGTCCTGATGCTGATGATCCCTCTGTGCATGGGCGTCATGAAGCGCCGCCTTGAGGGCCAGGATTCCCAACATGTCGCTGGAGGACGGTTGTCATGAGCTTTTCCGCTATTGTCGTCATGGTGTCTTCCATGCTGGCGCTATGGGGTGTCGCCACGCTGGCGATGATCTACTCGATGCGTCAGGAAGATCGCAAGCTGACATTGCTCAAGGAGCAGGGCGACTTCGAGCCATTCTCGCCTGCCGCCCAGAGAGATATCGAGGACTGGCTGGCCCGTCATCCGGATGGTGACGAGGCTCGGGAAATGCGCGAACTGCTTGAATGCCAGCGCCAGGCAATGCAGAACAATGCCCGGCATTTCTACCCATGGCCGAGTATCGGGGCCGAGCGTCAATAAGCATGGAATGCTGCCATGAAATATCTCGATAGTGTGAGGTGGAAGTCAGCGCTTGGTCAGCCTGTGAATGCAGGAGTTGCCATGAAGGACCGTTGTCTTTGGTATGACAGCTCGCCAGAGGCCCCTCTGTCTCTGCAGCCGCTGCAAGGCGAATGTTGTGCCGAGGTGGCCGTGATCGGTGGTGG
Organism: Halomonas binhaiensis; assembly: GCF_008329985.2. Lineage (NCBI taxonomy): Bacteria > Pseudomonadati > Pseudomonadota > Gammaproteobacteria > Oceanospirillales > Halomonadaceae > Halomonas > Halomonas binhaiensis. The sequence continues at coordinate 1,104,023 of NZ_CP038437.2, forward strand.
GATCACGGGGCTCAGCACGGCGCTGCATCTGGCCGAGGCGGGTAGCGACGTCGTTGTGGTCGAGGCCGGGGATATCCCGAGTGGGGGCTCGGGACGTAACGTTGGCCTGGTCAATGCAGGGATGTGGATTCCTCCCGACGATATCGTCGAGACCCTGGGAGAAGAGGATGGCGAGCGTGCCAACACCTTGCTTGGCAATGCGCCAGCGGAGGTCTTTGCCCTCATCGAACGCCATGCGATCGACTGTCAGGCAACGCGTACAGGCACATTGCACTTGGCACATAACGCCAAGGGTGAACAGGAGCTGGCCCGGAGGGCCGAGCAGTTCCTGAGGCGTGGCGCGCCGGTGGAGCTTCTCGAAGGCGAGGTATGCCATCAGCGCGTCGGAACTCAGCGCATCCAGCGTGCCCTGCTTGATAGGCGGGCGGGGACACTGAACCCTGCGGCCTATACCCGGGGCCTTGCCAGGGCAGCGAAGCAAGCAGGCGCGCGTATGCATACGCATAGTCCGGTCAACGGTATGCGGCGCCAGGGAGAAGACTGGGTAGTGAGCACGGATAGCGGCCATATTCGTGCCGCGAGAGTGGTGCTTGCGACCAATGCATATACCGAGGATGACTGGAACCAGGTGCGTGAGCACTTTTTCCCTGGCTATTTCTTTCAAGTTGCATCGCCTCCTCTGCACACTGATGCGGCGAAGGAGATTCTTCCTGAGCGCCAGGGGGCCTGGGATACTCGTATGGTGCTGAGCAGCATACGTCGTGATGCCGAAGGGCGACTGATACTGGGTAGCCTGGGACGTGGCGATGGCCGGCCAATGGCGTATATCCGCCACTGGGCAGACCGGGTTCAGTGCCACTACTTCCCGCAGTTGGGTAAGCTCGACTGGCAGTACACCTGGACGGGACGTATTGCTTTCACCCCTGAGCACACATTACGTCTTTTCGAACCTGCACCGGGCATTCTGGCCGTGACAGGCTACAACGGCCGGGGTGTGACAACGGGAACTGTCGTAGGGAAGGGGTTTGCTCGTTATCTGCTCAGTGGGGATGACAGTCTGTTGCCACTTCCCATCCGGCCCCACACGCCGGTGCTCGGCAAGGCCGTGCGTAGCTGCGGATATGAATGCGGCTTCACGCTCTATCATTCGGGACAATGCCTGCGGGTATTGACCTGACCGTTGATGCTGTCGATACGCAGAAGGGCTCATGAGCGGCAATCGACAACCGGTTGCCGCTCGTTGCATTCATGCACTGTTTCTGGCCGCTGAGCACTCAACTATAAGGTTTCCAGTGCTCTTGGACTTTAGGTGAACGGAAAATCATTCAAACGTTCGTTACATTTTATGAGTCCATAATGACAATGACTTGGAGATGCTCATGGTTCGCCCTTTTTCACATCGTGTTCGTATTGGTATAGCCACTGTTCTGGCAACGTCTCTCTGCTTGGCTTCCAGCCTGGCCATGGCCTGGGAAAGCGAGCTGGACCAGCTTCGCCAGCGCTGGGAAACGGCGACCACGTCCACCCCGGCATCTCAACGCGAAGGTACTTTGACCACACTGGCCGATGAAGCGGTTCAGCTGGTTCAGGCCAACCCGAATGTCAGTGACCTGCTGGTTTGGCAAGGGATCGTCCAAGCGTCTCTGGCCCGGGAGAAAGGAGGACTCGGTGCCCTGGATGATGCCAAGGCGGCACGTCGCGCGCTGGAGCGTGCGGTGACTCTTGATGCTGACGGCATGCAGGGTTCTGCCTATGTCACGCTTGGCGCCTTGTATGATCGTGTGCCCGGTTGGCCTGTTGCCTTTGGCGACGATGAAAAGGCCGAGCAGATGTTCCAGAAAGCCATGGCGATTCGGCCGGATGGTATTGATGTGAATTATTACTATGCGGTCTACCTGGCTGATGAGGGACGCAAGCAGGAAGCGCGCAGCCATGCAGAAAAAGCGGCCAATGGCGCACCGCGGCCGGATCGGGAGGCATCGGATCAGGCCCTGCAGGCTGAGGCTCGCACACTGCTGGGATCGCTATAGGTTCCTTGGTTTCCCCGCTGAGGGCTCTTGATAACCCCGCTGAGGGCTCTGCAACAGGGCCCTGTCTGCCGGGAATCCAGCATCGCGAAAGCATTCGTTGTCGCGACGACCCTTGGAACTTGCTCGCATCGCCCAGATAATGAGGAGATCCTAAACCGTTTCCAGAGGTCTCTATGGCGAAGCCAGCCGGTATTGATGCTCCTTTCTCGCCCGATGATGTGGATATCATCGCCCGGGACTGCCTGTACCAGGGTTTTTTTCGTCTGGAGAAAGTGACTCTGAAGCATCGCCTGTTCGAAGGCGGCTGGAGCCGTGAATTCTCCCGTGAAGTGCATCGCCGCCACGATGCTGTCGGGGTGATGCTTTACGATCCTGAGAAGGATGCGGTGGTGCTGGTGGAGCAGATACGTGCCGGAGCACTTGATGACCCGCTCTCGCCATGGAAGCTGGAGTGTGTGGCTGGACTGGTCGACAAGGAAGAATCGCCCGAGGAAGTGGCGCGCAGAGAGGCGCTGGAAGAAGCTGGCTGTGAAATCAGGGATCTCATCTTTTTGCATAGCTACTATCCTAGTCCCGGTGCCTGCGATGAGCGCGTCTCGCTATATTGCGGTATGGTCGATAGTTCCGAGCTGGGTGGGGTTCATGGCCTGGATGAGGAAAACGAAGATATCCGCGTGCATGTGCTACCGTTTCAACTGGCCTGGGAACTCCTAGGCGATGGACGACTCGATAACGCTATGTGCCTGATCGGTTTTCACTGGCTGGCAGCCAATCGGGCATCCTTGCGAGCATGCCGTTGATAAGGGTGTCGCAGAAAACGGATGTCGCTGAATAAGGGCATCATTGAGCAAGGCGTATCGTGGATATGGTACGTCGTTGAAGCGGTACGTCGTTGATATAAACAGGAGGTAACGTGACAAATCGGAATGCCTACGTCACCGACCTGAAGGCGCTCCAGAGCGAGTGCACGGCCAACTATGTGCGCTTGAAGCGGCTGCTGGGTGATCTGGATGCCGGTGAAACCCGCGAGGTCGAGCTGCTCAGCGGTGATCGTCATCTTGGTGCGCTATGCCTGTACCTGGAAGAGCTGGCACCATATACCAGCGTCATCCGAGTCTCCCAGCGAGGCGTTCTGGATGGCATCCTCGATACACCACGCATGCGGGTGCATCTGTACCATGATGTGCGCATGGCCGAAGTGACCGACTTTCAGCGCAAGCGTCATTTCGATGGGCGCTATCGCTACCCCAATGCCCATATGCACCAGCCGGATGAGAAACTGCAGCTCAATCGGTTTCTTGGTGAGTGGCTGGACCATGGCCTGACCCATGGGCATTCTTCCCTGGACCTGTCTCATCTGCCCTGATGGGGTGGGTCTCTTGATAACTGGTGAGCAGAGCCTTGATACGTCTAGTTCAGATCAGTGACTGTCATCTTTATGCCGATCCCATGCAACCTTCCCGTCGGGGATTGCCGGCTCGCCAATTGGCTGCGGTTGTCGATGCGGCGCTGCATGATCGCCCTGACATGGTGCTGGTGACAGGCGACCTCAGCCAGGACGAAAGCGAAGGCTCCTATCGCCTGGCCATGGACAACCTGCTGCGTTTCCAATGCCCGTGGTACTGGATTCCTGGCAATCACGATGATCTAGCGCTGATGGTCGAACACTGGGAAGTCGAGATCGACATCGGGGCGGCAGCGTGGCGTATTGTGCAGCTCAATACGCGCATCGAAGGCGAAGTGAAGGGGCGTGTCGGCGAAGAACAGCTGGCGGCACTGAGTGAGCTTCTGGCTGATGATGAGCGGCCCACTGTCGTTGTAATGCACCATCCGCCGGTTCAGGTAGGCAGTGTCTGGATCGATGAGCTAGGACTGGTGGACCAGGAGGCCTTTCAAGAGGTGGTAGGAGCCTTTCCTCAGGTGAAGGTGGTGCTGTGTGGTCATGTGCATCAGGCCTTCCATGGCAAGATCAATGCCCCGCATGGTGATATTGACGTTTTCGCCTGTCCCTCGACCTCTGACCAGTTCCTGGCGGGTAGTGTGGAGTTCGCTGTGGATGAAGCTTCTCGCCCAGGCTATCGAGTGCTGGATCTGAGTCGCGATGGCAGCTGGCAGACATGGGTGGAGCGTGTCGAGATCTGAACGGTATGTCGATATCGCTATTTTTGATATAAAAAGATAGATATTAATTCTTTTACGTTATTATCTTGATGACGGTATCCTCGCAGGATATTTCTCCACGTCATGCGAGGTCTCCAGACCATGACTAGCCTTCAGGCTCCTTCCAAGGCTGGAGCCGCTCAGCCCGGCTCGCCAATCACTCCGCAGCGTCTCACACATCTCAAGCAGCTTGAGGCCGAGTCCATTCACATCATTCGTGAAGTGGCCGCGGAATTTTCCAACCCGGTGATGATGTACTCCATCGGCAAGGACTCTTCTGTCATGCTGCACCTGGCCCGCAAGGCCTTCTATCCGGGTACACCGCCGTTCCCGCTGCTGCATGTGGATACCACCTGGAAGTTCAAGGAAATGATTGCGTTCCGTGACCGTATGGCCAAGGAAGCAGGCATGGAGCTTCTGGTACATACCAATGAAGAAGGGCGGACTGCCGGTATCAACCCCTTCGACCACGGCTCCAGTGGTTATACCGACGTGATGAAGACCCAAGCGCTCAAGCAAGCGCTGGACAAGTACGGCTTTGATGCGGCCTTCGGTGGTGCACGCCGCGATGAGGAAGCCAGCCGCGCCAAGGAGCGCGTATTCTCCTTCCGCGACAAGTACCATCGCTGGGATCCCAAGAACCAGCGTCCGGAACTGTGGAATCTCTACAATGCCCGCGTAAACAAGGGTGAGTCGATCCGTGCTTTCCCGCTCTCCAACTGGACTGAGCTGGATATCTGGCAATACATCTATCTCGAAGAAATTCCCATTGTCCCGCTGTACTTCTCTGCACCGCGCCCGGTAGTGGAACGCGATGGCATGCTGATCATGGTCGATGATGAGCGCATGCCGCTGGAAGACGGAGAAAAGCCCGAAGAGACGTGGGTGCGCTTCCGTACCCTGGGGTGCTACCCGCTGACGGGTGCAGTGGAGTCCAAGGCTCAGACATTGCCAGAAATCATCCAGGAAATGCTGCTGACTCGCACCAGTGAGCGCAGTGGCCGTGCCATCGATCATGATCAGGCCGGCTCCATGGAGAAGAAGAAGCGCGAAGGGTACTTCTAGTCACGGGCTACGAGCTGCGAGCCACGGGCGCCTTCACAGAGGCTTGTGGACCACTCGACCGCCGTTGAACATAACCATAGACAGCGGATCTGGAAAGGGCGGCTCGAAGCTCGAGACTCGTAGCTCGCCGCCTTTTCCACTATCCCATCACAGGACGGAGTACCAGGGCCGTGTCTCACCAATCTGAATTGATTGCCGATAACATCGAGCAATATTTGCACGAGCACGAAAACAAGGACCTGCTGCGTTTCATTACCTGCGGCAGTGTGGATGACGGCAAGTCGACCTTGATCGGTCGCCTGTTGCACGATTCCAAGATGATCTTCGATGACCAGCTTGCTGCCATTACCCAGGCATCCAAGACCCAGGGCACGACGGGGGAGGAAGTCGACCTGGCGCTGCTGGTGGATGGCCTGCAGTCCGAGCGCGAGCAGGGCATCACTATCGATGTGGCTTACCGCTTCTTCTCCACCGACAAGCGCAAGTTCATCATTGCCGACACGCCTGGGCATGAGCAGTACACTCGTAACATGGCCACGGGGGCTTCCACAGCCGGCCTGGCGGTCATTCTGATCGATGCCCGCCATGGCGTGCAGACCCAGACGCGTCGGCATAGCTTCATTGCCGATCTGCTGGGGATTCAGCATCTGGTCATTGCGATCAACAAGATGGACCTGGTGGAGTATTCCGAGGCACGCTTCAATGAGATCGTCGAGGAGTACCGTGACTTCTCCGGTCAGTTGGCGGCCAAGGATATTCGCTTTGTCCCGTTGTCCGCACTCAAGGGCGACAACGTCGTCAATCGTGGCGAAAACCTGGGCTGGTATCAGGGGCCGACACTGCTGGAATTGCTGGAGAGCGTGGAAGTCAGCCGTGACCAGAATCTCAGTGACTTGCGTCTGCCGGTGCAGTATGTCAATCGCCCGAACCTGGATTTCCGCGGTTATGCCGGCACCTTGGAAGCCGGTATCCTGCGTCCGGGACAGGCGGTCAAGGTGCTGCCTTCCAACAAGGTCAGCAAGGTCGAGCGCATTGTCACCTTCGATGGCGATCTGGAAGAAGCCTATCCGGGGCAGGCCATCACGGTCACGCTGGAAGATGAAATCGACATCTCGCGTGGCGACTGGCTGGTGGGGTCAGGTGCTGATGTCACGCTGGCCGATGCCTTCGAGGCCGATATCGTATGGATGCACGAGACTCCGCTGGAGCTGGGGCGCCAGTACGATATTCGCATGGCAGGCCGTGGCGTAGCAGGGCGTGTGGAAGCCATTCACTACCAGGTGGACGTCAATACCCTTGAGCGCCATGATGCTGCACGACTCGAGCTCAATGCCATCGCGCGTTGCCGGGTCGGGCTGACGGCTGAAGTGCCCATCGATGAATACGCACGTATTCCTGGCACCGGTAGCTTCATCGTCATCGACCGCCTGACCAATGTCACTGTCGGTGCCGGCATGATTCGTGGTGCTGCCAAGGCCGAGTCTACTGCCCGGGAAGTCGATTGGGCGGGTTTTGAGCTCGAACTGAATGCTCTGGTGCGCAAGTACTTTCCGCATTGGGAAGCCAAGGACTTGAGCGACCTGTTGAAGCGTTGATCTTCATCTTCCATGACTGACCGTCCCATGGGCATGGGCCCGTGGGACGGTTTCGTGTTGGCTTCCTTCACGAAAAGCACAGACGCTCCCCCGTTTTTCGCACACAACCTGGCGATGCATGTGCTGAGTGGCTGCACATGTTGCTTCTTCAGAGATGGCCAGAGCGCTGCTGTCCACACAGCGTCGCTTGTGGCTTTTGGTTGCTTGTAACCCTCGACCGCTGGTGCTCCTCAACCGTTTGTGGCCCTGAAATGTTGAACAGCGGGTTCTGGTTATGACCCGAAGCCGAGAAAGGTTCATCTGTTGTCGTTTTGCTGTCATATACAGGCATTATTCTGGCATCCCAAAAATAGGGTGCCATGAAGAATGTGTCGCAGACAAATACTAAAGTCGACACCATGGAAGTGGGGGTATTTATATTCGGTATGTTACATTGATTAACTCAAAGTGGGCATGGGTAAGGCTACTATCTAGCGCCATGAACCTGCTTCGGGCAAGATGCCCGCTTCAGGCAATATACCTAAAATAATGATGAAAGATGTCATTGAAATCTAAAAATTTATTGGTAGGGATACCAGGAGGGTAGTCGGCATGATCGCTTGCCACCTCTACGATAATATCGAGCTCGCTTGCCTTTATCATTTTCCAGTAAAACTTTCACTGCGTAATGGCAGCAGTCGCGAAGGCAGCGCGGTAGACACAGACTTCAACGACCAGCATGAAGAGTGCCTATCTCTGAAAACACACAATGGCAAGAAGTTGGTTGTGCTTGATGAGATTGCTCGTATGGAAGTGCTAGTTGATAACCCTCATTTCATGGTGCTTGATTTTGCATGATTTATGTTGAATGAGTGATAAAAAATAAAGCGAACGATTTGAGTGTCGCGAGTGAGCGAATAAGGGAAGGCTAGAATAGAAAAAGCCCCTGCTATCTAGAACGTGTTGTTTTAGATAGCAGGGGCTTTTTAGATGCAGGGAATCTTTTAGATATAGGAGCTTTTTAGATATAGGAGCTTTTTAGATATAGGAGCTTTTTCAGGTGCCGGGATTTTTCAGGTACAGGGAGGTGCAGGTATAGGGAGGGCCAGGTATAGAGGCTTTTTCAGGTATAAGGGCTTTTTCAGATATAGAGGCTTTGTTTTCCGGCAGGGGGCAACATGCCTTCGCCGTTACCCCCTTCGGTGTTGTCAGTGTTCTTTCGTCGCTATCAACACCGCCCGCCGGGGGGCGGGATGGCCTTCGCGAGTCCGGCTGGGGTCATTCGGATCAAGGAAGTCGGGCAGGGACTGGAAGGTCATCCAGTCGGTAGCGCGCTGTTCCTCGACGCTGGTAACGGCTTCGTCGACGATACGCACATCCTTGAATCCCGTTTTTTCCAGCCATGTCTTGAGCGCTCGGGATGAGGGCAGGAAGTAGACATTCGGCATGGCGGCATAGCGATCACCGGGCAGCAGCACGGTTGTCTCGTCGCCTTCCACCACCAGGGTTTCCAGAACCACTTCGCCACCGGGGCGCAGGGCTGCATGCAACTGGGCCAGGTGTTCCAATGGAGAAGGCCGATGGTAGAGCACTCCCATAGAGAATAACGTATCGAAAAAGCCCAGATTTGGTGGCACATCTTCGATACCGACAGGCAGGAAGTGCACACGTCCCTCATCAGCGTTACCCACAAAGTGGCGTACCGCCTGGAACTGCCAGTAGAAGCGCGGAGAAGGATCGATCACCAGGACGAAGCCAGCCCCTTGCCCAGCCATGCGCCAGGCGTGGTATCCATTGCCCCCACCTACGTCCAGCACCCGCCGACCGGTCAAGGGAGACAAGTGAGGGGCGACCCTTTGCCATTTCCAATCGGAGCGCCATTCAGTGTCAATGGTGATGCCGGCCAACCGATAGGGACCCTTGCGCCAGGGCATCAATGCCCGTAGCAGGCTTTCGCACTGACGCAGGCGGCTGTCATCCAGTTCCACGTCGACGCCGACATGGTCGTCATCGAGCCTGACGGTACGTTGTTCGGGCAAAGGCGGCAGCTTGCCGACGGCTTTTTCCCAGGCGGGCAGGTCGCCGTAGCGCTTGCGGTCCAGCCCCCGAGCCAACTGCTCGGGTAGCCGGGCGAGCCAGTCCGCCATGGCCTGATGGTGAAAGGACTGTTCGAGAAACGCCCGATACAGGGCGCGCTGATGCTCAGGAAGGCTCACTCACTTTTCCTTGAAGGCAATCATGGAAGAGAAGTTCAGGTACTGGAACCAGGTCAGGGAACGCGTGAAACCGACTCGGGCCAGGCGCTCGTGATGGGCTTCCAGGGTATCCGGGACCAGGACGTTCTCCAGTGCGTTACGCTTCTGGCTGATTTCCAGATCGCTGTAGCCATTGGCGCGCTTGAAGTCGTGATATCGCTCGACCAGCCAGGCATTGTCCTGTTCATCCCCGGCCTTGATCTTCTCCGACAGCACTAGAATGCCGCCTGGTTCCAGGGCGTTGTAGAGTTTGTGCAGCACATCATCGCGGTCCTCGGGAGAGAGGAACTGCAAGGTGAAGTTGAGCACGATCATGCCGGCAGGCCGATAATCGAAAGTACGGATATCGCCTTCCACCACCTCGATATCATGGTCTGGGCATTCTGTGGCAAGGGTTTCGCGGGCACGCTCGACCATGGCCGGAGACAGGTCAATTCCCGTCAGGCTGAAGGCATCCTTGGGGAGCTGCCCGGCCAGGGCCAGACCTACTGCGCCAAGCGAACAGCCCAGGTCGTAGACATGGGCGCCGTGGCGCAGATGACGCTGGGCGATCAGTCCCAGCATGCCGAGAATCTGGCCATAGCCTGGCACCGACCGACGAATCATGTCGGGGAAGCAGGCGACGACTGTCTCGTCGAACGAAAAGCGCGCCACCTTGTCCAGAGGTGTGGAAAATATGGCGTCACGGTAAGATGCGTCACTCATAGGCGGACGATGTCTTGGGCTCTGGATAGCAGGAAAACACGTATTCTACGCGTCAAGGCTCAAAGCTGCACGGTTGCCAAGGCCCAAGGTTGTCAAAGCCCAAGGTTGCCAAGGCGCAGGTTGCCAAGGAGAGGATGATGGTACAGATTGATCGGACGAATGCCTGGCAGGCATTGCAACAGCATGCTGATGACATTGCCAAGCGTCACCTGAAAGACATGTTCCGTGAAGATGAGGATCGCTTTGGCACCTTCAGTCGTGAAGGTGGCGGACTGCGCGTGGATCTTTCCAAGCAGCGTTGGCAGGCAGAAACCCTGGATCTACTGCTGCAGCTGGCCGAGGAGGCGCAAGTGCCCGAGGCGATCTCGCGCTTGCTCTCTGGTGACAAGGTCAACATCAGCGAAAATCGTCCCGCACTGCATACGGCGCTGCGCCTGCCGGCAGATGCCAGTCTTGTGGTCGAGGGCCAGGATGTCGTGCCTGGGGTCCACCGCACCCTGGACCACATGGCCTCCATGGTCGATCGTTTTCACTCCGGGCAGTGGCGTGGTGTCACTGGCCAGCCGATCAAGGACGTGGTCAACCTGGGCGTCGGGGGCTCGGACCTTGGGCCGTTGATGGTGACCCATGCGCTGTCTGACTACCGGGTCAAGGATGTGCACGAGGTGAATGTACACTTTGCCTCGACCATGGATGGCTCCCAACTAGCGGCATACCTGACGCATTTCGACCCGGAGACGACGCTGTTCGTGCTGTCGTCCAAGTCCTTCACCACCATCGATACTCTATCCAATGCCACGACTGCCCGTGACTGGCTGATGGCTCGCTTGGCAGGGCATGGCCGGGAGGGCATCGATGCGGACCTGGTCATGCGTCAGCACTTCATTGGTGTATCAGCAAGTCCCGAGAAAATGTCCGAGTGGGGCATTGCCGAGAATCATCAGTTGGAGTTCTGGGACTGGGTGGGGGGGCGCTACTCTCTCTGGGGAGGCATTGGCCTGCCTATTGCCCTGGTCATCGGCATGGAAGGCTTCCTCCAGTTTCTGGCGGGTGCGCATGCGATGGATCGCCATTTCCAGACAGCACCCCTGGCCGACAACCTGCCGGTACTGATGGCGCTTGCGGGGATCTGGAACAACAATTTTCTCGATATCCGCGCACATTCGATCCTGCCTTACGACGGACGCCTGGAATATTTCGCCGCCTACCTGGAACAGCTGGAGATGGAGTCCAACGGCAAGTCGGTGACCAATGAAGGCGAAAGTGTCACCTATTCGACCTGCCCCGTGTTGTGGGGACAGTTGGGACCGAATGCCCAGCATGCCTTCTACCAATTGCTGCATCAGGGGACCCAGGCGGTGGAGTGTGATTTCATTGCGCCTCTGGTGCGCTATGACGATGTTGAAGATCCCGCTACCCGTGAGCGCTTGATGGGCCAGCATCGTCTGACGTTGGCAAACTGCTTCGCGCAGTCGCGTGTACTGATGCTGGGTGATGATGCCATCGCGGATGATGGTCCGCGACCTGAGCACAAGCGTTACCGTGGCAATCAACCCTCGAGCACTGTATTGCTGGAACGCCTGACGCCGGAGAGTCTTGGTGCCTTGATCGCCTTGTACGAACATAAGGTCTTTGTTCAGGCGACCATCTGGGGCATCAACCCCTTTGACCAGTGGGGTGTTGAACTGGGCAAGAAGATTGCCAATGAGACGTGTGACATCATAGAACGACGTGACGGCTGTGACGCCGAACTGAAGCAGATGGACGCTTCGACGCGTGGTTTGATCGAGGCGACCTGGAATAGCAGTCGAACGTAGGTGCCATGAAGCAGGTGCCAAGAAAACGTAGCTGCCAAGAAGCAGGTGTCATGAGACGTGAGGTGTCATGGAATCAAGGCGTCTTGATATGAGTCGCTCAAGAATGCTGGTCAAATATACAGGGTTTTGGGTATGCTGAGTGCATCGAGTGCGCCTCCCCCGGCAAGTGGCCTCCTTTATCTGCACGGTTTCAACAGTGCCGGTGCATCGCCCAAGGCACGTCTGGTGCAACAGGCATGTCAGTCGCTGGGTCTGGCCTGTCTCGTGCCAGATTTGCCTCATCACGCTGAAGAGGCCCTGGACCTGGCAGAGAGCCTGCTGGATAGCCTCGGACCTCGGCCGGTATTGATGGGTAGCTCCATGGGAGGTTTCTTGTCCACGGTACTGGCAGAGCGGCATGGGCTGCCAGCTGTGCTGGTCAATCCGGCGGTGCGACCGGCTCGCCTGGTCAAGACAATGCTCGGCCAGGGTTTCATCAATGCCTATACCGGTGAGCGCTTCAGTGTCGAGCAGAGCCACTACGACCAGATAGTGGCGATGACGCCGGAGCGGGTGGATCCACAACATTACCTGCTGTTGTTGGTAACGCAGGATGAAACCCTGGATAGCGCTGATGCCTTCAACTTCTATCGTGGTGCCAGAATGGTGCTGCATCCAGGGGGAGAGCATGGCTTTGACAGGCTGGCGGACTATTTGCCGGCAGCCTTTGCTCACGCAGGATATACACTGGTGCCTGGTAGCATCGCACCTGTGATGAAGGAATGACGCTCAATAATGATGGATCTCCATACATGACCCAATACAGTGCCAGCTCTATTGAAGTGCTTTCCGGGCTCGAGCCCGTGCGCAAGCGTCCCGGCATGTACACGGATACCTCCCGCCCAAACCATCTGGCTCAGGAAGTCATTGATAACAGTGTCGACGAGGCCCTGGGTGATTTCGCCGACACCATACGCGTCAAGCTGCTCGACGATGGCGGCATCGAAGTGGAAGACAACGGCCGCGGGATGCCCATCGACATTCACCCGGAACATGGTGTTTCGGGTATCGAATTGATCATGACCCGCCTGCATTCCGGTGGAAAATTCTCCTCTTCCAGTTACCGTTTTTCCGGTGGTCTGCATGGCGTCGGGGTTTCTGTGGTCAATGCGCTGTCCAGGAGACTGGAGGTCGAAGTGCAGCGCGATGGCCAGCGTTATGCCATGGCCTTCGAGCATGGCGAAACGGTGTCTCCTCTGGCGGCGATAGGCACGGCAGCCAAGCGCGCCAAGGGAACCCTGGTGCGCTTCTGGCCAGAGCAGAGCTACTTCGACAGCCCCAAATTGTCTGTCTCGAGGCTCAAGCACCTGCTGCGCGCCAAGGCGGTACTCTGTCCTGGTCTCAAGGTCGAGCTGATCGAGGCCGACGGGACAGCGACCACCTGGCAGTTCGAAGATGGCTTGCGCGACTATCTGGCCCAGAGCACGAACGGCTATGAGGTGTTGCCGGCGTCGCCTTTCGTGGGTCATTTTTCCGATGAGGAACAGGCAGCGGACTGGGCCATACAGTGGTTGCCCGAAGGCGGTGACTCGCTGATGGAAAGCTACGTGAACCTGATCCCTACGGCGCAGGGAGGCACTCATGTCAATGGCTTGCGTTCAGGGCTGCTGGAAGCACTGCGTGAATTCTGTGAATACCGCAGCCTGTTGCCTCGGGGTGTAAAACTGACCGCTGAGGATCTGTGGGAACGGGTCGCCTATGTACTCTCGGTGAAGATGCTCGACCCTCAGTTTGCTGGTCAGACCAAGGAGAGACTGTCATCACGCACCGTGTCAGGCTTCGTTTCCGGAGTGGTAAAGGATGCCTTCTCGTTGTGGCTCAACCACCATGTAGATCAGGCCGAGGCGCTGGCGGAGCTGGTGATCAGCGCTGCTCAGCGGCGCCAGAAGACTGCCAAGAAGGTCGCTCGCAAGAAGATCACCTCAGGCCCAGCGCTGCCTGGCAAGCTGGCTGACTGCAGTGGTCAGGACCCAGCCCGCAGTGAACTGTTTCTGGTAGAAGGGGATTCGGCTGGCGGCAGTGCCAAGCAGGCTCGTAACCGCGAGACCCAGGCGATTCTTCCCTTGCGCGGCAAGATTCTCAATACCTGGGAAGTGGATTCCCACGATATCTATGGCTCCCAGGAAGTGCACGACATCGCAGTGGCCATCGGCATGGATCCCAACAGCGATGACCTGTCCAAGCTGCGCTATCACAAGATCTGCATTCTGGCTGATGCGGATTCTGATGGCCTGCACATCGCCACCCTGCTGTGCGCCTTGTTCGTGCGCCACTTTTCGGCGCTGGTGGATGCTGGTCACGTCTTCGTGGCCATGCCACCGCTGTACCGCATCGATCTGGGCAAGGAAGTGCATTACGCCCTGGACGAGAGCGAGAAGGCAGCCATCCTCAAGCGCCTGGAAAGCAAGCGGGGAACACCCAATGTGCAGCGTTTCAAAGGCCTCGGCGAGATGAGCCCGTTGCAATTGCGCGAGACCACCATGGCCGTCGAAACCCGGCGTCTGGTCCAGCTTACCCGGGAAGAAGGCGACGGCACCATGGAAATGATGGACATGCTGCTGGCCAAGAAACGCGCTGCCGACCGCAAGAGCTGGTTGGAGGATTACGGCAATCTGGCGGACATCGAGGTGTAACGTCTTATGACCATGGATATTCAGGTGGCGGAGGGCGACGTCGAACGTCTGTCCCTGCGCGAATACACGGAGAAGGCCTACCTCGATTATTCGATGTACGTCATTCTCGACCGGGCGCTACCCCATATCGGCGATGGCATGAAGCCCGTGCAACGGCGCATCGTCTATGCCATGCGCGAGCTGTCATTGACGGCCAATGCCAAGTACAAGAAGTCCGCTCGCACCGTCGGCGACGTATTGGGTAAATTCCACCCCCACGGTGACAGTGCTTGCTACGAGGCCATGGTACTCATGGCCCAGTCATTCAGCTATCGCTATCCGCTGGTGGATGGCCAGGGCAACTGGGGAAGCCCGGACGATCCCAAGTCCTTTGCTGCCATGCGCTATACCGAAGCGCGCCTATCGCGCTTCTCTGAAGTCCTGTTGTCGGAACTTGGGCAGGGGACGGTGGACTGGACGCCGAATTTCGATGGCACCATGAATGAACCGGTGGTGCTGCCGGCGCGCTTGCCCCATGTGCTGCTCAATGGTGGCATGGGGATTGCCGTGGGCATGACCACGGATATTCCGCCGCATAATGTGCATGAAGTGGTCGAGGCCACCTGCCAGGTATTGCGCAACCCGGGCGCGACCACTGCGGACTTGATGAAGCACCTGCCAGCACCGGACTTTCCCACCGAGGCCGAAATCATTACGCCCCGGGCCGATCTGCGCAAGATCTATGAAGCAGGTCGAGGCAGTGTCAAGCTGCGTGCTCGCTACATGCTGGAAGATGGCAATGTGGTGATCACGGCGCTGCCGTATCAAGTCAGTGGTGCCAAGGTGCTGGAGCAGATCGCCGCCCAGATGCAGGCCAAGAAGCTGCCTATGGTAGCGGATCTGCGTGATGAGTCGACCCACGAGGATCCGACCCGACTGATCATCGAGCCGCGCTCCAACCGGATCGATATCGAAGCATTGATGGCGCACCTGTTCGCCACGACCGACCTGGAAAAGAACATACGGGTCAACCTCAACGTCATCGGGCTCGATGGTCGCCCGCGAGTGATGCCGTTGCCCGAGTTGCTGGGCGAATGGCTCGATTTCCGTCGTACCACGGTACGTCGGCGCCTGGAGCATCGCCTGGGCAAGGTGATGGACCGGCTGCATATCCTTGCAGGCTTGCTGATCGCATACCTCAATATCGATGAGGTCATCCGCATCATTCGCGAGGAAGACGAGCCCAAGAGCGCCCTGATGGACGCTTTTGGCCTGTCCGATCGCCAGGCCGAGGCCATCCTCGAGTTGCGCTTGCGTCACTTGGCCAAGCTCGAGGAAATGAAGATTCGCACCGAGCAGGATGAGCTTGAGGAAGAGCGAAAGTACCTCGAGAAGCTGCTGGGTGATGCCGGAGCCATGACCGATCTGATCGAGGAAGAGCTACGCAAGGCGGGTGAAGAGTATGGCGATGCGCGTCGCTCGCCGATCGTCGAGCGTGAAGAGGCCAAGGCGCTTTCCGAAGTCGAGCTGGTCGGTGCAGATCCGGTGACTGTCGTGCTTTCGGAAAAGGGCTGGATACGTGCGGCCAAGGGCCACGACATCGATCCGGAAGGGTTGTCCTACAAGGCGGGAGACAAGTTTCACCTGGCGGCGCGAGGCAAGACCAACCAACCTCTGGTCTTACTGGATGACACTGGCCGAGCCTATACCTTGCCTGCTCACCAATTGCCAAGTGCCCGTGGTCAGGGCGAGCCCGTTACCGGAAAGGTCAATGTGGTTGCCGGTGCGCACATGGCCGGGGTGATGCTGGCACCGCCGGACACTCGCTATCTGTTGGCTTCGGATGGCGGTTATGGTTTCGTGGCCAAGCTGGTCGAGCTGACTGGCAAGAACCGATCAGGTAAATCGATCCTGTCACTACCTAATGGCTGCAATGTGCTGGCACCGGTGGAAGTGCCGGGTGGTGAAGAAGGCTTGAGCGTGGCGGCGGTATCCAATGAAGGGCGTCTGTTGCTGTTCCCGCTGGAGCAGTTGCCGGAGATGGCCAAGGGCAAGGGCAACAAGATGATCGACATTCCCGGGGCGCGGGCAGCGCGTCGCGAGGAATTCGTGCGTGACCTGGTGGTGTTGGCGCCAGGAGATTCCCTGGTGGTGCATTCCGGCAAGCGCAAGCTGACACTGAAAGGCGAAGAACTCGACTATTACCGTGGTGACCGCGGCAGACGCGGCAGCAAGTTGCCACGTGGCTTACAGAAAGTGGATCGCCTGGAGCGCCAGGAAGGATGACATGACAAGACGAATCTTGATGCGTGCCACTGGTCAGGCACGGCCGGGACAATTGGCTGGCCTGGGCTGTGCACTGGCCAGAAGCGGAGCTCGGCTGCTGGATATCAACCAGAGCGTGACCTTCGGTATCCTGTCGCTTGAGGCACTGGTCGCCCTGGACCATGAAGCGGAGCTGGAGCAGGCATTGTCTGAAGTGGGCGATGAGCTTGGCCTGGATGTACAGGCTATTCAGATCAGTGCCGAGGAATATCATCGCTGGAGCGTGGATGCCAGCCAGCCTCGACTGATCATGACATTGCTGGCGCCGAAATTGCCGGCCGGCATTCTGGCGGAAGTCGGTGCCTTGACCGCTGAGCATGGCCTGACCGTTGAGCTGATTCATCGCCTGTCCGGGCGTGAGCCCCTGGATGGTGAAGCTCCCGAGCATGGCAGCTGCGTCGAATGCTGGCTGCGTGGAGAGGAGGTCGATGTCGAGGCGCTGCACGAGAAAGCCTTGGCATTGGGGGCTGCCCATGGGGTGGATATCGCTCTGCAGGAAGATTCCATCTGGCGCACTCATCGTCGATTGGTGTGCTTCGATATGGATTCGACCTTGATCAAGGCGGAAGTCATCGATGAGCTGGCGCGTCGTCATGGCGTCTACGATGAAGTGGCTGAAGTCACCGAGCGGGCCATGCGGGGAGAACTGGATTTCAAGCAGAGCTTCCGTGAGCGAATGTCCAAGCTCAAGGGGCTTGATGAATCCGTGTTGGCCGACATCGCGGCAGAGCTACCGCTGATGGATGGTGTCGAGACGCTGATGAAGCAGCTCAAGCGTCTGGGCTATCGTACGGCCATCCTGTCCGGTGGCTTCACCTATTTTGCCGAATACCTGCAGGCGCGCCTGGGCTTCGATGAGATCCATGCCAATGAACTGGTCATCGAAAATGGCAAGGTGACGGGAGAGGTGCGTGAACCGATCGTCGATGCTGACCGCAAGGCACAATTGCTTCACGAGATTGCCGAGCGTCAAGGCATTCGCATGGAGCAGACCATCGCGGTGGGAGATGGTGCCAACGACCTGAAGATGCTCGCTGCCGCAGGCCTTGGCATCGCTTTCCGTGCCAAGCCTCTGGTGCGCCAGCAGGCACGTCATAGTATCTCGACATTGGGTCTGGATGCGGTGCTTTACCTGATCGGCTACCGTCAAGCCGACCTGGAGGCATAGCAGCATGGCTGTAACTGCGAGCAACTGGCGTGGACGCTTCGAGCAACTGCGTGCCAACAAGCTGTTTGAGCTGGTTGTCATCGCCATCATCATCCTGTCGGCGCTGTTGATTGGGGCCAAGACCTACGAAGAAACCTCCCGTTTCCAGCAGGCTCTCGTGGTGCTGGATATGGGCGTCACCGCGTTTTTCCTGGTCGAGTTGCTGATTCGCATGGCAGCAGAGAGGCGCGTGCTCGACTTCTTCAAGAAGGGCTGGAATGTCTTCGATTTCCTGATCGTCGTCGCCAGCCTGGTGCCCTTGAACGACTCGGAAATGGTATTGCTGGCGCGTTTGCTGCGTATCTTCCGGGTCTTGCGTCTGGTATCGATGATTCCTGAACTACGCATCCTGATGGTGGCGTTGTTCAAGTCGATTCCCCGCATGGGCTACGTGCTTCTGTTGATGTTCATCATCTTCTACATCTACGGTGCAGTCGGCAGCTTTCTGTTCGTGGACGTGGACCCCAAACTGTGGGGCAATATCTCTCTGGCCATGCTGACGCTGTTCCAGGTCGCAACTTTCGAGAGCTGGGCCACGGCAGTGCTCTATCCGGCCATGGAGCATTACCCATACGCATGGATCTACTTCCTGACCTTTATCTTCCTCAACGCTTTTGTCTTTCTGAACATGATGATCGGTATCGTTCTGGACGTCATGCAGAAGGAGAGCGTAGCTATTGAGCTGGAGAATGGCGAAGGGGAAGCCGCGGAGCTTCATGGACTGCGAAGCGATGTGCGTGAGCTGCGCGACCAGCTCAACCGGATGGAATCGTTGTTGAAGGAGCGTAGTTGATGGAATGTCGCTGATTTACCTCATCAGCCTGTCATCCGCGTGACATGAGTGATCTTCCGCCTACTCAATTGAGAACTACGGTACTACCGCCGATGGGATAGGTACGTGGCTGTTGCTTGGCGCTAGCATGGACATGCAAGGCGTTAAGGGCGCTAAGCACCAAGGAAGGCGCATGGCCGGGAGGGATTCCTCCCGGCTTTTTTTGCGAGCGGCGAGCTGCCGGTGGCAAGTGTGGTGGGGGAGATGGTGATGGAGCGGTCTACAGCTCGAGTTCATCTGCCATGCAGTTGGCATAGAAGGTCACACTGGCTGGCCAGTCAGAGAACATGGCGCGAATGCCGATGTCTCGGGCCATGACATCCAGCGCCACCATTTTATCGCCTTCATTGTCGACGACCGAGTCGATGGTCTGAAAATACCAGTCACCGTCCTCAGTCAGGGGGGCGGAGCGCTCGAAGGACCAGGCAATGATGTCGAGGCCTGCGGCTTTGGCTTGTTCAGCATAGGTGGATGGCACAATGGGCTTGTCGGGATCATCGTTGGCAGCCAGCAGCATCCACAGCGGAGGTGCCAGGATCTTGACCCCCATGTCAGCCAGTTCCTCCATCGAGGGCGACCAGGTGTCCGGGTTGGCGATGTTGAAGTCGGGTTGTGTGTCGCGATCATCCAGGAATACCGCCTGGTCACCGAAGTCGGTGTTGTCGACCCAGTAGCGAACATCATCGAGCAGGAAAGACTGGGGGAAGACATCTGACGGGTCGACGTCGGCGGCGACATACTCGTCAATCATCTTTTGTGCGTAGTCCTGCTGGGTCATGCCATCGAAAGGCATATCGACAGTCGGCGTCTTGAGTTCAGGGGTCATCTTCACGCCGAGGCTCTTGAACAGCTCGATGCTTTCGGCATGCGTCATCAAGGTTCCGGAGTTGGCCGCGTAAAGTTCCGTGCGCCAGGTTGGATTCCCGGCCAGGTAGTCATCCAGGGTCTTGGCCTCGGTGTTGACGCCATCCATGCGCCCTTCGAGTGTCTTGAACTCGGCCAGGGTGATATCGCTGGTGGAGCACATGATATCGGCGGCATTACTGAGATTGCCGGCGTCATCGAATGTTGGCGGCACACTGCACTTTTCGGCCAGCGGTGTTTCCAGGATATTGGTCGTGGAGTGCAGGTCGCTCTGGGAATGACGACAGACCAGTTCCTTGTCCTTGGTGAAAGCCACGTCACACTCCAGGACTCCGGCCCCCATGCGTGCGGCGGCCATGTAGGATTCCCGGGTGTGTTCCGGGAACATCAAGGGAGCGCCGCGGTGACCGATGGAGAAGTCACTGCGTTCATAGCTGTCCATGCTGGAAGCGCATTGTTGCAATTGAGTCTTGAGTTCGGCGGATTGAGCACTGTCCTCATCCATGTCATCGACGAGAAAGAAGGGGCGTGGCCCCAGCGTAACCGGCAACTGATCGATATCATCGACAACTTCATTCTCGGCAGAGGCATGGGCCGGACCAGCAAGGCTCACGACCAGCACGGGGAGCAAGGCAGCAGTCTTGGGCAGCTTCATCTTGTCATTCCTTAACAGCACAGAAAGTGGGTGCAAAATGGCGCGCATCAGTCTAACTGGACACCTGTGACAAGGTGATGGCAGTGCGAAGATGCGACATCAAACCATCAGCATAGTTGACAAGAACCTTCAGTCCTGATTTTCTATGGGGTATGGACATGACATATCGCAACTTCGATCTAGACCTACGACTACTAGCCCACCACTGAAATGTGTGCTGGGCGATGCCTCTTGCGTCGCCATTTGTCAGGTTTAATCGAGGTTGTTTACATGTCTTCCACCACTGCTCGCCACGCCATGAACGTTCGTTGTGTTCAAGTTATCGGTGCCAGCCGCCGACATTGTGTCGCTGCTCGCCATATCGTCGCGAGCGCAGTAACGCCAAACGCAGCAATGCCCGTCGACGTCACTACTGCTGCTACTGAATTTCACAGCGCCCCACCTGCCATTTGCAGGTGGGGCGTTTCCGTTTCTAGACCTTGTGTTTCAAGGTTTTTCATCTGATTCGCTGCACACGACCTGGAGAATGCCGCCATGATGCTCAACGATCCCTCGAAGAAATATCGCCCCTTTGTCGCTGTCGATATCCCTGATCGCCAGTGGCCCAATCGCCGTATCGAGACACCCCCGATGTGGTGCAGTGTCGACCTGCGCGATGGCAACCAGGCGCTGATCGATCCGATGGATCTGGAACGCAAGCAACGTTTCTTCGACATGCTGGTCAAGATCGGTTTCAAGGAGATTGAAGTCGGCTTTCCGTCCGCTTCCCAGACCGATTTCGACTTCGTGCGCGACCTGATCGAAAATGGCAAGGTTCCTGATGATGTCACCATCCAGGTCCTGACACAGGCGCGTCCGCACCTCATCGAGCGCACATTCGAGTCGCTCAAGGGAGCCAAGAACGCGATCGTGCACGTGTACAATGCCACGGCCCCGGTGTTCCGCCGGGTGGTCTTCAATGTCAATCGCAGCGAGTGCATCGATATTGCTGTCACCGCCACACGCCAGATTCGCGAGTTGATGGATGCGGCTCCGGAAACCCACTGGACCTTCCAGTATTCTCCAGAGCTGTTTACCAACACCGAGATGGATTTTGCGGTAGAGATTGTCAATGCCGTGAGCGAGACCTACGGTGCCACGGCGGACAAGAAGATGATCGTCAACCTGCCGGCAACGGTGGAATGCGCTACGCCCAACAATTATGCCGATCAGGTGGAATGGTTCTGTCGCAACGTGGCGCATCGCGACCACCTCATCGTCAGCGTGCATCCGCACAATGATCGTGGCACGGGCGTTGCTGCTGCTGAGCTGACCGTGATGGCTGGCGCCGATCGAGTCGAGGGCACCTTGTTCGGCAATGGCGAGCGCACCGGTAATGTCGATATTGTCACGCTGGCCATGAATCTCTATACCCAGGGTGTACATCCGGGACTGGACTTCTCCAACATCACCCCGATCATGCGCGAGGTCGAGTATTGCAACCAGTTGCCGGTTCATCCTCGCCATCCTTATGTCGGGGACCTGGTGTTCACTGCCTTCTCTGGCTCTCACCAGGACGCGATCAAGAAAGGCATGGCGATGCGCAAGGATGATCCGGATGGCGTCTGGGAAGTGCCTTACCTGCCGATCGACCCGCTCGATGTGGGACGCAGCTATGAGGCAGTGATCCGGGTCAACAGCCAGTCCGGCAAGGGCGGTGTCTCATACCTGCTCGAGCAGGAACATGGCATCGAGCTGCCGCGTCGTCTGTCCATGGAGTTCAGCACGGTGGTGCAGGAAGTGGCTGATCGGATTGGCAAGGAAATCACTTCCAAGATGATCTATCAGGCTTTTGTTGATGAATATCTGGAGCAGAAGACGCCGCTCGAGCTGGTCAGCCATCGCCTGTTCTCCGAGCCAGATAGCCCTGTCGTCACCATGGAGGCCTGCATCAGCAAGAATGGTGAGCGCCAGACCATCACCGGGCAGGGCAACGGCCCGCTGGCGGCATTCATCAAGGCACTGGCGGGTGAAGGTCATAACGTCGAGATCATCGACTATCACGAGCACGCACGTGGCCAGGGCTCTGATGCTGAAGCCATCGCCTATGTGGAGGTGCGCATCAATGGTGAAGCCGTGTTCGGTGTGGGTAGCGACGAAAGCATCACCAGCGCTTCCATCAAGGGAGTGCTGAGTGCCATCAACCGCCAGCTTTCCACGGCTGAAGTTGCCGCCAACGTGACGGCAGAAACCGTCGTCTGAACAAGAGCTGTAAGCGGTAAGTGAATAAGCCATAAGCTTCAAGCTTCAAGCTGTAAGCCATGAGCTTGGAGTGATAAGTGAAAGCCCCTGCACAGTGAAACGTCAGGGGCTTTCTTGTGTTGTTGCATGGGCTCGGCCCTGGCGCAATACTGCTGGCTTACCGCTTACCGCTTACCGCTTACCGCTTACCGCTTACCGCTTACCGCTTACCGCTTACCGCTTACCGCTTACCGCTTACCGCTTACCGCTTACCGCTTACCGCTTACCGCTTGTCAAAGCGGTGTCTTGCTTGCCCCGCCAGGGACTTCTCGGACCAGGGCCGGCATCAGGAAGCCGGGAAGCCGTGTGCGCAGTTCTGCAACGAGCTGCTGGGCTCTTGCGTCATCCACATCGAAGTGGGCAGCACCGACCACCGGGTCGAAGGCGTGCAGGTAGTAGGGCAGGATGCCGGCCTCGAACAGGCGCTCGGACAACTGTTCCAGGGAATCCACATCATCATTGACCCCGCGCAGGATGACGCTCTGGTTGAGCAAGGTGACGCCAATGTGGCGCAGGCGGTTGCAGGCGGCGATCACGGCATCGTCGATCTCGTTGGCATGGTTGATGTGCAATACCATGACCTTCTGCAGGCGCGTACTGGCCAGCCAATCAAGCAGGGCGCCATCGACACGATCAGGGATCACGACGGGGAGACGGCTATGCAGGCGCAGCCGCTTGAGGTGGGGAATGGCGTCAAGTCGCTCGACCAGCCAGGCCAGTTGACGATCACTGGCGGCCAGTGGATCGCCTCCGGACAGGATGGCTTCACGCAGTTGTGGGTCGGCACGTAGATAATCCAGCGACTCGTCCCATTGTGCCCGGGATGGTGCGTTGTCGTGGTAAGGAAAATGGCGACGAAAGCAGTAGCGACAGTTGATAGCGCAGGTCGGGCTGGCGATCAACAGTACTCGGCTGGCGTATTTGTGTATCAGTCCTCGACGGGCAGTATGTTCGGCTTCATCCAGGGGGTCGGTAACATATCCGGGGGAGATGTCGCTTTCTGCTTCCAGTGGTAATACCTGGCGCAGCAAGGGGTCGGCAGGGTCGCCGGGGTGCATGCGTCTGGCAAAGGCTTCCGGCACGCGAACCTCGAACAGGGCGTGTCCGCTTTCGGCACCAGGCAGTAGTGATGGGTCAAGCCCAAGACGTTGGCACAGAGCCCTGGGGTCACGAATGGCACCTGCAAGTTGACGCTGCCATGCCCCTGTCTCGGGCAAGTCCCTGTCACCCGGGGGCTGCGAGCAATGTAAAAGCATGGGGCTTCGGGTTATCATGCGTGCCACCCATAAATGCGAGCGAGGGATGCACCCTCGCGAAATGTCAGTCGTGTGCTGCCCTGCATTGAGTGCGGGGCCAGGCACCAAGAGGAATGAGAAGTCATGGCGAACTATTCTACCAATGAATTCAAGGGCGGTCTGAAAGTCATGCTGGATGGCGACCCTTGCTCCATCGTCGAGAACGAGTACGTCAAGCCTGGAAAAGGGCAAGCCTTCAACCGTGTCAAGCTGCGTAACCTGATGACTGGGCGCGTCTGGGAACGGACTTTCAAGTCCGGTGAGTCCCTGGAAGGTGCTGATGTTCTCGACCAGGACATGGAATACCTCTACACCGACGGTGAGATGTGGCATTTCATGAAGACTGATGGTTCCTTCGAGCAGTATGCCGTGGACAAGAAGGCCTTGGGCGATGCCGAGAAGTGGCTGAAAGAGCAGGTGGTGTACAACGTTATCCTGTGGAATGACAACGCCATCTCTGTGACTCCGCCTAACTTCATCGAGCTGGAAGTGGTCGAGACGGACCCCGGCCTCAAGGGTGATACCGCTCAGGGTGGATCCAAGCCGGCAACGTTGTCCTCTGGTGCAGTAGTCCGTGTGCCGCTGTTCATCAACCGCGGCGAAGTGCTGCGCATCGATACGCGTTCCGGCGAGTACGTTTCTCGCGCTTGAGGAGCGGGCCGGCTTGGCCAGCAGCAGTATCCGCCGTTGAGTTGCCGATGAACGTCCTGTGTCATCGTTGGCCAGCCACTCTTGCCGGTCACTCTTGTTAGCTATTCTTGTGAGCGACTCTCGTTATTCACTACAGGCCACGCTTTCGCGTGGCCTGTGTTATTTAGTCTGTGTTAATTAGAGGTGATCTGCATATGACAAGCGATTGGCGTCCTGTTGCCTCTATCGAGACGCTGCGCGCACGGGCGAAGCTGGTGGCCCAGGTGCGTCATTTTTTCGCTGAGAGAGATGTACTGGAAGTGGAAACGCCGATTCTCGGTCATGGCGGCAGCACGGATGTGCATCTGGCATCGTTGTCGTGTCATGCACTGACGCCAGCGGGGCGGGAGCGTCTATGGCTGCAGACTTCGCCGGAATTCGCCATGAAGCGGTTGCTGGCGTCAGGTTCGGGGCCGATCTTTCAAATTGCTCGCAGTTTTCGCGACGGCGAAGTGGGCCGCCGACATAACGTCGAGTTCAGCATGCTCGAATGGTATCGGCCTGGCTGGAGCCTGGGCGAGCTGATCGACGAGACGCAAGCCCTGATTCGTGTCCTGTTACCGGCCGACCCAGGTCCAACTCGGCAACGCCGCTACCGGGACCTGTTCATCGAGCAACTGTGCCTGGATCCCTTCGCGTCGCCACTGGCGACGCTGCGTGATGCAGCAGAAGAACGCAGCGGTATGGAGATGAAAGCGGCCGAGCGTGATGAATGCCTGGATCTTTTGATGAGCCTGGTGATCGAACCCACACTTGGGTGTGGCGGCATTGATATCGTCGTCGACTACCCTGCCAGTCAGGCAGCGTTGGCCAAGCGCCACCAGGACCCTCGCGATGGTAGCTGGGTGGCCTCGCGCTTCGAGATCTATCTCAAGGGAATTGAACTGGCCAATGGCTACGATGAGCTTACCGATGCATCAGAGCAGCGTCGGCGTTTCGATGAGGATAATGCCGCACGCTGCGCAGCAGGGTTGCCGCAAGTCGATGTGGATCAGTGTTTGCTCGATGCTCTTCAGGCCGGCATGCCCGAGGGCAGTGGCGTGGCATTGGGGCTGGATCGCTTGATACAGCTGGCGTTGGGAAAGGACAGCCTTGAACAGGTGCTGGCCTTCCCGACGCCACGATGTTGAGAATCATTGAAAGCTGTTGGAAATTGTTGAAATGTCCGGCTGGGTGAGCGGGCTCACATATCTCCCAGGCGTTGCCCCATGCGTACTGCAATGGGGCCATTGGCGCTGTTGGCTTCGAAGGTTGCCTTGTTGGCGAAGGCCATCACGACAGTAGAGCCGAGCTTGAAGCGTCCCATTTCTTCCCCCTGCGCCAGGTGGACGGGCTTGTCGAAGCGTACTCGTTCGACACGACCGGATAGCGGGGTCACCTGTCCACTCCAGACGGTTTCGATGGCAGCGACGATCATGGCGCCGACCAGCACCATCACCATGGAACCTTGCTCGGTCTCAAAGTGGCAGACCAGGCGCTCGTTGCGGGCAAACAGGCCTGGGACATGTCGAGTGGTCGCGTCGTTAACCGAGAACAGGCGTCCAGGCACATAGACCATTTCGGTGAGAGTGCCGGCGACGGGCATATGTACCCGATGATAATCCTTGGGCGACAGATACACGGTGGCGAAGCTGCCGTTGCGGTAGTCACTGGCCTTCAGAGGATCTCCACCCAGTAGCTCAGCCATGCTGAAGTGGTGGCCTTTGGCCTGGATCAGGCGGCCTGCATCGATTTCCCCCCATTGAGAAAGGGTGCCATCTGCCGGACTCAGCAACCCTTCGTCCAGAGGCCGGGCATCTGCCTTCAATGCCCGGGTAAAGAAGGCATTGAAGGTCGGGTAGACCGTGGGATCACTCTCCACCGCTTCATTCATGTTCACCTTGAACTGACGAATGAAGGCCTTGATCAGAGCATTCTTCAGCCAGCCAATGCGGCATTCGGCAAGGCATCCCACCAGCCGCGACAGCAGATGGTGAGGCAGGGGATACTGAATCAGGGCAAACAGTTTGGCGGGAATCACGAAGGTATTGTCTCTCAAAGAGGCTGATGAATAATTGAGCTACGAGCTACGAGCTACGAGCTACGAGCTACGAGCTACGAGCTACGAGCTACGAGCTACGAGCTACGAGCTACGAGCAGCTCGCGGCTTACTTTTCAATAGGGGTGTCGTCGCGATTGCCCCATTCCTTCCAGGAGCCTGCGTAGGCTCGAATCTTGCTGAAGCCGAGTGCTTTGCCTACCAGCCAGGTGAAACCACTGCGATGGTGACTCTGGCAATGAGTGACCACTTCCATTTCTGGTGTCAGCCCTTTGGCGCCCAGCTCGGTGAACAGCTCTGCGTAGTCGCGTATGCGTAGTGAGTGCTCACGATCCATGGCATCTGTCCATTCCATGTTCACTGCGCCTGGAATATGACCGAGATGCTTGTTGTTGCCTTTTCTGCCGGCAAATTCATCGGCAGAGCGGGCATCCCAGATGGCGAAGTCATCACTGCCGAGCTTGTCGATCAATTCACCACGCTCGATCAGCACCTCGGGATGCCTGATGGTTGCCTGGTAATCTCTGGGGGAGGGGCGGTGCTCCTCGGTGGACACCGGCAAGGCTTCTGCACGCCAGGCATGGATGCCACCATTGAGGTAGGAGTAACGGCTGTGGCCGATCAGCTCCAGGGTCCACAGCAGGCGCCCAGCCCAACCACCGCCTTCATCGTCGTAGGCCACCACATGGGTGTCGCGAGTCAGCCCCAGGGACGAGAACAAGACCGACAGAGCCTCGATATCGGGTACATCATTGGGCACTTCGCCGGAACCCTTCAACAGACGGTCATGATCAAGAAAGATGGCACCAGGTACATGGCCTGATGTGTAGCTGTCAGCCTTGAGAGGGACATCGATGATCAGGATGTCTTCATGGTCGATCACTGCGGCCAGTTCTTCGGGCTCGGCAATCAGTGGCAGTAGGTTGTCTTCTGAGCTCATGGCAGCTCTCCTCGAAACGTGTGGTCAGAGGCACGTGCGGTCAGGCAAAGGAAACACCGTATCAAGTGCCGTCATTCAGGGATTATCCAGACTATCGACGATACGGCGGTAACTGGCAAAGCGCTGAGGGTGAATGTCGCCCCGCTCAACGGCTGCCAGCAAGGCGCAACCGGGCTCCTGACGGTGACGGCAGTCGCGAAAGCGGCATTGTTCCAGGTAAGGGCGGAACTCGATGAAGCCTTCAGTGACCTGGCGCTCATCCAGGTGAGTGAGTCCAAACTCGCGGATGCCAGGAGAGTCGATCAGGGCGCCTGCTGTCACGCTGTCGCTGAGTGCTGGTAGATGATAGAGCTGGGCCGTGGTCGTGGTGTGACGTCCCTTGCGCGTATCAGCAGATAAAGCGCCAATGCGCAGCTGTTCATTGGGCAGGAGCAAGTCGATCAGAGAGGATTTGCCTACGCCGCTCTGCCCGACAAACACTGAGGTGCGTTCCGCCAGGCAGGCATGTAGCGCATCCATTCCCCCTTCACTCGTGGTCGAGGTAGCAACCACGGCATAACCGAGGTCTTCATAGCGTGCCAGCAGAGCGCGCAGCTCACCGCCTTGCTCAGGAAGCAAATCCGTCTTGTTGAGCACCAGCACGGGGGTGATGCCGGTGGCCTCGGCTGCGACCAGGTAGCGGTCGATCAAACCTGCGTGAGGCTCGGGTTCCACGGCGAAAACGATCAGAATCTGGTCGATGTTGGCAGCCACGGGCTTGAGCAGGCCGCGCATATCCGGGCGCTCCAGTACATTGTCGCGTTCACCGCGAGCGACAACGACACCGCTACCGTCTTCGCCTGCACGCCAGATCACCCGATCGCCTGTGACCAGCCCTTCCAGGTTGGCTCTCAAGTGACAACGTACGGGTTTTTCTCCCAGACGTTCCGTGACATCAAGCGTGCGGCCGAAGTGGGCGGTCACTCGCCCATCGCGCTCGGTGCCATACTCTCCGGCAGAGAGTTTCTCATCATCATGGTTCTGACGCTTTTCTGCACGCTTGGCCCGTTCGGCCTGGACCTTCTCGATGCGCCAGCGTTGCTGGCGACTCAGCTTACGTTTGCTCACATGACAGCCCGATGCTCGGTACAATGAGCTGCATTGTACTCATTCTCAAGGATGGCTGATATGACCGAGCGTACTCAAGGCACAACCCCTGCCCCGACCAATGCCTCAACAGAAGACGAACCTCGTTCCGATCTCCTGGTGTGGATCGACCTGGAAATGACCGGCCTCGACCCCAACAAGGAGCGCATCATCGAGGTGGCAACCCTGGTAACCGATGGAGACCTCAATGTCGTTGCAGAAGGGCCAGTGATAGCCGTCCATCAGAGCGAGGCGCTGATTGCCGGCATGGACGAGTGGAATACCAGAACCCATGGCGATTCTGGCCTGATTGAGCGAGTACGACGTAGCACCGTGAGCACGCAGGAGGCGGAAGCGCGAACCTTGGCGTTCCTGCAGACGTATGTGGTGTCCGGTACTTCGCCCATGTGTGGTAATTCCATCCATCAGGATCGCCGCTTCCTGGAGCGGGAAATGCCTGAACTGTGGTCTTTCTTCCATTACCGCAACCTGGATGTCTCTACGCTCAAGGAACTGGCCAAGCGCTGGAATCCTCAGGCCCTGGACGGCTTTTCAAAGCGCAATGTGCATCTGGCCATGGACGATATAAAGGAATCCATCGCGGAGCTGGCGCACTATCGCAAGACCTTCCTCAAGGCCTAGAACGTCATTCAACTGGCTGAACGGATACAAGGCCCAAGGCCTGGTTCAAGAGGAAGAGTGGCCAGGGGCAGCGATGTCACTGCGTTGGCGAGATGTCACTCGGTGCTGGCTATCAGCGTGCTGCGTTTCCTGCGCTGCTGCTTCAGAGCCCAGCGGACGTGCTCGCGTACCAGGTCGGAAGGATAGGCCAGGCGCACCAGAAGCGCTGTCTCGATGGCTTGGCTCCAAGGGGCATTGCCCAGGCCAATGGCGAGGTTGCGTAACCAGCGCTCATAGCCGATACGACAGATGGGGCTGCCGGCAGTGCGGGAGAGGAACTCCTCTTCCCCCCAGTTGAACAGGGTGAGCAGCTCTGCACGGTCGAGATCGTGGCGTGGGGCAAAGTCGGGCTCATTGCTGGCC
This sequence comes from Halomonas binhaiensis, assembly GCF_008329985.2. Lineage (NCBI taxonomy): Bacteria > Pseudomonadati > Pseudomonadota > Gammaproteobacteria > Oceanospirillales > Halomonadaceae > Halomonas > Halomonas binhaiensis. Next base: position 1,133,575 of record NZ_CP038437.2, read on the forward strand.
CGGGTGAAGCGGGTGAAGGGGCATACCAGCTGGCAGTCGTCGCAACCAAACACCCGATTGCCCATTGCCTCGCGATACTTCTCGGGGATGCTGCCAAAAAGCTCAATGGTGAGATAGGAGATGCAGGCTCTTGCATCGACAATCCTGTCGTCGACGATGGCTCCGGTAGGGCAGGCCTGACGACAGGCACTGCAGCTACCGCAGTGGCTGTCCTCGAAAGGGGGATCTACCGGCAATGGCAGGTCGGTATACAGCTCCCCGAGAAAGAACAGCGAGCCGGCCTTGGGGTTGAGCAGCATGGCGTTCTTGCCGAACCAACCCAGGCCGGCCTTGCGTGCCAGGCCCCGTTCCATTACCGGGGCAGAGTCGACGAAGGCACGGTAGCCAATGGGGCCGACTTCGGCCTCGATCTGCCTGGCCAGGCTTTGCAGGCGCTTGCGCATCAGCTTGTGATAGTCGCGCCCGGTGGCATAGCGGGAGATATAGGCACGATGTGGTTGGCCCAGCACCTTGCTGGTTTCCACCTCCGCCGGAAGATAGTCAAGGCGCACGCTGATCACTCGCACAGTGCCAGGCTCCAGCTCGGCAGGGCGTGTGCGTTTGGTGCCATGCTTGGCCATGAACCCCATTTCACCGTGGTAGCCAGCATCCAGCCAGCGCTGAAGGTGGGCTTCATCCTCATGCAGGTCGATGTCAGTGATACCGACCTGCTGGAAGCCCAGCTCGCGTCCCCAGGCCTTGATGTTCTGGGCCAGGTGCGCCAGTTCAGTGGCATTGAGTGTCTTGGTGGTCATGGACGTGTCGGTGAATGCAGACGGGGTATGCGGGAAAATGGTGATACCTTGCACATCAGAGAAAGCTGTCTTGGCGAATGGGTGTAACACCTTAGACTGACAGATGGTAAAGGAAAGATGCCGTGAATGCCTGCGTCAGTATACTCCCCGGCCATGCATGGTGTATCGCATCAGCAAGGAAACGATAATTGAAGTCGCGCGTTACCATGAAGACAACGTTTCCACAGGAGGGAACATTTATGAGTGCCCCACAACATCGTGGGTTGATGCCATTGTACTGCGCCGACCAGGTGCGTGAAATCGACCGCCGTACCATTGCCAATGAGCGTGATGGTTTTGCTCTGATGCAGCGTGCTGCTGGTACAGCATGGCGCTGGCTTCGAGCGCGCTGGCCTTCTGCCAAGAGCTTGACGGTGTTCTGTGGTGGCGGCAACAACGGTGGTGATGGCCATGTTCTGGCGGCATTGGCGGCGCGGGAAGGCTGGCAGGTGCAGCGGCTCTCTCTGACGCCTCGTAGTCGACTGCATGGTGACGCCCTGCGTGCCGCCTTGCTTGCTGATGAAGCCTGTGTGGAATGGCGCGAGTGGCGAAAAGGCGTGGTCATCGAAGGCGAGGTGATTGTGGATGCCTTGCTCGGCACCGGGTTCTCGGGTGATCTGCGCATTCTCTATGCGGATGCCATCACGGCGATCAATGACAGTTCCCGCCCGGTGTTGGCCATCGATATTCCCTCCGGAATCAGTGGTGATGATGGCAGTGAAAGGGGCTTGTCGGTCAAGGCGGACATGACCGTGACCTTCATCGCCGACAAGCTGGGACTGCATACCGGACGAGGGGCCGCACGGGTGGGTGAGCTGGTGCTGGATTCTCTCGGTGTCGATGCGTTGACCCATACCGATATTCGCCCCACGGCCTGGCGCCTGGAAAAGTCTTTGTTGCAGGCAGCTCTACCTCCCAGGGAACGCGATATACACAAGGGCGACCTGGGATTTGTCGGTGTGCTGGGCGGAGCGCCGGGAATGGGTGGTGCGTCCCTGCTGGCAGCGGAAGCCTGTGCTCGAGTGGGGGCTGGCCGAGTCATGCTGGTCACAGCGCCGGAGCATGTGACCGCCAGTCTGATGCGTTGTCCCGAGGTAATGGCCAAGGGGGTTTCTGCTGCCACTCAGGTTGGCGATTTGCTCGATCGCCTCAGTGTGCTGGCGGTTGGCCCAGGGCTAGGGCAAGGCAGCTGGGGGCAAAGCCTGTTTCAAGTAGCCCTTGAAACGGTGGCTCCGCTAGTCGTGGATGCCGATGCACTCAACCTTCTGGCGTCGCGCTTTCGTTCTACCCGGCGTGATGATTGGGTGTTGACGCCTCATCCTGGTGAAGCGGCGCGCTTGCTGGATACTTCGGCTGCTGAAGTCGAAGCGGATCGTCCGGCCGCAGCACGTGCCTTGCAGGAACTGTACGGAGGCGTCGTGGTCCTGAAAGGCTCCGGTACGCTTATTTGCGGTCCAGATGGGCTGGCGCTATGTCCTTTTGGTAATCCGGGCATGGCAAGTGGCGGTATGGGAGATGCACTTTGCGGTATCATTGCCGGCCTTCTGGCTCAGGGGCTGGAGCTGGAAATGGCCGCCAGGACTGGGGTGCTGGTACATGCCATGGCAGGCGACATGGCTGCCCGAAAGGGTGGTGAGCGTGGTCTGTTGGCCAGCGATCTGGCATCCTGTGCGCGAGTTTTGGTCAATCCGACGATGGACGAGGAAAATGTTGCTGCGACTCGACGATGAACAGCGCCAGGTAGCACTGGGAGAATGCCTGGGGCGTGCCCTCGAGGGACGCGGACGTGTCCATCTTTCTGGTGACCTGGGGGCAGGCAAGACCACGTTGTCACGTGGGATATTGCGTGCCTACGGCTACCAGGGAGCGGTGAAGAGCCCTACCTATACCTTGATCGAGCCATATGAGCTGGGGCCATGGCGACACCTGGACAAGGTGCGGGTACATCATTTCGACCTCTATCGTCTGGGGGACCCCGAGGAACTGGAGTTCATCGGCGGCCGTGACCTGCTTGCCGATGATGTCCTGTGCCTGATCGAATGGGCTGAACGTGGTGAAGGCTGGTTGCCGCAGCCGGATGTGGAGATCGCTCTGGCGCATGCCAATAGTGGGCGTGAAGCACGCATCGTTGGCCATGGAGCCAGGGGCGCTGCCGTGCTGGAGCGCCTGAACAAGGAACTGAGTACTGCGGGGTTTGCCGTGGATACGCAAGGTACTGATGACCCAAGTACTGATGACCAACGTACTGATGGCCAAGGCCGGGCAGAGGGAACTTCGCAGGGAGGCGCGGCATGAGGCTGGTGATGAATCGTTGGCTGGGGTGGAATCGTTGGATGGGCATGTTGGCGCTGGCTTCTCTGGGAAGCCTGCACACTGCCAGTGCGGAAGCGGGGGATGTGGACAATATTCGGCTGTGGGCTGCGCCTGACCACTCGCGCCTGGTATTTGACCTGTCATCACCCGTCGATGCAGAGGTCTTCCAGCTCGACAACCCTAGCCGACTGGTCATCGACCTGACCGATGCCCAGCTCAAGGATGACCCCAGCAGTCTCAACCTCAGTGGCAGTGCGATCAACAGTGTGCGAACGGGAGTGCGTGACGGCACTGGTCTGCGTGTAGTGCTGGAACTCAACCGCCCCATCGAGCCACGCCACTTCTCCCTGGCGCCCAACGATCAGTATGGTGATCGCCTGGTGGTGGACCTGGAATATCCAGGTGAGAGTGCGGTAGATGACCCCATCGATCCGATCGAGAAGATGATCCGTGAGCAGGAAATTGCTGCCCAGCGTGCCAAGACGGAAGCGGTGGCTGAGGGGCGTGCCCCGGAGGAAGCCGCGGCTGCGACCCCGGTGGACCCTGCCAAACCTCATCCCAAGCGTGACATCATCATTGCTGTTGACGCAGGACATGGCGGCGAAGACCCAGGAGCCACAGGCCCCAGCGGTACTCGCGAGAAGGATGTGGTACTGCAGATGGCCGATCGTCTGGCCAAAATGATCAACCAGACACCAGGCTTCAAGGCCGTGATGATTCGTGATGGCGACTATTATGTTGGCCTGCGTCAGCGGACCCTGATCGCACGTGAACAGAAGGCTGACTTTTTCGTCTCCATTCATGCTGATGCGTTCAGCAGCCCTCGCCCCTATGGCAGTTCCGTGTTCGCCCTGTCCCAGAGTGGTGCCACTTCCGAGACAGCCAAGTGGCTGGCAGCCACCGAGAACCGTTCGGACTTGATTGGTGGCGTTGACGGTAACCTGTCACTGGATGACAAGGATCAGGTGCTGCGCGGTGTGCTGCTCGACCTGACCATGACGGCAACCCTCAACGACTCCCTGGCGATTGGTGGTGACATGCTGGAGCGGATCGGCCAAGTCAACCATTTGCACAAGAGTCGTGTGGAGCAGGCGGGCTTCGTGGTGTTGAAGTCACCGGACATTCCCTCGTTGCTGGTTGAAACCGGGTTCATCTCGAATCCAGAGGAAGAGCGCAACCTACGTAATGGCGCCTATCAGGAACGCATGATGAGTGCAGTGCTCGGCGGGATTCGTACCCATTTCGAACGTAATCCGCCGCCGGCCAGCCTGTTGGCCTGGCAGCGTGACCATGGACGTTCCACGGCAAGCGGTGAGTATCGTATTCAGGCGGGTGATACCTTGTCGGGCATTGCACAGCGCCATGGGGTGTCATTGTCTCAACTGCGTCAGGCCAATGAGCTTGCCAGCGATTCGATTCGCGTCGGTCAAGTGCTGCGCATTCCCAGCTCTTGAAAAGAGCCCTGAACGGCATGTAAGGAATGACCATGACTGAGAGTTCTGTCCAGCAAGATACGTCGGTGCGTCGCCGTATCCAGGTTCTTGATCCTCGGCTGGCCAACCAGATTGCCGCAGGGGAAGTGGTGGAGCGGCCGGCGTCGGTAGTCAAGGAGCTGGTGGAAAATGCCATTGATGCTGGTGGCTCGCGCATTGACATCGAGGTGGAAGTCGGTGGTGCCAGGCTGATCCGTGTACGGGATGATGGCTGTGGCATTGCGGAAGATGACCTGCCACTGTCGTTGTCGCGCCATGCCACCAGCAAGATTGCGTCTCTCGAAGAGCTGGAAGGCGTTGCCAGCCTGGGCTTCCGCGGTGAGGCCCTGGCATCGGTCAGCTCGGTGTCGCGTCTTGAGCTGGTGTCCAACGTCGAGGACGACCCTCGGGGTGGCTGGCGGGTCGTGGCGGAAGGTCGCAACATGGAACCTCGCGTGACGCCTGCGCCTCATCCGCGAGGAACCTCGGTCACTGTGCGTGACCTGTTCTTCAATACGCCGGCCCGGCGCAAGTTCCTGCGTACCGAGAAAACCGAATTCGGTCATGTAGAAGAAACCTTTCGCCGTCAGGCGTTGTCGCGTTTCGACATCGGCTGGACCTTGCGCCACAACAGCAAGACACTACACCAATTGCCTGTGGCTGAGAGTGTCGAGGAGCGTGAGCGGCGTCTCAGGTCGTTGCTTGGCAAGGACTTCCTGGGAAATGCCCTGAACTTGGATATCGCCGCAGGCGGTCTGCGTCTATGGGGTTGGGTCGGGCTTCCGACGCATTCCCGCGCGCAAGCCGATCAACAGTATTTCTTCGTCAATGGTCGCGTGGTGCGCGACCGACTGGTGGCCCACGCCATTCGGCAGGCCTACCGGGATGTGCTGTTCCATGGCCGCCATCCCGTGTTCGTGCTGTATCTCGAGGTCGATCCGACGGTGGTGGATGTCAATGTCCACCCGACCAAGCATGAAGTGCGCTTTCGCGATGGCCGTATGGTTCACGATTTCCTGTTCTCCAGTCTGCATCGGGCTCTCGGTGAAGCCCGGGCCGGGGGAGAGCGTGATGCCGGGCAACTGGCTTCCGACCAGGATGGGCTTGAAGTCGACCCGACCACTGGTGAAATCAAGACACCTTCGACGCTCGCCAGGGAAAGTGGGGAGGCATCCGCCCAACCCGCCTGGCAGCAGCAGCCCATGGCGCTTCATCCTCGTCGTGAGGATGCAACGGCAAGCGTGACACCTGACCGGGTGCGGGCCTTCATGGATGGCTACCGTCAGTTGCATCCCGAGCATGAGGAAAGCCTGCTCACCCCTCAGCCTGGAGCGCCTCAGGTAGGAGGGCGTGCTGCAGAGGTGGCCCTGGCGGAACGTGCCGGCGAGTACACGGCAAGAACGCTGCCAGCAGCCCAGGGTAGCGGCCCTCGGGAGAACCGCATCCAGAATGACGGGGGGCTTCCTGCGCCATCTGATCCAATGGCTGAGGAAGATCCCACCCAGGCTCCGCCACTGGGTTTTGCCGTTGCCCAGCTCCACGGCATCTATATTCTGGCCCAGAACGCCCAGGGCCTGGTGCTGGTGGACATGCATGCCGCTCATGAGCGTATTGTCTATGAGCACATGAAAAACCAGGTACATGGTGGAGCCCTGGAGGCGCAGCCATTGCTGGTCCCTGTGTCCCTGGCTGCCAGCCCGGCAGAAATTGAAACCGCAGAAAGTGAGCGTGAAGCCTTCTCCCGTCTGGGGGTGGAACTGGATGCTGCAGGCCCGGAAACGCTGCTGGTGCGCCAACTGCCGGCCCTGTTGTCGGATGCGGATGTAGAGCCGCTGATCCGTGACATGCTTTCGGACCTGGAGCGCTATGGCCGCTCGGACCGTATCGAGGCGCATATCAATGAACTGCTTGCGACCATGGCGTGTCATGGCAGCGTGCGGGCTAACCGTCAACTGACGATTGCCGAAATGAATGCGCTGCTGCGCGATATGGAGCGTACTGAACGCAGTGGCCAGTGTAATCATGGCCGCCCGACCTGGACCCAGATGAGCCTGCGCGAACTGGATCGTCTGTTCCTGCGAGGGCAATGAGCATGGCATCGCTTGACGTGTCAGATACGCGACCTTTTGCCGTGCTGCTGATGGGACCTACGGCTGCGGGCAAGACAGACCTGGCCATCGCCCTGCATGAGCGCCTGGGAGCCGACATCATCAGCGTCGACTCCGCCATGGTCTATCGTGGGATGGATATAGGCAGTGCAAAGCCTTCTGCAGAAGAGTTGTCTCGTGCCCCTCATCGCCTGATCGATATCCGCGATCCGGCTCATGCCTACTCGGCAGCGGACTTCCGTACCGATGCCCTGCGTGAAATGTCGGACATCACTGCCAAGGGACGGATTCCACTGCTGGTCGGCGGCACTATGATGTACTTCAAGTGTCTTATTGATGGGGTAGCCAAGATGCCAGCAGCAGACCCTCAGGTGCGGCAGTTGCTTGAACGAGAAGTCGAGCAGCATGGGCTTGAGGCGCTGCATAGGCGATTGGCTGAGGTCGATCCAGAGTCGGCAGCCCGCATTCACCCCAATGACCCTCAGCGCTTGATGCGCGCTCTGGAGGTGTTCGAGATCAGTGGGCGCTCCATGACGGAGCTATGGCGTGAACAGCAGCGTGAAACCTTTCCCTATCGGACGCTGTCCATAGGGCTCGCCCCGGCACAGCGTTCCGTGCTACATGAAAGAATAGCAAGGCGCTTTGAGGCGATGCTGGAAGGTGGCTTCCTTGATGAGGTTGCTGCTTTGAAGGCAAGGGGAAATCTCTCGCCTGACCTGCCGTCGATGAAAAGCGTCGGCTACCGTCAGGCCTGGAGTTATCTGGATGGCGAGTATGATCTGAGTGAACTGCGCAAGCGTGGAGTGATTGCCACTCGTCAACTGGCCAAGCGTCAATTGACCTGGATGCGTAGTTGGTCAGATCTACACTGGATCGACTCGCTGGCTGACAGTCCCGAACAGCGGTTATATGACGCTGTTGCCAGGAGCATTGCCAAGGGGACTACCAAGACCTCGTGAGCAATGCGGAAATACTTGTCGCGCATCTTAAAATCGTGCGTGGTGCTGGCACATAGCGTAAGATATCGAGTTCGTGTGGCTGCATGACCAGGCCCCGCCGAATCCAAGACGTTCGCCGTTCCTCACGGGAAGAGTGGGTGTCAGGGAAGCACTTATTTATTTAACGTTAACAACCTAGAGATTACAGGGAGAGCAAGATGTCCAAAGGGCAGTCCCTCCAAGACCCGTACTTGAACATTCTGCGCAAGGAGCGCATTCCGGTGTCGATTTTCCTGGTCAATGGCATCAAGTTGCAGGGCCAGATCGAATCTTTCGACCAATTTGTCATCCTGCTGCGTAATACCGTCAGTCAGATGGTCTACAAGCACGCCATCTCCACCGTGGTGCCGTCTCGCAATGTGCGACTGCCGGCCCAGGATCCTGCGGCGCAGCCGGATAGCTGATATCCGTGAGGTATTGATTGTTTTTTGAACGTCCCGACGCCGGTGAAACGGCGATACTCGTCCATATCGATTTTCAGGACGAGCAGGAGCGCGAAGATCCCAGCGAGTTTCTCGAACTGGTGAGGTCGGCGGGCGCTGAGCCCGCCACTCTGATCACTGGTAGCCGTCAGCGGCCCGATCCCAGGAGCTTCGTAGGCTCGGGAAAGCTGGATGAGCTACGTGATGCTCTCTCGGTGCACGAAGCCGAGCTGGTGATCTTCAACCATGCGCTCAGTCCCTCTCAGGAACGTAACGTCGAGCAGGCGCTCAAGTGCCGTGTGCTTGACCGTACGGGCCTGATTCTTGACATCTTTGCCCAGCGTGCACGTACCCATGAAGGTAAGTTGCAGGTGGAACTGGCTCAGCTCGAATACATGTCTACCCGACTGGTTCGTGGCTGGACCCACCTTGAACGCCAGAAAGGGGGGATTGGTCTGCGTGGCCCGGGTGAAACCCAGCTTGAGACTGACCGTCGCCTGCTGCGGGCGCGGATCAAGTCGATTCACAGGCGTCTCGACAAGGTGCGCAGTCAGCGCACCCAGAATCGCCGTGCACGCTCCCGGGCAGAGATCCACAGTGTGTCGCTTGTGGGCTATACCAACGCCGGTAAATCGACGCTTTTCAATTCATTGACCTCTGCTGAGGTCTATGCGGCAGACCAGCTCTTCGCTACTCTCGATCCTACGCTGCGGCGTCTAGATGTCGAGGATGTGGGCTCCGTGGTGCTGGCGGATACCGTAGGTTTCATTCGCCATCTACCGCATAAACTGGTGGAAGCGTTTCGCGCAACCTTGCAGGAAGCTGCGGAAGCGACGTTACTGGTGCATGTGATAGATGCCGCTGACCCTGACCGTGATCTCAACGTGGCTCAGGTCAACGCGGTGCTGGAGGAAATAGGTGCCTCGAAGGTACCGACCCTCAAGGTGATGAACAAGATCGACGTGTTCGATAGTGCTCCACGCATCGAGCGGGATGAGCACGGAGTCCCTCAGGTCGTATGGTTGTCGGCACGAGAAGGCCGTGGTCTCGACCTGCTGAAGCAGGCATTATCCGAGCGTCTGTCGGATGACATCATCGACTTCTCTCTGACATTGTCGCCGGCGCAGGGGAGAATGCGTGCTGCACTTCACGAGTTGGGGGCAGTACGTGGGGAAGGTTTCGATGACGCAGGACATACTCAGCTGAGGGTCCGCCTGCCACGGCGCGATTTCAATCAGCTGATGGCGCGGCTGGGAGAGAGCGCCGACGATTATCTTCCTGAGGCGCTCAGGGAACGCGAAACCTGGGAAGCTTGAGCACACCTCATGGACTGCAGTCTAGGCTGATAACGAACGAGGAAGCTCAACTGGTGATCTAGATGAGTTTTCCTGGGTCGATAGAAACGCAGGATGGCCAAGAATGTAGCGAGCCATGAGTGGGTTCGGATATAAGACAAGGATCGCAACCGATGCTCCTCTGCAGAGAGGAGCACCAGAGTGGAGACATTGTATGGCCTGGAATGAGCCTGGTGGCGGCAACGGCAACCAGCATGACCCCTGGAGTGGCGGGGGGCGCCGTGGCAGTGGTGGCGGCGGCAACAAGGGCGGAGGTGATAATCAAGGGGGACCTCCTGACCTCGATGAGGCGCTGAAGAAGTTTCAGGACAAGCTCAACAGCATGTTGGGTGGCCGTGGCAATCGCGGAGGCAAGGGTGGTCGTGGCGGCCGAGGGGGCCGTTCGCGTAACCCCTTCACCTTGCCGGGCTTGCTGATCATCATTGCGCTGGCAATATGGGCGGCCAGTGGCTTCTATCTGGTCGACCAGTCTGAACGTGGCGTGGTTCTGCGCTTTGGCAAGTTCCAGGAAGTGGTCTCGCCGGGTCTGCAGTGGAATCCGCCGTTGATTGATGATGTACGCATGGTCAATGTGACCCGTGTGCGCTCTGTCAGCCAGACACAGTCAATGCTGACCCAGGATGAGAACATCGTCTCGGTGGAAATCTCGGCCCAGTATCAGGTTGCTGATCCGCGTGGCTATGTCCTCAATGTCCGTGACCCGGAGCTGTCTCTGGCAAATGCTCTCGACTCGGCTCTGCGCCATGTCGTCGGCGGCACCGACATGATCGATATCCTGACCTCCGGTCGTGAGATTCTTGGCTCTGCCGTGTCCAACCGTTTGCAGTCCTACATGGACAGCTATGGTACAGGCATCAGCTTGGTGACCTTGAACGTCGAGTCGACCTCGCCGCCTGATGCGGTGCAGGATGCCTTCGACGACGTCATCCGTGCGCGTGAGGATCGTCAGCGCACCATCAACGAAGCCATGGCATACGCCAATGCCATCATTCCGGCTGCCCAGGGGCAGGCTCAACGCGTTGTCGAGCAGGGCCAGGGGTATCGTGAGTCTGTGGTCGCCGAGGCGCGTGGTCAGGCCAGCCGTTTCTCTGCCTTGCTGGCGCAATATCGTGATGCTCCGCAGATCATGCGTGAACGTCTCTACCTTGACGCGATCAGTGAAGTACTTGGCCAGACCAACAAGGTGCTGGTGGATGTAGACCAGAACAGCCCGTTGATGGTTCTGCCCATGGACAAGCTGAGCCGTTCCAGTGGCTCCAGTGCGGCAGCGTCGGACGCTGACCATCAGCTGGATCCCAAGGTGCTCGAGCGCATTCGAGCCGAGTCACGGGCAGCCGGCGAAAGCAGCACATCCAGCAGCAGTGTTGGCAGCTCTGGCGGTAGTACTGGTATCCAGCGGGAGGGTCGCTAAATGATCAATAACAAGTCTCTGATCATTGTCGGTGGCCTGGCGGCTCTGGCCTGGCTCGCCAGCAACACTCTGTACGTGGTCGACGAGACCCAGCGTGCGGTGAAGCTGCGCTTTGGTGAAGTCATCGAGGAAAACATCCAGCCGGGCCTGCATGCCAAGGTGCCGATCACCCAGACTATCCGCAAGTTCGACACTCGTGTGCTGACACTGGATACCGAAACCAGCCGTTATCTGACCAGAGAGCAGAAAGCGGTGATCGTGGACTCTTACGTCAAGTGGCAGGTGATCAACCCGACACGCTACTACGAGGCGACGGCGGGCGACGAATTGATGGCGGTACGCCTGATTCAGCCGCGGGTCGATGAGAGTCTGCGTAATGAGTTCGGTCAGCTCAGCTTGCAGCAGATCATCGCGGAAAAACGCGATGAACTGATGTCCGGCCCTACCGCAGATCTCAATGCATTGATGCGTGAGGAGCTTGGTGTGGCAATCCTTGATATCCGCGTCAAACGCATCGATCTGCCAGAGGATGTATCCTCGGCGGTATATGACCGCATGCGCTCTGAACGTGAACGTGAAGCTCGTGAGTGGCGCGCTCAAGGCAAGGAAGAGGCCGAGCGCATCCAGGCCAACGCGGATCGCCGTCGTCAGGTACTGCTGGCTCAGGCCAACGAACGGTCAGAGACCTTGCGCGGTGAAGGCGATGCTGAGGCTGCGGCAATCTTTGCACAAGCCTATGGGGAGGACCAAGAGTTCTTCTCGTTCTGGCGCAGCCTCAATGCGTATCGTGACACCTTCGGCGCCTCCGGTGGCAACATGATGGTGCTCGATCCGTCCAGTGATTTCTTCCGTTATCTGAAGAGTCCAGACGCCAATTGAGGTAATGGGTACACCTCTGTGCAGTACAGGGGTGTACCCGAGCCATAAAGCTGATAGAATCTGTCAACCGGGCGTGGCCCGGTTTTTTTGTGCGATTTTTTTGTGCTGCCACTTCCGTTCATCGCCTGCACGCTGGGGGAAATACTGCCCCCGATAGTGCGCGAGGTTTCGCGTGCGCGCAGGCTTGGCCCACAGTCCAAGCAGGATAAGACATGACCATCGCTGACCGCTGGCTCTTGCCCGACGGCATGGACGAGGTACTGCCGCCTCAAGCCAGTCGCATGGAGGAGTTGCGCCGGGCGCTGCTCGACCTTTATCACCTATGGGGCTATGACCAGGTCATGCCGCCTCCGGTAGAGTTTCTCGACTCTTTACTTACCGGTACAGGCACCGATCTTGATCTGCAGACCTTCAAGCTCACCGATCAGCTCAGTGGTCGCATGATGGGGGTCAGTGCCGACGTCACTCCCCAGGTAGCACGCATGGATGCCCATTCGCTCAAGCGCGAGGGGCCGGTACGTCTGTGCTACTGCACCAATGTGTTGCGTGCCAAGGCCGACCAGCATCAGGGCGGTCGCAGCCCGGTGCAGGTTGGCGTTGAGCTGTTCGGGCATGCCAGTCTTGCTGCGGATCTCGAGATACTGCTCCTGGCCCTGGAAAGTCTGGATGTGGCCGGTGCCCACGAAATCCACCTGGCTCTGGGGCATGTGGGCATCTATCGTAATCTTGTACAGGCTGCGGACCTGAATCAGGACGCCCAGGAGGCTTTCTCCGCTGCCTTGGCGCTGAAATCGCCAGGCCAGCTGGAAGAGCAGGTCACGCGTCATGTCAGTGATCCTGCACTGGCTGACATGTTCCGGGCACTGGAAGAACTGCACGGTGGGCCTGAAGTGCTCGAACGCGCTCGCGAGGTATTCGCCGAAGCGCCCCAGGCGGTCAACGATGCACTCGACAAGCTATGTGATCTGTACCGTGGTGTGAGTGCCGAGCATCCAGAGGTTGCCTATTATTTCGATCTGTCGGAGCTGCGTGGCTATCAGTACCACACCGGCATGATGTTTGCCGCCTATGTTCCGGGCTATGGCCAGGCACTGGCGAAGGGCGGACGCTACGATGACACCGGTCGGGCTTTCGGTCGTGCCCGTCCGGCGACAGGGTTCTCCATGGATCTCAAGGTGCTGGCATCACTGGCACCGAAGGAACCCGCCAAGGATGCTGTCTGGGCGCCAGCCGAGGACGCCGAGGGCTTGAGCGAGGCCATTCAGGCCTTGCGTGCGCAGGGGCGCAGGGTGGTTCGCGCTCTGCCTGGCCAGCGCACCGGAGCAGAGCAGCATGGCTGCTGTGAGCGCCTGGTCAGTACGAAGCAAGGCTGGACATTGGCGCCTCTCGATGAGGCGGAATCTGCTTGATCAAGAACTGCATGACCTGCAATGCGGGTCATGCAGCGTTAATTTCGTGCGCTTTCGCACATGACATTTCCGATGCGCCGTGGCGCAGCACATTTTCGCAGCGCCATGGCGCTAAACGGAGAGATGAGAAGCAATGGGCAAGAACGTAGTCGTACTGGGCACCCAATGGGGCGATGAGGGCAAAGGCAAGGTGGTTGACCTGCTGACCGAGTCTGCCTCTGCGGTGGTGCGTTTCCAGGGCGGTCACAATGCGGGTCACACCCTGGTGATTGATGGCGAAAAGACCGTCCTGCATCTGATTCCTTCCGGCATCCTGCGCGAAGACAAGACCTGTGTGATCGGCAATGGTGTAGTTCTCTCACCAGAAGCCCTGCTCAAGGAGATTCACGAGCTGGAGGCCAAAGGCGTACCAGTGCGTGAGCGTCTGCGCCTGTCGCCGGCCTGTCCGCTGATCCTGGATTACCATGTGCGTCTCGACCAGGCGCGTGAGAAAGCTCGTGGCGTCGCCAAGATCGGTACCACCGGTCGCGGCATTGGCCCGGCCTATGAAGACAAGGTGGCGCGCCGCGGTCTGCGTCTAGGCGATATGCTTCACCGCGAACGCTTTGCCTCCAAGCTGGGGGAAGTACTGGATTATCACAACTTCGTGTTGACCCAGTATCATGGCGAACCGGCAGTGGACTTCCAGTCCATTCTCGACAGCGCCATGCAGATGGCTGACGAGTTGCGGCCCATGGTGGCTGATACCGTGGGATTGGTTCACGACCTACGCAAGGCGGGCGAAAACATCCTGTTCGAGGGGGCTCAGGGCTCTCTGCTGGATATTGACCACGGTACCTACCCGTATGTGACCAGTTCCAATACCACGGCTGGTGGTACCGCGACAGGCTCTGGTGTCGGTCCTCTGTATCTGGATTACGTGTTGGGTATCACCAAGGCTTACACCACTCGTGTCGGTTCTGGTCCTTTCCCCACTGAGCTGTTCGATGAGCATGGCCGCCACCTGGCCGAGCGTGGTCATGAATTCGGTGCAACCACAGGGCGTGCTCGCCGTTGCGGCTGGTTCGATGCCGTGGCTCTGCGTCATGCGGTGCAGATCAACTCCGTGTCTGGCCTGTGCCTGACCAAACTGGACGTTCTCGATGGCCTGGAGAACATCCGTGTCTGTGTAGGGTATCGCAGCAAGGATGGTGAAGTGCTGGACACCCCTGTGGATTCAGAAGGTTACGAGGCCGTTGAGCCGGTTTACCAGGACCTGCCGGGCTGGAATGAGTCCACTCTGGGGGTCAAGCGTGTCGAGGATCTGCCGGCCAGCGCCCGCGCCTACATCAGCTTCCTCGAGGAGCAGGTAGGGACGCCGATCGATATCATCTCCACAGGCCCCGATCGCAATGAAACCATTGTGCTGCGTAACCCGTTTTCTGGCTGATCAGTAGCGGAATTGGCAGGCAGCGAGAGACCCGGTAGACCTGGAAAATCGAGGGTAGACCGGGTGTCGGGAAACTGTTGAAGCAACCAGATGGATACAAGTCTCTCATGACAGGTGTAGCGAAATCAGATAACACCAAGTCGGGGAGATATAATAAACATCGTAAAAAGGCTGACATCATTGTCGGCCTTTTTTATGCGAATCCAGAGAAGAAGGTTCTCTGAATGGATTCAGTAATTTGTCGTTATGTTGCTATGCACAATAATAATACATGTGCCTCTTGTGTCGGTATCCACAAGAGGTAACACTGATAGGAACGACAAAAAGTAATAGATAGCAAGCGAAACATAATAAGTGGGATTAACGTGCAGCTTGTCGTACTGCTCAGCCAATGATTGGCTGAGAAGGCTCGCACGTGTCCATACAACGTTGGCCACATGGGAGATCCATAGTGATAGTTGGAGCACTAAGGGAAAGGTACGAGGGGGAAGCGCGGGTAGCGTTGACCCCCGAAAGTGCTGGGCAGATTCAGAAACTGGGTCATGAGTGCCTGGTCGAGAGTGGTGCCGGGGAGCTTGCCGGGTTCTCTGATGAAACTTATGAGCAGGCTGGCGTTACGGTCGTGGCGAATGCCCAGGCGTTGTTCGATCAGGCCGATGTAGTGGTCAAGGTGCGTGAGCCGAGTCAGCAGGAAGCTGACCAGCTGCGCAAGGACCAGACGCTGATCAGTTTCTTCTGGCCAGGCCAGAGTGAAGAGATGCTGGAGCGCTGCAAGGAAAAGGGCGCTAATGTCATTGCCATGGACATGGTGCCGCGGATCTCCCGCGCCCAGAAAATGGATGCTCTGTCTTCCATGGCCAATATTGCCGGGTATCGTGCGGTCATCGAAGCTGGCAACCAGTTTGGCCGCTTCTTCACCGGACAGGTTACTGCGGCGGGCAAGGTGCCTCCGGCCAAGGTGCTGGTCATTGGTGCTGGTGTCGCCGGTCTGGCAGCCATCGGTACTGCAACCAGCCTGGGAGCCGTGGTGCGTGCTTTCGATGTGCGCCCGGAAGTGGCGGAACAGATCGAGTCGATGGGCGCTGAGTTCCTGTTCCTGGATTTCGAGGATAGCCAGGATGGCGCTGCGACAGGTGGCTATGCGGCGCCTTCCAGCCCCGAATTCCGCGAGAAGCAACTGGAGTTGTTCCGCCAGCAGGCTTCGGAAGTGGACATCGTCATTACCACTGCCCTGATCCCGGGCCGTCCTGCGCCGAAGCTGTGGCTGGATGACATGGTCAAGGCCATGAAGCCGGGCTCCGTGGTCGTCGACCTGGCCGCTGAACGAGGTGGTAACTGTGATGCTACCGTGCCCAACGAGCGCATTGTCACTGACAATGGTGTGGTCGTGGTGGGTTACACGGACTTCCCTTCACGCATGGCGACCCAGTCATCACTGCTGTATTCCACCAATATCCGTCATATGTTGACCGATCTGACACCTGAGAAGGACGGCCAGATCGTGCATGACATGGAAGATGACGTCATCCGTGGTGCTACGGTCACCTACCAGGGTGAAATCACTTTCCCGCCACCGCCTCCCAAGGTTCAGGCGATCGCAGCAGCGAAGCCCAAACCCAAGGAAAAGGAACTGACCGCGGAAGAGAAGAAGGCGGCGGAACATGCCTCCTTCGTGGCACAGAGCAAGCGCCAGATCGGCATGCTTGCCGCTGGTGGTGTGCTGATGCTGCTGCTGGGTCAGGTGGCACCGGCTTCTTTCATGCAACATTTCATTGTCTTCGCGCTGTCATGCTTCGTGGGCTTCCAGGTGATCTGGAACGTCAGCCACTCATTGCATACTCCGTTGATGGCGGTGACCAATGCCATTTCCGGAATCATCGTTCTCGGTGCCGTTCTCCAGGTAGGATCGGGCAGTTGGCTGGTCACGTTGCTGGCGGGTATCGCGGTGCTGATTGCATCCATCAACATCGTGGGTGGCTTCCTGGTGACACGCCGGATGCTGGCCATGTTCCAGAAGTCCTGACCGCGGAGATACGATATGTTTGGACATCAATTCGTAACTGCCGCGGCAATAGCGGCAAGTGTCCTGTTCATCCTCTCGCTAGGTGGACTGAGTAATCAGGAAAAGGCCAAGCGAGCAGTATGGTATGGCATCGTCGGTATGGGCCTGGCGGTGTTCTTTACTGCCTTCGGGCCGGGTATCGGCAGCTATTGGCTGATGCTGCCGATGATGGCCATCGGTGCGGCCATCGGCGTGGTGGTGGCAAAGAAGGTCGAAATGACCGAGATGCCGCAATTGGTTGCTGCCCTGCATTCCTTCGTCGGTCTGGCGGCAGTGTTCGTCGGCTGGAACGCCGACCTTGAGCGCGAGCGTGTCCTGTCCATGCGCGCTGCTGGAGAATCCCTTGATTCCCTGTCGGCCTTCGCCGGGACACTGGCACACAAGACTGCCGCAGAGCTGAGCTTCCTGCAGGTTGAGGTTGTGCTGGGCGTATTCATCGGTGCGGTGACATTCACTGGCTCGATCATCGCTTTCGGCAAGCTGGCAGGCAAGATCGACGGCAAGCCCAAGCAGTTCCCGGGCGGTCACTGGCTGAATGCAGGTGCGGCGGTACTGTCCTTGCTGCTGGCCATTGCCTACTTCAGTGGCGCAGGCTTCTGGACGTTGCTGCTGATTGCTGCTCTGGCATTCTTCATTGGCTGGCATCTGATCCAGGGTATCGGTGGTGCGGACATGCCGGTGGTGGTGTCGATGCTCAACAGCTACTCCGGTTGGGCCGCAGCGGCTATCGGTTTTACCCTGTCTAACGATCTGCTGATCGTGACCGGGGCCCTGGTGGGTTCTTCCGGTGCGATTCTGTCGTACATCATGTGCAAGGCGATGAACCGCAAGTTCATCAACGTCATCCTGGGTGGCTTTGGTGGCAGCAAGGGCCCGGCAGCCGAGATCGAAGGCGAGCAGATCGCCATCGACTCCGGAGGCGTGTCCGCTGCGCTGAATGATGCTGACAGTGTCATCATCGTTCCCGGATATGGCATGGCGGTGGCCCAGGCGCAGAACGCTGTCAGCGACCTGGTACGCAAGCTGCGTGCGGCAGGCAAGGAAGTGCGCTTCGGTATTCACCCGGTAGCGGGGCGCTTGCCTGGCCACATGAACGTGCTGCTGGCCGAAGCCAGGGTGCCGTATGATATCGTGCTGGAAATGGATGAGATCAACGATGACTTTGCCTCCACGGACGTGGTCATCGTCATTGGCTCCAACGACATCGTCAACCCGGCCGCCCAGGAAGATCCCAACAGCCCCATTGCAGGGATGCCGGTACTGAAGGTGTGGGAAGCCAAGCAGGTGTTCGTGAGCAAGCGTGGTCAGGGAACGGGATACTCCGGTATCGAGAACCCGCTGTTCTACAAGGAGAATACCCGCATGTTCTATGGCGATGCCCGCGAGAGTATCGACTCTTTGCTGTCCTTGATCGACTAGTTGCCGTCGTTCGACGGGTACCAGCGTCATCAATTGCAGTATGTCCTGATGGAAACGCCCCTTGCGAGGGGCGTTTTTCGTTACAATCCGTACAGGACATTCTTGGGTTGGAGACAGTATGACTGATGAGCGCATGACGGTAGCGGTTCTGGGCGGTGGTAGCTTCGGCACGGCGCTGGCCAGCATCGCAGCGGACAATGGTTGCGAAGTGCACCAATGGTTGCGTGATGCCTCCCTGGTGGAAAGCATCAACCGCGATCATCGCAACCCGAGCTATCTGCCAGATTACGTCATCAATTCCGCGGTGGTGGCTTCGACTGACATGAGCAAGGTACTGGACGGCGCCGATGTCGTTCTGGTGGCCATTCCATCGAAGGCTTTTGCTGACGTCGTACGACAGGCGCGCCCCTGGCTCAAGCCGGAGCAGACTCTGGTCAGTACGACCAAGGGAATTCAGGAAGATGGCTTCAAGCTGATGAGCCAGATTCTCGAGGATGAAACCGGCTTTTCCCATGTCGGGGTGCTGTCTGGACCCAACCTGGCCTCGGAAGTGGCCGACAAGCAACTCACCGCCACAGTGATTGCCAGCCAGGATGCCACGACGCGTTCACGTATCCAGGCTGCCCTGGGGTGTGATTATTTTCGCGTGTATGCCAGCAACGATCGCTATGGTGTCGAGCTGGGTGGCGCACTGAAGAATATCTATGCCATTGCGGCTGGCATGGCGGCCGCTCTGGGCATGGGAGAAAACACGCGAAGCATGTTGATGACCCGGGCCTTGGCCGAGATGAGTCGTTTTGCCGTGGCTCGGGGCGCCAATCCCATGACATTCCTTGGCCTGGCTGGGGTGGGGGATCTTATTGTGACATGCTCATCCCAATTGTCGCGCAACTATCGGGTCGGCTACGCCCTGGGGCAGGGCAAGGCGCTGGATGAGGCAGTGGAATCCCTGGGGCAGGTAGCGGAAGGCGTCAACACAGTTCGCCTGGTGCGCGATAAGGCGCGTGAGGACAATGTCTACATGCCGCTGGCCGAGGGGCTTTTCCAGGTGTTGTTCGAGGGCGTGCCAGCCCGGGAGATGGCAAAGCTGCTGATGCGTGGCGAACAGAGCAGCGATGTGGAATTCGTACTGCCTCGCGAGCATGTGCAGCAGGACCAGCGACAGGCAGAAAACCCAGGGGAGCGAAGCGATGGCTGAACCCTTGTTGATCATGCGTCATGGCCAGGCGGAGCCAGGTTTTCCTGACCCTGATCGGCGCCTGTCCAGGAAAGGTGAGAAGGAGGCCCGTCGCATGGGACGTTGGCTGGCCAAGCGCAAGGACCTGGATGTCGCACGTTTGCGCCTTGTTGCCAGCCCATACGTGCGTGCCCAGCAGACCGCGGCCCTGGTGGCGGATGCCCTGGCCGACAGGTCAGGGAGCGAGCCTGATATCGACACCCTCGAACTGATCACTCCGGATGATTCTCCCCAGGTCGTCATCGATTGGCTGCTGGGCGAGGATGATGATTGTCCGTTGATACTGGTCAGTCATATGCCGCTGGTTGCAGCACTCACCGGCATGCTGATCGAAGGGCGCAATGATGCCGGCATCGGCTTTTCCACGGCCGCCATTGCTGAGTTGCACGCTGATGTACGTGCTGCCGGTTGCTCGCGCCTTGTCGGTCTGATGACACCATCGCAGTTGAAATGAGCCGTCGCAGCTGAAATGAGCCGTTGCTGAACAGGAGAACCCGATGGGCTATATCGTCAATAACCGGATCTATGTGAACCCTGGTTTCGAAGAAGAGTTCGAAGCACGTTTTCGTGCCCGGGTCGGCCAGATCGACAAGCAGCCTGGCTTTGTTGCCATGCGCGTATTGCGCCCCATGGGCAACCAGGCGCCCTATGTCGTCGAAACCGAATGGGAAAGCCAGGATGCCTTTCGTGCCTGGGTAGGCAGTGAAGACTTCAAGCTTGCCCATGCCAACCCACTGCCCAAGGAAGCCACCCGAGAAGGAGGTGGCCTGGAACAGTTCGAGGTGGTAGTGGGGACGGAATCCAGGGGCTGAGCAGTGGAACGGCCTAGGCTTTGTGTAAAAAGTCGGCGAGCGATGATCAGGCAAGGCGGAATCGATCGACAAATCGTCAGGAATGGCGATTTGGGCAGCTCCGCTGCTCGTAGAGCGAGCGGCAGGGAGGCCGCGAGTCAAAAAGCAGAGTTTACAGGGTGTAAATGAGCATTTTGAGATCGCTGCCAACGCAGCATGAGCAAGCGCAGGCACTTTTCGTACAAAGCCTAGATCAGTCCACTGACCCGAAGTACAAACACCCCGGCCGTTACCGTGATGCTGGCCAGGAGTGTTGTCAGGGCGATGATGTTGGCAGTCAGCGTTTCGCCACCACCCATGGCCTTGGCCATGACGAAGGCTGCAGCCGCGGTGGGGCTGGCGAAGAACAGGAACAGCACACCCAGCTCCCGTCCTTCGAAACCGCATGCCCATGCCAGCCAGGTCGCGACCGCCGGAATGACCACCATCTTGGCGATACTGGCACTGAACGTGGTGCGATATCCCTGGCGCAGGGCTCGGGTGGAAAGGGTCGCGCCGATGCAGATCAAGGCCAGAGGCAGGGTCAGTGAGGCGAAGTAATGGCCGCTGGTGTCCAGCCACTTGGGCAGGTTGATATCAAGGATAGCCAGCGGGATGGCGGCCAGCACAGACAGAATCAACGGGTTATGCAGGATATGGCGAAAGATGCTGGCCCAATCCACCCCGGTGCCATCCTGGCGTTCCTGGTAAGTAGCCAGGGCGATCACCGACAGCACGTTATAGCTCAGTATCACCACCCCCAGCAGCAGGCCTCCTGTCGAAAGACCAGCGTTACCATACATTCCCGCCGCCAGTGCCAGTCCGACAATACCGGCATTGCCCCGGAAGGCCCCCTGGATATAGATGCCACGCAGTGGTCGTTTCACTCGCAGAATGGCCCAGCCCCAGCAAGCCAGGAAGCTGGCCAACGTGGCCAGGGCAAAGAACCCCAATAGCCAAGGGTTGAACGTCGTATCGAGGTCGGCATTCAGCAGGCTGAGGAAGATCAGTGTCGGCAAGGTGCCACGAAATACCAGTCTGGAGGCGGTGTTGACGAAGGTCTGGTCGATCCACTTCAAGCGCTTGAGACCGATACCGATAAAGACCATGGCGAAGACGGGCAGGGTGATATTGAGGGTGGCGAGAAAGATATCGAGGAGCGACATTCCGCTGTCCTGGAGGTAAGGCCGACCTCTTTGTTCACGACCTGACGAGATCGTTTCCAGATGCTGTCAGTAGTGATCGGGAAGGCAGGGTGGTGGTTAAACTTTGGTCTAAATCTACCATATCGTCTCTTGTCAGTCAGTTTCAGGATGGCTAGTTTATCATTTGTATGATGTATGACATTGAGGCTATCAAGGGATGCGCAGCCACTCATGCGCGTGTCTCCTCCTGGCTTCATGTTCCCACATAGAACAGGTGAGATGAGGGCTATCAGGTGAGTTTTACACGCGAACAAGTCAAACAGGCCATTGGCGATGGGTTGCTGTCATTTCCGGTGACAGATTTCGATGATCAGGGTCGCTTTGACGCTGACAGCTATCGTGCGCGCCTGGAGTGGTTCATCAGCCACGACATTTCCGCCGTGTTCGTTGCGGGGGGGACAGGGGAGTTCTTTAGCCTGTCTGTCGACGACTTCCGGGAAGTGGTGCGTCTGGCCGTGAAGACTGTCGCCGGCAAGATTCCGGTGATTGCCAGCGCCGGCCTTAGCGTGGCCACCGCTTCCACCTTTGCCCAAATTGCCGAGGAAGAGGGCGCCGACGGCATTCTGTTGATGCCCCCTTATCTGACCGAGTGTCCTCAGGATGGCCTGGTCGAGTATGCCCGTCAGATCTGTGATTCCACTTCTGTCAGCGTGATCTATTACAACCGTGGCAATGGCGTGATGAATGCACGCTCCGTGCAGCGCTTGGCCGATGCCTGTCCGAACCTGATTGGTCTCAAGGATGGCAAGGGCGATATGCAGGCCCTGAACCGTATCATCAAGTCCGTTGGTGAGCGGCTCAGCTATGTCGGAGGGGTACCCACGGCAGAGATCATGGCAGAAGCCTATCTCGCGGTGGGTGTGAATACCTACTCATCCGCTGTCTTCAACTTCGTGCCTGACATGGCGGTAACGTTCTACAAGGCACTGCGTGCAGGAGACTCTGACACGGTGCGCAAGATTTCCCGTGAGTTCTTCCTGCCCTTTGTCGATCTGCGTGACAACAAGTCCGGCTATGCCGTGAGTCTGATCAAGGAAGGCACCAAGCTGATTGGCCGTCCTTCCGGTAGCGTACGCGCCCCGTTGGAGATGCCGGATGCCGAGGAAAGTGCCCGCCTTGCGCAGTTGATCGAGCGTGCCAGGAGCTTCTGAGCATTCGCGTAACGACCCATATCATCAATAACACCAATAACAACGATCGTTTGAGAGGTGAAAGATGAGCACGCCCAAGAATCCTTTTGCATTTGGCATGGTCGCATCTGTACTTGCTGCAACACTGGCCCTGGGGGCTGGTGTTGCCATGGCGGCAGATGGTCCTCTGCGCGGTAATGTACGTGTCGTGATCGGCTCCAGCTCCACTGGCGGCGATACCTACCAGAATTCTTCCATCGTGGTGGACAAGCTGGCCGACAAGCTGGGGGTTCGCATGAAGGTCGATGCGGTAGGGGTGAGTGCCGCCTATCGTGCGCTGGATCGTGATCCGCGTGGCAATACCCTGATGATCTTCCATGATCAGTCCTACCTCGGCCACCTCTACGGCGTGGAAGGTTACAAGGATCCCTTCGAGAACTATACCGTCGGTCCGACCATTGCCATCAACCCAGGCAATGCCTATCTGGTTCCCAAGGACTCTCCCTACCAGACGCTCGATGACATCATCGAGGCAGTCGGCAATGGCACAACAGTTCGAGTCGCGATCCAACCGGGCGGTGTCTCGGAAATCGGCTATACCGCACTCAAGAATGCCATTCGCATTGAGCATCCCGGCAAGGAAGACAACCTGGTGGCGGTCAATACCGGTTCTCAGGCGGACAAGAACCAGCTGCTGTTCGATGACCAGGCCGATCTGATCAATGGTTCCGTGCAGGCCAACGAGCAATACACACGCTTGCCGGAGGACGATCAGAAGGCCATGCGCTTCGTCTGGTTGACGGCCCGGCACGACACTATCCAGCAGGCACCGGAAAGCGGCCTCGGCGAAACCGACCGCGAGACTCTGCTGCAGTATGTGGAACCCAATGTCAGCGTGACCATGGGAGATGAAGACTTCACCTTCGATAAGGAGTTCTTCTTCCTCTACAACAAGGACATGGATCCAGCGATTGTCGAGCAGATCGACGCCACGCTGGAAGAGATCTATGCCGAAGGGGAAATCCAGGAAGAACAGAAGAAATCCTTCTTCATCCCGGACTTCATGCCTTCAGATGAGGCCCAGGCCCATCTCAAGGAAAAGGCGTCTCGCTACGAAGACATCATCGACAGCCTCAAAAAGTAAGCGGGGGCTCTTCTCTGGTACGGGAAAGGCGCGGCCAAGGCTGGCGCTTTTCCCTGTCGATGCCCTCCCGGAGTCACTATGGAATCCGTGCAGTCTTCCTTGTTCAACGTCTCGATTGATTTCGGGACCTCGCACTTGTTCTTTCCGCACATCATCCACTGGATTCTGGCGATTCTGTTTGCCTTCATCCTGGTGCTGAAAGTCCTGCCTTTCCTTGCCGCGGTCAGGCGTGGAGAGCGTACGCTTCCCATCATCGGGGAGCCGATGCATGTCAGCATGTTCATCGGAACGCTGGTTCTGATAGCGGCATATTTCTATCTGATGGGAGTGATCGGTGAGCTGTTTCCGTACACCGGGCTTGGTTTCCTGTTCACCTCCATTGTCTTTGTATTCCTCATGTCGTTGATGTTCATGGGCAGAAAATCCAGGCGCAAGGTCATCACTGCTCTGATCAATGCCATCGTCGCGCCCACTCTGGCCTGGTTCATTCTGGGCAAGCTGTTCTACATCACCTTGCCCTGACGGAGGCGGCTATCATCATGGATATTCTGGCTTCACTCGATTTTTCCTTCTTCCTGCTGGCGGCCCTGGGGACCCTGGTCGGTATCATCTTCGGTGCCATCCCCGGCATGACCGCGACCATGGCGGTGGCCGTCTGCCTGCCGCTGACCTATGCCCTGGGGCTGGAGCATGGTCTGGCATTACTGCTGGGCCTCTATGTCGGCGGGATTTCCGGAGGCATGGTGCCTGCCGTGCTGCTCAATATTCCCGGGACGCCTTCCTCGATCACCACCACCTTCGATGGTTATCCCATGGCCCAGAAGGGGGAAGGTGAGAGAGCGCTGAAAGTCTGCATCGTGGCGTCCCTGGTGGGGGGCTTGATCAGTGCGGTGGTGCTGTTCCTGTTTGCCCCCATGCTGGCGGACTTTTCGATCAAGTTCTCCTACGTGGAAAAGTTCCTGATTATCCTGCTGGCGCTGACGGTCATTGCTTCACTGTCGAGCAACATGCTGGTCGGTGTGTTCAGCGGGGTGATTGGTGTCTGGCTGAGCCTGATCGGTACCTACAGCCTGTCTGACGGGGGCAACGGCAAGACCCGCCTGATGTTCGATTTCCTCGAGCCCTATCTGGTCGATGGCTTTGCTCTGTTGCCGGTACTGATCGGGATCTTTGGTATTTCCACCATTCTGCTGGAGGCGGAAAAGGGCGTGAAAGGGGGGCTTTCCGGCAAATCCCTGAAGATTGGCAAGGAAGGCCATTTTTCTCTGGGACTGTTCAAGGGACGCTTGACCAACCTGGTGCGCTCATCCTTCATCGGCACCTTTGTTGGCATGTTGCCTGGAGTCGGTGGCAGTGCCGCCTCAGTTCTGGCCTATACCCAGGAAAAGAACCTGGCCAAGGACTCCAGCCAGATGGGCAAGGGGGCGCCGCAAGGTCTGATTGCTTCCGAGTCAGCCAACAATGCGCTGACCGGTGGGGCACTGATTCCACTGCTTTCCCTGGGAATTCCCGGCGATTCCACCACCGCGGTACTGATCGGAGCCTTCACGCTACAGGGAATTCAAGTCGGCCCGCTGTTCATTCCGGAAAACTCCACGACCTGGTACATCATGATGGTGGCGCTGGTGTTCGCCAACTTCGTGATGTTCTTCCTGATGTTCTTTGCCATCAAACACATTGCCAAGGTGGTGCTGGTACCCAAGTACATTCTCTATCCCCTCATCGTAATGATGTGTGTGGTCGGCGCCTACGCCATCAACTACGGCATCATGTTTGATGTCTGGACCCTGCTGATCTTTGGCGTGGTCGGGTATCTGGTGCAGAAGATAGGCCTTGAAGTCGCCCCCTTGATCATCGGCTTCATCCTGGGCGGCTCGGCGGAGGTCTACTTCGTCAAGAGCCTGGAATCCTTCGGCACCTATAGCATCTTCTTTACCAAGAGCCCCATTGCCATGGTGTTGTGGGGATTGATTGCCGCATCCGTGATCTTTGCCATCGTGATGGAATGCAAGAAGCGGGCACAGCATCGCCTGGAGGCAGCTCAGTGAAATTCGATCAGACTCCCAAGACGCATGTCATCAAGGTTCATCCTGACGACAACGTGGCCATCGTCGTGGAGGCAGGTGGCCTGAGCGAAGGCACGCGCATTGCCGATGATGTGGTGCTGGTTGCCGCCATTCCCCAGGGCCACAAGGTGGCACTCACCGAGCTGGCCGAGGGCGATACAGTGGTTCGCTATGGCGAAGTCATCGGCACCGCCACCCGTGCTATTCCCAAGGGTGGCCACGTCAATGAAACCAATGTACGCCTACCGACACCACCGCCCCTCGACAGCTTGCCGCTGGCGACTCGCAAGGCAGCGCCTGTAGAGCCGCTCGAAGGTTACACCTTTGAAGGCTTTCGCAACCCGGATGGCAGTGTCGGCACCAAGAACGTGCTGGGTATCTCCACCAGTGTGCAGTGCGTGGCGGGCACCGTGGAACATGTCGTACAGCGCATCAAGCGTGAGCTATTGCCGCGATTCCCCAATGTGGATGATGTCGTTGGGCTCAATCATGCCTATGGCTGCGGGGTGGCGATCAATGCTCCGGCGGCGATAGTGCCGATTCGGACGCTGAAGAACATCGCCTTGAACCCCAACTTCGGCAACGAAGTGATGGTCATCGGCCTGGGCTGCGAGAAGCTGCAGCCTTCGACACTGATCGACGATCGCCCGGTCAAGATCTACGAGAACACTGAGGCCGCGAATCCCGATGCCAATGTACTGAGCCTTCAGGACGAATCCTTCCAGGGCTTTGGCGACATGATCGACGGCATCCTGGCCATGGCTGAGCGCCATCTGGAGCGCCTCAATCGTCGCCGTCGCGAGACGTGCCCGGTTTCCGACCTGGTGGTGGGAACTCAGTGTGGTGGCAGCGACGCCTTTTCTGGCGTGACGGCCAACCCTGCTGTCGGCTTTGCGGCAGACCTCATCGTGCGTGCCGGTGGCAGCGTGATGTTCTCCGAAGTCACGGAGGTTCGGGATGCCATTCACTTGCTGACGCCACGTGCCGTGACCCCGGAAGTGGGGCAGGCATTGCTCGATCAGATGGCCTGGTACGACGACTATCTGTCCCAGGGGCAGGCTGATCGCAGTGCCAACCCTTCCCCTGGCAACAAGAAAGGGGGGTTGAGCAATGTAGTGGAAAAGGCACTGGGCTCCGTCATCAAGTCCGGCAATTCTCCGATAGCGGATGTCATTGGTCCCGGAGAGCGCCTGCGCCGCAAGGGGATGACCTTTGCCGCAACCCCGGCTAGTGATTTTGTCTGCGGCACCCTGCAACTGGCGGCAGGCATGAACCTGCAGGTGTTCACCACCGGGCGTGGGACGCCCTACAACCTGTCCATGGCCCCTGTGATCAAGGTGTCCAGCAACTCGACCCTGGGCCAACGCTGGCATGACCTCATTGATCTGGATGCCGGGCGTATTGCCACCGGAGAAGCTTCCATCGAAGACATCGGCTGGGAGCTGTTTCATTTGATTCTCGATGTGGCCAGCGGCCGAAAGCAGGTCGCGGCTGAGCGACTGGGGCTCTACAACGATCTGGTGCTGTTTAATCCTGCTCCGGTGACGTAAGGCCCTCGCCATCGCAAGCGTCTGTCATCGGCGCTTTGTATAGATGGCTGTGCCTTATGTGATCGTGCTTTCCATTTTTCTGATTCTGTTTTTCCGAGGCTCAACCGATGTTCCCGAAAATCACGCAAATGAAGATCGTGCCCGTCGCTGGCGAAGATGGTTTCCTGCTCAATCTCAGCGGTGGTCATGCCCCCTGGTTCATTCGCTGTGTGGTGATACTGGAAGATGATGCCGGCAACCGCGGTGTCGGCGAAATTCCCTCCAGTGCAGGTATCCTCAAGGGCTTGGAACAATGCCGCACGCTGGTGGAAGGCACTCGGGTCAATGAGATCAAGCAAGTCCTGAGCCGAGTGCGCCAGGCGCTGTCGCAGAATGGCCCGGAAGAGCGTGGCCGCCAGACCTTCGACCTGCGTGTGGCGGTGCATGTGATCACGGCCATCGAATCAGCCCTGTTCGACCTGTTCGGTCAGGCGCTGGGAATGCCGGTGGCCGATCTGCTGGGCCAGTATGGTCGTCAGCGTGATGAAGTCGAAGCCCTGGGTTATCTGTTCCTGCTCGGCGATCCGAACAAGACCGATCTGCCTTATCCGAAAGTCACCAACCCGGTGGATGCCTGGGACGAAGTGCGCTATCGCGAAGCCCTGACCCCGGAAGCGGTCGCCAACCTGGCCAAGGCCGCCTATGAGCGCTACGGTTTCAAGGACTTCAAACTCAAAGGGGGCGTGTTGCGTGGGGAAGAGGAAGCGGACTGCATTCGCGCCTTGCACGAGGCGTTCCCCGAGGCTCGTCTGACGCTCGACCCCAATGGCGCCTGGAAGCTGGACGAAGCCGTGCGCGTACTGGAGCCGATCAAGGATCTGCTCAGCTATGCCGAAGACCCCTGCGGGCAGGAAGGCGGCTACTCCGGACGCGAGACCATGGCCGAGTTCAAGAAGCGCACCGGTCTGCCCACGGCAACCAACATGATCGCTACCGACTACCAGCAGTTGAAGCTGGCGGTGCAGCTCAACTCCGTGGACATTCCACTGGCGGATTGTCATTTCTGGACCATGCAGGGGGCCGTGGCAGTCGGTGAGCTATGCAACGAGTGGGGCATGACCTGGGGCTCGCACAGCAACAATCACTTCGATATCTCCCTGGCGATGATGACCCATGTGGCAGCCGCCTGCCCGGGGCAGATCACCGCCATTGATACCCATTGGATCTGGCAGGACGGGCAGCGTATCACCAAGGAGCCCTTCAAGATTCAGGGTGGCAAGCTGCGCGTTCCCGATGCTCCTGGCCTGGGGGTCGAGCTGGACGATGCCAAGTTGATGGAAGCTCACGAGAAGTACCGGGGACTGGATGTGACCCAACGCAATGATGCCATGGCCATGCAGTATCTGATCCCCGGCTGGGAGTTCGATCCCAAGCGTCCAGCGCTTGTTCGCTGATGATGGTATGACATTGCATCAAGGAAACGCTGAATAAATCAGCCGAGCGGGATGAAGGCTATGTTCGTTCCTGACGAACAATCGCACTTCCCACATCCATGTGGGTCGCACAAGGCGCACGGAGCGCAACCACCGGAGCCTATGGGGTATAGGTGAGGATGGTGAGCACCGCGCAACGCAGTGATTCGCACGCACAGGCCTTTATGCAGTGTTTCCCTTATCAACCAGACACAGGAGAAGCTTCATGTCTCTCGAAGGCAAGCAACTGATAGGTAATCAGGCGGTACTGGCCTCGGGCCGTGCTATCCACGGCATCAACCCGGCCACTGGCGAAACGTTGGAGCCGGGCTATCCCGGTGGTGGCCAGGCTGAAGTCGAGCGCGCCTGCGAACTGGCTTGGCAGGCCTTCGATGCCTATCGCGAAACCGGACCCGAACAGCGTGCCTCCTTTCTGGAAACCATTGCCGATGAAATCGAGGCCATTGGCGATGACCTGATCGTGCGTGCCATGGCCGAATCGGGCCTGCCGCGCGCCCGCCTGGAAGGCGAACGTGGCCGGACTTGTGGCCAGTTGCGCCTGTTTGCTCAGGTGGTGCGTGCTGGCGAATGGCTGGATGTGCGCATCGACCCGGCACTGCCTGAGCGTCAGCCACTGCCGCGTGTCGACCTGCGCCAGCGTCATATCGCTCTGGGGCCGGTGGTCGTGTTCGGGGCCAGCAACTTTCCGCTGGCCTTCTCGGTGGCCGGTGGCGATACCGCCTCGGCACTGGCGGCCGGCTGCCCGGTGGTGGTCAAGGCCCACTCCGCGCACCCCGGCACTTCCGAACTGGTCGGCCGGGCCATTCAAGCTGCGGTGGCCAAGCGTGACTTGCCCGAAGGCGTGTTTTCGCTGCTGTATGGCTCAGGCCGTGAAGTGGGCCAGGCCCTGGTCGCCGATCCGCGCATCAAGGCGGTGGGCTTCACCGGCTCTCGCGCCGGTGGCACCGCGCTGATGAAGACCGCTCAGGCTCGCCCTGAACCGATTCCGGTCTACGCCGAGATGAGTTCCATCAACCCGGTGCTGCTGATGCCGGAAGCGCTCAAGGCGCGTGGCGCAGAACTGGGCCAGGGTTTCGTTGCCTCCCTGACCATGGGGGCGGGGCAGTTCTGCACCAACCCCGGCCTGGTCATCGCCATCAAGGGGCCGGACCTGGATGCCTTCCTCAATGCCGCCGCCGAAGCCGTGCGTGGCGCTGCCGCCCAGACCATGCTGACACCGGGCATTCACGATGCCTACCAGAGCGGTGTGGCAGGTCTGGCAGCCAGCGACAAGGCCAATGAAGTGGCACGCGGCCAGCAAGGTACGGGGCCCAACCAATGCCAGGCTGGCCTGTTCGTCGCCGAGGCTCAGGACTTCCTGGCCGACGAGGCGCTGCAAGCCGAGGTGTTTGGTTCAACCTCGCTGGTCGTGGCCTGTTCCAGCCTCGATGACATGCAGCAGGTCGCCGAGCACCTGGAAGGTCAGCTCACCGCTACCCTGCAGATGGACGATGGCGACATCGATGCCGCGCGCCGCCTGCTGCCGACCCTGGAACGGCGTGCCGGGCGAGTGATGGTCAATGGCTGGCCCACTGGCGTGGAAGTGTGTCACGCCATGGTGCATGGCGGTCCGTATCCGGCGACTTCCGATGCCCGCACCACCTCTGTGGGCAGCGCGGCCATCTATCGCTTCCTGCGCCCGGTGTGCTACCAGAACCTGCCCCAGGCGTTGTTGCCCGAGGCCTTGCGTGATGGCAACCCGCAAGGTGTCAGCCGTCTGGTCGATGGCAAGCGAGAAGCTTGATGAGGTGACTGGCCCGGGGAGTTTCCCCGGGCTTTTTCTCAGAAGCACTGCATAAATGTCTGCGCGTACGAATCACTTCGTTGCGCGGTGCTCGCAATCCTCACCTATCCCCTCATAGGCTCCGGCTGCTGCGCTCCGTGCGCCTTGTGTTTCATTCTGCTCGACTGATTTATTCAGTGCTTCCCTAAAAAACAGGTAGTTATAAGAACAAGGAATTCATGATGAAGATGACACGTCGCACCGTTCTGTCATATGGGGCTGCTGGGGCCGCCACTGTGGCTTTTGGCAAGGCCTTTGGGCAGTCCTTCGCTTTTACCCCCAATCAGCGCTATCCAGACCCCGCTGTGCTGATCCTGGACCCCAGTTTCGCCAACTATCGAATTTACTCAGCAACGGTCGAACAGCTCGGCACAGGAATGCGCTGGGCGGAAGGGCCTGCGTATTCCCGGCAGGATGGCGTGTTGCTGATGTCTGATATCCCCAATAATCGCATCATGAAATACGACGAAGCTGACGACTCCTTCAGTGTCTTTCGCGAGCCCGCGAACTTCTCCAATGGCAACGTCTTCGATGCAGAAGGTCGCCTGATTACCTGCGAGCATTCCGTGACCCGGCGTGTCGTGCGTACGGAGAAGGACGGCAGTCAGACGGTATTGGCCGATCAATATCAGGGAAAGAAACTCAATGCGCCCAACGATGTCGTGGTCAAGTCGGATGGCAGTATCTGGTTCACTGATCCGCTGTTCGGCATCAATGGCAACTATGAAGGCGAACAGGCCGAGCCGGAGCAGGAAACCACCAATGTCTACCGCATCGATACGGATGGCACCCTGACAGCAGTGCTCACTGACCTGGTCAACCCTAACGGCCTGGCATTCTCACCGGATGAGAGCAAGCTCTATGTGGTGGAATGGAAGGGCACACCCAATCGCAGCATCTGGAGCTACGACGTTGCTGCTGATGGCACCCTGGGCAACAAGGCCAAGCTGATCGACGCAGCTGATTTCGGAGCGCTCGATGGCTTCAAGGTGGACCAGGACGGCAACCTGTGGTGCGGCTACGGTAGCAACGGAGCGCTCACTGAAGAGCCTGTGGAGGAGGCCGGACGCAAGGTGTTTACCCTGAAAGGCAAACCGGAGGAACTGGATGGGGTGATGGTGTTCAATCCTGAAGGCAAGCCGATCGGTTTTATCCGCCTGCCCGAGCGTTGTGCCAACCTGACTTTTGGTGGACCCAAGGGCAATCGGTTGTATATAGCTTCCAGTCATTCCCTTTACGCGCTTTATGTGAATACCCGAGGGGCGGCGTGATACCTGCAGATGAGGGGGCTCTATCTGTACTGGTGTGGTCCTGCAATCAGTCGCGATAGCGCAGTGTTTCGACCAGCAGCGAGAAGGCGGGAGACGCTTGACGGCGATTCGGGTAATAGAGGTGGAATCCCGGGAAAGGCAGGCACCATTCGTCCAGGACCTGAACGAGGCGTCCGCTATCAATATGCGGACGCACCATATCCTCTGGTAGGAAGCCCAGGCCGATTCCGTTCAGGATGGCTGTCAGTATCTGCTGCGAGTTATTGACGACGAGCTGGCCGCTGACCTGGACGTTGAACTCTCGACCGTCCTGCTCGAATTCCCAGGCATACAGGCCACCATGAGTGGGAAAGCGAAAATTGATGCAATTGTGTCGGGTCAAGTCACGGAGCGTTCCTGGTTCAGGGTGGCGTGAGAAATAGTCGGGAGTGGCCACCACGATCAGGCGTATATCCGGCCCGATGCGGGTTGCAATCATATCCTTGGCCACCTGCTCGCCGAGACGCACGCCAGCATCGAGGCGCTCGGTGACGATATCGCTCAGGCCATCGTCAATCTTCAACTCGACCTGGATGTCGGGATACTCAGCAAGAAATGGCGTCAGCTTGGGCAGCAGGATAGTGTCGGCTGCCAGGCCGCTGGTGGTGATGCGGATAGTGCCGGAAGGCGTGTCGCGTAGCTCGCTCAAGGAAGATAGCCCGAATTGAATCTCTTCGAAGCAGGGCCCCAGGCTTTGGATCAGGCGTTCGCCGGCCTCAGTTGGAGAGACGCTGCGCGTCGTGCGTGCCAATAGGCGAATTCCCAGCCTTTCTTCTAGACCACGGATAGTGTGACTCAATGCCGATTGGGAGACGCCAAGTTCAGCCGCTGCTCGGGTGAAGCTGCCTTTTTCTGCCACCATCAGGAATGCGTGAAGGTCGTTGAAGTTCTCGCGAGACATTAATGAGTGCCTTTCATGAGTTCCATATTTCCCAGCATATAAGCATGAATCAGCCATGTTCATCATCATGGCGAGGTCGTTATCGTTCGATCAACCTTCAGCACTCGATTCATCATGGGGTTTCGCACCAGATCGGTGCATGTCGATCCTTCTGGCCTGTCATGCGGTGGCAGTGCCGATATCTCCTCTGTGGTAACCCGTCTGGCAGCATTCATGAGCTGAGCTCATGACGACATGTTGGTTATGCCGATAATACAAGTGCCTTGTGACTGCTAATGTGAAGGGTATTTGGGCCGACGGGCATGCCGGCAGCGGATCGTATTGTCGCCGGATGCCACATCATGAGGGGGAGATCATGATCACACTTAATATCAACGGCCAGGCGCAGGAAGTCGATGTCGAAGGCGATACGCCCTTGTTATGGGTATTGCGCGACACGCTCCAGCTCACTGGTACCAAATTTGGCTGTGGGATGTCGCTGTGTGGGGCTTGCACTGTCCATGTGGATGGCAAGGCGACGCGTTCATGCATGCTGCCGGTATCCGCAGCAGTCGACAAGGAAATCGTGACCATCGAAAGCATCGGCGATAGCCGGGTCGGCGAGGCGGTACAGGAGGCATGGCAGCGCCTTGATGTGGTGCAGTGCGGATATTGCCAGTCCGGCCAGGTCATGAGTGCCGTTGCGTTGCTGGAAGAGAACAGGGCGCCATCGGACGAGGATATCGACAACGCCATGGGCGGCAATGTCTGTCGCTGTGCCACCTATGTACGCATTCGGGCCGCGATTCATGAAGCGGCCGAGTCGCTGGCCTGAGGGAGAGAACATGACCCGACACATCGAGAACGAAAGTCGTCGACGCTTCCTGAAGGGTACGGCGGGGCTCACCTTGGCACTTTATATGCCCTGGAGCATGGCGCAAGGTACCGGCTCTGACGGCACTAATGGTGCAGCAGACGCTCAGGATTTCGAGCCCAATGCCTTTCTGCGCATTGACGAGGATAACAACGTCACCGTGATCGCCAAGCATCTGGAGATGGGGCAGGGCACCTACACAGGGCTCGCCACGCTGGTGGCCGAGGAGCTCGATGCCGACTGGTCCCAGGTCCAGGTCGAAAGCGCACCTGCGGATGTCAGTCGCTACAACAATCTTCACTGGGGGCCGAACCAGGGCACCGGTGGCAGTAGTGCCATCGCCAATTCCTGGGAGCAACTGCGTCAGGCCGGGGCGGTTGCCCGTGCCATGCTGGTAACGGCAGCGGCACAGCAGTGGCAAGTGCCTGCCGAAGAGATCACTGTCGAGAAAGGCGTGGTAAAGCACTCGGCCTCGAATAATGAAGCGAGCTTTGGAGAGCTTGTCGGCGCTGCTGCCGAGCTGCCGGTGCCGTCCGATGTGGCCCTCAAGGACCCTGCCGATTTCACCTTGATCGGTCAGCATATTCCGCGCCAGGACAGCGCAGACAAGAGCACGGGGCGTGCGGTGTTCACCCAGGATATCCATTTGCCCGACATGCTCACGGCGGTGGTGGCGCATCCGCCGCGCTTCGGTGCCAAGGTAGGTTCCTTCGATGCGACAAAAACTCGTGAGGTAAAAGGCGTTGTCGATGTGGTCGAGATTCCTTCCGGGGTAGCGGTATTGGCCCGTGACACCTGGAGTGCCAAGAAGGGGCGCGATGCATTGAGCGTCGAATGGGACGAGGCCGATGCCTTCACTCTCGGTTCCGAACAGATCCTCGAACGCTTCCAGGCGTTGGCCGAGTCGCCGGGTACGCTGGCGGAGCAGCGAGGTGATGTCGAAGCAACGCTCGCTGAAGCGGCACAGACGCTGGATGCGGCCTATGACATGCCTTATCTGGCTCATGCCGCCATGGAGCCGCTGAACTGCGTGATTCAGCTTACGGATGAGGGTTGTGAGGTCTGGAATGGCGACCAGATGCAGACCTATGACCAAAGCGTTCTGGCAGAGCTGTTCGGGCTGGAACCGCAGCAGGTGCGTATCAATACGCTCTATGCCGGCGGCAGTTTCGGGCGGCGTGCGGCCAAGAAAGCGGATTACATTCTCGAAACGGCGCATATCGTCAAGGCCATCGATGGCCGGGCACCGGTCAAACTGGTATGGCTGCGCGAAGATGACATGCGTGCCGGCAATTATCGCCCGATGTTCCATCATCGGCTGTGGGCGGGGCTGGACGAGCAAGGCCAACTGGTGGGCTGGCGTCATCGCCTGGTCGGACAATCTGTTGCCGCGGGTTCTCCCTTCGAGGGAATGATTCAGGACGACATCGACCCCACTTCTGTTGAAGGTGCTTCCAACCTGCCTTACGCCATTGCCAATTTTCAGGTGGAACTGCATACCCCGGAAGATATCGGTGTACCTGTGCAGTGGTGGCGTTCGGTGGGTTCGTCGCATACGGCTTTCTCGACGGAGTGCTTCATTGATGAGCTGGCGACCGAGACCGAACGGGATCCTGTTGCCTGGCGCCTTGAGATGCTGGCCGAGCATCCCCGCCATGCAGCCGTGTTGAAGCTCGCGGCAGAAAAGGCCGGGTGGGAGTCTCCGCTTGCTGAGAGTGAAGAAGCAGGGAGTGAAGAAACAGAGCGCGAAGAAGGCGAGAAGCGCGGTCGAGGCGTGGCAGTGCACGAGTCGTTCAACAGCTATGTCGCTCAGGTGGCGGAGGTCAGTGTCAGTAGCGATGGGCAGGTGCGCGTGGATCGAGTGGTCTGTGCAGTGGACTGCGGCATTGCCGTCAATCCCGACGTAGTGAAAGCACAGGTGGAAGGTTCGATCGGATTTGCCCTGACGGCTGTTCTGTACGGCGAGATCACGCTGACGGAAGGCAAGGTGGATCAATCGAACTTCCATGACTACCAACCGCTGCGCATCGGTGCGATGCCGAGTATCGAGGTGCATATCGTGCCCTCGGCAGAGGCGCCCACCGGGATCGGTGAGCCACCGGTTCCACCTTTGGCGCCGGCAGTCGCCAATGCGATCTTTGCCGCCACCGGCAAGCGCATTCGGCGTTTGCCGCTGGGTGACCAGCTGGCGAGCTGAGCATGCAGCATCTCGACCTTCAAGTCATCGAGCAGGTCCTGAGCTGGGCGCGCAATGGCGAGACAGTGTGGCTATGTACGGTGCTGGCCACTTATGGCTCCTCGCCGCGTGCCCCGGGGTCACTGTTGGCGGTGCGCGGTGATGGACGGCACGTCGGTTCGCTGTCGGGAGGTTGCGTCGAGGAAGACTTCCTGGCCCGGCTGCAGGGTGGCGAGTTCGATACGCCCATCACTGTACTGCGCTATGGCGAGGGTGGCATCGATGGAACCGGGATTGCGCTGCCTTGTGGCGGAATCCTGGATGTGCTGGTCGAGCGCCTGGCACCGGAAGCCGAAACCCTGGTGCACCTGGAGGTGCTGCTGGCCACTCTGCAAGGCCAACGGCCTCTGGCTCGTCGGGTCGACCTGGCCAGCGGAGCTCGGCACTTCGTGGAAGATGATGGCATTGGGCCGCAGGTGATCCATGATACTGAGCGCAGTGCCGTGCAGATCCGTCTGGCGCCAGTGGCGCGTCTGATCATTGCCGGTATCTCACCGGTCTCGTCGTTCTGCGCCCAGTTCGCCCAGGGCCTGGGCTTTGAGGTGATCGTCTGCGATCCCCGCGAAGAGATGCTGGAAAATTTCGTTGTCCAGGGCGTCGAGGTGCGCCCTGAACTGCCTTCACGTTACATCGCGGCAGGAGGTTGTCATGCTGCCACTGCCATCGTCGCCCTGACTCATGACCCGAGGATCGATGATCTGGCGATGATAGAAGCCGTGCGTACCTCAGCCTTCTACATCGGAGTAATGGGCTCTCTGCGCACTTCCGGAAAACGTGCTGAACGCCTGCGTCGCTCCGGAGGGTTGAGTGACGACGACATCGCCAGGATACATATGCCCATCGGCCTGGATCTTGGCAGCAAGACCCCCGCCGAGATAGCCCTGTCCGTCATGGCCGACATTCTGCGTGTCCAGCGCGGCAAGGCACGCGATGAGCTTTGATGCTGAAGATCACTCATGATTCCTGGAGAGGAGGAGACTTTTTGTATCCCTGTCTTTTATCCAATGAATGAATTCATTTCTTCAGGTGAGACTCTCTCAATACGATTTGACCTGGTGCAATGAACCGACTTTCTTCAGTATCTCCACGCTCCAGCTGGGCCACGGCCTCAGCGGCCAGTCGCTCGTATGGCTGCCGGTAAGATGTGAGCCTGTAACAGCTGGAAGCGCCTAGCTCGATACCGTCAAAGCCGACGATGGCGATCTTTGAGCCATTTTTATGGTCCCGGAGAGCATCCAGTGCACCAATGGCAAGGCTATCGTTTTCGCAAAACAGTGCATCGATCTGGTCATCGACCCGGGTAGTGCGTAAATATTTTGATAGCACCTCATAGCCGTGTTGGTGCTGATAGGACCCCGCTTCAAGTGTCAACTCCAGCTCCAGGCCGTGCTGGTCAAGTGCAGCATGGAATCCTTCCACCCGCTTCAAGCGTGTCGAACCATTGGGAAGACCGGCCATATAACCCATCCGTCGATGGCCCTGAGTTAACAGCAGCTCCGCAATTTGCTTCCCAGCATGATAGTCATCGGTAGTGACGACCTGAACGCCCGGAATGTTGCTATCTCGATAGAGGACAATCAGGGGAATATGGCGAATTTCTTTGATCAGGTGAACGAATTCATCCGGTAATGTTGCGCCAAGAAAAACCACCCCATCGACCTGAAACTGATCTGCCCGCAATAGCGCAGGAGCATAGCCATTATCGGCGTTAATATTCAGCAGCATAGTGCTGAAACCCTTCAGTTGCAGTTGATGAGTGATTTCATCCAGTACTGGCAGGATATTGAGGTTGGTGAATTCGTCGACCACCAATCCGACGATGCCTGAGCGTTTTTTGGTAAGACTGCGAGCCAGCAGGTTGGGGCGATACCCCAGTTCCTCGGCCGCCTTCATGACGCGTTTTCGGCTGTCCGGGGAGATGTAAGCGCCTGGCGTATAGGCCCGCGATACTGTCCACTTCGATACGCCCGCTTTTTCGGCAACGTCGTTCGCTGTGACCTTGCGGGAAGTGTTTTTTTTGCTGTGGTCGCTCATGGGTGACAGAACTGTTAGTCGAATGGGGCGAAATCAAGATGTTATCTGCAATTGGGTGTAGGCGCACTTGAATTCACCATATTGTGCACTCGGGTGCATGAATATTGGATCGAAATCCTATGTTGGAAGATTCTACTCTTTCTTGATGACATTGTTTTTCATTTAATATTTTTATTTAAAAATCAAAAATTTATTGTAAGTTTTTAGATGGCTTTCCTATCGTGCGTCCCATGGATGACACTAAAGTCTGATTGAAAATATCTGCTTAGACTCAAATAGTTGCACAATAATTCTGCAACCGGGTGCAGATATTTTGCACAGAAATGCACATACAGGTGCTGGAGAACATCCATGGCCCCACATGAGAAGCAAGCCGATCAACCTTTTGCGCTTGCTGTCTGCGCTGAGATGGTGTTTCGCGACCTGCCTGTCGCGGAGCGCATAAAACGAATCGATGCCCTTGGCTTTCAAGTCGAGATTTGGGATTGGACCAAGCATGATTTGAAAATGCTGGCTGGGAGCGGTGCAACCTTTTCGTCGATGACAGGGTATGTCTCTGGAACCCTGTCAGATAGCGGTGGTGCTGAAGAGCTTCTTCGCACAGCAGAACAGTCAATTCCAGTCGCCAAGGACCTGGGAATACCACGGCTCAATTTGCATGGCACGGGGCTTGATGGCCAAGGGCTGCCAGTCAAGTCATCGAGCAAGACGACGGGTGCCATGTGGATCAAGGCATCTCAGACGTTGGACCGGCTTGCGGATCTAGGCGAGAAGCATGGTGTCACTTTTGTGCTCGAAAACCTCAATACCGAGGTTGACCATCCTGGTGTTCCTTTTGCCAAGGCACAGGAAGTATTGGAGCTGGTCGCCAGTGTGAACCGGCCAGGACTTCGCATGATGCTGGACCTGTATCACGCACAGATTGGTGAGGGAAACTTGATCGACCTGATTCGCCGTAGTGCGCCATATATTGGTGAAGTCCAGGTCGCTGATGTGCCTGGTCGTTGTGAGCCTGGGACCGGTGAAATCAACTATCCGGCCATAGCGAGGGCTCTTCATGAGGTTGGCTATCGAGGCAATGTTGGCCTGGAGGGTTGGGCTTCCGGCGACGATGAACTCGCTCTTGACCGGTTCCGTAAAGCTTTCACCTACCCCTTTTCCGCCTTCCTCTGATCTTGATATTGCCAGGAGCTAACATCATGTCACTCAACAATTCCGTCAATGTCGCTTTGATTGGAGCTGGCCGTATTGGCTCCTTCCATGCTGAAAGCGTGGTATACCGTTTAGCTGATGCCAATCTGGCTGCAATCGCTGACCCTGCTCCAGGAACAGCCAATCAGCTTGCGGAAAAACTGGGATGTTCGTTTGCCACGACCGACCCGAAAACAGTGCTTTCTGATCCTGATATTCATGCTGTCATTATCGCGACACCTGCTCGTTACCATAGCAACCTTGTTGCTGCAGCAGCCGAAGCTGGAAAGGCAGTGTTCTGTGAAAAGCCGATGGCACTTACGATTGAGGAAGCCAACCGGGCCATAGATGCAGCAAAATCAGCGAATGTTCCTCTGCAAGTAGGATTCAACCGGCGTTGGGACAAGGCATTTTCTGAAGGGCACGAGGCCATCGCCAATGGCCAAGTAGGTACACCTCAGCTATTGCGTTCCCTAACCCGAGACCCTGGCCCATTTGGTGCTGATCCAGCAAGAATTCCAAACTGGACCATCTTCTATGAAACCCTGATCCACGACTTCGATACCTTGCTTTGGCTTAATATCGGTGCCAAGCCTGTTGAGGTTTATGCTGTTGCCGATGCATTGATTCGTCCTGATTTCAAGGAAGCAGGCCACCTGGATACGGCCGTTGTCACTATCCGCTTCGATAACGGTGCTATTGCTGTGGCCGATGCCAACTTCAGCGCACTTTACGGATACGATGTGCGAGGGGAGGTATTTGGCTCGGAAGGAATGGTAACGATGGGGGATGCTCGACGTTCGAGCATGACATTGTTCAATTCCCAGGGGGTCTCATGCGATACCTTTCGCCTGGATGCGCACCATTTTCTCGATGCCTATACAGCCCAACTTGCATCCTTCATCAACACCGTAAGAACCGGCGAGGTAAAAGGACCTGGTGGAGAAGATGCCCGTTCAGCCCTGAAAATTGCACTGGCATGCATCCAGTCAGTCAAGATCAAAGCCCCTGTAAGCCTGGGTTGATAGTTATAGAAAGGAATATTTCGATTAAGAGATATTCCTTTCTCTCCTATAAAGATAATGATAAATGACCCGTTATCTTTGGCTGTGTGTCGTGAAGCATATACTTTGCTTGTCAGGGGTAGATTGTTTCCTGACTTAAGCTCCATGTTTTCGCAGTAGCTATCGTTAACTTGCGTGATAAATATAAAGCTGGGGAATATAATGTCTCAAGTGAGTTCGAATAAACGCTATGTAGTTTCTATGGTGATCATTGCATCGCTGAGTGGCATTATACTCGGCTATGATGCAACCATTATTTCTGGCGCCATTGATCCACTCACAAAATATTTCGATCTTTCGCCTGCAATGAGTGGGTGGGCTGTATCTAATGTTATCTTTGGTAGTATTGTTGGTGCTTATTCTGCTGGGCATATTGCCGATAGAATGGGGCGAAAACTTACACTTTTTTTCACGGCACTGCTTTTCATTGTATCCGCAGCCGGTTCGGCATTGGTCACGGATTTCGTCTGGTTCGTTGCCTTTCGCATGCTGGGAGGGATTGCGGTAGGCATCGCTTCTGCAGTTACTCCCATGTATATCTCAGAGATTTCCCCCAGTGCCATACGTGGCCGTATGCTTGGTCTGCAGCAGTTTCTGATGGTGGGTGGTCAAGTTATCGTCTACATCGTTAATTTCAGTATCGCGGATGGCAACACTCCTGAATGGTTGGTTTCATATGGCTGGCGTTGGATGCTGGCATCAGAGTTGGTGCCATGCATGCTATTCCTGTTGTTCGCTTGTTTTCTTCCTGAATCACCACGCTGGCTAGTAATGAGGAACCGGAATGAAAAGGCTCAAGCTATACTTAAGCGTATATCGGGAGAGCAGTATGCCAACACGGTGGTAAACAAGATCAAGGAATCATTGGCCACTGATGGCCAGTCCACAGGAGGGAGAGTACACCTGTTTCGTGATGCCAAGGCTCGTTATATCTTGATAATTGGCTGTACAATAGCGGTACTTCAGCAGGTCATGGGAATCAATATCCTTCTTTACTATGCTCCATCGCTTTTAAGCAATGTTACATCAACAGCTCATGACTCGCTGTTCCAAAGTATCTTTATTGGTCTTTCTTTATTCGTTGGTGTTGTCTTGTGTTCATCCATTATTGATAAGTTTGGGCGAGTTAAATTGTTGCGCTGGGGAGCAATAGGATGTGGAGTAAGTTTGCTTTATACAAGCTATACCTTCATGACTTTTTCAGGTGGTTACTGGCCCCTTGTCGGCTTGATGGGATTCATCCTTTCATTTGGACTGTCGTGGAGCCTGGGGGCGTGGTTGTTGATCTCGGAAATCTTTCCAAACCGTATGCGGGCAGTGGCCATGGGGTTTGCTTTTTCTTCCATGTGGGTGTCTAACTTTCTCGTCACTCAGTTGTTTCCAATGCTGAACCGTAACGTGTGGCTGATGGATACCATGAACGGTGCTTTTCCGTTGCTAATTTGTGCAGGTTTCTCATTCATGGCTTTTTGGTTCATTGGTCGGTTTCTCCCCGAGACCAAAGGGGTTCCACTGGAATATATTGAGCCAGTCATGCTTTCCAAATCACGCCAATTTGGCTCAAATGATGTAGTGCAAGAGGTGTCTGAGAGCGGGCCTCGGCCGGAATCATCCATTGTCTCGTGACAAATGCCTGGGAGCGGAAAGTCTCACTTGGAAGAATTTCCGCTCGCCATGCAGGAGGGCATTCGTCAGCAACTACCTCCAGTTTTTGTATTCTGCGCATCCTGCCTAGGATGGGGTCATCCCCGCGATCTTGAGGGGTGCCGGATTGCCTGCGGAATCATCACCAGGCTCGTTGCTGCAGTTCTCATTGGACAAGTATTCTCTGGGCGAGCGCTCGGCGGCAAAATACTCATCGAAACGTGCCTGGGCCTGGTCGCCGAACAGTATCCGGCAGGCTTCCATCAGCCCGGGGGATTGGCGAATCTGGTCGTCGGTCGCCACCAGGGATATCTTCGAGCGCCGGCGCAGGAAGTCCTCGAGCCGTGTGATCATTTCGCGGCGTTGGGCCTGGTATAGCTCGCAACGCAGGTATTCGGTGCCTTCGATCAACAACTCGCCCTGACTCGGGTCCTCTCGAATGGCCTCGAGCATATCCATGGCCTGGGCCCCATAGCGGCGCCACAGGCGGGTGGTCAGCGGCTCGCTGGATTCTGGTGAGGTCATGGCATCGAGGTTCATCAGCCTGGCCTGGTGCAGGAAGGCTTTCTTGACCGCTTCGGGAGGCTCGCCATACCAGCGATAGTGCGGATGCGGGATGTCCACTCCAAGATGCTTCACCTCATCGACAATCTCTTCTCCTACATTCAGACAGTCGGTCAGCTTGCCGCCGAAGATACTGATGTGAGCGGTGTCGCTGTCAGTATCAATGGCGTGCTTGCGCGAAAGCTGCAGGAAGTCGCGGTCGTTGCCATTGCTGGCCTTGATGGCGAGAGGGCGGACACCGCAGCGAGTCGAGATGATGTCGCTTTTGTCGAGCGGCTTGTCCAGGCAAAGGCGTTTATTGATGTTGTCCAGCACGAAGGCGATATCTTCGTCGGTGACATGTACTTCAGGGCTTTCCATGCGGGTATCGGTCGTCCCGATGCAGGTGCGCTGCCCCATGGGGATGACGAAGAACAGCCGGCCGTCATCGGCGAAGAAAGCCAGTACACGCTGGCTATCGGTCAGCCGTGGCACGATCAGGTGGATACCCTTGGAGTAGGCGTGATGGTGCTGGGTCTGCTGCCCGGTCAGCCTATTGTGCTGATCGACCCAGGGACCGGCAGCATTGATCAGCACCTTGGCGCGAATCTCGAAGCTATTCTCGTCAGGGCTATTCTCTCCGGGGCTGTTCTCGTCAGGTCTGTCTTCGTCAGTCCCAGCCTTCATGACATCGCGGGCCTGGATGACCCAGGCACCGTTTTCGCGATGAGCCCCCAACGACTCGACATAGTTGGCTGCCACGGCGCCATGATTCAGCGCGGTACGCACGAAGTTGAAAACGAAGCGTGCGTCATTGTCATGCAGGTAGGCATCGGAGTACTCGAATCCACCAACGGCTTCGCGGGTATCGATGATCGCTTCTTCTTTCTTGATGGCCGATGGTTTCAGAAAACGCGGCAGGCGTGTGAAGCCATTGCCCATCAACCAGTAGAGCCAGGTGCCCGCCCAGAGATAGCGAGGCTGGTAGCGAAAGCCCTTGGCGATGGTGGTCAGGAAGCGGATTTCCTGGACGGTAGAAGGAAAGCTCTTGATCAGGTGGTTGCGGCTCTTGCACAGCTTGCGGACCAAGGCGAAATCGTGGCTCTCCATGTACTTGATGCCTCCCCATACCAGATTGGAGGAGTGCATG
The DNA here is from genome assembly GCF_008329985.2 of Halomonas binhaiensis. NCBI lineage: Bacteria > Pseudomonadati > Pseudomonadota > Gammaproteobacteria > Oceanospirillales > Halomonadaceae > Halomonas > Halomonas binhaiensis. Next base: position 1,177,067 of record NZ_CP038437.2, read on the forward strand.
CTGGTGCTGCCAGCGAAATCGCCGCGATCAATCAGTCCCACCCTGACGCCCTTGCCGGCCAGGGCAGCCGCTGCCGAGGCGCCATTGATGCCGCCACCGATGACCAATACGTCGAATGTCTCGCTGGTCAGCTTGCGAATATTGCTGTTGCGCAGTTGCATAAGTTACTCCATGTCCTCCAGCTCCCACTCCATGGTGCGCCGCACGGCTTTCTTCCAACCCTTGTACTTGCGCTCGCGTTGCGTGGCATCCATGTGTGGTTCGAAGGTGCATTCCAGCTTGCCCTTGTCGACGATCTCTTCCTTGGTCCACAGACCCACGGCGATGCCGGCCAGGTATGCAGCTCCCAGTGCGGTGGTTTCAGTCACTTGGGGGCGATCCACGTTGACTCCGAGCATATCGGCCTGGAATTGCATCATGACGTTGTTGGCCACGGCGCCGCCATCGACACGCAGCGATTTCAGCGGGATGATCGAGTCAGCCTGCATGGCATCGATGATGTCGCGAGTCTGATAGGCCAGGGATTCCAGCGTGGCCCGGGCGATGTGTTCCTTGCGCGTGCCTCGGGTGATGCCGAAGATGGCTCCGCGGGCATACATGTCCCAGTAAGGGGCTCCCAGGCCGGCGAAGGCCGGGACCACGTAGACACCACCGGTGTCCTCGACCTTGCTGGCGAAGTATTCCGAGTCTTCCGCAGAGTCGATGAGCTTGAGCTCGTCGCGCAGCCACTGTACTGCTGCGCCAGCGATGAAGATGGCGCCTTCCAGGGCATATTCCACCTTGCCATCCATTCCCCAGGCGATCGTGGTGAGTAGACCGGACGTCGAAGGCACCGGGGTTTCCCCCGTGTTCATCAGCAGGAAGCAGCCTGTGCCGTAGGTGTTCTTGACCATGCCTTCTTCGAAGCAGGCCTGGCCGAACAGGGCGGACTGCTGGTCACCGGCGATACCGGCGATGGGCATCTGGGCACCTCCGAACATCTCGGCGTCGGTGGTGCCGTAGACCTCGCTGGAGGGACGAACTTCCGGCAGCATGGTGGACGGAATGCCCAGCTCGTCCAGCATGCGGGCGTCCCATTCCAGGGTGCGGATGTTGTAGAGCATGGTGCGCGAAGCATTGCTGTAATCCGTCACATGACGCTCGCCACGGGTCAGGTTCCACACCAGCCAGGTATCCATGGTGCCAAACAGCAGGTCGCCACGTTCTGCCCGCTCCCGAGCGCCCTCGACATTGTCGAGAATCCAGCGAATCTTGGTGCCCGAGAAGTAGGCGTCCGCCACCAGCCCGGTCGTCTCGCGGATATAGTCTTCCAGGCCGCGAGCGCGGAGCTCATCACACAGCGGGGCGGTACGCCGATCCTGCCAGACGATGGCGTTGTATACCGGTTTACCGGTGTGTCGGTCCCAGACCACGGTCGTTTCACGCTGGTTGGTAATCCCGATGGCAGCGACTTCGGAAGGCTTGATCCCTTGTGTTTCCAGAACTTCACGGGCCACTCCCATCTGGCTGCCCCAGATCTCCATGGCATCGTGCTCGACCCAGCCTGGCGTCGGATAGTGCTGGTTGAACTCCTTCTGGGCGACGCCCACGATCTGAGCGTCACGATCGAAGAGGATGGCGCGGCAGCTGGTGGTGCCCTGGTCGAATGACAGGATGTATTTTTGTGACATGGAACTATTCCTCGAAAATGTCGCTTGATGGCTGCGAAAGGGGTGCACCGGAGCCGCTATCATCCGTTGTGCTTCATGGCGGTTCTGCTGCTCGAGCCGTGTTTGCTTGAGTCGCGTTTTTCGGTAATGACGCTGGCGGCCAGGCACATCACGAGCACGACCAGTCCTGCCAATAACGCCAGTGGATTGCCATCAACGAATACATGGCGATAGAAGAGGGCTCCTGCGACGCCCCCGACCAGCGGTCCGACGACGGGAATCCAGGCATATTTCCAGTTGGAGCTGCCCTTGCCGGCAATCGGAAGGAAGAAGTGCGCCAGTCGTGGGCCCAGGTCGCGGGCCGGGTTGATGGCGTAACCGGTGGTGCCGCCCAGTGACAGGCCAATGGCGAGGATCAGCAGGCCGACGATCAGCGGATTGAGGCCTTCAGTGAAGTCGTTGGCGCCAATGGCGAGAACACCCAGTACCAGAATGAAGCTGCCGATGATTTCGCTCATCAGGTTCGCTGGCGTGTGGGGGATAGCAGGATCGGTACAGAACACGGCCAGCTTGGCTCCCTGGTCTTCAGTGGCTTCCCAGTGCGGGTAGTAATGCAACCAGACCACAACGGCGCCGATGAAGGCCCCCATCATCTGGCCCAGTAAATAGACCGGGACCTTGGCCCAGGGAAATTCTCCGATCGTTGCCATGCCGATGGTGATCGCAGGATTGAGGTGGGCGCCGCTGAACTGGCCCACTGCGTAGATCGCCATGGCGACACCAAGGCCCCAGCCAAAGGAAATGACGATCCAGCCGCTCGCCTCGGCCTTTGAGCGCTTCAGGACGACTCCGGCGACAACGCCGCCGCCGAAGATGATGAGGATCATGGTGCCGAGTATTTCGCCGATGAAGGGTGTCATGAGGGGCCTTTTCTTGTCAGTGTTGGATATTCTGAAAGTTCGGAATAGAAACCTAATGTGCGATAACGAACATTTCAACACCTGGTGGAAAAAGACTTGGTGAAACGAGAGCATTCGTTTGATTTTAATTTAATTTTCTTGTTTTTATACTTTTGTCTATAAGGGGTGTCATGATGTAAAGCGAAAGAAGCTATGTGCGATTTTGCCCTATCCTGATCGCAATGTTCGATTTAGAACCTTGCGGTTGCAGATATCTGGGGAGGGGGGGCTGGGAGTCTCGTCTTTGTGTTCAAATACTAGAGCTGCACACGCTCCACGAGAAAATCAAGAAAGGCACGCACGCGCAGTGGCAGGTAGCCGCCTTGCCCCATGAATACGGCATGCACTTCTTCACCATCACCTGGATTGCAATCTTCGAGCAGCGCTATCAGTCGCCCAGCGGCAATGTCATCGAGCGCCTGGAACCTGGCCAGCCTTGCCAGTCCCAGACCGGCGACAGCCAGGCGGCGGACTGCCTCGCCATCGCTGGCCTGGGCATTGCCGGAAGGCACGATGAGATGTTCTTTGCCATTGCAATGGAGTGGCCAGCCGCTGGTGGCACGTGTGTAGTTCAGGCCCAGCATGTTGTGGCGCTGTAGCTCTTCGGGAGTCGTTGGGGTGCCATGGCGCTCCAGATAGGAGGGCGCGGCAACGATCACCATGCGGGTGACGCCGAGCTTGCGTGCGACCAGGCTGGAACTCTTCAGTGGGCCGGCGCGAACGGCCACATCGGTGCGTTGCTCCAGAATGTCGACGACCTCATCTGTCAGCACGATGTCCAGGTCCACCTCGGGGTGTCGTTGCAGGAATTCGGGTACCAGCGGGAGAAGAAAGTGGTGGCCGAACGGCACGTTGGCATTTACGCGTAGGCGCCCGCGCGGTGTGGCATTGGCACTGGCACAACGTTCGGCCTCATCCAGGTCGGCCAGTACGCGTACGCCTCGTTCATAGAATGCGCATCCTTCCGGGGTGAGCTGCAGCTTGCGCGTGGAGCGGTTCACCAGGCGGGTTGCCAGCCGCTTCTCCAGTCGTGTAACCAGCTTGCTCACCGCCGAGGGCGTCATGCCACAGGCGCGTGCAGCAGCGGAAAAGCCTCCCAGCTCGATGACACGGACGAAGACTTCCAGCTCACCGGCACGGTTGACGTCGAGTCGAGCCATGACAGAGGACTCCTGTGAATTCAATTCATGAATGTTTGTCCTTCAGTCAGTCTATTCCTTTTGTGTCCTTGAATTCATCATCAAATCTCTTGTTGGTGATGAGTTCATAAATCATGAAACCTGTTTTCGACGACATGAACGCAGTAGCGCTCGATAACGCCGGTGACAGGGCAAGAGCATGCACTGATGAAGTTGTGCCTGCTCCTGCCTGGGTTGCCAGTTGGACAGCCAGTCCGCAAGCGGTGTGGGAGCCAGGCTTCCTGTTCCCCACCAATGTGCCGAACGAGCTGCACGACCAGACGGTACGTCAGGTAGCGCGTATCAGTCTGGGGGGAAGGCGGCTGCGCATCGTGCTGTCCAACGCTTATGGCAAGGCGCCATTGGTCATAGGAGGTGCCAGCGTAGGACGGGAAGGCATGCAAGGTGCGCTCGCAGGGGAGCTATTGCCTGTCACGTTCGATGGAGAGCCGACAGTGACCATTGCCCCTGGCGCCTCGTTGACCAGTGACCTCATCGCGCTTCCCCTGGCTGCGTTATCGAGGGTCAGTGTGAGCCTGTACCTGCCACAGAAGACACCGCTATCCACCTTTCATTGGGATGGGCGCCAGACTGCCTGGATAGCGGCGGGAAACTGGACGGCCGAGCGTGATCTTGCCGTGGACGCGCAGGCTACCACAGCACGACTGCTGCTTAGCGCTATCGAAGTGGAGGCAGAGGCTTCGGCCTGGAGTGTGGCTGCCATTGGTGACTCGATCACGGATGGTGCGGCTGCCAGCCTGGATGCCGACACGCGCTGGACGGACTTCCTGGCCGAGCGATTGGCGCCACAGGGAGTGGCGGTGATCAATGCGGGTATCTCCGGTGCTCGCCTGCTGTCCGATGGCATGGGTGTCAATGCCTTGGCTCGCCTCGAACGTGATGTACTGGCCCAGCCGGGCGTTCGCAGTGTTGTGGTGCTGCTGGGCATCAATGACATCAGTTGGCCGGGAACGGCATTTTTCCCGGATGGCTCTCGGCCTGCGCTGGAAACGCTGGTTTCCGGTTATCGGCAACTGATCGCACGAGCCCGGAGCCGAGGCCTGCGTGTGATCGGCGCAACGTTGCCACCTTTCCTTGGTGCACTGCCTGATACGCCGCTGGAAGACTATTACCACCCCGACAAGGATACCTTGCGCCAACAGGTCAATGCCTGGATTCGCGAAAGTGATGCCTTCGATGCTGTAGTCGATTTTGATGCGGTACTGCGTGACCCTGACAATCCTGCGCGTATGGCGGAACCTTTCGATTCCGGTGACCACTTGCATCCAGGGGATGCCGGCAACAGGGCCATGGCCGAAGCGGTGGCGCTCGACACCTTAGGAGTTCGCATGAATTCTGCGATGAATGCTTTATCATCTGCCGTGCAGGAGCGCTGAACCATGCTGTTTTCTTCCTACCGTCTGGGTGAGCTGGAATTACCCAACCGCATCGTCATGCCGCCGATGACCCGCGCACGTGCCGCCAACGGCAATGTTGCCACTGAGCTGATGGCCGAGTATTACGCCCAGCGTGCCTCTGCCGGATTGATCATCACTGAGGGCACGCAAATCAGCCAGCAAGGCCAGGGCTATGCCTGGACACCAGGTATTCATTCTCCTCAACAGGTCGCTGGCTGGCGCGCTGTGACCGATGCAGTGCATGCTGCTGGGGGGCGTATCTTCGCTCAGCTATGGCATGTCGGCCGGGTTTCCCACGTTTCCTTGCAACCTGGTGGCGCTGCACCGGTGTCGTCTTCTCCGCTTATGGCCGAAGGCGTCAAGGTCTTCATTGATCCTGAGGGTAGAGGGCCTCAGGCCGGTGAAGGGCAGATGGTGCAGCACTCGTCTCCGCGTATGCTGAATGCAGAAGAGATTGCCGGCATTGTGCGCGACTATGCTGATGCTGCCCGTAACGCCATGGCAGCAGGTTTTGATGGTGTCGAGCTGCATGCGGCCAATGGCTACCTCATCAACCAGTTCATTGATTCCCAGGCCAATGCGCGTACTGATGAGTACGGAGGCAGCCTGAGCAACCGGCTGCGTTTTCTGCAGCAAGTCGTCGAAGCGGTGGCTGTTGTTACCGGGCCTGAGCGCCTCGGCGTTCGCCTGGCGCCATTGACCACATTGCAAGGTGCCGTGGATGACACACCACAGGCCACCTATCTGGGCGCAGCAAAATGTCTCGATGAGCTCGGAGTGGCCTATATCCATGTCGCCGAAGCGGATTGGGACGACGCGCCGGTGATGCCGGAAGCGTTCAAGGAAGCGCTGCGCCTGATCTATGGTGGCACGCTGATCTATGCAGGCAAGTACACGCAGGAGCGAGCCGAAACGGCACTGCGTAATGGCTGGGCCGACCTGATTGGTTTCGGGCGACCGTTCATCGCCAACCCTGATCTGCCGGAGCGCCTGCGCCAAGGCATTCCCTTGAATGAACTCGATACCACACATTTCTTCGGAGGAGGTGCCGCGGGCTATACCGATTATCCACTTGTCGTGTCTGATGTCCCCGAGCCTGCTGCAAGAGAAAGCTCGGCACGAGTGTGATATCACACTTCGGCCGGCCTGTGACATCTTGATGGAATGGGCTGTCACAAGCCGGCCGGCATCATGCATTACTCCGCTATTTTCGTTTCGTGAAGGTAGCGCCAACGCGGCTTGTCCTTATCCAGCTCAATCATCACCACTGACCAACGCGTCAAGACTTCTCCGGCGTTGTGATGCGTTTCCCGATATCGGCACATCACGCCATGGGGCGCATTGAGCAGCATCTCGTAACCATCAATGGCAATGCGCAGATCCGGAAAACGGCCAATGTTTTTGTGAAACAGGCTCTCAACCTGGGAGAAGTTTGCTGTCTGGCCCCCTATTGTCACCATAGTGAAGCTTTCACTGAAGCTACCAAGCAGCTTCTCCAGTGAAGCGTCATATTCGTTTTTTCCGGTGAAAACGTCTTCTATCCATTGATGAATTTCAATCACACTGTGATAGGCAATTAATTCCCTTCGGGACTGCATGGCGACTCCTGATGTCTGCTGAGCTGAGAGAGGCGGAGCAAGGGGAGTAATCCCAGTGCAGCCGCAATAAGAAATGTGATGTGATAGGCCGATGTCGTAGTGGTCTGCTGTTGCAACAGGTTAAAGATGAAGGTGAAGACTGCCGCCCCGATACTGAGCGATAGTTGGCGATTGAGATTCCAGATGGTACTGGCCCGGGCGAGACTTTCGTCTTCGAAATCCAGCATGGCAGTGGTCTGAGCAGTGTTCGCGACAACTCCGCCACCCGCTCCCATCAACAGATACGCGGCGACCAGTAGTAATAGTGAAGAAAGGTGTGCCTGGCCAACCAGAGAAAGTAAGGCAATGCCCGCAGCATGCAGCACTATGCCGGTGAAGAACAACGGCATGGCTCCGGTGCGGTTGTAAAGTCGTCCACAGGTCAGTATGGCGAAGAAGGCTGCTACAGCATAAAGCACCATCAACAGGCCAGATTGCCCGGCTGACCATCCCAGCACTCTCTGAAGGTAAAAAATGCTCAATAGATTCACGCCGGTAAAAACACCAGGAACAGCGTGATAGACCATAACTGAAAGACGCATGCGAGAGTTGTTCAGCATGCTTAAATCGAGAATCGGATCTTGCTTGTTACGGTAATGCTTCCAATAAAGCTGAGCGCAGAAAATTCCCAGCATGACCAAGCCAAGAGGTATATGTTTGGCAGCAGAGTCGGCATAGAGAGATAATCCAAGCAGTAGTGTGGCAACCGAAAGGCTGATCAGTAGAAGTCCCTTAAGATCCGGGCGTCGAACTATGATTTTCTCTGGCCTGATCCAGAGTAATGCCAGTACAGCAACTGCAAGGCTCAGCGGGATATTGCTCAAAAATACCCAGCGCCAGGAAAAGTGGTCGACAATGGCGCCGCCTGTACTGGGAGAAATAGCTGGCGCAATCAGTGCCACTGTCATGACCAATGTGGAGATCCGGGCACGTTCGTGTTTCTTGAATAGATTAAGTGTGAGCGCCTGGCCGACTGGGATCAACAGGCCACCACCGAGCCCTTGAATGATGCGGGACAGTACGAGTAATGAAAGGTGATCGGATATTCCTGAAAAGAATGCACCAAATGAAAATATTAGCATGGATGCCATAATGGTCAGGCGTGCTCCAAAAAGGCTGGAGAGCCAGTTGCTGACCGGAATGACAAGAGTGATCCCGAGGATATAACCATTGGCTACCCAAGTGATGCTGGATTCAGAAACCTGCAGCTCGCGAGCAATATCCGGCAAGGCAATTGCTGACATGAAGATGTTTATGCAGTCGATAAAGAAACCGATCAGGAAAATCAAGGCAATACGATAACGATATGTCATTTTAGACCTCCGGTGTGAAGTCTAATTTGGCTTGACCGAAGGCGTCGACTAAATTACTTTGAACGCATCGTTTACTTATTATTAACCGTCAATGCATAATCATTTGAATCGCATACAGGCCTTTTTGTCTGTGGTGGATAGTGGATCATTCACCCGTGCAGCAGAGCGGCTTTTCATTAGCAAGGCGATGGTGAGTATCCATGTGAAGTCACTGGAGGAGGCTCTGAATGTTCCCTTGCTTATTCGTAATTCACGAGGAATATCTCTAACGGAGTCAGGAGAAGCGCTCTATCATGATTTTAAAGAAATATTCGCTAATATAGAGGCATCGCTGGAAAATGTTGCGGATATACATCGCTCACTTAGTGGAGAGTTGAGGATCACTTCCACAGCAGAATTTGGCGAGCAGTTTGTTCTTCCCTTGGTTGGAGAATTTTGCAAAGAGCATCCTGGTATCAACATCAGCTATTATGCTGACTCTTCCTTGAATAACCTGGTCAATGAACGGATAGATCTGGCAATCCGTCTGGGTACGTTGCGTGACTCCTCTCTGAAGAGCCGAAAACTTGCGAGTTATGGAATAGTGATGGTGGCTTCTCCTCAGTGGTTGGAGGAAAACCCAATCAACACGCTGGATGACGTGAATTCGGCCACATGGATTGCGAACACCAATTTGCCCACGCCCACGCAGTGGACATTACGCAAAAGCCATCACCCGGATTTCGAGGTGCGCGCTGTCGCACGCTTCCACAGTAACGCATCGTCTTCCACGAAGGTCATGGCTCGCTCTGGTCTGGGGATCGCGATTCTGCCTGAATGGATGGCTCAGGAAGACATTGCCCAAGGACACCTTGTTCACCTGTTTCCTGACTGGTCATTACCTCAGCAGGACGTCAGTGTCGTCTTTCCAGGGGATCATCGCGTCCGTCTGAAATGCCGGGTGTTTATCGATTTCCTCATAAAGAACCTGCAGATATAAATTAACCTGCATAATTCCCGCTAGTCGGCGGCCTTGATGAGCTCCAGCACCTCCCGGAAGTGTGGATGCTTGCAGTCATGCAGCCATTCGAACAGCACCATTTCGTGGGTCACGATGGTCGCCCCGGCTTGCTCCAGTCGGTTCATGGCCGCTGCATGGTCCTCGGGGTGACGCGAGCCACTGGCATTTGCTACCACCCATACCCGTTTGCGGGCTCGAAGCAGGCCTAGCGCTGTTTGCAGCATGCAAACATGCGCTTCGCAGCCAGCAATGATGACCTGATCACACTTCTTGGTGGCTCCTGCCAATTCCTCAACCAGCCCATCCGCGCAAGCGTCAAAGTGCGTTTTGGCGAGGGTATGAGTACATTCGGACTTCACCGGTGCGATGTTGGGCCCAAGCCTCGACGGGTTCTGCTCTGTTCCGAGCACCGGAATGCCAAGTATCTGCGCTGTTCGAGCGAGGATCCGGGCATTGCTCGACACTTTTTCTGCGTCGTGAATGGCGGGCATCAAGCGCGCTTGATAATCCACCAATACCAGGGCGCTTGCTCTTGCATTGATCGCCTGCATCCTTCATCTCCAGAGAAGCTGATTCGGCTAGCCGAGTGAGGGCATAGATTGAGAAAGTGGATCTGAGTATTGATGACCTCGCCCGTTCTTTGCTCTGTTCGTTGGTGCTGGATGAGGTCGATTGAAGTCATAGTATCACCGGGACCAGACGCTGGACTGACCAAGGCACATCGCCCATTTCGAAGGTCCCTGGCGGTAATGTGCTCCTATCTATCCATAAATCGGCATAGTCATATGCATCTGGTTCATCTACCGGATAGGAGTGGGGCTGGCTACCTTGGAGTTCTGTAATAGGACTCAAAGGAGAACAAGGCTATGGCACAGAGCATTCCTGACACCATGAGGGCGGTTGCGGTCAATCGCTTTGGCGGCATCGGCGAGATGGCACTACAGACGGTTCCCGTGCCTGATCCGGGACCCGATGAGATTCTGATCCGAGTGGAATCTGTTGGCGTAGGGGTATGGGATCAATGGGAGCGCGAAGGAGCTTTTGCCGAACTCTTTCGTGAGCGGCATGGCAGTGAGCCAACATTTCCCTATGTCATCGGTTTTGATGGGGCAGGTACCGTCGCCATGACGGGAAGCGATGTCACACGATTCAAGCCAGGGGATCGTGTATATGCCGATCGGCACATCAACCCCAAAGGCGGGTTCTATGCCGAGTATGTCGCGGTAAAAGAGGACTTCGTCTTTCCTGTTCCGGCAAACCTGAGCATAGAACAGGCGGGAGCGATGCCGGTAGACGCGATCACAGCACTTCTGGGGCTCGATGATACGTTGCAACTCAAGGAAGGAGAGTCACTGCTGATCTTTGGTGCAGGCGGTGGTCTTGGACACTTGGCCTTGCAGTTGGCAAAGCGGATGGGGGTGCGTGTGATCGCGGTCGCTTCGGGTGAGGATGGCGTGGCGTTGGCCACTCGTCTGGGAGCTGATGCGACAGTGAATGGACGCAAGGATGATGTGGTTGCAGCGGCACGCGAGTTTGCGCCGGAGGGCCTGGATGCAGCATTGCTCACTGCTGGCGGGGAAGTCGCCCAGCGTACGCTTGAGGCATTGTGTAACGGCGGGCGCGCTGCCTATGCACGTGGAGTGAGTCCAGCGCCTCAGGCTCGGCCCGGTGTGGAGATCAAGGAGTACGTCGGTGATGAAGCGGGGCGTGCGGTATTCGAAAAGCTCAATCGCCTGATCGAGTCCGGTCCATTCGAAGTGCACGTTGCTCGCACATTTTCACTCGAGCAGGCCGCAGACGCTCATCGAGCCCTTGGTGAGCACTATCTGGGAAAACTTGCCTTGAAGCTGGAGTGATGAACCGGTGTTCCTGCTTGTCTGCACCTGGCCATGCCGAGGATCTGGCTGTCGGGCCAGGGCAGACAAGCGGGAAACTCCAAACGAATGGGATGCATGGATATCACGCATCGGTCATCCTGCGAACCCAAGGATCAGCGTCAGCTCTCCATCAAGTGCGTCACGGCTTGGGTCAGATATTCCTGCATGGGCTCGTTCATCCATGTGTTTTTCTTCAGCTCTGGCTCCTGTTCGTTGGCCTGGCGAATCCTCGCGTGTGTTTCGAGATTGTCACCGGCAAACCTTCGCAATAATGCCAGCCATGCTCCTGCCAGTTGCTGGGCAGCAGGTGCCTCAGGAGGTGTTTGATCTTCCACCAATTGGCGGAGCTGGGCCATCAAGGGGGGCCATTCATGCATGCACTGTGGATAGTTCTCGCTCATGAGCTGGAACTCGTCTTCCGACAGGTATTGCCGGTAGATGGCCAGCTTGTGCGAGGCAAGTGCCTGCATCACGAAGTCCGCGACTTGCGTGGAAATGCCTAGCTGATTCTGGACCCCAGGCTCATTGGCATGCATGGCATTCAGCTTGTCGAGCAGGCGAGGGTCGCCGTCCGTATCGCGCTCCAGTGTCGTCATCCAGCGCTTGGCTAGCTCCTGGGCCTCGGTCGAGGAAGGCAAGGCGTTGTGGCTCAACAATGTTTCGGCCTGTGTTATCAGGTTTTGCCATTGTGTCTCGCACTCGGCATCGGCCTGATAGAGCTGCAGGCGATTCAACTCTTCGGGGGTGAAGTAACGGTCATACATGGTCATCAACTCCAGCGTTTTCAGCCAATCGCCCATGGCAGGCTCTTCACCGTGCACGAACTGCCGGTGCATGTTTCGCAGCCGGTCACACAGCAGACGGCGGTGAGCAATCTGCTGTTCCAGCATGTGAATCTGCCGTTCGATCACCGTAGCCATTGGTGGCGATGGCTGGTCGAGCAGGGTGCCGATATCGCTCAATGTCATACCCAGGGACTGTAGCGCCTGAATGCGGTGCAGGCGGTCTATATCCTGACGTCGATAGAGTCGATAGCCGGCCTCGGATCGCATGGACGGTTTGAGCAGACCAATGTCGTCGTAATGGTGAAGTGTTCTGACCGTGAGTCCCGTGCGTTTGGCCAGTTCACCAATGCGCAGCAACATGCCTCATCTCCTTGCGTTCATGCGTGACTGGAGCATGAAGGATCACGTTACGTGAGGGTCAAGCGTGCTGTTGGACGCTTTTTGCGTGCTGGAGGATGACTCGCTTTCTTCATCTTTGTCTGAGGTCGTTTCCCACCATTGGCCCAAGGCATCGATCAGCGGTACCAGTTGGTGGCCGGCGGCTGTCAGGTCGTATTCGACACGCAATGGATATCCCTCGAACTCGGTGCGTTCGACGATGCCGGCTTCCTGAAGCTTGCGCAGCTCCATGGTCAGCATCTTATGAGAAATGGTGGGATTGTCCCGGCGCAGGTCGGCAAAGCGCTTCGTGCCTTCCTTCAGGTAATAGATCAGCAGAGTCGGCCAGCGGCCACTCAGGATCTGCATCACTTCTTCGATGGGGCAGCGTGAAACCAGATCTTTCATGGCAGGCCTCGTAGTTCAATTTCTTAGTTCAATCTCGTCGTTGCAGTCTCGTAGCGACAATCTCGTCGTTGCCATCATGGTTACCAAAAAGTGCGTAATTTACTTGCCTGGGAAGGCGAGTAGGATCGGACCGAGCTGCGCAGCGTCATGACTCATTCGTGTCTTGGAGAATAGACGATGGAACCGATCCTACTTTACGGCTACCCCTTGGGCAGCTCAATGGGGCTTGTCGCTGCCCTGGAATGGCTGGGCCAGCCTTACCGCCTGTGCCGCGTTGATATGCTGGGCGAAATGCGTGATCCATCCTATGCGCGGATCAATCTTCGCCATGAAACACCCGCTTTCATCACTGATGAGGGCAGGGTGCTGAGCGAAACCATGGCGATTGCTGCCTGGCTAGAAGCCAGAGACGTCGAGCGGCGTATCAGTTTCGATCCGTTGACAGCGGAGGCTGATCGCATGCATCAGTTGATGGGGTTCGTGAACAGCGGCTTCACAGGGGCATTCACTCCTCTGTGGATTGCTTTGGAGATGGAAGTGCCAGACCCCACCATTCAGGCGATGCTGCGGAAATCAGGTATTGAGCGGGTTATCGAGCGGCATGACAAACTCGAAGCCATGATCGGAGAGGATGCCTTTCTTATTGGCGAACACCCGACACTCGCGGATGCGCTGCTGGCTGGTGTTGCCCGCTGGCTTGAGTACTTCGATGTTGCCGCCAAGGCGCGCTGGCCGAAACTAGCGGCACTTCGTCAGCGATTGGAAGCCGAGCCAGCCGTGATCTACGCGACAGCATTGGAAAGCGGCGAGAGTATCCAGGGAGCGGGTGCCTGCCTTGGCCATGTGTCACTGGCTGAGGTGATCGAGCGTTACGGTAACTGAGATCTCCTCACGCGAAGCCACCGGCTTTGGCTGGCTTCGCATGAGCATGATGTCCTTACTGGGGCTGGCGTCAATCTCGCGAGAGCTTCTTGACTCGTTGCTCGGCACGTTTCACTGTCGCTATTTTCTCTGGTCGTTTCATGGCCTTCCAGCGACGTATTTCATCTATCGTGCGCCCACAATCGACACATAGCTCCCCTTGGAGTCGGCAGGCAGATATACAGGGGCTATCTATTTTCTTCGCCATTCAATGACTCTCCGGTTTCGAGCGTAGTCGTCGTTGCCAGTTGCCTCCGTGGGCTCGCTGGCACTCTTCTTCGCTATCGAAGTCGACATGGCGAGAGATGTCGTCGACGTGGATACCCATACTGGCAAAGGCTTCGGCGGTAAGGTCGAGAATTCGTCCATGGGCTCTGCCTTTCAACGCCTTGGCAAGGTGGGTATGCGTATCGAATACCCAGATCACTTCCAGGCTTTCGGGAAAGTGTTGGTAGTCGACTCGATGAGTCAGCCAACAGAACCCGAGCAAGGTTGGCTTGGCCGCCTCACAGACGCGTGTCAGCTCCGTGACTAAAAGCCGATCCATCTTGCCGCGTTCTCGCTTGGCAATCATGCAGGCTCCTGTGTGTCAAAGTGGTCGAGAAATGTGTCGATCTGATCCAGAAACGAGTGAGTTGCCTGTCGACGTTTCTTGGGCCAATGACACGATGGCGGCACGGATTCGTATCTTTCAAGATGTTATAACATATCCATACTGAAAGGCCGATTCCAGAAAAGTGGGGTTGGCTTGCTATCGCTCCAACCCCACTCTCTGATCAGGACAGCAGCTTCAACAGCGCCAGAGCGGATGCTTCGGATGAGGCGGGGTTCTGGCCAGTGACCAGCAAGCCATCCACTTCGACATGGGACTGCCAATCGTCCCCCTTGGTATAGCGACCGCCATTATCCTTGAGCATGTCTTCCACCAGGAAGGGGACGGCCTGGGTGAGTCCCACAGCATCTTCTTCGCTGTTGGCGAAGCCGGTGACGGAGCGGCCATTGACCAACGGTTTGCCGTCGCTGTCTTTGACATGGCGCAGTACACCGGGAGCATGGCAGACGGCTCCGATGGGCTTGCCTGCTCTGTCGGCACTTTCCAGCAGCATGATGGAGTCGTGATCCTCGGCAAGGTCCCATAATGGGCCATGTCCGCCGGGATAGAACACGGCATCGAAATCCGCGATGGAGACATCGGCCAGCTTGCGGGTATTGGCCAGGGCCTGCATGGCCGCGGTATCGGCCTCGAAACGACGAGTGGCGTCTGTCTGGGAATCGGGCTCGTTGCTCTTGGGATCGAGCGGAGGTTGGCCACCCTTGGGAGATGCCAGGGTCAGGCTGGCACCCGCATCGATGAAGGCATAGTAGGGGGCTGCCAGCTCCTCGAGCCAGAATCCCGTCTTTGCGCCAGTATCACCGAGTTGGTCGTGGGATGTCAGGACAATGAGAACGTTCATGATATGCCTCTGTGCATGCTCTGGTGTGTAAGTCCGGTGTGCTGGTACGCAAGCTTTACAGCTCGCCGACGCGGACGACGACCTTGCCGAAATGCTTGCCTTCAAGCAGGTCGATAAGGCCTTGGGGCGCTTGTTCCAGTCCATCGATGAACGCTTCGCGCAGCTTGACCTTGCCTTGTGCCAGCCATTGGCTCATGTCGCGCATGAAGGGGGCCAATCCTGTCTCGTAATGGTCGAGGATGATAAAGCCCTGCATATGCAGGCGTTTGGCCAGTATCTGCATCATCAGTTGCGGAACGCGGTTCGGGCCTGCGGGTAGCTCTGTCTGGTTATAGTGGGCAATCAGCCCGCACACGGGAATGCGTGCTGCGACATTGAGCTGGGGTAGAACGGCTTCGAACACCGCGCCACCGACGTTTTCGTAGTACACGTCGATGCCATCGGGAGTGGCGGTGGCCAGCTGCTCGGCGAAATCCGCAGCCCGGTGGTCAAGGCACACATCAAAGCCTAGCTCTTCCACTGCATAGCGACACTTTTCTGCGCCACCGGCGATGCCTACGGCGCGAGCTCCCTTGAGTTTGGCCAACTGGCCCACTACCGCGCCGACCGGGCCGGTGGCCGAGGCCACGACGACCGTCTCGCCAGCCTGGGGCTGACCAATGTTCAGCAAGCCGTGATAGGCCGTGAAGCCTGGCATGCCCAGTGCGCTCAAGGCCAGCGATGGCTGCGGCATGTTGTTGTCGAGTGGAATGAGATCAGAGCCATCCGAGAGTGCATATTCCTGCCAGCCGCTATTGCCGTTGACCAGGTCGCCAACCTTGAACTCAGGATGACGAGACGCTTCCACGCGGCTGACCGTGCCGCCGACCATCACCTCGCCGAGCTCTACCGGAGGGGCATAGGAAGGGGCATCGCTCATGCGTCCACGCATGTAAGGATCGAGGGAGAGATAGATCGTGCGCAGCAGTACCTGTCCCTCGCCAGGTGTTGGCACCGCTTGCTGCTCAAGGCGAAAATCGCTTGGCTTGGGAGCCCCGTTGGGGCGTGAGTTCAGGACGACTCGGCGATTGCTGGGGGTTGTCATGGTAGCTCCTTGAGTTGTGAGCATCGTGATGAATTTCAAGAGTAGACCAGTCGTCTACAGGGTGGGCGAAAAAGTGGGTAAAAAAACAGAGAGTAAAACTTCAGGGGCAACACATTCCGCTAAGTCGAAATTTCACAAAGTAGAAGTTGTAGAGAATGAAATGGTAGGTAGTGAAAGTTTTAGATCATGGAAACTTTAGATCGAGGAAGAAGGCAGCCCCAGAAGAACATGGGTGGCTCTCAGCGCCGTATCCAAGGGCTCACGGTCGCGAGTGATCTTGGCGCGCAAGCTTGCCCCCAGCCAAAGCTGATATAGCGTAGTCGCCGTATCCTGTGGGCTGCTCTGGTGCAATAGGGAGCCATCGGTCATACCGGCTTCGATTGCCCGTGCCAACCGCGCGATCACCTGATCGGTACCATGTTGCAGCACGATACGCATGGATTCGGACAGATCACTGACTTCCGCGGCCAGTTTCACGGCGAGACATTTGCCCTTCGGGTCACAGTCGGACTGGGTATCCCGCCATTTGATCCAATAGCCCATCAACAACTCGGCTCCGGATACGCCAGGTTGGGTCAGGCATGCCTCGAGCTGGTCCAGATAGGCGGAAAAATACGTCTCCAGGAGAGCTTCACCAAAGGCTTCCTTGGAGCCGAAGTAATGGTAGAACGAACCCTTGGGCACGCCTGCTGCCTGGAGGATCTCATTCAGGCCAACCGCCGAGAACCCCTTGCCGCTGATGATAATCTGGGCAGTATCGAGGATGTGCTGGCGCATTTCGTTGATGGGGGATGTTTTCATGCTCTGCAGCATACTCATTATTAGACCAGTCGTCTACAAGCCGGTCGTCTATCAACATTAGGGAGCCAACGTAATGGATACAGCACTGGCCGCAGCGTGCGAAGCCACATGGCCCGCCACAGAATATGCCAAGGCAGGTGGATTCAGCGTAGGGCGTGGACTTGGCGCAGGAGGGCGCGTCAGTTCCGCCCGAGCGATAGGTGACTGGCAAGAGAGTGACATTGATGCTGTCATCGCCGTGCACCAACACTGGCAACAAGCACCACTCTTTCGGGTGGTGGATGACGAACAACGGCTAATTGTGGCTCTCGAAGCTCGCGGGTTTCAGTGTGAGAACCCGACCGTGGTCATGGAAACCGCAACAGTTGAATTGGCCACTGTGGCATTACCTCGAGGAATGGCTTCTTCCATCTGGCCACCATCTGAGAGCCAGCGTGACATCTGGGCTGCGGGAAATATCGGCCCACAACGCCAGGCGGTGATGGAGAGAGTGAAGGGCGCCAAAGCTGCCATTCTTGGTCAAGTGGAAGGATGTTCGGCAGGTGCCGCTTTCGCCGCTATAGCGCAAGGTGTGGCAATGGTGCACTGCGTCGAGGTGCTGCCCGACTGGCAGCGTAGGGGCGTGGCCAGCCGCATGATGCACCAGGCTGCGCTTTGGGCTGCCGAGCAGGGAGCGTCGCGGCTGGCGCTGGCCGTTGGTCGCGAGAACATGGCTGCGATAGCCCTGTATCGGCGTCTTGGGCTTCGGGAGGTGGCGGGATATCGCTATTACTCGCCACCAGAAGGAGAGATCTGAATCTGCTCGCCTTGCCTGGTACACCATGCCTGGATTGATCTTGCATAGCCGGGGGGCAGGTTTCCAGGCAGGTCATTGATCGGGAAAGTTTCGATCATCTCGTGTTCATGGCTCACCAGGGGAGCGAACTGGCCGAGCAACGTGCAGCCGTAGGTGGCAATGAAGACATGCTTGTGCGGAATTACCTCAAAGAGGTAAGTATCGATAATATCCTCGACACACACTTCTATACTGATTTCTTCCTGAAACTCCCGCGCCAGGCAGCCTTCAGGCGTCTCTCCGAGTTCTATGCGTCCCCCTGGAAGTTCCCATTCGTTACGCTCATTGAGTGCCAATACCACCTTGTTGGACGGTAAGAGCAAGACGCCTTTTATTGA
Organism: Halomonas binhaiensis; assembly: GCF_008329985.2. Classification (NCBI taxonomy): domain Bacteria; kingdom Pseudomonadati; phylum Pseudomonadota; class Gammaproteobacteria; order Oceanospirillales; family Halomonadaceae; genus Halomonas; species Halomonas binhaiensis. The sequence goes on from NZ_CP038437.2 coordinate 1,195,102, forward strand.
TACAGGAAACATGACGACCTCTGGTAGTGACAGGTGGTAGTGACAGGCGTGATGACTTTGAACCTGTAAATGCATGTTCATGGGTATTCAATGATCACCCTACCCCTGAATCAAGCCCACTGTCTGCATGGCAAACAGGGCACTCAGCAACGCGTGTAGAGATCAGAACGAAGAAAGAATATCAGCCATCACAACGGTGACTTGATGCTCGCTAGGTGGAGCCGGGTGGTGAATCAGGGTTGAGGAGCAAGACCGCTATAACAGGTGTCATACAGAGAAACCCATGATAGAAAAGAAATGCATGATGTATGGGCGTGAATGGCTGCCGTAGTAACCGACAGCTCATCGCGCTGGAAAAGGAACATCAACGGCTTAACCACAAACCTGCTGCCACGGCAACGGCCACGGTGATGAAGAAAATGCGATTGCGCATGCGGGTATCGCGAGGGGGCTTGGCACTCATCAGGCTTCCTCGAAGTGAACGGATTGGTTTTGCCAATGGCAATGGGGTGACACATGGTAATCCCGTTGTGCGGCTATCTCTACTCGCTGGACTCTGCAGCGATGATTGGAGAAATGCCTGTGCCCATTGGCTTTTCGTGCATGGCCTGGAGAAGGTGATGTCCCGGCGAATGCAACAGTACAGGAGAAGCCCTGATGACTCAGCCCAATACAACACCTACAAAGACGCTCCTGCCGACGCTGATGTTCGCTCATGCCAATGGCTTTCCAGGACGCAGCTATCGCAGCCTGCTTGAACCGCTGAAGCAGCATTTTCATGTCCAGCCGGTGGATCGCCTTGCTCATCATCCGGATTTTCCGGTGGGACATAACTGGCTGGCCTTGCGTGATGAATATCTGGAAGGACTCGCGCAGATTGAGGGGCCGGTGATCGGAGTGGGCCACTCCATGGGGGGAGTGATCACTGCGATGGCAGCGAGTGAGGCCCCTCAGCGCTTTTCCGCTGTGATCATGCTCGATCCTCCGCTGATGTTGGGGATTGATGCCCTGGCAATACGGGCAGCCAAGTTGCTGGGCATGGTTGACCGCGTTACCCCGGCGGGCAAGACCCTGGGTCGTCGACGGCAGTGGCAGAATCGTGAAGAAATGCGTGCTCACTTACGTCGCAAGGGGCTTTTCCGTGACTTTACCGAGGATGCCCTGGACGACTATATCGCCGGAGGGACCCAGGATCTCGACGATGGCAGTGTGGTGCTACGCTACGATCCCGATATCGAGGTGGAGGTATTCCGCCATATTCCCCATCATCTCGACAGCCTGCCGCAGGAATTGTGGGTGCCGGTTGGGGTGATTGCCGGGGTGGATTCGGACCTGCTGAACAAGTCGCGTCGGCGCCGCTTCAAGCGCCGGGGAATTCCTCTGGAAGTCGTGCCCGGTAGCCACATGTTCCCCATGGAACAGCCTGAAGCTACACGTGCGGCACTGGTCGAGATGATAGAGCGGCTGCGGGCCGGAAAAGAGGAAAGTGCATGAGTGTAGTTGAACAGTCAGTTGATCAGTCAGTCGAGGCTATCACCCTGGCCGATGGACGGCTTGCTGGCCTTGCCTGGGGACGTCGGGATGCACCGACTTGGCTGGCATTGCATGGCTGGCTCGACAATGCTGCCAGCTTCACTCTGCTGGCCCCCATGCTGGTCGAGCGCCTGGGTATTCGCATTGTGGCCATCGACTTTTCCGGGCATGGTGAATCTGCCTGGTTACCAGGCAAGTATGACTATGCCCTGTGGGATTACTGCCACGATGTGCTCGATGTCCTCGACGAGCTTGGTATCGAGCGCGCCACGCTGCTGGCCCATTCCATGGGGGCAGGGGTGTCTTGCCTGGTAGCTTCGGCAATGCCGGAACGTGTCGCTCGCATGACGCTGATCGATGGGCTGGGTGCGCTCACCACGCCGGCCGAAGAGACCCCCCAGCAGTTGGCCAGGTCGCTGCGTGTGCATCGTCGCCTGCGTACTGGCTCTCCGCGCTATGCTGATCTCGAAGGTGCTGTAGCGGCGCGCGTTGCAGGAGGGGTGACCAAGGTCGATGCAGATACGGTGCGTCCCATCGTAGCGCGCAATATCGTTGCACTTGATGAGGGTGGCGTGAAGCTGCGCACGGATCCTCGCCTGGTGCGGCCTTCGCCGGTGCATCTGACGTCGGAGCAGGTCACCGCCATGCTGGGTGCCATCGAATGTAGGGTGACTCTGATCGAAGCCGCTGAGGGTAGCATTCTTGGCGAGAGCGAAAGTGGCAAGGAGCGGCGTGCTGCAGTGTCTCATCTCACACGTCATGTGCTGGCAGGAGGGCACCATCTGCATGCGTCTCCGGCCCACGTGCAAGCGGTCGCTGAAACCATCATTGGGGCCCATGACAGCATCTGATCCTGGCCGAGCAGCAATGCCTGAGCCTGTGTCTCAAAAGCCCCTGATCTAAAAAACAGTACATTATTGTCCTTTTATTAGAGCGTGCCCTGCTTCGATACTCGTGATGACGATATGGCTCTGCCCTTGTGTAAGGAGAGCCGTCGTTGCCGCTATTACAACAACAGGGCACTCTCATGAAACTCTCCATGCTCCTCGATTGGCGCTTGCACAGCATCGTGGCGGTTGCCGCCTTGATCTCTGAAGCCATCGGCATCATCAAGATCCCGCTTGGGCCCGGTACGTTACTGCTACTGCCACTGTTCTATGCCTTTATCATCGGGCTTCTGCTCAACCCCCACTTGTTCTCGGCTACATCTCGCCTGGTGCCGGTAAAGCTGAGTGAAGCGGCGGCTCCTGTCATTCTGCTGTCGATCATGCCGTTCATTGCCCGTTTCGGTTCCACGATTGGACCGGCGATCGAGCAGATTCTCAGTGCCGGCCCAGCCTTGATCCTGCAGGAACTGGGCAACCTCGGCACGATGCTGGTGGCCATGCCATTCGCAGTGCTGGTGTTGAAGATGGGGCGGGAAGCCATTGGCGCCACATACTCCATTGCCCGTGAACCCAATATTGCGATCATCTCTGACAGATATGGTCTCAAGGGGCCGGAAGGTATTGGTGTCATGGGGGTCTACGTCGTGGGCACCATGTTCGGCACACTCTGGTTTGCATTGCTGGCAGGTTATCTGACGACATTGGATATCTTTGACCCCCGTGCCCTCGCGATGGCGTGCGGAGTGGGTAGCGGCAGTATGGTGGCAGCCTGTTCGGGTGCCATTGCCGGTGCCTTGCCGGAGCTGCGTGATGAGCTGTTGGCTTTCGCCGGTGCAAGCAACCTGCTGACCTACGCAACGGGCCTGTATATCTCGCTGTTCATTGCACTGCCGATGGCCGAACGTATCTTCAAGTGGTGTTCAGGACACCGGGCAGCACGCTCCGTCGGTGCCAAGGCCACCGTCGAGCAGGATTTCGCTGCCACGGTCAGTGACGAGGAGCGTCCCGAGCGTCACCTCGGTCAGACCGCCATCGTCATGGCGGTGGTCTGTGTGGTCGGATGGATCAGCAATACCATCAATGGCGGCTCCCTGATGATGGCGCTGCCGGGGATGGTGATCCTTTATGCCATGACCATGCTGGGGCTGGTCATCACTCGCTTTGCTCCTTTCTATCTGCCGGGTGTGGCCTGGGTCTCGCTGGTCAGCATTGTCGTGACCCTGCCCTGGTTCCCTGGCAATGCCTGGATCATCGAACAATTGGAGTCGGTGAGCTTCCTTGCCATCGTAACTCCGGTGCTTGCCTATGCCGGACTGGCACTGTCACCGCGGGAATTCACCATGTTCCGACAGGTCGGCTGGAAGCTGGTCATCGTGTCGCTGCTGGTCTTTACCGGTACCTTCATCGGTTCGGCTGTCGTGGCCCAGGCGCTGCTGTAGCCGAAGTGACTGCCATTGATGCAACTGCGACTGATGTAACTGCAACTGATGCGACCGTAAAACAGAGAGAACGCTATGTCGACGATCACCCCGGACCTGCTGCGTGAATGGCGTCGTGACTTTCATTGCCATCCGGAAACTGCTTTTGAAGAACATCGCACGAGTGCTCGCATCGTCGAGATCCTGAGTGGTGAAGGGATCGAAATGGTCACTGGGCTGGGCGGTGGTACCGGCGTGGTGGCTTGGGTCGATGGTCGCCATGCCAGTGACCGTGCCATTGGGTTGCGTGCCGATATCGATGCGTTGGATGTGAGCGAGGCCAATGACTTCGCTCATGCTTCCCGGATTCCGGGCAAGATGCACGCCTGCGGTCATGATGGACACACCACCATGTTGTTGGGAGCCGCTTGTGCGCTGGCCAAGGATCCTGATTTTGCTGGCCGTGTTTACTTCATTTTCCAACCGGCGGAGGAGAATGAGGGCGGTGGACGCGTCATGGTCGAGGAAGGGCTCTTCGAGCGCTTTGCGATGGAAGCCGTCTATGGGGTGCATAACTGGCCTGGCCTGGAGGTTGGCGAGGCCGCTGTGCATGACACCGCGGTGATGGCTGCGTTCGATGTGTTTCGGGTGAAGATCACCGGCCATGGCTGCCATGCCGCCATGCCGCATATGGGCAAGGATGTGGTGCTGGCGGCGTGCCAGCTGGTCAATCAATTGCAGGGGATCGTCAGCCGCGAGACACCGGCTCACCAGACTGCCGTCATGAGCGTGACCCAGTTCCATGCCGGGGATGCCTATAATGTCATGCCGGAAAGCGTCGAGCTGTGCGGCACCGTACGTTGTTTCGACGCCGAACTGCGTGACTATCTCGAGGAGCGCTTCCGCCAGGCGATTGCGGCGATGGCGGCCTTCCATGGCCTGGAGGCCAGTGTTGACTACCAGTCGCGCTATCCAGCCACCTTCAATACGCCTGCTCATGCCAACCGCTGTGCAGAAGTGCTGGAAGCGATGCCGAATATCCGCCAGGTACACCGAGACCTGCCGCCTTCGATGGCATCGGAAGACTTCGCCTTCATGCTGCAGCAGCGCCCCGGTGCCTACATTTGGCTGGGTAATGGCAAGGACAGTGCGGCCCTGCATAACCCGAATTACGATTTCAATGATGAGCTGGCGCCGATTGGCGTGACGTACTGGAGCGCTCTGGTGAGAACACTGCTCAGCCAGGCCTGACCAGGCGGACCTTCCTTTCCCCAAGGAAGCGCAGCAACTTATTCAGCATTTCCCATACGACATGGTCTTGCCATGCCATCGTGGCATGGCCCGGGGTCCCTTTGCCTGAATTCTGGCGCTGGCGGCTCGCATCAGACAAGCACAAACCAGACAAGCACAAACCAGATAAGCACAAGCCAGGAGTTATCATGAAGATCGTCGTAATAGGTTTAGGTCATATGGGCGGCAACATGGCCCTGACCCTGCATGCCGCCGGATTCGAGGTCCTAGGGACGGATGTCACGGAGAATGCGCGCAACGGCATGGCATCACGTGGGCTCTCGGTGTTCAGCCCGGAGGACGCGTTGCCATCAGCCGACGTCTACCTGCTGTCATTACCTACGTCGGCACATGTCAGGGAGGTGATCGAGTCCTCTCCCGGAATACTGCGGCAGGCGCCTGCGGGCAGTGTGATTGTCGATACCTCGACCAGTGATCCGGTGGTCACCCGGGAGTTGGCAGGGAAGGTCGTCGAGGCGGGCCTGGAGTGGCTTGATGCCCCGGTCAGCGGTGGGCCAGCAGGGGCCGCTGCGGGAACTCTCGGCATGCTGCTGGGTGGCGGGGAGGCGACCATCGAACGTGTCGAGCCCATGCTCAAGGCAATGTCGTCGCGCTACACCCATGTGGGCGCCGCGGGAAGCGGGCATGTGGTCAAGCTGGCCAACAATTACCTGTGCGCAGCACATCTGCTGACAACGGCCGAGGCTGTCGCGCTGGCACAACGGGCCGGCGTGGAACCCGAAGCTTGCCTGGCGGGGCTGAACAGTGGCTCTGGGCGCAGCGCTGTCAGCGAAGTCAACTTCCCCAAATGGATTATTTCCGACACCTTTGACTCCGGTTTCACCACGGGGCTGATGCGCAAGGACCTGCGTCTGGCGCGCGATGCCGCCATTGGTCAGGGGCTGTCGCTGGATCTGCTGAGCCAGGTGGTGGAGCGCTGGCACGCCGGGCTCGACGACTTGCCCGACAGTGCGGATTTCAACCATGTCACCGATGCGATTCTGCGCCTTGCCCAGGGAAGTGATACATCATCCAGCCAGGAGGACGTGCAATGATCTCTCCCAGCCATGTTCGCAACAGCAATGCTCTCAACAGCAATGCTCTCAACAGCAAGGCAATAGCGAGAGTCTCCGAACTGCTGGCCGCACTGGAAATGCAGGCGGAGACGCCGCTGACCAACTGGGTCAACGGGAAACTGGTGGCCGGGCAGGGAGAGGTCATTGAGCTGCTTGATCCTGTGACAGGGCTGCCCCTTGTTGCATATCGTGATGCGGGGAGAACTGTGGTCGAGCATGCTGTGGAAGCTGCAACCCGTGCCCAGCAGGAGTGGATGGCGCTGACGGCCAGTGAGCGTGGACGGCGTATGACGGCTGCGGCTGGGGCGTTACACGGCTATGAAGAGACGCTGGCACGGCTGGAGAGTGTCGTGGCGGGCAAACCCATTCGTGACTGTCGCGGTGAGGTCAACAAGGTCCGTGAGATGTTTGAATACTATGCCGGCTGGTGTGACAAGCAGCACGGTGAAGTGATTCCGGTACCTACGTCTCATCTCAATTATGTACGCCCTGTACCTTATGGCGTTGTCGGCCAGATCACCCCTTGGAATGCACCGATGTTCACCTGCGGCTGGCAGCTGGCTCCAGCCATTGCAGCAGGCAATGGTGTGGTGCTCAAGCCCTCGGAGATGACCCCTTTCTCGTCGGTGGTGATTGCCATGCTGCTGGAGCGCAGTGGGCTGCCCAGGGGGCTGATCAATATCGTCAATGGTGTAGGACCAACCACGGGGGCCGCGTTGACCGGTAATCCCGGCATCAGCAAGCTGGTCTTCGTCGGTTCGCCAGAAAGCGGTCGGCGTATCTGGAGCTGGGCAGGCTGGGGCTCGACGACGCGTGGCCAGGCTGCCAGCCGCTGCCAGAGTGTGTCTGGTTCCCGGTTGCTGGTACAGCGGGAAATCCTCGAGGAGGTCTGTGAGCGTCTGGCACGCGCGGCTAGTGAGATAACGGTCGGGCTACCTGATGATGATGCCACCCTGATGGGGCCAGTACAGAACGCCAGGCAATATCAGCACATCAGCTCAATGCTGGAGACGGCGCAGCAGCAGGGCGCACGAGTACTGTGTGGCGGGAAGCGCCCGGAGACCCTGCCGCCAGAGGCCACTGGCTATTATCTGGCCCCGACCGTGCTTGTCGATGTCACGCAGGACATGGCCATCGCTCAGGAAGAAGTCTTTGGTCCAGTGGTGGTGGTCATGCCATTCGATAGCGAGGACGAGGCAGTACGCATGGCGAATGCTACGCGCTTTGGTCTGGCCGGTGCTGTGTGGACTCAGGATCCAGCTCGCGCCCACCGGGTGGCTGCTCGTCTGCGTGCCGGTACGGTATGGATCAACAGTTACAAGGCGATCAATGTCATGTCACCGTTTGGTGGCTTTGGCGAAAGTGGGTTCGGCCGCTCCAGCGGTATCGAGGGACTCAAGGAATACACGGTCGCCCAGAGTGTCTGGGTGGAAACGGCGACATCCGCCAGCGTGGCCATGGGTTATGGCAACGGCGTAGGCTGATGAGTGATCCTGTAGCCAGGTTCGGTTGACCTGGCTGCAGGTCTTGAGCGGATCAGGAGTGTGTGGCGTTGATGCCTGCTTCAGTTCGTGAGTTGAAGGCGCGCATCCAGCGTTCCAGATGACGCAACAATTGCAGTCCTGCTCTGGGCATGCGCCGACCGACTCGTGTGACGATATGAGCATGAGCCTGAAGAAAACGTTCACAGTCCACGCTACGGGCAACGAGCAAGCCGTCCTCCAGCTCCCTGGCTGCTGCGAACGCGGGCAGTAGCGTCAAGGTCAGTTCGGAACGGGCGGCATGCTTGAGCACGGAAAGTGAGTTGGTCTGCATGCTGACCTGGTGGCGAAGACCTGCTTCCCGGAAGCCCTCCTCGACCAGTTGGCGAACCCCATGCCCGGTACGCCATAGCGCCAGCGGGTGTTCGCTGAGTACCGCCAGGGGCAAGGCATCCTGTTCCCTGGCCAGGCGGTGTGTCGGAGACATCAGGGCGACCAGTGGCTGGCGGCTGGAGTGCCAGAAGCGCAGTTTAGGATGGACTCGCTCGTGGTACATCAATCCGATATGGGCTTCGTCCTCGACGACGGCATCAATGATTTCACTGGTGCTTCCCGTATTCACATCGAGGCGTACGCCGCGATAACTCTCGGTAAAGGTACGTAGCGGCGTATCGATCAAGTCGCCGACGAAGCCTTCGCCGACGGTCAGTGACAGGTGGCCGGTTTCCAAGCGTTGGTAGGCATCGAGTTCTTCACTGAAGGCATCATCAAGGGCTGAGCGCTTGCGGCAGTAAGCCAGCAGCATTTCTCCCACTGCTGTCGGTACCACGCCATTGCGTGAGCGCTCCAGTAATGGAGCGCCGAGAGCTGTCTCGATCAACGTGAGCTGGCGACTGACAGCAGAAGGGGCTATATCCAGGCGTGCTGCGGCCTGACGCACAGAACCCGCCTCGATTGTCACCTGGAAGTAGACCAGCCGCTGGTGAGGAATATCCATGTGATGTTCTCTAATTGCTCAAGCGACGAGTGTACTGGTCTCTTGGCCAGTTTTCCTGATAGGTGATGGGTAGCAGGCCTTGAGGCGACTTAATCTTGGGGAAAGGTCGAGAGAATTGGGTACTGTCGAGAGAGCTGCAATAGATAACATCGTGGCGAGGAGCCTCCGTTCTATCTCGCCCGTTTCATCTCGCCCGTTTCATCTGCCATTCCTGTGCAGCTTGCCTGGATAGGAGGGAGGACAGGCAAGAACAGGAAAACTGTGCTATCCCTTCGCAGGCGAATAAAGGAAATGCTGAATAAATGGCGTGATCTGTTTCTCTCGATGTCACTTCTCTCGCTGACACTGATTTCTCTGGACGGGATCCTCCAATGACCAAGCTTCTGATGGACAGGCCTTGTCGTTCCTTGTGGCTGGCGATAGGCGCCGGCTGTATGACATCGTCAATGATGGCGGCCTCCGTCGCCAGTGCGGCACCCCCCGAGCAGCGTCATGATCAGGTCGCGGGCTGGTTTCGCATGATGGTCGGTGGAGATGAGGTCACGGCGCTATACGACGGCTATGTCGGTATTGATACCGCACTGCTGTCCGGCCTCGATCAACAGCAGATTCGTGAGCGTCTGGATAGCCTGTTCATCGATAGCGAGAACGGTGTGCAGACGGCGGTCAATGCTTTCCTGGTACACACCGGAGAGCACCTGGTGCTGGTGGATGCCGGGTCTTCGGCGTGCTTTGGGCCGACCCTGGGGCATGTGCCCGACAATCTGCGAGCTTCCGGATACACGCCTGAAGATGTCGATACCATATTGATGACGCACCTGCATCCGGATCATGTCTGTGGCCTGACAGACAGTGAAGGCAATGCCATCTATCCCAATGCTGAATTACGTGTCAGCCAGGCGGATGCAGATTACTGGTTGAGTGAGGAACAGGCGGCGGCTGCCCCTGAAGATGCCAAAGGCTTCTTCGAGATGGCACGCAATGCTGTCGCTCCCTATCAGCAGGCAGGGCGGCTTGAGACCTTCCAACCGGGAGATGAGCTGATGGACGGTGTGTCGGCTCAGGATACTTCTGGACATACTCCTGGCCACACCAGCTTCCTGTTCCAGAGCGAAGATGATGACATGCTGGTATGGGGTGATGTGGTCCACAGTTACGGGGTGCAGTTTGCTGACCCTGGCGTGGCCATCGAATTCGACAGCGACCAGCAGCAGGCGATTGCCGCCCGTCAGGCAGTATTGTCAGCCGCTGCGGAAGATCAGCATTGGGTGGCCGGGGCGCATATGCCGTTCCCCGGCATCGGCCATGTGGTACGTGATGGCGAGGGCTATCGTTGGTTGCCAGTGGAGTATGGCCCAGTCAGTGAATGACATATGCATTCAGGGAGAAACGAAGAATGAAAGTCGTGACCCTCAAGGCCCCAGGTGGGCTCGATAATCTGGTGGTGGAAAAGCGTGAGGCTCCGGGAGAACCGGGGCCTGACGAGATTCGTGTACGCCTGCATGCCAGTTCGCTCAATTTCCATGATTACGGCGTTGCTATTGGTGCCATTCCCACTGCGGATGGTCGTATTCCCATGGCGGATGGAGCCGGGGTCGTCGAGGCCGTAGGTGACGGTGTGACGGATTTCTCGGTAGGCGATGCCGTGGTGTCGACATTCTTTCCAACATGGTTGGAAGGACCTGCGCGCGTCGGCGATTTTTCCACCACCCCGGGGGATGGTGTCGATGGCTATGCCCTGGAGAGCGTGGTACGCCCGGCGACCTGGTTCACGCATCAGCCCAAGGGCTATTCCCATGAGGAATCTGCCACGCTGACCACGGCAGGTCTTACCGCATGGCGAGCGCTGGTTGCTGATGGCGGGCTCAAGGCCGGCGACACGGTGCTGGTGCTGGGAACGGGAGGTGTCTCGATCTTTGCTCTGCAATTCGCAAGGATGATGGGAGCGCGTGTGATCGCTACGTCTTCATCGGAGGAAAAACTGGAGCGGCTCAAGGCCATGGGGGCCGAGCATGTGATTCATTATCGTCAGGAGCCCGAGTGGGGGCGCAAGGTAAAGGAAATCACTGCGGGCGTCGGTGTCGATCATGTGGTCGAGGTGGGCGGCCCTGGAACCTTGCCGCAGTCGATCGAGGCAGTGCGCATTGGTGGGCATATTTCACTGATAGGTGTACTGACAGGACGCCAAGGAGACATTCCTACCGCCAAGCTGATGGCCAAGCAGGCGCGTTTGCAGGGGTTGATCGTTGGCAGCCGGCGTCAACAGATGGAAATGATCCAGGCCATCGAAGCCTGTGGCATGAAACCGCTCATCGATAGCAGTTTTGCTCTGGAAGACATTGCTGCAGCCTTTCGTCACCAAGAATCTGGCAAGCACTTCGGCAAGATTTGCCTGAACTGGTGACAGGCCGCAGCAATCGGCGTGGCTTTCCGCGCCTGGAACACCAGGCGCTGGATACATGAGGCTAGGCCTTGTCTTGAAAGTCGACGAGCGTAGGCACTTTTCAACCAGGCCCTAAGCCTCTTTCTCGCAGTTGACCATCCAGGCAACGCCAAAACGGTCCGTCAGCATGCCGAAGCGCTTGGCCCAGAAGGTTTCTTCCATCGGCATCTGTATGGTGGCGTTGTCGGATAACGCCTGGAACAGGCGCTCGGCCTCTTCGGGAGTATCGACGCCCAGGGTCAGGCTGATGCCTTTGATGCCTTCGAAGGGCGCAGGACAATCGGGCGAGACATCCGATCCCATCAGCACATGGCCGTCGACCACCAGGCGGGCATGCATGATCATTTCCCGGGACGTGACGGATATCTGTTCATCGTCGGGGGCCTCGGCATAGGTGAACATGGCAACGATCTCGCCACCAAGGGTGCGCTGGTAGAACTCGAAGGCTTCGCGACAGTTGCCATCGAAGGTCAGGTAGGCATTGAGCAACATGAGTCTTTCTCCTGGGGGTAAATGACATTGGGTGAAGGACATCTTGATGGATGACGTCATGTAGTCGAATGAAAGCGTGCAGATTCGACAACGCTTGAAACATGACTAGGCAATATTGCGCGATAGCGCCTTCTGGAAGCGCAGATTCCTTGGCTCAGGGGCGCCAGGCCAATGGATGATCCGCATTGAGCACACCATTTTCATCCCAGTCGTTCCAACCACTGAAAGGGATGGGAGCATCGCTGTCGAGCCGTTGCAGGCGGCGTATCCAGCCTGCCTTCTCGTCTTCCAGACGGACGCGAAATTCACTCTCGTCCTGATAGCTGACACCACTGCCCTGTATACCGTAGATCACGTGCGGCGATAGCACCGTCATACCTAGGTAATACAATGAGCAATGCAGAGGCCACAGCAAGGTCGCCATGTCGCCGCCACGGCCATTGTGGGTGAAGGCGAGAGGCGGTATTGCCATGCTACCTGGCAGATGCCGAACCATCCCTGTGCCGGCTTGGCGAGCCTATCCATGAGCTTGCAACCGATCTGTGGCTACTGACGCATCCTGACTTGCGCCGAGTGGCACGTATCCGTGCCTTCATGACTTTCATGGCTGATGCACTGGCAGCCCGGTCGATGCAGCTCGACCCGGATGTCGATTCTCCAGACCTTCATTCGAGATAACAGTGAGGCACAGCCAAGCTGGGCCAGCTACTTTTCGAATAGCGAGGAGGGAAGATCATGCAATACATGCTGATGTGCTGTATCGAAGAATCGCTTTGGGAGGCATTGCCAGAGGCTGAGCGGGCTGGGGTCATGGAGGATTACAATGTCCTGATCCAGGATATGGTGACCAGCGGGACGTATCGCGGCGGTGCTCGTTTACAGTCGACGGTCAGCGCGACGACGCTGCGTCAGAATAATGGAGAACTGACGATGGTGGATGGGCCCTTTATCGAAAGCCGAGAGCAATTGGGTGGCTTTCATGTGGTGGAATGCCGTGATCTTGACGAGGCACTGGCCCTGGCTCGGCGTATCCCGCCGCTGCGCGTTGGAGGTTCGGTGGAAGTGCGGCCGGTGGATCCGGCGTATCGGCTGTGAACCTTGACACTCTCTACCGGCGTGAGTACGGGCATCTGCTGGCCGGGCTGATTCGTCGCTTTGGTGATTTCTCCCTGGCCGAGGATGCGCTGCAGGCTGCCTTCGAGGCGGCAATGGTCCAGTGGCCCAAGGAAGGAGTTCCAACAACGCCAATATCCTGGCTGTCGGCCACGGCGCGGCATAAGGCGCTGGACCAGTTGCGTCACCGCCAGATGCGCGAGCGCAAGTCGAATGAACTGGCCAGTCATGTCGAACTACTGCTCGCAGATGACCCTGATGAGCCGGAACCTCTGGACAGCCTGCGGCTGATGTTCACCTGCTGCCATCCGGCTCTGGGGCGACCGGCACAGGTTGCCTTGACGCTGCGCACACTCGCCGGGTTGACCACCGAGGAAATAGCTCGGGCTTTCATGGTGCCAGTGCCGACACTGGCCCAGCGTCTGGTGCGAGCCAAGGCCAAGATTCGCGATGCCGGCATTCCGTTTGACGTACCCGATGGTGATGCCCTGAGCGAGCGCCTGGACGCTGTACTGGCTGTCATCTACCTGATCTTCAACGAAGGTTACGCCGCGAGCCAGGGAGAGCGCGTGGTGCGGAATGATCTGTGTCAGCAAGCGATAGAGCTGGGGCGCCAACTGGTAGGGTGGTTGCCGGCAGAAAGCGAGCCGCGTGGCCTGCTGGCCTTGATGCTGCTGCACCACTCTCGGCGAGATACTCGTACTGACGAGGCGGGGGATCTGGTGCTGCTGGAGGATCAGGACCGGTCACGCTGGGATAGCGAGGCAATCGAGGAGGGCATGGCCCAGATCGGTTTGGCAATGCATAGTACCGCTCTGGGGCCCTATACATTGCAAGCGGCCATCGTCTCTCATCATGCCAGGGCGGCAACGGCGGAGGAAACGGATTGGCGACGTATTGCAGCGCTCTATAGCCTGCTCTATCGCATGCAGCCGAGTCCCGTTGTGGCACTCAATCGTGCTGTGGCAGTGGCCATGGCCGATGGCCTGGAGCAGGGGCTGGATCTGCTCGATCAGGTTCATTTGACAGACTATCACCTGCTGCCGGCCACCCGTGCTGACCTGTTGCGTCGTCTCGGTCGCTTGTCTGAAGCCGCTGAACAATATCGTCAAGCTCTGAGCCTGGTGACTCAGGAGCCAGAGCGACGTTTCCTTGAGCGGCGCCTGGCGGAAGTCACGGGAGGCTGAGAGAATGATTGGACTAGCCTGGTAAGCAGGTCTGATTGCGATCAAGGAGGATGGAATGATCCAGGTACATCGGCAGAGCTATCCTTCTTCGGTTTCTGGCAAGCGTATTGCTCTGACCCTGGGGAGTGGTGGCGCACGTGGCTATGCCCACATAGGCGTGATCGAGGAACTGCTGGCACGGGGCTATGAGATCACCGCGATCGCCGGCTGTTCGATGGGCGCGCTGATCGGAGGGATCTATGCCGCCGGACAGCTTGAGGCCTATCGCCAATGGTCGGAGGAACTGAGTACCTTCGGCGTGCTGCGCCTGCTGGATGTGACCTTCGGTTCCATGGGAGCCATGCATGGCAAGAAGGTCATGGGCAAGATCGAGTCATTCATCGGCGATATCCAGATCGAGGACCTGCCTATCCCTTTCACTGCTGTTGCCACTGACCTGGTGCGCCAGCGAGAGGTGTGGTTTCAGCGTGGTCCTCTGCTCAAGGCTATCCGAGCATCCATTGCCATCCCCGGGGTGTTCACGCCGGTAGAAGATGAGGCTCGTTTTCTGGTGGACGGAGGATTGCTCAATCCCTTGCCGATCCTGTCCACGGTATCTGAAGACGCCGATCTGATGATGGCCGTCAATGCGACAGCCATCAATGCAGCGAATGTGACGCTCCGGGATTTGCTGCCCGAAGAGAATGCCGAGGCTGAATCCAGCTCAAAATCCCATTCAAGGCCGTTTGCAAAGTCCAGTGCAAAGCGCCTGTTTCTTGGAGAGCTTCGTCGAAGTGGGCGGCAGACCCCTCTGAAGGAGGAGAGTGATGATGCCGAGGTTCATGAGCTAAACGATGATGAAAAAGAAGAGGCCACCCATCGGCTATTGGCCTCGGTGCGTCGCGCCGCAGAGGCAGATCGTGCCGAACGTGGCGTAGCGGCGCTGGGCAAGAAGGAGTGGAGTCGGTTGGCGATGATTCTGATGTCTTTCGATGTCACCCAGGCTGCGCTGGCACGCTACAAGATCGCTGGGTGTCCACCGGATATTCTGGTGGAGATACCCAAGTCAGTATGTGGATCCTTTGAATTCCATCGTGCCCATGACCTGATTCGCCTGGGACGCCACTTGACCAGCCAGGCGTTGGATCGCCTGGAGCGCTATACGGACGGTTGATAGAAGTGTGCCAGGTCGCGGGCCTGATGAGGCCTTCAGCATCATGTACTAACCAGCACAGCGCTGACCTGATGCATAGCTATCACGCAGGAAACTTTCGAGCTCGATGCGCGCCTCCTCCAGGTTATAGCCATGCAGGTCGAGGCCTGCTTCCCAGGAAATTTCACCGCGCTTGAGCTGACTACGGGTGCGATAAGGCAGGTCGGGCAGGGCGAAGTCGAGATATTCCGATGGGCGCACGGCTTCAACACGACCATCGGAAGTGCGACCTGTGACGCTGTTGTCAGCACTGAGAGCAGCCGCACGACGTGCGGCTGCTGCGGGATCCAGCTCATCATTGTCGGCGCGGCGTCGTTTGCCAGGATCAGCCTGGTTGGTCTTGATGCGTCGTACGCCAGCCTGTTTCAGGGCCTGACGAAAGGCATTGATTTCATCATCGGGCGGAGGCTGGTGTCGACTCATGGGCAATACAGAACTGGGTTTTGGCAGGGCTGCACAGTATAACGTGCCAAGGTGGCGGCGATAACCGCTTCTTTGTGACGCCTCGTTCGTACAGATTGCCGTGTGAGAACAGCAATCGTGCGGGGTTTTCGCTACAATCTCGAACGCGGTCGGGCTAGCTGATCGCTTATCGTTAACCCTATCGACAGGATTGCCCCTTGGCCGATACCGCTTCCAATGCCTCTACGCTGGTGCTCGATGACAAAGCCCTGGCCGAAGGCCTGATCACTTTGCGCGATTGTTTACGCTGGGCCACCAGTGAATTCCACCTGGCCGGCCTGACATATAGCCATGGTACGGACTCAGCCTGGGACGAAGCTGTCGCCTTGATACTCGGTGCCCTGCACTTGCCTTGGGACGTGGATCCCAGCGTGCAGGAGGCGCGTCTGCTGCCGATGGAGCGGGAGCGTATCGTATCCCTGGTTCGCGCACGTATCAGCGACCGCCGACCGTTACCCTACCTGCTGGGCGAGGCATTCTTTGCTGGCCTGAGCTTTGTGGTGGATGAACGCGTGCTGATTCCGCGCTCGCCCATTGCTGAACTGATCGAAGATGGCTTCCAGGCCTGGTTTCCCGAGGAGCCGCCGGCACGCATCCTGGATTTGTGCACGGGCTCTGGCTGCATCGGTATCGCTGCGGCCCATTACCTGGCAACGGCTGAAGTGGACCTGGCGGATATCAGCCAGGATGCGCTGGCAGTGGCCCGGGCCAATATCTCCCGCCATGATGTAGGACGCCGGGTGCGTGCGGTGCATAGCGATGTCTTCGATGGCCTGCAAGGGCAGCGTTATGACCTGATCGTATCCAACCCCCCGTATGTCGATGCGCGTGACCTGGCCAACATGCCAGCAGAATTCCGTCATGAACCAGGGCTGGCGCTGGGAGCGGGGGATGATGGCCTGGATATTGTGCGTCGCATCCTGCGCGAGGCTCGCGAGCACCTTACGGATCGCGGTGTGCTTATCGTCGAGGTGGGCAATTCTGACCACCACCTGGAAAAGGCCTTTCCTGAAGTGCCTTTCCTGTGGCTCGAATTCGAGCGTGGCGGCCAAGGAGTGTTTGCCCTTGCCGCTGATGAACTCGACGCCCATGCGGCGTCCTTTGCCTCCTGAAATGGCTCCCTGAAACCTGTTGATGAGAAATTCAGGCCGAACGACTGAGGAACGCCCATGTCTGGCAATACTTTCGGCAAGCTGTTCACTGTAACCACCTTCGGCGAAAGCCATGGCCCTGCATTGGGGGCCATCGTCGATGGTTGTCCTCCGGGTATGCCTCTGTGCGAGGAAGACCTGCAGCATGATCTGGATCGCCGCCGTCCGGGGACATCCCGGCATACTACCCAGCGTCGCGAACCGGATCAGGTAAGGATTCTGTCTGGTGTGTTCGAAGGTGTCACCACCGGCACTCCGATTGGTCTGCTGATCGAGAATACCGATCAACGTTCCAAGGATTACGGCAAGATCAAGGACCAGTTCCGGCCGGCGCATGCGGACTACACCTATCACCACAAGTACGGCGTTCGTGATTATCGAGGCGGAGGGCGTTCGAGTGCCCGGGAGACTGCCATGCGTGTGGCAGCCGGAGCCATCGCCAAGAAATACCTGGCTGCCCAGGGCATCCAGGTGCGTGGTTACATGAGCCAGCTTGGGGACATTGCCATCGAGTTGCGTGACTGGGAGGCGGTGGATAGCAATCCCTTCTTCTGCCCTGATCCTGACAAGCTGCCGGAACTCGAGGCCTATATGGATCAACTGCGACGTGACCAGGACTCGGTAGGGGCTCGTGTGACTGTCGTGGCCGAGGGCCTACCGCCTGGACTGGGTGAGCCGATCTTTGATCGCCTGGATGCTGAGCTGGCCCATGGGCTGATGAGCATCAATGCAGTGAAAGGCGTCGAGTTCGGCGATGGCTTTGGTGTCGTGACTCAACGAGGCAGTGAGCATCGTGATGAAATGACCCCTGAAGGCTTCCTGTCCAATCATGCTGGCGGTGTGCTGGGGGGAATTTCCAGTGGCCAGACGCTTATCGCTCATCTGGCGCTCAAGCCGACTTCCAGCATCACCATTCCCGGACGTTCCATCGACGTGCATGGAAACCCCGTGGAAGTGGTCACCAAAGGTCGCCATGATCCCTGCGTTGGCATTCGTGCCACTCCCATCGCCGAAGCAATGATGGCGTTGACCCTGATGGATCATCTGCTGCGCCATAGAGCACAGAATCTGGATGTAGAAGTGTCGACTCCGCGCCTGCGCTAGGTCATTCTGGAGAAGTCATTCCAGGTACGCAGCCAGTCTTGCCAGACTGGCTGCAATCGACTGCTACACTCAGGGTACCGGAATACAGGTCCAGGTGACTGGTACTACCGGTACTAATAGGTAGATGAAGAGGCCGCCATGAAGATCAATGTCGAGTTCGACCTCACCCCCGAGGAGTTTCGCCAGGCACTGGGCCTGCCCAATATCGAGGCATTCCAGCAAGATCTGCTTGACCGGATTCAACGCCAGATGGAATCCGGAGTGGAAGGCTATGATCCAATGAGCCTGATGCAGCCTTTTCTCCAGCAGCCCGCGTTGCAGCAAGGGCTTTCCCAAGGGCTGGCCAGCTTTGGCAACTATCAGAAAATGATGCTCGATATGCTCACCCAGGCAGCTAGCCGTGCCCGTGCGAGCAGTCACGAAAACCATGAAGATGATACTGCCACAGACGACAGTGCCGCCAAGGCAGCATCGGCGAGCCGATCCTCGGCCTCGGCCAGTTCTCGCACCAAGCGCAGCAGCTCAACACGTAGCGGGAGCAGTAAATCCTGATACGCAAACTGGCAATGATATGGAGGCTGCCAAGGAAGAACCCGGGATTTGGCTCCTGTCATGGAATTGTCATTGCGGGTATGCCAGACTGAAGTTTGCTGCGATGCAGCACGACCATTTTTCTGATGGCTCACGACTTGACCGATTGCAATCCCACAGGCCATTACCACTTGATATCAGGAGGATAAGGCCATGCAAGACAAGGTATTCGAAAACTTCAACGAGCAGACCCGTCAGTTCTTCGAGCCGATGCGCAAGCTCAACTCCCTGATGCTCGACAATATGGAAAAGCTGTCGCAGCACCAGATGGAGTCAATGAAGCGCTATAGCCAGATGGGCACCGAGCGCATGCGTGATGCGACAGAAATTGCCGATACTGAAGGGTTGCACGACTTCACTACCCGTCAGGCTGAGATGCTCAATGAGCTGTCTTCGCAGATGTTGGAAGATGCACGCACCATGAGCGAGATGAGTCTGGAGTTCAAGGCTCAGCTCGAAGCCTTGCTTGCCGAGTCCGGCCAGGCGTTTGTCGATCAGGTTTCCCAGATGGGCAATCAAGCCAGCGAGGTCGCCCAGCAGATGGGAGAGCAGGCCAGTGAAGCCGTCCAGAAGGCAGCCCCGAAATCCAGCCCGGCACGCGCTTCCAGCCGCCGCAAGACATCTTCCTGAGCACGATTTCTGACTTGCAGGCAGAACCGATGCGACAAGGAGGTTGCGTCGCGCAGAATTCAATCAACAAGAACCCAGCTTTCGTGTGTGCAGGAGGTGGCAATGTTGTCTGGTGACCCGAAGATGTCACAGGATGCAGCTCAGGAGTGGAGCGACCAGTTATCTGCCTTTGGTGAGCAGTATCAGGCACTGATGGAAGACATGCTGGGCCGCATGATTCCCAGTGAAGCAGCTGATGCCGTGCTGGAAGATATCCGCAACAGCTTTCAGGCGGGGGCAGAGTCGCTGATGAACAATCCGACTCTGCTATGGGAAACACAAACCAAGCTACTGCAGGACCAGTTGGCACTGTGGCAGCAATCCATGCAGGTGGCCAATGGGGAAAGCGCAGGGGTACCCCTGGCACAGCCGCCGAAGGGAGACCGCCGTTTCAAGGATGAGGCCTGGACGACAGAGCCTGCCTACAACGCCATCATGCAGCAGTATCTGCTGTTCTCCGAGACAGTGGAAAGGCTGGTCGGACGCCTGGAAGGCATGACCTCGGGCGACAAGCGCAATCTGTCGTTCTATGTGCGGCAGATGGTCAATGCCATGTCGCCCACCAACTTCGTTTCCACCAACCCGGAAGTCATGCGCAAGACGCTGGAGACACGAGGCCAGAACCTGGTCGATGGTCTAGCCCGCCTGCGGGAAGACCTGGCCAACTCCGCAGAAGGTCTCAACGTTACCATGACTGACCGCAAGGCCTTCGAAGTCGGCGGGAATATCGCCATCAGCCCTGGTGCGGTGGTGATGGAAAATGAATTGATTCAGCTGATCCAGTACACGCCGAGTACCGAGAAGGTCTTCAAGACGCCATTGCTGATCATCCCGCCGTGGATCAACAAGTACTATGTGCTGGATCTGCGCCCAGAGAATTCCATGGTCAAGTGGCTGGTTGACCAGGGACATACCGTATTCCTGATTTCCTGGCGCAATCCGGGGCCTCCCCAGAGTGACCTGACCTGGGCAGACTACATGCAGCTTGGCCCCATTGCGGCACTTGAAGGCATTGAACAGGCGACAGGTGAGAAGTCGGCTAATTTCCTGTCCTACTGCATTGGTGGAACCCTGGCAGCTTCTACTATGGCCTATCTCACCAGTACTCGTCGTGGCCGCAAGGTCAAGTCTGTGACCTATATGGCGACGCTGCAGGATTTTCGTGATCCGGGCGAGATCGGTGTCTTTCTCAGTGAGCCTGTATTGCAGGGCATCGAGACCAAGCTGGAGAGGGATGGCTACCTGGATGGCCGGGTGATGGCCTATTCCTTCAACCTGTTGCGCGAGAATGATCTGTTCTGGTCATTCTATGTCAGCAACTACCTCAAGGGGGAAGAGCCGGCAGCCTTCGACCTGCTGTACTGGAATACCGATGGCACCAACCTGCCGGCAGGCACTCACGGTTGGTACCTGCGTCACTTGTACCAGGAAAATCGCCTGGTGGAACCGGGTGGTGTGGAGCTTGATGGGGTCAAGATCGATCTGCGCAAGGTCTCTACCCCAAGCTATTTCGTTGCGACCCGGGAAGACCATATTGCCAAGTGGAACAGCAGTTACTACGGTGCATTGTTGCCCAAGGGGCCGGTCACGTTCGTGCTCGGAGGATCCGGTCACATTGCCGGAATCGTCAATCCTCCGCACAAGAACAAGTATGGCTACTGGACCAACGATGAGCTGCCGGAGAGCCACGAGGCATGGGTGGCTGGAGCCGAAGCCCATGAAGGGTCCTGGTGGCCACACTGGCAGGAATGGATGACCGGCAACGGCTATGTCGATGCAGACAAGATGGTTGATGCCCGTCAGCCAGGGGATGGCGAACTTCCGCTGCTGGAGCCCGCTCCTGGTCGTTACGTCAAGCAGAGCATTCCTGACGTGTTGGGGGAAGCAACCCAGAACGGATGAACCGTTCGTCTATACAGGCATTTATGCAGTGTTTCACAAAAAGCCCGGATTCTGGTGACCAGAGTCCGGGCTTTTTTGCGATTGACCGCCTGAACAGACCTGGCTTCAGGACTTGTCGTATCCAGACTGAGTTTGCGCTGATGAATCGGTCTTGGCAGTACTGCCAGAGCGACGATGGATCAATCCAGGTAGCACCAGAAGAGCGGCAAGAAGCCACACTGGCCAACTTCCGGTGCGAGTGAAAGGTGTCAGTCCCTGCATGGCCTGTACCTGACCGTCGAGGCGTGCAGTTTCGAACTGGGGGGCCTGATCGAGGATATTGCCCTGGTCGTCGATGATGGCGGTGATGCCATTGCTGGTGCCACGAATGACGTAACGACCATTTTCCAGTGCGCGCAGGCGGGCCATTTCGAGGTGTTGATGAGGGCCGAGGGAATCACCGAACCAGCTGTCGTTGGACACGGTGAGCAGAATATCTGACTGGCGAGCACGGCTGGCCACCAGGTCGGAGTAGATGATCTCGTAACAGATAGCATTGCCGAGGGTGTAGCCTGCCGCATGAATCGGTGGTTGATCGTCTCTTTCCGGGGTCATGGCCGGCATGGGCAGGTCGAAGAAGGCAATGGCACCGCGCAGCAGACTCTCCAGTGGCAGGTATTCACCGAAAGGCACCAGGTGGGCCTTGCGGTAGTGGCCGCTGGCGTTACCCATGCCTACCACGGCGTTATAGAAATTACCGTTCTCGTCACGCTGCAGGATACCCGTGATCAGAGCTGTATCCGGGGACAGTGCCGCCTGGGCACGAGCCAGTACGGGTTCAGCTTGATCCTCGAACATGGGCAGGGCGGCTTCGGGCCATATCACCATGTCTGGAGTGCTGCCGTTCCTGTCTCCCTTGACGCCAAGCTGAGTGGTCAGGCCGAGATAGGTATTGACGGCCTCACGCTGACCCTCGGCACTCCATTTGATTTCCTGTGGCAGGTTACCTTGCAGCAGGCTGACCTTGAGGGGCTCGCCCTTGGCGGTGGTCCAGTGGTTCGGCAGAACCAAGGGAATCAACCACGCGACGACCAGTGGGGCGAGAGCCAGCCAACGGCCACGACACGCTTGCACGAGCAGGGCACCGCTCAAGGCGATGACCAGGGAAAGCAGGTAGACACCACCGATGGGTGCCAGGCTGGCCAGAGGCGAGTTCACCTGGCTGGTGCCAAGCAGCAGCCAGGGAAAGCCGGTGAACAGCCAGGTACGCAGCCACTCCATCAGCACCCAGGTGCCGGCAAAGGTGAGCACGCTAAAATGTTGACCGCAGAAGCGCCGATACAGGCCAAGGGGCACAGCAATGAACAATGCCATGCAGGCCACGAACAGGCTGGTCAGGAAGAAGGCCAAGGGGGCACTGGTGTAGCCGTACTCGTGGATCGAGACGTATACCCAGGACGCCCCGGTGCCGAACAGCCCCAGGCCATACATCCAGCCGCGCATGAAGGCCTGACGGCCGTTCTGGCGAGAGAGACCGGCATACATCAAGGCGGCAGCAACAGGAGCCAGCCACCAGTGGGAAAAGGGTGCAGAAGCCAGGGTTGTCAGGCCTCCGGCAATGACGGCGGCGGCGTAACTGGCCCGGCCGCTGAACAGACGCTCCAGCATGTGGATCCATCCTCAAGAAAGTGGGGCGAGTGAGAATAGACCGTCACCTGGACGGTCTTGGGTCATTCGTCGTCAGCGGGAGCCGCAGGCTCCATCTCCAGCAGACGAATGCGACGATTATCGGCGTTGAGCACAGTAAAGCGCCAGTTGCCGATGGTGGCGTGTTCGCCTCGGCTGGGCAGATGGCCGAAACGCTGCATGACCAGGCCGCCGAGGGTGTCAAACTCATCGTCGGGAAAGTGAGTGTTGAAGCGCTCGTTGAAATCCTCGATGGGAGTCAGGGCGCGGACGGCATAGCGATTGTCGCCCAGGTCACGGATATCCACTTCCTCATCGATATCGTGCTCATCTTCAATGTCGCCAACGATTTCTTCGAGGATGTCTTCAATGGTAATGATGCCTGCGGTGCCGCCGTACTCATCCACCACAATGGCCATGTGATTGCGAGTATCGCGGAATTCCTTGAGCAGACTGTTGAGGCGCTTGGATTCCGGCACGAACATGGCCGGGCGCAGGACTTCTTCGAGCTTGAAAGGGAGAACGTTGTCTTTGCTGTGGAGCAGCGGAAGGAGGTCCTTGACCAGCAGGATGCCTTTGACTTCATCCAGGTTTTCGCCAATGACCGGATAACGAGAATGTGCCGTTTCCAGGATGATCGGAAGATAGTCTTCCAGAGGCTGGTCGATTTCGATGGCGGTGACCTGGGAGCGTGGGATCAGGACTTCTCGGACCTGCTGATCGCTGATGTTGAGCGCGCCCTCTATGATGGTCAGGGAATCCTGTTCGAGCTTCAGCCGGGTGGCAGCCTCGCGCAGGAAGTCACGGAGCTCAGCACGCGAGCTGGGTTCATCACTGTCGCTGGAAAGGGCGCTGAAGAGTTTTTCGAGCCAGGACCTGCTGCCCTGGCTACTCGATCGGTCTTCGCTCATGCGTTGGTTCTCTCGTCCTCACTTGCATAGGGGTCGGCGATACCTAAGCCGGCCAGGATCTCTCGTTCAAGGCCTTCCATGTGCTCGGCCTCGTCGTCCTCGATATGGTCATACCCCAGCAGGTGCAGGGTGCCATGTATTACCATATGAGCGTAGTGCTGCGTCAGGGTCTTGTCTTGTTCAGTGGCTTCCAGGGCAACGACTGGATGACAGATGATCAGATCACCGAGCAGTGGCAGTTCCAGGCCTTCAGGTGCTTCAAAGGGGAATGACAGCACATTGGTTGGCTTGTCCTTGCCGCGATAGTCGCGGTTCAGGCTCTGGCTCTCATCATTGTCCACGAAACGTATCGTAAGTTCCGTATTCTGCTGATTCGGGTGTCGGGTGAGCACAGCATTGACCCAACGCTCCAGGCTAGCCTGATTCGGCAAATCGGTCGCAGCAATGGCGACCTGGCGGTCGACAGTCGCACTCACGACGATGCTTCCCTGGATGAGTCGCTGGCCTGTTCCTGACGCCCGTTTCGCTTCTCTTGGGCCGCAGCGGCACGCTGCTGTTCCCGAATCTCGCGCTGGGCACGCTCCTCGACTTCCTGGTCAGCTTCGAACTGCTCGTAGGCTTCGATGATGCGCTGAACCAATGGGTGGCGCACCACATCCTTGGAAGCAAAGTGAGTGACCCCGATTCCGGAAGTACCCTTGAGTACGTCGAGCACCTGGATCAGCCCTGAGTGCTGTCCACGAGGCAAGTCCACCTGGGTGACGTCACCGGTGATCACGGCCGTGGAACCGAAGCCGATACGGGTCAGGAACATCTTCATTTGCTCGCGCGTGGTGTTCTGGCTCTCGTCGAGAATAATGAAGGAGTCGTTGAGCGTTCGCCCGCGCATGTAGGCCAGCGGGGCGATCTCGATCACCTGGCGTTCGATCAGCTTGCCGACCTGCTCGAAGCCGATCATTTCATAAAGGGCGTCGTACAGCGGTCGCAGATAAGGGTCGATCTTCTGTGCCAGGTCACCGGGCAGGAAACCTAGTTTCTCACCGGCTTCCACTGCCGGGCGTACCAGAAGAATGCGACGCACCTGCTGCTGGTTGAGCGCTTCTACTGCGGCAGCCACGGCCAGGTAAGTCTTGCCGGTACCCGCGGGGCCGATACCGAAGTTGATATCGTATTGGCGGATATTGGCGACATAACCTTGCTGGTTGAACCCGCGAGGCTTGACTACCAAGCGTGGAGTACGAATCAGTACCTCGCCGGCAGTCTCGTTGCCATCATCCTCTTCCAGAGACTCAAGCCCGGCTTCCTGCAGGAACAGGTGTACGCTATCTGGCGTCAGCTCAGCGGCTTCAGCTTCGCGATATAGCTGCTCGACCACGTTGGCAGCGGCCTTGACCTGGGAGGTGGGACCGGCGAGCTGGAAGATGTTGCCGCGGTTTCTCAGGGTCACGCCGAGTCGTTCTTCGATCAGCTTGAGATGTTCGTCACGCTGACCACAGAGGTTGGCCAAGCGGCGTGGCTCGTTGGGTTCGAGATTGAGCGTGATGATGCGATTGGCCTGGGAAGATGGCTGGCTCAAGACAGAGTGGTCCATGCGTTGGTGGTAGGTAATTGGCGTCAGCTGTCAGATTACTGCCCTGACCTAGGCCAGGGCAATGCTATAGCAGGACGATCTTAGTTGGACTTGATCAGAAACGCTCAGCAGAGGCAAGTTCTCCGCGCAAGGAGTTGGGCAATGCCTCGGTAATCTCCACATCAACGAAGTAACCGATCAGCTCGGTCGGATTGGCCGCCCGGAAGTTGACCACTCGGTTGTTTTCGGTACGGCCGGACAGCTGCCCTGGATCCTTGGATGAGAAACCAGTGACCAGAATACGCTGAGTGGTACCGACCATGCGACGGCTGATCTGCATGGCTTGCTGGTTGATGCGTTCCTGCAGTATAGCCAGACGCTGCTTCTTTATTTCCTCCGGAGTATCGTCCGGCAAACTTGCTGCCGGAGTTCCCGGGCGGGCGGAATAAACGAAGCTGAAGGAAGCATCGAAGCCAATACGATGGATCAGGTCCATGGTGGACAGGAAGTCTTCTTCCGTTTCCCCCGGGAAGCCGATGATGAAGTCGGAGGAAAAGCTGATGTCCGGACGCAGGGCGCGGATACGTTCCATCTTGTCGACATACTCCTCGACCGTATGGCCACGCTTCATCGCTGCCAGGATTCGGTCGGAGCCGGCCTGTACCGGCAGGTGCAGGTGACTGACCAACTCGGGAATCTCGCCATAGGCTTCAATCAGACTATCGCTGAACTCCACGGGGTGCGAAGTGGTGAAGCGGATGCGATCGATGCCATCCACTGTGGCAATGCAGGCAATCAGTTCCGCCAGATCGAGTTCATCGCCATCTTCATTGATACCGCAATAGGCGTTGACGTTCTGACCCAGCAAGTTGATCTCGCGTACGCCCTGGTCGGCCAGGTGGAAGACCTCGTCCATCACGGCCTCGAAGGGGCGCGATACCTCTTCACCACGGGTATAGGGAACAACGCAGAAGGTGCAATACTTGGAGCAACCTTCCATGACCGAGACGAAGGCTGTTGCGCCATCGGAACTTGGCTTGGGCAGGTGATCGAACTTCTCGATTTCCGGGAAGGTGACATCGACCACGGATATCTGGTTGTCACGGCTGGCATCAAGCATGGAAGGCACGCGGTGCAGCGTCTGAGGACCGAAGACCATGTCCACATGCGGTGCCCGCTTGCGGATGGCCTCGCCTTCCTGGCTGGCCACACACCCCCCCACGCCAATCACCAGGTCGGGGTTGGCTTCCTTGAGCTTTTTCCAGCGGCCGAGCTGATGGAATACCTTTTCCTGGGCCTTTTCACGGATAGAGCAGGTGTTGAGCAGAATGACATCCGCATCCTGTTCGTTGTCAGTCAGCTCCATCTGATGAGATTCACCGAGCAGATCCGCCATGCGTGCGGAGTCATACTCGTTCATCTGGCAGCCGTGGGTCTTGATGAATAGTTTCTTCGTCATGGGATTCTGGAAAACACCGGAGGTGCGTATCGACGGAGGTGAATGGCTTGCGAGTGCGAGAAACGTTACCGTTGCTGGCGTCATGAACGATCGCCGAGAAACAGCGATATATCGCGAGTGGCAAATGAATACTGTGGTTAGACAGGCACCACCAAGGAAACACTGCATGAATGCCCGCGCTTCAGGCGATCTGCGCCGGGCATGCTCGTCGAATCGATTCGTTCAGTATTTCCCTGACGCCGCGGCAACCGTCGGCGGAGTTTCTCGATGGGCCAATGTATCTGGTGGCGCATTATACTCGCCGGATGAGACAGGGGCCAGCATCGGTAGAAACAGACGCCGATCATTATGGTAGTCTTGCCCATCGAGATGACAGGTCTGGCGAATGCTGCTGGCGATAAAGCCTGGTCAGATAATGACCGATTTGTGCTCAGGGCAGGGCTTCCGCCGCTCTTGTCGTGGTTTCCAGCGGTTTTCCCGATAGTTGTCCACAGAAGTTGTGGAATACTTGGTTGTGAAATACCTGGTTGTGAAATACCTGGTTGTGAAATACCCGGTTGTGGAATACCTGGTTGTGGAATACCTGGATGCGATGGCAGGGCATGACTCGCGCTGGGTCGATGCAAGGAAATGGCCAGTGTGAGAAGACTGTACTTGAGCGAGCACGCTGAGCGGTCGAGTTGGATAGATCGGTCTTGAAAGACTAGTGTGAAAAATTTTGTAGGAAAGGTTTCGCATGGGTAGCTTGGAAAGGCAGTTGCCATTCGAGCCTAGGATAGCCAGGAACAGGGCATGAAAACGATTCTCAAGACTTTGACACTGGGTACAGTGCTCTCCGCCATGGCCATGCCGGTGGTGGCTCAACAGGACGATACCAGCCGTTGGGTGTCGGATGAACTGTCTACCTTTGTGCGCAGTGGGCCGACCGACCGTTATCGCATTGTGGGCACGTTGACAGCCGGACAACCGGTGACGCTGCTTTCTACCAATGGCGAATATTCCGAAGTGCGTAGCGAAAGCGGCGATGTGGTCTGGGTACAGAGCAAGGAACTGCAAGAGGAGCCCAGCGCCCAGGACCAGCTTCCTGAGCTGCAGGACAGGGTCAAGGCACTGACCAGCGAGCTCGATGGCATCAATGACACCTGGGAAAAACGCACCAGCGCCATGCGTGACAATCTGGCGGTGCGTGAACAGCGTATCAATGAGCTGGAGGCACGAAACCAGGAGCTGGAAAGCGCCAATGCTGCCATTGGCCAGGCCAATCGGAAGCTCGAGGCTCGTCTTGATACTCAGAAAGAAGACTTGCTGATGCGCTACTTCATGTATGGCGGCGGTGTCGCTGGAGCCGGGTTGGTGGTTGGCCTGCTGGTGCCTCATCTGCCACGGCGTCGTCGCAAGCGCGATCGCTGGTTCTGATACGGGGCTTGTGATGCAGGAAGACTGGCTCAAGCGCTGGGAAGAAGGCCGCATCGGTTTTCATCGCGATAGTGTCCATCCAACCTTGGTGCGGCATTGGCCGACGTTGGGTGTTGCACCTGGCTCCAAGGTGCTGGTGCCGATGTGTGGCAAGAGCCTGGATATGCGTTGGCTTGCTGAGAAACAGCACCCGGTTCTTGGCATCGAGCTTTCGATGCTGGCGCTGGAGCAGTTTGTATCGGAGGGCTCAGGAGATGTGGCGCGCTATCAACATACGGGTTTCTCGGTCATGCGCCAGGGAAACATCGAATTGTGGTGCGGTGACTTTTTTCACTTCCACATCCAACAGGCTGCAGAGGTTGGTGCCTTCTATGACCGTGCGGCCCTGATTGCGTTGCCCGAGGCAACGCGTCAGCGTTATGCCTTTCACATGGCTCAGCTGGTACCGCCGGGAACGCCAGGGTTGTTGATCAGCCTGGCTCGTCCTGAACCTCATGGACCTCCTTTCAATGTAACGTCCGATGAAGTGCAGCGCCTGTTCGCGCCTAACTTCACCATCACGCATCTGGGAGATGGTGAAGTCGAGCCTAATGGCTTTCAGGAAAGTGCATGGGCCCTGGTGCGTCGAGGGCCCATCGAATCATGATGATGGCCTGGCGATCTTCGCCTGCGATTCACTTGCCCAGCATCTGACCCAGGGCTGGATC